>NZ_NMWV01000009.1 GCF_002860405.1 Bifidobacterium imperatoris | reverse complement strand
CGTGAGACAGTTTGGTCTCTATCCTCTGCGCTCGTTGGAATGTTGAGGAGGCCTGCCCATAGTACGAGAGGACCTGGGTGGACGAACCTCTGGTATGCCGGTTGTCGCGCCAGCGGCACGGCCGGTTGGCCACGTTCGGAAGGGATAACCGCTGAAAGCATCTAAGCGGGAAGCCTGCTCCAAGATAAGCATTCCATAGGATCCCCGGATCCTTGAACCCCCCATGAAGAACACGTGGTCGATAGGCCGGACGTGGAAGCCCCGCGAGGGGTGGAGCCGACCGGTACTAACGGGGAAAGGCGAAACCCTATGCCAACATCTTCGATTGTTGGCGACCGTGCTGCGCACAATGACACGCGGACGACAGAAAGACACTGCATCGTCGCGGAACATCGGAAAACGAACATCAGGAAGCGTCCACCATCCGGTCCCCGAACCACCACATGCCGGCCAAGACATGGTCTTGGACCGTATAACAGAAGATTTGCGGCGGTCATGGCCCAGGGGAGACGCCCGGTCCCATTCCGAACCCGGAAGCTAAGGCCTGGCACGGCGATGGTACTGCACCCGACAGGGTGTGGGAGAGTAGCACACCGCCGCATTTAAACTTATTAAAGTCCGACATCAATCGATGTCGGACTTTTTTTATTCTCCTTTTCCTACGTAACGAATAACAACGGTAATTACGACACGGCGCCTTACATATGCGCGTCAGCCAATGCGCGATGCATCCGTATACCGATATTCGCGGTATACAAACAAAGACGAGGGCCTCTATGGAGCACTAGTTTCATAGAGGCCCTTTTGCGTTCGTGGCAATTCTGCCTAAGCAGCCATATGGCCCAATGCAATCGCACAGGAGAGCACAAACGCCTCACGCGGGTCGGAAGCATCCCAGCCCGTCGATTCGGCTGCACGCTTCAAACGGTACCGAATCGTATTCGGATGCACGTTTAGTTCCTTAGCTGCCGTCTCCAGTGAACCGCCATACTTCAAAAACGTCGAAACCGTCACTAGCGTTGGATCATCTGGTCCTGCTGCGGCCAAGCTGCCATACACCACGTCCACTAGTTCCTTACGCGCATCAGGATCACCAATCATCGCACGCTCGGGCAATGCATCATCATTGCGTAATGGGCGGGGTAATTGCGGCACTGCAGCAGCCAATGCTGGTGCCGCTTGCAAACAGTACAAAGCCGTACGAATGGAACGCATAGCACCATTCGCGCCATGCAGTTGAGGTCCTAACGTCAAAGCACGCGCATCGTCGAACTCCGAGGCAATCGTATTGCAAATCACCTCAGGCGTTGCTGCACCCACCGGGCGAATCAATGCCACAACCACAGTATTACCGGACTGTTTTGCCGACTTATCCACAGACTTATCCACCGTACTATCGAATGACGAACCACCCTGCTCAGCCGCAAGCGGGGAATGCAATGTATGTTCGGCAGTAATGCATACTCCACCGAAGTCAGATACGATTTTCTCGATGGTTTTACGGGTTCGTACAGAGGACCTTGCAGGATAACCAGCGATGGCATAGCAGTCGAATTCACCGGTAAATCCAAGCAAAGTAAACAACGATGTGACACGTTGATCGGAAAGTTGATGGAACAGACATTCAAACAGAACCTTGCGTATCCGGTCTGCAGCGGAAACGTCGTTGGCGTCAGCTGCGTCGGCGGCTAGAAGATCAAGAAAGTCTGAAGGCATAACCATAGTGTAAACCTTGATGCTTGAGCTACAAGTGCCTTATACGGGTTCCTATGCGCGGCTGCTGAGCATCATCGGCGTTGAAGCCGCGGCTGTAGCCAGCTCGGCACGCGACTCACGCCAGTATGTAAGCACAACAAAACCGAATACAAAGGCCACCGGAAGCATATGACGTTCGAAATTATTAGCCGGGGCAGTAATCATCACACCCATCAGCAACAGCAGTGGGATATGCGTCATCAGCGTGAGCCAGCGGCGGCGAATCACTTCGGCAGCACCGATAAGCAACGTCAGTACCACATAGAAATTGCCATGCGTAGGCCAACCAATGACTGGAATCTTGCCCCAGCTTTGGGTGAAGTGAGTGATTTGTTCACGCCAGTCATGGTTGTAGTACTTAATCCATGCGGAATTCTTCTGCACATAGTCGCTGCTGACGTAATAATCCATCGAAACATACGGCAGATCGGTCACATTGAAATAGCCGAAGCATTTGGCCAGCAGCGCATCGAGTGCAATCACCGGATTGTCTTTGATGATATCGAGCCAAGCAGTATTGAAATTCGCCATATCCTCCGGCGTGACCGTGCGCCACTTGTAGCTCACTTTTTTGGCTTGAATACCCGAGGACTTCACCGGATCGGCATCCTGCTGGAAGTATGCGTCAGCCATCTGATCCTTGTTGAACACGGGGGAGAGGTTCTTCATGGCCTCATTTGAAATGCCATCGGGGTTGCGCTGCGCCACGCGGGCGATCATCTGCAGCTGCACACCGCGGCTTTCAATCGGATCGCCGCCGATAATCATATTCGATGAGATGGCATAGGAGATGCCGCCGTGAATCAGCACTGTGGGAATGAGCAGCGCGGCAACATAGGTAGCCCAGCGGCGGCGGTCGGCGATAAGTGCCAGCACGATTTGCAAAGCGATGATATACCACGCGTATTTAGCGGAAATCAGCATCACTGCAGTAGAGACGATAAAGGCAAGGAAGCTATGGCGCGGCAATCGGATAATCGGCTGTACAGCATGGTGCTGGTTGTTCTTGCTGCGCATACGCCACTTGGCTGCTGGCCTCCAGGTCTGTGTGAGCTCGTACCAGATACCAAACCACCAGACGAATGCGAACGCGAACAACGGCGATTTGGTCAGAGAAATAGTGGCGAATACAGCCAGCGGGCACACCATGAAGAAGAGAAGAATCAGGAAACGAGCCAAGCCACCAGCCTGTTGAGGCACAGCTGAATCCGTAGCGGTGTACGCGGAAGTATCGGCGGCACTCAGCCACGGTCGGTTCAAGAATCGATGGGCGGCTGCCGCACAGCAGAATACGGCGAACAACATTTGCAGGGCGGCGAGCACCACAATGCCTGCATCATTCGAACCGGTCACATAACGGGAGAATGCAGCCGTTGCACCGTAAATCAACGTGAGCACAATATTGTGCTGGTCAGTCAAATACGTGGGGTTGGACGGCCACATATAGTGCGCGGTGGGGTAGATGTCCATCGGCACGAATGAGAAGAAGCCGATATAAGGCTGCTTCAATCCAGTCCACTGGTTCCAGGCCCAGCTGAATTCGCGTATCTGCGAACGAACGTCAGCACCAAATGCAGCAAGCAGCGTGGTGGGCACCCACAGCCAGCCAATGAAGAATACGAGCAGGAGTTTCCAGAATCGGTTCGTGCCGCGGATAATCCAACGCTGGCAGAACAGCAGCGCCTGTGCTACCGCCGTAGCGATGCGTTGAGGAGAGATATGAAAACGGGTTTTGCGCTTATTCTTACTGGTTGCAGCATCAGCTGTGCTTCCGATGTCTGTTGATGATTCAGAATTGTTGTTGTCAGCATCGTGGCGACGCTTGGTACTACCGGCGCTCGCGAAGAACTGCTGCTTTGCAGTGCGCAGCTGTTCGCTCAGCTTGGCGGGAAGCGCATGGCCGATTGCAGCGAATCTCACCAAGGCAACGATAATGCCGAAATAGATGACGAATGAGCCAATGAAGATTGCGGTATTCGCCCAGTTCCAGTGTGCGATGGTGCCGGTTTCAAAATCCCAATACAACGGGCCGACGGCAGTGCACAACGACAGCCACAAGCAAGCCAATACCGCTAGTGTCCACCGGGCGATGGTGCCAAGGCGGGCAAGTTGCGTATGAGGGCGCGAACTGATCGCGGATTTTGTAGGATTCGCGGCGGCGGCAGGCTTGGAGATGGCTGGTGACGTCATGTCAGTCAATGGTAGCCGTATACGCGAACGGCAAGGCAATCAACATGCCTTGCCGTTGCTTGAGAGGAAAAGGAGTGTGCGCGATTGTTATCAGTCGTGTGCGTTGATATAGGTGGGCTGTTCCACCGGTCCCATGCCGCCGTAACGCTTGAAGCCCCACAGGAAGACCAAGGACTTGGCGTAAGCACCCCATGCCACGCCGAAAATCAGTACAAGCACGCGAATGAACGGAATGAAGTAGGCCACGGCGAGCAGCACCACATCAATGCCGAGCAGTGCCAGCGTGCAGGGGAACGCACGCCAAGGGAACATGGCCGCCAGCTTCCACTGCGTACCCAAAGAGTTCTCGAAACGGGCTTGCATAGGGAAGAGGTATTCGGCGGTGAGTACCACAATCACCGCTGCGATGATGAGCACAATCAGTGGAATATAGGAAGCGTTGGTGTTCCATGCGCTCCAGAAGGCAAGGCCGAAGATGATGGCCGCGACAAGCACCATGATGATAATGCCGGAGATCAGGCCGTGCTTGAATTCGCGCTTGAAACGGCGCAGGTATTCGCGGGTGAGGCTGATGTCGTCATTCTCGTCGTACGCAAACATGGTGCTGTACAATGCCGCGCGAGCCGGGCCAATGGTGATGACCGGAATCAACGTCAGCAGATACAGCAGATTCAGTGCGGTGAAATGCACCAGAGTATCCATGAACCGCCAGAAGGGTGCATTGGTGTTGAACTTCATTGTTCCTCCTATTCCTCAGGTAAGTGTACAAGCACGTACTCACCGATTGCGACACGCTTATTTATAAGTATATAAATAAAAATTCTATTGGTCGAATTCCGCGATTTTCCAAGGGTTTTCAGAGGTTGATTGCGCGGTGATGAGTGGTTTTGGCCATAAGTGCGTTTGACAGAAAAAATTCTTATTTATAAACTTATAAACAAGAGACAAGAAGACAACGGGTTGCGAAATGGGTCGCACCCAGACAATGTCTTCGCTGCATTGCTTCAAAGGAGACAAGATGCAGAACGTTGCAACCGCAGACGGCGAAGTCGGGTTGGCCGCGGATAACGTCGCAGCTGCCGACGCTAAGCCAGCGCGTAACCGTCGTGATCGTCGTGCCGCCAACAAGGCGAAGAAGATGCTTCCCGGCGCTGATTACAACAAGCGCCACGGATTGAAGCTGTTCCTGCTGGTCGCACCCCTGTTGGTTATGGTGGTGCTCTTCAGCTACCTGCCGCTGTTCGGCTGGATTTACGCATTCTACGATTACCAGCCGCCGATTCCGCTCTCCGAAAGCGAGTTCGTGGGCCTGCAATGGTTCCAGCTGCTGGTGCAGAACCCGGCTCAGCTGGCCAAGATCGGTCAGGTGTTGATGAACACCTTCGCCATGTCCGGCTTGAACATCCTGACCTCGTTCTTCCCGGTGATCTTCGCCATCGCCCTGAACGAGATTCGCGCAAAGTGGTTCAAGAACCTGATTCAGACGCTCACCACGCTGCCGAACTTCATCTCCTGGGTGCTGGTTTACTCCATCGCCTTCGCGATGTTCTCCTCCTCCGGCATGATCAACGAGCTGCTGCAGAACCTGCACCTGATCACCGAGCCAATCAAGTTCCTTGATTCCGGTGATCACATCTGGCTCAAGATGCTGCTGTGGAACCTGTGGAAGGGCCTCGGCTGGGGTTCCATCATGTACCTCGCAGGCATCGCTGGCATCGATCAGGAACTGTATGAAGCCGCACAGGTGGATGGCGCCAACCGCTTCCAGCAAATCTGGCATGTGACCATCCCGCAGCTGCTACCCACCTACTTCGTGCTGCTCATGCTCTCCATCTCCAACTTCCTGAACAACGGTATGGACCAGTACTACGTGTTCCAGAACAACTTCAACCAGAAGTGGATCGAAGTGCTCGACCTGTACGTCTACAACGTCGGTCTCGGCAACTCCAGCCTGTCTCTGGGTACCGCGATCTCCATCCTGAAGTCGCTGGTCTCCGTCGCCCTGCTCTTCATCGTCAACTGGCTGTCCAAGCGCACCCGCGGCGAGGGCATCGTCTGATCGGCCAAGCAAAGTCACGCGAGATTTATTAAGGAACAATCATGGCAAAGCAGAAGTCAAGTGTCTCGCCGGCGATGCGTCGCACCACGGGTGAGAAAGTCTACAACGTATTCAACATCGTGCTGCTGTCAGTGTTCGCACTGATCTGCACCTACCCGTTCTACTACCTGATCATCAACTCGCTGTCTGATAACAATCTGTCCGCAGCGGGCGAGGTGACCTGGTGGTTCAAGGGCTTCCATCTGCAGAACTACAAGGATGTGCTGGCGCTCTCCGGCCTTGGCCGCGCGGCATGGATCTCCCTGGCCCGTACCGTGATCGGTACAGTGCTGACCGTGCTCGCCAGCGCCTACCTGGGCTTCATGTTCACGCAGAAGAAGATGTGGGCACGTTCGTTCTGGTACCGCTTCGTGGTCATCACCATGTACTTCAACGCCGGCTTGATCCCGATGTTCATCACGATGAAGAACCTCGGCCTGACCAACAACTTCTGGGTGTACATCCTGCCGGCAGTGGTGCAGCCGTTCAACATCATCCTGGTGAAGACCTACATCGAGTCGATTCCGAACTCCCTGCAGGAAGCCGCCGAAATGGATGGCGCTGGTACGCTGACGATCTTCGGCAAGATCGTGCTGCCGATGTGCACGCCGATCCTGGCCACGGTCGCCATCTTCTCCGCAGTCGGCCAGTGGAACTCCTTCCAGGACACGCTGATCTACATGACCGACGACAAGCTCTACTCCCTGCAGTACCTGCTGTACACGTACATCAACCAGGCCAGCGCCTTGGCCAACGCCGCTAAGGCGAACGCCGCGAACGTGGCCGCCCTGGCTTCCGCCGCTACCCCGACCTCGATTCGTATGACCGTCTCCGTCATCGTGGTGCTGCCGATCATGTTCGTCTACCCGTTCTTCCAGCGCTTCTTCGTCAAGGGCATGATGCTGGGTGCGGTTAAAGGCTGATTGAGACCTTCAACTACATAATCAAACTTCAACAGACAACAAAGGAAAAAGAAACAAGGAGGTTTCCGTCATGGAAATCAAGAAGAAGCTCACCTCGGTGCTGGCCGTTGGCCTGGCCGCGGCGATGACGTTCTCGCTGGCCGCTTGCGGTGGCGATACCGCAGCCGATGCCAAGGATGATGGCTCATTGGTCACTATCGACGTGTTCGACTCTCTGGCCAACCAGCAGGGCGAACAGAAGGGCTGGTTCGCCAAGATCGTTCAGGACAAGTTCAACCTGAAGCTCAACATCATTGCTCCGAACGTCTCCGGTGGCGACACCGTCTTCGATACCCGCGCAGCCTCTGGCTCCCTGGGTGATCTGATTATCACCAGCACCGGCAACGGCCGTCTGCAGAAGCTGGTCAAGGCCAACCTGGTTGCCGATATGACCCCGTACTACGGCAAGATGACCAACGTCAAGAAGTACCAGAACGCTGTCGATTCCGTGACCAAGCAGGCCGGCAAGGATGGCGTGTGGGGCATCCCGCAGGGCGTCTCCTCCTCTGATCCGTCCAGCCCGAGCGAAGGCATGGAGCCCACTTCCGCTCCGTACATCCGCTGGGAGTACTACAAGGAGCTCGGCTACCCGGAGATCAAGGATCTCGATTCCTTCCTCGACGTGCTGAAGAACATGCAGGATCTGGCCCGCAAGGAAACCGGCCAGGATGATATCTACGCCTTCTCCCTGTTCAAGGATTGGGATGGCGACGTGATGAACAACGCTTCCGCCATCGTCAACTGGCTCGGCTACCAGAACCAGGGCTCTGTGTTCGTGAGCGCTGATGGCAAGGATGTTCAGCCGGCCACCCAGGAGGGCGGCGTCTACGAGCAGGCTCTCGATTTCCTCAACAAGGCCGATCAGATGGGCCTGGTCGATCCTGAATCCACCACTCAGGATTGGGACACCATGCAGAACAAGGTGACCAACGGCAAGACCCTAGTCTCCATCTTCAGCTGGCTGGGCAAGCCGCGTATGAACTCCGATGAGAACAAGGCCAAGGGTGTGGGCTTCATGCTCGCTCCGCTGCAGTCCATGAAGGTCTACTCCACCGGCTTCACCCCGGACGGCGACGGTTCCACCATCATCGCCATTGGATCCAAGTCCAAGTACAAGGAACGCATCGCCAAGTTCATCGATTGGCTGTACTCCTCTGACGGTGTGTACGCTGCCGCTTCCAACGCCGGCGGTGCCGCTTGCCCGAAGGATCTGGGCTGCTGGACCGAGGGCGAGGATGGCAAGCCTCAGCTCACCGACTTCGGCAAGCAGGCCATGAACGGCGACCACGCCAACCTCAAGATCTCCGACAAGCTCGGCGGCGGCACTTACGACTCCGGCTTCTCCCTGCTGAACTTCAAGGCCGTGCAGCAGAACGACATCGACTCCGAGACCGGTGCTGCATTCAACCCGCAGCTGTGGGAGTCCGAGGCCGACACCTCCGCTCTGTTCCAGGATTGGTCCGAGCACATGGGCGGCGCCACCAGCGATATCGACTACCTCCAGAAGAACAACCTGCTCGCTGTGGCTCCGGGTGCCTCCTACACCACTCCGCAGGAAGAGTCCACGGTTTCCGCAACCCGTAGCTCCATCAAGACCGAGGTTGTCAACGCTTCCTGGAACGCTCTGGTGGCCAAGTCCGACTCCGAGTTCACCAAGGTGCTCAAGGACGCTCGCCAGCAGGTCAAGGATCTCGGTTACGACAGCGTGCTGAAGGTTGACCAGCAGAACGCCAAGGACTGGATCAAGGCCCGCCAGGAGGTCGTCAAGCAGTACGAAGCCTCCAAGTGATGAGGTAATCCCCTCATAACAGGCCCTCTCTCATTGCGCGGCGGCCCCGCTCCTTCCGGGCCGTCGCGCAATCTCATATCTGAAACCGAAAGCGATCATCATGCTGATTTTCCCGAAACATTCTCGCATCGTGTTCATGGGTGATTCCATTACCGATGCCGGTCGCGACCGTACTGCCATCCCGGGCGGTTGGGGCTACGGCACCGGCTATGTGAACGCTCTGCACAACCTGCTTACCGCCGTCTACCCCGATCGTGCATTGTGCACCATCAATTCCGGCATCAGCGGCGACGACATCGTGGCATTGTCCGAACGCTGGCAGCAGGATGTCATCGATTTGAAGCCGGACTATGTTTCCGTGATGGTCGGCGTCAATGATGCATGGCGGTACTTCGACGGACCGCTATGGCAGGCTCGCCTCAATACCGTGGAGGATTTCGAGCGCATTTACGATGAACTGCTCGAACGCACCAAGGAATCCCTGCCGGAGCTCAAAGGCATTATCATCATGCGTCCGTTCATGTTCGAGCCGAATCCGCAAGACCAGATGCGCGCCAAAATCGAAGAATTCGCCGCGGCATCAAAGCGTATGGCCGAAAAGCACAATGCAATCTTCGTGGACACGCAAGCGGCGGTGGACCACTGGCTCACCCAACTGCACGGTTGCCTGGCCAGCCAGGATCGCGTACACCCATACGAACGCGGCGCAATGATTATCGCCCGTTCATGGTGTCAGGCTGTTGGTTTCGATTGGAATAGGAGCACCTTCGATGATTGATTTGAACACCATTGATCGCGTGATCGCGCAAGGCCCCTACGATCCCACTTGGCAGTCCCTGTCCCACGTGCAGGTGCCGGCATGGTTTCCGGATGCCAAGTTCGGCATCTTCACCCATTGGGGGCTTTACACCGTGCCCGGATACCGCAACGAATGGTATTCGCGCAACATGTATATCGAAGGCTACCCGGAATTCGATCATCATCGCGCCGCTTTCGGGCCGCAGTCCGAATTCGGGTACAAAGACTTTATTCCGATGTTCACCGCCGAACGATTCAACGCAGACGAATGGCTCGACCTGTTCGCCAAAGCCGGCGCACGATACTACTTCCCGGTGTCCGAACATCACGACGGCTACCAGATGTACCGCAGCGAGCTCTCGCATTGGAACACGGTGGAAACCGGCCCGCATCGTGACATCATCGGCGAACTGCGCGAAGCCACCTTGCAGCATGGTCTGCATTTCGCCACCTCCAACCATCGTGCCGAACACTGGTGGTTTATGGGGCACGGCCGCGACTTCGACTCCGATGTGCAAGGTGCCGAAGCGGATGCCAAAGGCGGTTTCTACTGGCCTGCCAACCCGGAGCCGGACAATCAGGACCTGTTCTCCGTGCCGAAGCCCGACGACGAGTTCCTCGACGACTGGCTGCTGCGCGTGTGCGAGCTCATCGACAACTACCGCCCAGAGATGCTGTATTTCGACTGGTGGATTCAGCACAACGTATTCAAGCCATACATCAAACGCCTCGCCGCGTTCTATTACAACCGCGGCGTGGAATGGGGTGTGCCGGTCATCATCTGCTACAAAGACGACGGCATGGCTTGGGGCGCCGGCCTGTTCGACGTGGAACGCGGCGGCCTGTCCACCGCGACCCCATATGTATGGCAGACCGACACCGCTATTGCGCGCAATTCATGGTGCTACACGAACTCGCTCGACTACAAGAACCTCTCCGAACTCATCGTGACCCTCGTGGACACCGTGAGCAAGAATGGCAATCTGCTGCTCAATGTGGGCCCGCGCGCCGATGGTTCGATCGCTCCACGCGACCGTGAGCTGCTGGAATCCATCGGTCGCTGGATGGACACCAACGGTGAAGGCATTTACGATACGCGCCCGTGGCGGATTGCCGAAGAAGGCCCCACGCGCGCCGCCGAAGGTTCGTTCGCTGATCAGACGGCCATCGAATACACGGCCGCCGACTGGCGATTCACCGCCAAAGACGGCAACGTATACGCCTTCTGCCTCAACCCGGCCGGTGCTGCCACGCTCACCAGCGCCACATTCGCCGCTTACCATGACGGCATCCGTGCACCGTTTCATGGCATCATCACCGAAGTGGAACAACTGGGAGCCGGGCCGGTGGCGTGGGAGCGCACTAACGACGGGCTGGTCATCACCCCAGTCTCCAGCGCCGAGCGTACTGAAACCGAGTCAAGCGTACCAGTCGGATTCAAAATCACCATCGCATAGCCGTCAGCGGTCGCATTGTCGCGTACCGCAGTATTGAAGAAGGAAATACAGCATGACTGCCATTACCGAAGCCAATATCGCCACAGCGCGAGCACTTCTCGCCCAGCTTACGTTGGACGAAAAAGTCGACATGATTCACGCTGCCGGTCTCTTCCGCACCGAAGGCGTGCCGCGACTGGGCATTCCGCCGTTCAAAATGGACGACGGCCCGATGGGTCCGCGCGAGGAATTGCACAATGACAACTGGGCTCCGCTCTATAACACCCGCGATCGCGTCACCTACCTGCCCTCCGGTTCCGCAGTGGCATCTACCTGGAACCGTGAGCTGGCGCACAAGGCCGGCCAAGTGCTGGGATCTGAGGCCCGAGGCCGCGGCAAGGATGTGATTCTCGGCCCCTCTATCAACATCAAGCGCAGCCCGCTGTGCGGCCGCAACTTCGAATACATGAGCGAAGACCCTTATCTGACCGGTGAACAGGGCGTGGCCTTCGTCAAAGGTGTGCAGGAATCCGATGTGGCTGCCTGCGCCAAGCATTATGCGGCCAACAGCCAGGAAACCGATCGCTTGGAAGTCGATGAGACCATCAGCGAGCGAGCATTGCGCGAAATCTACCTGCCCGCATTCGAGGATGTGGTCAAGCGCGGTGGCGTGCTGTCCTTGATGGGCGCATACAACCTCGTCAACGGTGAGCAGTGCTGCGAATCCAAGCGTCTGCTGGACGATATTCTGCGCGACGAATGGGGCTTCCGCGGCTTCGTGGTCTCCGACTGGAGCGCCGTCAAGCGCACGGTGGCCAGCGCTCGCGTGGGCCTGGACGTGGAGATGTCCGTGACGCCGAACTTCGATGAGTATTACTTCGCGAACCCGTTGCGCAAGGCGGTGAAGGATGGCGAAGTTGACGAAGCGGATATCGATGCCAAGGTATTGCGCGTGCTTGCCGTGATGGATGCGCTGCACATGCTGCCGGCACAGGACGAGCATGGCGATGCGGTGAACGCTCCGCGATCCCGCAAGCCCGGCTCGTATGCCACGCTCGCACACGCTCAGGCTGCACTGGACGTGGCGCGCGAATCCATCGTGCTGCTGAAGAACGAGGCTGATGCCCAAGGCCATACGCTACTGCCGCTTGATGAGCATGCGATGCGCCGCGTGCTGGTCGTTGGCGCAAACGCCGACCGCATCCACTCCAGCGGTGGTGGCAGCGCTGTCATCAAGGCGCTGCACGAAGTGACCCCGATCTTGGGTCTGAACGGACAGCTCGGCGGCAACGTGGAAATCGAATACGCGCTCGGCTATGACGCCAAGCAGGTGGTGCAGGATGATTCCTGGCAGGAAGACAGCTTGGAGAACTCGGTCGGTTCCGCCACCGATGATGCCGAACGTGCCGCTCGTCTGCGTGAGGAAGCCGTATCCCTGGCTCGCGAATACGCAGCCTCCGGTGATCCGGTAATCTTCGTAGGCGGACTTGACCACGAATACGATCTTGAAGGCCGCGACCGTGAGAACCTGCAGCTGCCCTATGGCCAGGATGAGCTGATTGAAGCACTGCTCGAAGCTGATCCGAATACGATCTTGGTGTTCGTGGCCGGCTCTCCGGTGGCTATGCCGTGGGCCGATCGCGCTCGCGCCATCGTCTGGAACTGGTACAACGGATGCGAATCCGGCACCGCGCTTGCCGAAACCCTGCTTGGCCGTGTGAACCCGAGCGGTCACCTGCCCGAAACGTTCCCGATTGCTCTGGAAGACAGTCCAGCGCATTCCATCGGTACATTCGGCCCTGGCCTTCATGTGCGCTACGACGAGGATATTTTTGTGGGCTACCGCCACTATGAGACTGAGCATGCTCCAGTGCTCTTCCCGTTCGGTCATGGCTTGGGATACACCACGTTCGACTACAGCGCATGCGATGTGCGACTCGTGGATGGCGCAGTGCATGTGGCCTTCACGGTGACCAATACCGGCAAGCGAGCCGGCAAAGCCGTGCCGCAGGTGTACTTCGGTCTTGAAGGTACCGGTGAGTGCCGCCCGGTTAAGGAATTGCGTGGATTCACGAAGGTCGAACTGCAGCCGGGTGAAAGCCACCAGGTTGAACTGGCGCTCGATGCCGCTCGTGCGCTTCGCTACTGGTCCAACGAGTCGGAAGCATATGCCCTTGCATCGGCTGCCCATGTGTACATTGGCGAATCAGTGGCGGATATTCGACTGACCGGCTTCCTTGCCGCATGTAAGGCTGCGGATTCCGATCGAACTCAAGACGGCATGGCTATCACCGCCTGAAATCTCAGCAATATCAAGGCCTGCTGTGGATTGCTCAGTGCAATCTGCGGCAGGCCTTTTCATGTCTATTGCGGTATTTATGCCTCAGTTAGTACAGCACTGGCGTGTCGAAATTGGTTATTTATAGACTTATAAATAAGATAAATTTCAACACAACGTACTCGCAATGAAGGAGACGTAACAATGAAGTTCCTCAATGGTGGCTGGCTTGTCAAAGACGGCTTCGACGTCAAGTACGCGGCCAATGTGTACACGGCGAACGTCGAAGAGAAGAAGCTCACCCTGTTCTGCCCGTTCGGTGTGCCGATTCATCACCCCGGCCAGACCCTGGACGGCGGCATTCTGACCATCGAAGTCACCAGCCCGCGTGAAGATATCATCACCACCAGGCTCATCAACTTCAAGAAGGATCGCAGCCACTGCCCGAAGTTCGCGCTCAACGAATCCGACCCGAACGTCACCATTACCGAGGACGATGACAAGTGGTCCTTCACTTCCGGCAAGCTGACGCTGGAAATCTCCAAGGGCGAGACCATCGACTTCAAGTATGTTTACGACGGCAAGGTCATCGCTCACTCCGGTTGGCGTGCCAAGGGCCTCGTGACCGATCTGGAAGGCCGTCTGCACGTTTCCGAGCAGTTGGATCTCGGCGTCAGCGAGAAGATTTACGGCTTGGGCGAGCGCTTCACCAACTTCGTCAAGAACGGCCAGACTGTTGACATCTGGAACGAGGATGGCGGCACCGGCACCGAGCAGGCTTACAAGAACATTCCGTTCTACCTGTCCAACAAGGGTTACGGCCTCTACGTCGACAACCCCGGCAAGGTCAGCTTCGAAATCGGCTCCGAGAAGGTCTCCCGTGTGCAGTTCTCCGTGCCCGGCGAAGAGATGAGCTACTCGGTTATCGGTGGTAAGGACCTGAAGGGCATTCTCAACACCTACACTGATTTGACCGGCAAGCCGCCGCTGGTGCCGGACTGGAGCTACGGCCTGTGGCTCTCCACCTCCTTCACCACCGACTACGACGAAAAGACCGTGATGGAATTCGTCGACGGCATGGCCAAGCGCAATATTCCACTGTCCGTGTTCCACTTCGACTGCCGTTGGATGAAGGAACTCGAATGGTGCAACTTCGAGTGGGATGAAACCAAGTTCCCCGATCCGGAAGGCCTGCTCGCCAAGCTGCACGAACGCGGCCTGAAGGTGTGCGTGTGGATCAACAGCTACATCGGCCAGAAGTCCCCGTTGTTCGAGGAAGGCGCCAAGAAGGGCTACTTCATCAAGACCACGGACGGCGACGTTTGGCAATGGGATAAGTGGCAGGCCGGCATGGCCATCGTGGACTTCACCAACCCCGAAGCCACCAAGTGGTACCAGGACAAGCTCAAGCACCTCGTGGCTCAGGGCGTCGATTGCTTCAAGACCGACTTCGGCGAGCGTATCCCCACCGAGGGTGTGCAGTACTACGATGGTTCCGACCCCGAGCTGATGCACAACTACTACACCTACCTGTACAACAAGGCTGTGTACGACGTGCTGGTGGAAACCAAGGGCAAGGATGAGGCAATCCTGTTCGCTCGTTCCGCCACCGTGGGCGGCCAGCAGTTCCCGGTGCATTGGGGTGGCGACTGCTCCTCCAACTACCCGTCTATGGCCGAATCCCTGCGTGCCGGTCTGAGCTTTGGCATGTCCGGCTTCGGCTACTGGAGCCACGACATCGCCGGTTTCGAAGACAAGCCGACCCCGGATCTGTTCAAGCGTTGGACCCAGTTCGGTCTGCTCTCCTCTCACTCCCGCTACCACGGTTCCACCGAATACAAGGTGCCGTGGCTGTATGGTGACGAGGCTGTGGAGGTCTCCCGCGAGTTCACCGAGCTCAAGCTCAAGCTCAAGCCGTATCTGGAAGCTATGGCCAAGGAAACCCATGAGACCGGCGTGCCGATGATGCGCGCAATGGTGCTTGAGTTCCCGACCGACCCGGCCTGCGAAGACATCGATACCCAGTACATGCTGGGTGATGATTTGCTCGTGGCGCCGGTGTTCTCCGAAGATGGCACCGCTCGCTTCTACGTGCCGGATGCTGGTGGTGACCACGCTGGTGAGGCATGGGCCAACCTGCTGACCGGTAAGACCTATGAGCCGGGCCGCTGGTACACCGAACAGTACGACTACCACACCCTGCCCGTACTGGTTCGCCCCGGCTCCGATCCGCTGGCCTTCTGATCGGCGAATAACAACATGGTTCCCCTCAGCCACCGCAAGGTGACTGAGGGGAACCAATAAGACTTTGCAATAAAGGTAGAATCATGACCCTGTTCAACGTTAAGCCGGCACGGCGCATCGCCTCCGGATTCCACCCGGACCCCACCATCTGCGAAACCCCGCAGGGAACATACCTGATGGTCAACAGCTCGTTCGAATTCTTCCCAGGGCTCCCGGTTTTCGAATCCGAAGACGGCGAACACTGGCACAAGATCGGCGACGCGATGAACCGCCCCGAGCAGTTCCCGTACGAGACGATGGACAACAGCCAGGGCATTTATGCGCCCACCTTGCGCTACCACGATGGCATCTACTACCTCATCGTGACCAACGTGAACACCGGCAACATGATTCTCACCTCAACTGATCCACACGCCGGCTGGTCGGATCCCATCTGGGTGGAAGGCTGGCCCGGCATCGACCCGAGCCTGTTCTTCGACGACGATGGCACCGCCTACATCTGTGGCAACGAAGGCGGGGAGCCGGATGAGAACGGCGAACGCGAGCCAGCCGGTATCTACCTATCGAAAATCGACGTCACCACCGGAACGGTGCTGACCAAGCGTAAGCGCATCTGTGGCGGTATCACCGGTTCCAATCCGGAAGGCCCGCACATGTACAAGCGCGGCGACACCTACTATCTGATGTGGGCAGAAGGTGGCACCGAATCCGGGCATATGGAAAACATCGCGCGTTCCAACAATCCGACTGGCCCGTACGAGATGTATCCGGGCAATCCGCTGATCACCAACCGTTCCACCCATCTGACCCTGCAGGCCATCGGTCACTGCGATTGCGCGCATTTTGAAGACGATCGCACGCTGATGGTATTCCACGGCACCCGCAACAACAACGAATACCCAGCCCAAGGCTGGGTCGGCCGCGAACCGTACGCCGTCTGGTTCGATTGGAAGGATGGCTGGCCTGAGCTGGCCGATCAGTCATACGACTGCGACCTCAACGGTCACAATGATTCACTGGAATCAGATGTTGAATGGATTACTCCCGGCATCGATTCAGACAAGCAGTACATCGTATCGTCCGGTCATGCAATGGCGCCGGCTACCACCAATAACGCGACCATTACCGTGCATGCAGCCGCACAATCATTCGATCTGACCCACGGTGCACCGATGATCGGCACTCGCCAGACCGACCTGCGTTTCGAATTCGGCGCAACATTGGCGGATGCCCGAGCACTGTCCCTCGGTGAAGCAGGTGTTGCCGTATACGCCAACAGTCACCACTACCTAACCATCGCAGTGCGCGCATCCGATGCCAACGGATTGATTCGCGTCAAAGCCACGGCTCACAACGCCGGACTTGCCACCATAGTTGGTACTGTAGCTGTGCCGGCAAGCGCCAAACTGCGCTTGATTGTGCGCGGCGACGAATCAGGATATGACTTCGCCGTGGCCAACACCAGTGCATTCGCGGGCGGCGAGCAACTGCTCGGCCATGTGCCGGGCAAACTGCTGAGCTTCACCAACGCAGGCGGCTTCACCGGCATCCTGCTCGGCGTCTATGCACACGGCCAAGGCAACATCACCTTCAACAACGTGCACTACAGCGTGCAGCAGTAACACAATTCTGCCCGGCTCCCTCAAAAGGGGAGCCGGCGGCAAAAGGAGCATCGCATGACACCTTTATTCGACACGTTCCTCTTCGGCGGCGACTGGAATCCGGAACAATGGCCCGAGGAAACATGGGAACGCGATCTCGACATGCTCGAGGACGCGCACATCAATGAGGCAACCATCAATGTGTTCTCCTGGACGCTCCTACAGCCAGGCGAGGAGACCTACGATTTCACGATGCTTGACAAGATCGTGGCATTGCTGGTCAAGCATCACTTCAACATCGTGTTCGCCACAGGCACCGCCGCATTGCCTGCATGGATGGTGCGCGAACATCCTGAAATCATTCGCACTACGTTCGAAGGCCAGCGCCATGTATTCGGCGGACGCCATAACTTCTGCCCGAACTCTGCCTACTTCCGTGCGGTTGCCGGCAAACTCGCCGGCAAGATTGCCGAACGATACGCCGGTACTGAAGGCTTGAAGGCTTGGCATATCGGCAACGAATACGGCGGAGGCGGCGGCCTATGCTACTGCGAAACCTGCGCTGAAGCATTCCGCACATGGCTCAAGGCCAAGTACGGCACTCTTGAGGCGCTCAACAAAGCATGGTGCGCGAACTTCTGGAGCCACACCATTGTGGATTGGGCCGATATTGTGCCACCGGTCGGCTACGGCGACGGCATCGGATCCGACTGGGATCCGAGGAAGTGTGTAATCTCCGGGCTGCTCATCGACTATCGCCGATTCCAGAACGAATCCCAGCTGGCATGCTTTACGAACGAGCGCGACGCCGTGCGCCGGTTCGATGCCATCACGCCCATCACCACGAATCTGATGGGCACGTTCAAAGACCTCGACTACTTCACATGGGGTCCAGAAATGGACGTGATCAGCTGGGATAATTACCCGGGCATGGGCATGCCGGCAAGCCGCGTGGCCCTGAACCACGATCTGATGCGTGGCGTGGGCGGCGGCAAACCGTTCATGCTGATGGAACAGACGCCGAACCAGCAGAATTGGTTCCCGTACTGCAAGGTCAAGCGCCCCGGCGAGGTGGCCGCATTGAGCTGGCAGGCCGTGGCGCATGGCGCGGATACCGTGCAGTTCTTCCAAATGCGGCAGTCCCTGGGCGGCTGTGAACGCTTCCACGGGGCCGTGATCGCACACGATGGCACTGAGGAATCCCGCGTATTCCGTGAGACTTCGGCGCTTGGCGAAGCACTCGAGAATATCGCACCGCAGATTATGGGCTCCGAAGTGCGCGCACATGTGGCCGTCATGTTCGACTGGGAAAGCTACTGGTCGCTGGAAGGCTGCGTGGGACCCATCGCCGGCTTCTCCTACCCGGACGAAGTGCACCGCTTCTACCGTGCATTCAACCGTCGCGGACTTGCCGTGGATATCATCCCCAGCACCACGCCAGCAGCCGAACTCGCCCGTTACGCCATTGTGGCGGCACCGACGCTGATCATGGTCAAGCCCGGCGTTGCCGAAGCCGTTGAATCATATGTGCGCGATGGCGGGCGATTCATCACCGGCTACATGTCCGGCATTCACGACGAGCATGATCTGGTGATTCCGGGCGGTTACCCCGGTCCGTTCCGTGCGCTCGTCGGCGTCCGGGCTGAGGAAATTGACGCGATGGCACCGGGGGAGACGATCCCAGTGTCGTTTGGTGCGGAGGCTGCTGCAGCCGCGGGCGCAGTAGAGGCAAGCGGCGAAATCGTGGCCAGCATCATGCATCTGGAAGGCGCCCGTGCGCTCGCCACCTATGGAGGCAGCGAATTCTATGCCGGTACGCCAGCCGTTACCGTGAACACGTTTGGCAAGGGTGAGGCTTACTATGTGGGCACTCCGCTGAGCGAGCCCGGCATGGATGCGTTGGTACAGCCGATAGTGGATGCTGCAGGCTTGGCTTCGATCTCTACCCCGGATGGCGTCGAAGTTGCCGAACGATATGCGGATGATGGCCGAGTGTTTACATTCGTCATCAACCTGACCGACCGTGAACAGCAGGTTGCATTGCCGGCCCTGTCTGGTGCCGCCGATTTGCTGGCTCACGATGCCGTGCTGGAATCTGACTGCACATTGGCTCCGTATCAGGTCATTGTGACGGCACGATAACTCAAATCTCAGGCCTTGTTAAGTCGGTCACGAGGTGCCTCATTTGAAAATGAGCGCGTAATCCGGAGTGGTGCCTCACCTGTGGTGAGCGTGAAATCCTAGTCCGCGTCGGCTTGTGGGGTTTCGTCGTCTTCCGGTTCGACGCCCGCGATCCGGGCGAGCGTCTTGTTCAAGTATGCCATGTCCGGGCCCATGCGTCTGGCCAGCCGCGCGGTGCGCGGTGCCGCCAGTGCTTCGAGCCGGTCCTGGATGTCGTGGATGCGGCGGACGAGCTCGGCCGGGTTCACGGTCGCGAGCGTGTGTTCGATCTCCTCTCGCTTGTCGTCGGGTATGAAGCCGGGGCCGCCGGCGGCCCTGTCCGCCTCGTCGAACTCCTTGAGCCGCTCCCACGGGGTGCGTGGTGCGTCGTAGACGCGGCGGGGACGGCCGTCCCGGGTGCTTTCGCGCGCGACCG
>NZ_NMWV01000008.1 GCF_002860405.1 Bifidobacterium imperatoris | reverse complement strand
CGCCTTGNGGTACTTCGCGCACGGCGCATCCATCATCAGCCACACCTGGACCAGCAGCTCGCGCGACTGCTCCGAATACCGCTTCGGCCGCTCCGCGGGCGACATCGACGGCCTGCCGCGCCCGGCTTCCGTGAGTCTGCGTCTCGCGGTGCTCCTGCCGATTCCCAGCACGGAGCACATCTCATCGAGGATGCGTCCCTTGTCCTTCTTCGACGCCTTCATGTATTCATCCCTGAATCTCAGGGTGACCTGCCGCTTCGTCGCCATGCTGATCCTGTCTTCCATAAGACAAGCCAAACAGGACCGATACCGTTCGCGCTCATTCCCGATGAGGCACCACCACACCCTACGCGCTCAAAAAACGTGAGGCACGTCGGTCATCAATACGAATAACAAGGCCTGTTAAACTACCGGTATTGCTCCGTTTCATGCTGGTGTGAAAGCGTCAACGAGGCGAAAGGAGTAGCCGGAACAGCCGAGGAGGGCATATGGAAAGCACGCGTGTGCTGACATTTGATGTGGGGTACAGGTTTATTCGTCATGCTGTGGTGACTGACGGTATTCAGGATGTGCCGGCCGCTTTTGCCACGCCAAAGGAAGATTCCGAAGCCTTATTCGACGGTATTGCCAATGTGGTGCGCCAGCAGCAGGAGCCGATTGATGGTATTGCGCTGAGCCTGCCCGGATTTGTTGATGTCAAGAAGCAACGTACCATCACCGGCGGTGCGGTCAATGCCCTGTATAAGCAGAATGTGGGCAAGGAATTGCGCCGCAGGCTCGGTGATGATCTGCCTATTTGGGTGGAGAATGATGCGAATTGCGCGGCCATCGCCGAACGATACGCCGGCAATGCCCGTAAACTCGATGATTTCGTGGTGTTCACCATCACCGATGCCGGTGTGGGTGGCGCACTGTTCTTGGATGGGCATATTCGCCGCGGCCGTGATTGGCGCGCGGGCGAACTCGGCATGATGATTACGAACTATCAGACCGAAGGCGCTCGCTCGCTGCATGAATACTCGGCCACGGATCGACTGAGTGAACGCTATGCGGAGAAATTCGGTGGTCCTGCCGAAATTGTGGTGCCTTCCAGCCTGTTACGCCGCATGAATGATCCGGAAGTGCGCAACATCGTGGAGGAGTGGGCACAGTACATTGCCGTGGGCATCTACAACGTGGTGGTATCGCTTGACCCTGAATGCGTATTACTGGGTGGAGCGGTATGCCAGGAGACGGCATTCATGCCGTTGGTGGAACAGGCCTTAGACACGATTCCATATTGGAAGGATTTCGCTACCCCCATCAAACGCTGCCGCAACGTGAGCTATGCCGGTTTGATTGGCGCCTACTATGCGTTCGTGACTGAGCTTCGGAAGTAAGCAGAGTTTACGCGTGTGCACAATCACGCGTGCCATATTGTGGCTTTTACAGTTCCTTTGCTGCGAGCGTGAATTCTTGCAGACACTGTCCGCTTGCTGGGTCGTATTCGGACGGGTCACGGAAACCTTGCCAAACATTCTCCGGGAAGATCTCTTCGGAGAATGCCATCCATTCCTCCAACAGATTGACGGAATGATCGGCAAGCCAGCGATACTGCAGACCATCCATCGCAGACATTGACAGCGTGTAGAGATGGTAGAGCCGCTCCTCATCGTATCCGGGCGGCAGAATCCAGTTCATCGAACCAATCTGTTCCCAATTGCGCAAATGGCGGCCGATGAAGAACCGGTGGGCAGGGTGCGCAGGATTCAAAGCCTCACCGTTGAGCATTGAGAACAATTGCACCATTTCCGGGCGCTGCAGGTTGTACAACACCACATTGACGCAGTAGCGCGGGAAGCAGTAGCAGAAATGACCATCGAAATCGGTCACGGTAGAAGTGGAAGCATTGTATTCGTCGGCCTCAGGCGTATCGTACCCCTCAGCGAGCACCATGTTGAGCAGTTCGTTCTTTGAACGAATGTAATGGTACAGCGCTGCCTCAGTAATGCCGATCTCGTCGGCGATATCCTGCAGCGACATGCCCCAGAATCCTTTGGAGGCAATGACCTTGACGGCGGCCTGCATGATTTGCAGATGCCGTTCCTCCGGGCTCATACGCTTGCGCTTTTCAAAAGTAGTGCCGGACGTGGTATCGCGCACCACGGCTTGGAGGGTGGTCCTGGATGCCGCGGGCCAGCTGTTCTGATCCTGCAAGAATTGTTCCCATGCTGCAACGGGCATTGATGACCTCCCTCCAATGGAAATGTGTGCGCTCACAATGCTTCAATAGTGTACGCTATCGGACACTATGCGAACAATCGCTTCATCCAGCTGATGGCGAGCTCGGGCCACACCTGCACGCATTCGAATACGCAGGCAGGATTCGCTTCCCATGCAGTTTCGATGGTGCCGAGCGCAAGTCCATGACCGCCCTCGGGGAAGAGATGTGCCTCAACCGGCACCTTGGCAGCCTTGCATGCGGAAATGAGCTCGAGGCTGTTCTCTACAGGCACGCAATCGTCAGTGACGGTATGCCAGAGGAAGACCGGCGGCGTCTTAGCGTCGATATGCTGTTCGATGGAGAGCTTCTGGAGCCATGCATCGTCGGCGTTTCGGTCGTCGCCGAGCAATGCATCGAAGCTACCGCGATGGGCGTATTCGCCGGAAGTGATGACCGGGTAGCCGAGAATCAGTGCGTTCGGGCGAACCTCATCCGGGTCATAGCCGTGAGCCTGCTCGTCATCGTCGCCAGCGGAAGTGGCGAGATTGGCGGCAAGGTGGCCGCCTGCGGAGAAGCCGGCCACAGCAATACGGTCGGGGTCGGTATGCCATTCGCTGGAATGAGAACGAATCAGACGCATGGCTTCAGCGGCTTCGCACAAGGCGGTCGGATACACGCTGGGTTTGCAAGAATACCGCAGTACGAACGCGTTGTAGCCGGCGCCCACGAACTTCAGTGCGATGGGCTCGGCCTCGCGGTCGGAAGTCATCTCATAGCCGCCACCGGGAATGATGAGCACGGCCGGGCGCTTGCGGTCAAGATCGACTTCCGCGGAATTATCAATAACATACCCGACGAATTGCGCTTGAGTGCCATCAATGCCTTCAATGGTGCGATCAATGTATTGCATGGGAATCCTTTATCAGCGGGTGAGGGCTGGCATGCGTCGCGTGGACGCTGCATGAACGCCAACCCTCACAATAGGTAGGCAAATGGATATCGATCAGAAGGTGACGGTGACCTCAATGTCATCAGCATCTTGTGCGGCTGCTCGCACCAGAGTGCCGTCAACAGACTGTCCGTTCACCGTGAGCGTGCGCTCGCCGGTGCGCTCCAGAGCAATGTGATAGGTCTTGCCCTGGTACTTGCGAGTGACGTTGAGGTTCGTGTATTCGGCGGGCAGATGCGGCTCGATGGTCAGACCGTCGAGCGTCGGGCGAATACCGAGCAGATACTGGGACACATCCACGAACGTCCAAGCAGCAGTACCGGTGAGCCAAGAGTTCTTGCCCTCACCAGGCACAGCAGCCTCAGGGCCGGCCACCATCTGGCAGTACACGTACGGCTCAACCTTGCGAATATCGGACTTATCCTCCAGCCATGCCGGGCAGTTGCGGCGGTAGACGGCGAATGCTTCATCATCATTGCCGGCAACAGCATTGGCAATGGAAATCCACGGATTATTGTGGCAGAAGATGCCGCCGTTCTCCTTATATCCGCGCGGATAGGTGGAAATCTCACCCAATTCGATGCGGTAGGTGGAGTAGGCAGGAGCGAGGATGGCAGTACCCCACTCGCAGGTCAGGCGGTCGCGTACCGAAGTGAGCGCAGCCTGGGCCTTACCATCGTCGAGACCAATGCCGGCCATAACACACATGCCCTGCGGTTCGATGAAGATTTGGCCCTCGTTATCAGTGTGGGAGCCAACCGGACGAGAGTAAGCATCGTAAGCGCGGACGAACCATTCGCCATCCCAGCCAGCGGTCTTGACGGCCTCGGTCATATCCTTGATTGCCTCGCGCACATGAGCAACCTCAGCGCTGGTCTCGCTGGAGGACATGCCGCAATCAGGGCCGTAATGCTCGAGAATATCCGCGTACTGACCGCCGTAGAGCACGAACATGCCGCCGATGAACACGCTTTCCGCAATGCCGGTGTCGTTGTTCTCCACAGTCTGGAAGCTTTCGCCCGGGGTGGCGGAGAAGCAGTTCAGGTTCAGACAGTCATTCCAATCCGCACGGCCGATCAGCGGCAGCTTGTGCGGGCCGAGATGGGTCATCGTGTAGTTTGCGGAGCGGCGCAGATGTTCGAGCAGTGGAGCCTCGGAGCCTTCGACGTTGTTGAACGGCACCGGTTCGGTAAGAATGCTGGCATCGCCGGTTTCGGCAAGGTAAGCGTAGGTGCCGGCGATGAGCCACAGTGGATCATCGTTGAAGCCGCCGCCGATATCGGCGTTGCCCTTCTTGGTGAGCGGCTGGTACTGATGCCAAGCGGAACCATCCTCCATCTGGGTGGAGGCGATGTCGATGATGCGCTCGCGTGCGCGCTCGGGCACAAGGTGGACGAAGCCCAGCAAATCCTGGTTGGAATCGCGGAAGCCCATGCCGCGGCCGGTGCCGGACTCCCAGTAAGAAGCGGAGCGGGACATATTGAAGGTGACCATGCACTGGTACTGATGCCAGATGTTGACCATGCGATCCAGGCGTTCGTCGCCGGATTCGACGGTGTAGATGCTCAGCAGCTGGTTCCAGTAATCCTTGAGCTCGGCCAGTGCGGCTTCGACCTGCTCGATGGTGGCGAAGCGCTCATAGAGGTCGTGGGCGGGCTGCTTGTTGATGATGCCCACCTTGGCGGGATCGTTCGGATCCTCCCACTTCTGATCGGTGGGGACTTCGATATAGCCGAGCATGAACACCAGAGAGCGAGTTTCACCCGGCTGCAAGGTCAGGCGCACGCGGTTTGCGGCAATCGGCGACCAGCCATGTGCATAGGAGTTGCGGGCGCGGCCTTCGGCGATAACCTGCGGGGTGTCCCAGCCGTTGAACTGGCCCAGGAAGGTTGCGCGGTCGGTGTCGAAGCCGATAACCGGAGTATTCACAGACCAGAATGCGTAATGGTTGCGGCGCTCCTTGAACTCGGTCTTGTGGTAGAGCAGGGTTGCGTCTTCGCGCTGCTCGATTTCCACCTCGCCGGTGGACAGGTTGCGCTGGAAGTTCGTGGAGTCATCCACGGCGTTCCACAGGCACCATTCCACAGCGCCGGTCACATCTACGGTCTTAGTGGAGTCGGTGGTGTTGGTTACGTCAAAGCGATTGATTTCCGCGTTGGTGTGCAGCGGCACAAATGCGGTCAGCGTGGTCTTGATGCCGGACTTTGCGGCTTCGAACACGGTGTAGCCAATGCCGTGGCGGCACTGGTAGGAATCCAGCGGGGTCTTGGTTGGCAGGAACGTGGGAGAGAAGGTTTCGATTGGGGTTGCGTCGGCGTCTTCGCCGCTCATAATGCTCACGTAGTAGTTGCGGGCGCCGTTGTCGGCAGGTACGCCGTTGTAACGGTAGCGGGTGATGCGGCGCAGTTTGGCGTCCTTGTAGAAGGAGTAGCCGCCGGCGGTGTTGGAAATCAGTGAGAAGAAGTCTTCGTTGCCGAGGTAGTTGATCCAAGGCAGTGGGGTGGCGGGAGTCTCGATGACATACTCGCGGGCTGCGTCGTCAAAATGACCGTATCGCATGATGTTCCTTTCGGCTGCTTCATTGCTGCTGCGGCGTTGTGGTCGTTTTCTGTGCCGCATTGTGCGTCTTTGGTACTGCATCAGCATAGCACTTATTTATAAAGTTATAAATAAGGTTGTGGTGGGCGTGTGGTGACTTTGCTCACCTGTGAACGTTCACATGGTCACGATATGCAGAAGAGCTTGATATTGAGCCGATTTTCATGGGATTTTTGGGTTTGGAATCGTGATAAATGAGGTAACGTTTTGCCCATGATGCTTGCACTACAGACCACGACGCCTCGGCTGCCAAGAACCGAGGCTGTTGCGAATCGGATCGTCAGTGTTGCCGAAACCGATTCCACTAATGCACTGGCCGCGCAGATGATTGCGGACGGCTCGCTGGTGTTGCCATCTGCGGTTGCCGGTTCCGGAACCGAGCGTGATCGTCTGCCTATCGCTCTGGTAGTGGCTGATCGTCAAGTGGCCGGGCGTGGACGCAACGGTCACATATGGATTAGCCAGCCCGGCTGCTGCTCGACGATCTCCTATGTGGTGCGACTCCCTCGCGCCATTGCGTTGAATCCGTCCGTGAACGGATGGCTACAGATGATTGCCGGGCTCGCTACTTTAGATGCGCTCAACGGCATGATTGAGGAATCTGGTGCCTCAATGATTGATGCGGCGCATTTCCTTGAGCTGAAATGGCCTAACGATGTGTTTTGCCACGGTTTGAAACTCGGTGGTCTTTTGTCTGAAGTGGTGATGATCCCGGGTTCGGAAGGAGCCGCCGATGGTGACGTGGCATTGGTGTTCGGTGTCGGCCTGAACCTGGCTTTAGGTCCCAGCCGATTGCCTACGGCGAAGTCCACGTCATTGCAACTTCATGCCACCGGATTGCCATCGTTTGATGCGATGCAGGATGCCGTGGCGGTTCGTGAAGTTGAGGAACTCGGCCGGCGACTGGCGGAATTCGTGGTTGATCCGCAAGGTCAGGCCGAAGCATTGCGCGCGGAGATGAGAACCGTATGTTGGGCTCGTGGCCGGGAAGTTGAGGCGCACTTTACTGATGGCTCTTCACTGGTGGGTGAAGCCATCGGACTCGACGACGATGCCTCCCTGGTGTTGCGCACCCCAGATGGTGTGGACCACATCGTGCACACCGCCGATGTCGGGGTACTGTAACCCGTCTTCCTGCCTTTATCCCTCTGTCCTTATCTTCCGTTTTTAGGTTCTAGATTCTAGGACCTAAAACTTTGGTCCTTCATACTTCGTTCCTTCGTCTCCGTCCTCTCCTCCAACCTCGTTCCCACCCTTCGCTGGCGCAAGAAATTCGGGTAAAGAGGGTGAACCTCCCAAAATTCTTGTACTGACAACTACTCAGTGCAAGAATTCCGGAAATCAGCCCATAGTTCCCGAAATCCTTGCGCTCACGGTTGTTCAGTACAAGAAATTTGGGAACTATGGGCCAATTTCCGGAATTGTGGACGCTCAGCGGCTGAGTTTGGTCAATCCGGTGGTGGCCACAGCGGCGACGGCGGCCTTAACGATATCTCCGGCAACAAATCCCAGAGAAGCCATAGCCACAGCGGCGATTGAAGCGCCGGTCAGTGCGGACTGGACGAGAAAACCGAACGCGTACACCACGGCAACACCACCGATGATGGCTGCGAACAGGTAACGGACTGTGGTCAGTGCGGCATGTGCAGCGGAAGATGTATCAGCCTTGCCGCGCAGCAGTGCGATCACCACCACACCCGGCAGGAAGCCGAAAATGAAGCCAGCGCTCGGACCAACCAACGCCATCGTGGAAGCGCCGCCAGCGAATACCGGCAATCCGATGGCTCCAGCGGCGATATATAACGCCAAGGCTGAGCCGGCCTGTCGCCAAGTCAACATCAATCCGGCGAGCATCACGACGAACGTTTGTAGCGTAATCGGCACTGGAGTGCCCGGGATTGGGATTTCGCCAGCCGCGGCAGACAGCCACAGCAGCACGGTGAATAGCACCGGTTTCCATGATGCGGCAATGATGCGGCGGACCAATGAGCTAGTTGCTGCGACGGATGTTGTGGTGTGTGTAGTCTGCATAATGATTACCCCTTGCATGGTAAATGCTTGGATTCTTGAATTTCCTCTGGAAGGAAACGTCAAGAATCGTTATTTGCATCGGCGATTTTGGAAGGGCTGTGCCGCTGTTGATAAGTGTGATTGAGCCAGCAGCTCGGGAGCCTTCCCCCAACACTTGCCATCGTACGGTGTGCGATTTTTTGCGGTTTCGTATAAAAATACAAAATTCATCATCATTTTTATTACAAGTTGACGAATAAGCGCATTATTGTCAACTCATAATGTCCTGCTAAAGAACTGCTGATAAATGGCGGAATACTGCCGATTTTAGCCTATATAACTTGCCGGTTACGTAAGCGAAACTTACGCAGTCGTTTGTTCGGGCTCTACAAAATCCAGTGAGAGCTTTTGTTTGGATGTCGATTGCTGAAGCTGGCAGACACGAGGACAATCTGACGATATGACTCAAAGTGTCAAAAAATTACTCATCGCGAACCGAGGTGAAATAGCCCTTCGCGTGGTACGCACGGCCAAGGAGATGGGGATCTCCACGGTTGCCGTGTATGCCGAACAAGATCGAAACAGTCGTTACGTGGACATGGCGGATGAAGCCTACCTGCTTTCCGGCGATACCTACAAGGACACCTACCTCAACGAAGACTTGCTCATCGATATTCTTCATCGCTCAGGGGCAGACGCCGTACACCCAGGTTACGGTTTCCTTTCCGAAGTGCCGAGCTTCGCACAGAAGGCTGAAGACGCTGGTGCGATATGGGTAGGGCCGCATCACACTGCACTCGTAGACCTTGGCGATAAGATCACTGCCCGACGTGTGGCATTGCGCGCCAAAGTACCACCGGTGCCCGGCATCTCTGAGCCGGTGACCGATGTGCGCACGCTGCTCGACTTTGCACACACCCACGGCTACCCGATCATGATGAAGCGCACGGATGGCGGTGGCGGTCACGGCATCACCGTGGTGCATGATGACGAGGAGTTGCGCCGCTTCTATCTCAACCACGACGCATTGCAGGGCGGTGATCTCAACGAATACTTCATTGAGAAGTTCGTAGATAAGGCACGCCATGTGGAAACCCAGTCCGGTCGCGATTCGCATGGCAATTTCACCGTGTATTCCACGCGTGACTGCTCACTGCAGCGCCGCAACCAAAAACTTGTGGAGGAAGCGCCCGCGCCATTCCTGACCGAGGCAGTGGTCTCCACGCTAGAGGAGTACTCCCGCAGGCTGTTCACCACCGTGGATTATGTGGGTCTCGGCACCTGTGAATTCATGGTGACGCCGAACGGCAAAGTGTACTTCTTGGAAGTCAATCCTCGACTTCAGGTGGAGCATACTGTTTCCGAAGAAGTCAGTGGGCTTGATTTGGTGCGCGAACAACTGGTGATTGCTTCGGGCGGCGAACTGACTCGTGCTCCCGAGCCGCGCGGGCACAGTTTTGAACTGCGCATCACTAGCGAAGATCCAGCTACTAACCTGACCCCTGGCTCCGGCACACTGGAGAAGATTCAATGGCCGGCAGGCCCCGGTGTGCGTATTGACACCGGTGTGGAGCAAGGCGACACCATCTCCCCGAAATTCGATTCGATGATGGGCAAGGTGATTGTCACCGCGCAGAACCGTCTCGATGCCGTGGCCCGTGTGCGCCGTGTGCTCGACGAGTTGGTAATCGAAGGCGTGCCGACGCCGATCTCGCTGTACAAGGAAATCTTCCGCAACGACGATTTCACCGCCGAGCATGGGCATCCATTCTCCGTGACCACCAAGTGGTTGGAGCGCACGTATCTGAACCGTGAACCGAATTCCGCGCGTGCTGGCCAGCCGGCTTCGTTGGGTGCCGGCACGCCGGGAGCGGCCGCCGATGCCGCAGACAAAGCCAAGTCCGAGACGTTCGTTATCGAAATGAACGACCGCCGAGTCAAGCTCACCGTGCCGCTCGACATCGTGGAAAACCTGACCGGTTCCGCTCGCGCCCGCAATGCCAAGCGCCCGACCCAGCCGTTGCGTGGCGCCGGACTGCACAACGTGGCATCCGGCGCTTCCAACGTCAACGATGGTGCCAAATCAGGTATCATCGCCTCCCCAATGCAGGCCGTGGTGACGCGCATCAACGTGTCCGAAGGCCAGCAGGTAGCCAAAGGCGACCTCTTGGTAGTGCTCGAATCCATGAAGATGGAGAACTACGTGTACGCGCCGGCGGCCGGCGAAGTCAAGAAGATTTTCGTCAGCCCGGCCGATGGCGTGGAAGCCGGCGACACGTTGGTCACGCTTGACGTGACCGGCGGCAAGGTCCCATCAGAGGGAGCCAATCTGGCTAAGGAAGGCGGCAAGAATGACTGACATCATGGATTCGCCTGCCGTCAAGGCCGTGCAGGCAGCCGCCGCTGAAACTGGATCTGCAGCTGATGAGGCATCCACTGCAGCTTCTGCCCGGCCGTCTGCCCATCAGCCGTTGCGCGCCGCCGTGGTGCGCGCCGCTGAACTGGCTCGCGCAGCCGAAGATCGTGCCCGTGACAAGCAGCACGCCAAAGGCAAGAAAACCGCGCGCGAACGCCTCGATCTGCTGTTCGACACTGGTTCCTTCGAGGAAATCGGCCGATTCCAAGGCGGCAACATCGCCGGCGGCAACGCCGGAGCCGCGGTCATCACCGGATTCGGCCTCGTCTATGGCCGCAAGGTCGCCGTCTACGCGCAGGATTTCTCCGTCAAAGGCGGCACCCTAGGCACTGCGGAAGGTGAGAAAATCTGCCGACTGATGGACATGGCCATCGATCTCAAGGTGCCGATCGTGGCCATCGTGGATTCCGGTGGTGCTCGCATCCAGGAAGGTGTAGCTGCGCTCACCCAGTATGGCCGCATCTTCCGCAAAACCTGTGAAGCCAGCGGGTTTGTACCACAGCTGAGCCTGATTCTGGGACCCTGCGCCGGCGGTGCCGTCTACTGCCCGGCCCTGACCGATCTCATCATCATGACCCGTGAGAACTCGAACATGTTCGTCACCGGTCCGGACGTGGTCAAAGCAGCCACCGGCGAAACCATTTCGATGGCTGACCTCGGCGGCGGCGAAGTGCACAACAAGGTTTCCGGCGTGGCCCACTACCTTGGCGAAGACGAATCCGATGCCATCGATTATGCGCGCACGGTGCTTGCCTACTTGCCATCCAATGCGGAAAGCCAGCCGCCAACCTACGCGTACGCAGCTACCCGAGCCGAACGTGACACTGCCAAACGGCTCGCCGCCATCGTGCCTGCCAACGAACGCCAGCCTTACGACATGCTTGATGTGATTCGTTGCATCACCGACTACGGCGAGTTCGTACAGGTGCAGGAACTCTTCGGTGCTTCAGCGCTTGTGGGATTCGCCTGCATCGAAGGCAAGCCGGTGGGCATTGTGGCGAACCAGCCGAATGTGCGCGCCGGCATTCTTGACGTGGATTCTTCGGAGAAGGTCGCGCGATTCGTGCGACTGTGCGATGCCTTTAATCTGCCGGTGGTGACTCTGGTGGATGTGCCCGGATACAAGCCTGGTTCCGATCAGGAGCACGCCGGCATCATCCGCCGCGGCGCCAAAGTGATCTACGCCTACGCCAACGCCCAAGTGCCACTGGTGACTGTAGTGCTGCGCAAGGCATTCGGCGGCGCGTACATCGTGATGGGTTCCAAGGCCATCGGCGCCGATCTGAACTTCGCATGGCCCAGCTCGCAAATCGCAGTGCTCGGCGCTGCCGGTGCGGTGAACATCATCCACCGTCACGATCTGGCCAAAGCCAAGGCCGCCGGACTTGATGTGGAAGCGCTGAGAGCCAAATACATCAAGGATTACGAAACCAGCACAGTCAACGCGAACCTTTCACTTGAAATCGGTCAGATCGACGCGATGATCGACCCAGAACAGACGCGCGAAGTCATTGTGGAATCACTCGCCACACTGGCACCAAGCGGCGAGTCAAACGCACCCCCAAACACCACGGCAACCAGCCGCTGTGACCCACATTGGGCAGGCCGCAGTCCGGTGGCTGCCGACTGACGGAACCACCCAATAACCAACTTTTTTAAGACGTCAACCCAACACAAGTAAGGACAGTAATGACCACTTTCTTCCTCAATCGCCTGGCCGCTGAGCCGCACGCGCTCGCCTTCGCCGGACAGTCCACTCCGTGGCCGGTCGCGCTCGCTGACCAGACCACCGATCCCAAACTCGCCGACGCACTGCACGCGCATGCCGAAGCCTCCAGCCGACTGCTCGCCCCAGTCGCTGCTGACCTACTGGCTACCACCGGTCGCCCAGTTGATTTGTTCAGCTTCACACCGAATCCAGCTCGACTTGGCGCTGCTGCGGATGCCACTGCATCTGTGGAAGGCATCGCACTGACCCAGTTGGGCGCGTTACTTGACCTCGAGCATCTTGGCTACGAACTGTCCGCAGCCAAGCCGGTTGCTGTGCTCGGTCACTCCCAAGGCGTGCTCGCCGTACACATGGCCCGCGCCATCGAGGAAGCCGGTTCCGTTGAGGCGGCAGCCAATGCCCTCAACGAAATCCTGGCCGCTGCGGCCTTGATCGGTGCGGCCGGCACCCGCCGCGTGCGCGAGCTGGGCCTTGCTCCCAAGTACGGTGAAGCCAGCCCGATGCTCTCCGTCAAGGGCGCCAACAAGGCACAGGTCGAGGCGCTGATTGCGCGCGTTGCCGACTCCGGTCGCGCCCGTGGGCCGATCTCCATCGCCGTGACCAACTCCGCGAATCATTACGTGCTCTCCGGTTATCCAGAAGATCTGGCCGCATTCACCGTGGAGACCGAGCGTGAACACCAGCATCAGGCCAAGCTGCGCGAACAGAAACTGCGCGGCGGTGCCGTGTTCAACCCCACGTTGGAATACCTCGAAGTCACCTTGCCTTTCCATTCGCCGCTGATGACTGAGGCCGTGGAACAGACCGTGGCATGGGCTGCCGCATGTGGTTTCGATCAGGATCGCACCCGCGCGCTCGCCGAGGAAGTGCTCATCAACCACGTGGACTGGAACGCCCGCGTCAAGCAACTTTTGGAGACCGCCGAAGATCCGGCCAAGCTGTGGATTGTGGACCTGGGACCGGGCGCTACGCTCGGCAAGCTCATCGGTAACGTGGTCGAGGGCACCGGCGTCGGTGTGGTGGAAGCTACCACATTGGCTGAGCGTGCCACGCTCTCCACACTGGAGAGTGAGCCCCAGCGCACGCAGAACTGGAAACAGTTCGCTCCACGTGTGATCAGCACACCGGCCGGCGACAAGCTCGTCACCAAGTTCTCCCGTCTCACCGGCAAGCCGCCGGTATTGCTGCCGGGTATGACGCCGACCACCGTGGATCCGGAGATCGTGGCCGCGGCGGCCAATGCCGGCTACTGGGCCGAGCTCGCCGGCGGTGGCCAGGTGACTGCCGAAGTATTCGACCGCCATGTGGCCGCTCTCGAGGAACAGCTCGAAGAAGGCCGCACGGTGGAATTCAACGCGATGTTCATGGACCGCTACCTATGGAATCTGCAGTTCGGTTCCTCCCGCATCGTGCCGAAGAAGCGCGCCTCTGGCGCTCCGATCGATGGCGTGGTGGTGTCCGCCGGTATTCCGGAGCTGGATGAGGCCGTGACGCTGATCAAGCAGCTGCACGCCGATGGCCTGCCGTATGTGAGCTTCAAGCCCGGCACTGTGGACCAGATTCGCCAGGTGGTGGCCATTGCCAAGGCTGTTGCGCCTGCCACCATCATGATTCAGGTGGAAGGCGGCGAAGCCGGCGGTCACCACAGCTGGGAAGCGTTGGATGACTTGCTGGCCGCCACCTACGCGGACGTGCGTGCTTGCGAGAATCTGGTGCTCGTGGCTGGTGGCGGCATCGGCACTCCGGAACGTGCCGCCGACTACATTTCCGGTCAGTGGGTTCGCGCTTATGGTCTGCCGGACATGCCGGTGGATGGTGTGCTTGTGGGCACTGCTGTGATGACTGCCAAGGAGGCGCACACCAGCCCTGAAGTCAAGCAGCTGTTGGTCAAGACTCAGGGTATTGCCGGTGCCACGGCTGCTGGTGATGGTGCTGATGCTGCCGCTGATGTGTTCGCACCGCAGGCTGCGCACTGGGTGCCGTCCGGCAAGTCCGTGGGCGGTGTCTCCTCTGGTTTGAGCCACCTACACGCTGATATTTATGAGCTCGAGAACGCATCCGCTGAATGTGGCCGGCTGCTTGTGCGTGTGATGAAGCACCCGGAGGAGCTGGAATCCCGTCGTGCTGAAATCATCGCGGCGCTTGATAAGACCGCCAAGCCATACTTCGGCGATCTTGCTTCCATGACCTACCTCGAATGGGCGCAACGCTTCGCTGATCTCGCTTTCCCCTGGGTCGACCCTACCTATGCCGACCGCTTCCAGCACTTGCTCGAGCGTATTGAAGCGCGCGTCAACGATACTGATTCCGGTGCATTCACTTCCAAGCTGTTCGCTGCAGCCGATGCTTCTACTGAGGAGGCCGCCGCAGCGGGACTGTTGACTCGCGCGGATGTTGCTGCTGACCCGACTGCCGCTATTGCCAAGCTTGCCGAAGTATACCCGCGTACCGCCGAACTCAAAGTCGTTCCCGCGGATGTGGCTTGGTTCCCGGTGCTGGTGCGCGAATATCCGAAGCCGATGCCATTCGTGCCGGTCATCGACAATGATTTGCTGCGTTGGTGGGGTCAGGATCAGCTCTGGCAGTCCGAAGATGTGCGGTACTCCGCTGATTCTGTGCGAGCCATTCCCGGTCCGATTTCCGTGGCCGGCATCACCACTGTGGACGAGCCTGTCGCGTCGATCCTCGGTCGCTTCGAGCGTGCTGCTATCGAGCGTGCCAAGGAAGCTGAAACTTCGACCGAGTCCGAGTCTGCTGATTTCGCCGCGCTCGGTGAAGCGACGTCCGCTGAAGACTTCATCCGCAAGTCCCCGAACATCTCCTGGGTCGGTCACATCACCGATAATCCTGCCTACGGCACCGCGTTGGGCGATAAGAACTATGAGATCTGCGCATTTGATGCTGCAGCCGGCAAGTACGATCTCGACATTCACCTCGATACTTTCTGGGACAACGATCCGGACGGCGGTACCTCCAAGCACGCCGTGCGCGACATCGTCATTCCGCTGATTGTAGATGGCACAGAGCCCGGCCGCGTGCCGGTCGTGGACCGCGAACGACTGATTCCGGACGTGTATGCGATGCTCGCCGCCACCGCCGGCCTCGGCAACACCGCCATCACCGGCGATAAGCTCACTGCCATGCCGGAGATTGTGCCAGCCGACAATCGCGTTTTCGGCGAAGCGCACACCACCTACACGCTGTCCGCCAACCTTGGTTTCGATCACGAGGCAGCCACCGGTGGTGCACTGCCGACTTCGCTGCAGCCCAGCCGCATCGCCCCGGATGCGCTGGTCGGCCCAGCATGGCCGGCAATCTATGCGGCACTCGGTTCCGTATCCGTAAACGGCTACCCGGTGATCGAAGGCCTGCTCAACGCCGTGCATCTCGACCATCTCATCGAACTTGAGGTTGATGAGGACGAGCTGCTGCGCCACGTCGGCGAAACCGTCGCCCTGACTTCCTGGGCTGAGGATTACTACGAATCCGCATCCGGCCGCGTGGTCACCATCCATGTGACCCACACTGCCGCCGACGGCACGCTGCTCGCCCGCGAAACCGAACGCTTCGCCATTCGAGGCCGTGTCTACTCCGATGCACTGCCGGCAGATGCTCCTGAATTCGGCGACGCCCAGCACGATGAGATCGAGCCCACGCCTCGTCGCCTGCTGCGCCGCGTCAAGGTCACCGCCCCCGGCGATATGACCGCATTCGCCCGCACCTCCGGCGACTTCAACCCGATTCACACCTCCGCTCGAGGTGCTCGCATCTCCGGCCTGAAGGCTCCGCTCGTGCACGGTATGTGGCTGTCCGCCACCGCCCAGCACGCAGTACAGGCCATCGATGAGAAGGGTGCACATTACGAGATTGCCGGCTGGACCTACAACATGTACGGCATGGTCCAGTTGAACGATCAAGTGGAAATCTCAGTGGAACGCGTCGGCAAGGTAAGCCACGGCGGCATGACCCTCGAAGTCACCTGCCGTATCGACGGCCAGTTGGTTTCCCGCGGTACCGCACTGGTGCGCGCGCCTCGCGCCGCCTTCGTCTACCCCGGCCAGGGTATACAGAAGCAGGGCATGGTTCTGGACGAGCGCGTCAAGTCCGCCGCCGCACGCGATGTGTGGGAGCGCGCCGACAAGCTCACCCGCTCCAAGCTTGGCTTCTCGATCATCGGCCTCGTGCGCGATAACCCGAAGGAACTGACCGCCAACGGCGTCACCTACCGTCACCCTGAAGGACTGCTCAACCTGACCCAGTTCACCCAGGTGGCGCTCGCCACCGTGGCCTTCGCCCAGACCGCACGTCTGCGCGAAGCCGGTGCGGACATCTGGCCCGCCTACTTCGCCGGCCACTCGCTCGGCGAATACAACGCACTCTCCGCATTCGCCGGCGTGATCCCGCTGGAAACCGTGCTCGAGCTCGTGTTCCACCGCGGCTCCACGATGCATCACCTGATTGATCGCGACGCACAGGGCCGCTCCAACTACCGCATGGGAGCCCTGCGCCCGAACCAGTTCGGTGTAGACGATGCCCATGTGAAGGAATACGTGGAATCCGTGGCCAAGAAGAGCGGCGAATTCCTGCAGATCGTGAACTACAACCTCGCCGGCCAGCAGTACGCCATCGCCGGTACGATCGCAGGCCTCAAGGCGCTGAAGGCCGATGCCGCCCGTCGCGTGGCCGAATACGGCGGCAAGCCGGCATTCATGCTGGTGCCGGGCATCGATGTGCCGTTCCATTCCACCCTGCTTCGTAAGGGCGTGCCGGAATTCCGTGACAAGCTCGATGCACTGCTGCCGCAATATATCGACTACCGCGGTCGTTTGGTCGGCCGCTACATTCCGAACTTGGTGGCCACTCCGTTCGAAATGACCAAGGAATTCGCGGCGAAGATTCTCGAAGTCGTGCCATCCGAGCGTATCAAGGCCGCTCTCGATGACCCTGCTGTGTGGGATTCCTATGCTGCCGATGATCAGAAGCTTGGCCGACTGCTGCTGACCGAACTGCTCTCCTGGCAGTTCGCATCCCCGGTGCGTTGGATCGAGACCCAGGCACTGCTGTTCGGTTCGCGAGCCGCTGGTGGTCTCGGCGTTGAGGAATACGTGGAAGTCGGCCTCGGCAATGCGCCGACGCTGGCCAACCTCGGTGCCAAGACGCTGCGCTTGCCCGAATTCGCTGGTACCAACACCGTGGTCTACAACGTGGGCCGCGATGAAGGCCGCGTCTATATGACGGATTCGGACTCGCTCGTGAGCGAGGACGAATCCGTGACTGAGCCGTTAAGCGGACAGTCCAGTGGACTGTCCGTAGGCGAAGCTGCGCACGATAGTGCGCAGTCTAAGTCGGTAGTCGCCGCCCACAGTGATGCAGCTGCCAAGCTCGGTTCTGGCGTTGCTCCGGCCAAGGCTCCCACTGTTGAAGAGAATGCTGCCGCTGCGGCTCCTGCGCCTGCTGTCGTCGGCGCTCCTAGTGGCGCCGCCGTCGATGACCTGCCTTTCAAGGCATCCGATGCCATCGGTGTGCTTATGGCTTACTCCGCCAAGGTGCGCCTCGATCAGATCGGCAGTACCGACACTACCGACACTCTGACCAACGGCGTCTCTTCTCGCCGTAATCAGCTTTTGATGGACATCAGCTCCGAGTTGGGTGTGGCCAGCGTGGACGGTGCCGCCGAGGCGACGCTGGTACAGCTGGCACAAATCGTCAACAAGGCCACCCCGAACTACAAGCCGTTCGGTGCCGTGCTCTCCGAGGCCCTGCGCGACCGTCTGCGTTCGCTGTTCGGTGCCGCCGGCGTCAAGCAGCAGTACATTCGCGACCGTGTGACCAACGTCTGGCAGCTCGGCGAAGGCTGGGTGGCCAGCGTGCTTGCCGCACTGCTGCTTGACACCCGTGAAGGCGCCAGCTCTCGTGGCGGTGACCTGGCCAAGCTGCCAACCGCAGCCGTGCAGTCCAAGGCCGAAGCCGATAAGCTCATCGACGCTGCCGTGCAGGCCGTCGCCCAGCTCAAGGGCGTTTCGGTGGCGCTGCCGTCCGCCGGTGGTGCAGCCGGCGGAGCCGTGGTGGATTCCGCTGCCCTCGATGCATTTGCCGAGAAGGTCACCGGTTCCAACGGTGTGCTCGCCGCCACTGCCCGCTTTGTGCTGAACGAGCTTGGTGTGGCCGCTCCGGTGCCGGAGGAGGGTGACGACGAAAACGCCGCAGTGGTGGCCGCGGTCGAAGCCGAACTCGGCTCCGATTGGCCGAAGCAGGTTGCGCCTCGCTTCGATGCCAACAAGGCAATTCTCTTCGACGACCGTTGGGCCTCTGCCCGCGAGGATCTGGCACGTGCCTACTACAACCGCGACGCTTCCGCGCTCGCCGGCAGCTTCATCGGTCTTGGCAAGACCATCGCCGACGAAGCTACTTGGTTTGCTGGTCAGCTCTCGGCTGACTCCGGCCTCAAGGCCGCATTCGCCTGCATCGCATCCGAGACTCTCGAACCAGTCACTTCCGACGCTGCAGCCTCCCGCTTCGCGAACGACATCGCCATCGTGACCGGCGTAAGCCCGAACTCCATTGCTGCACAGGTGGTGGAAGGACTGCTTGCTGGCGGTGCCACCGTGGTGGCTACCTCGCACAGCTTCAAGCCATCCGTCAAGGCATGGGCCAAGCAGGCCTACCGCGAGCACGCTACCGGCAACGCCAAGCTGTGGCTAGTTCCGGCCAACCTCTCCAGCTACCGCGATGTGGATGCGCTGGTCGACTGGGTGGGCCACGAGCAGAAGAAGACCTCCGGCGCCACCACGACCATTCTGAAGCCTGCGTGGGAACCGACCCTGTTCTTCCCGTTCGCAGCACCGCCTGTACATGGCACCTTGGCCGATGCCGGCGATCTGTTCGAATCCCAGGCACGACTCATGCTATGGGGCGTGGAACGCGCAATTGCAGGCTTCTCCAAGATCGGTGCTGACACCAACGTGCAGCACAAGCTGCATGTGGTACTGCCTGGCTCCCCGAACCGTGGCGTCTTCGGCGGTGACGGTGCCTACGGCGAAGTTAAGTCTGCTTTCGATGCCGTGGTGAATCGTGCGCGCGCTGAGCGTGACGCCTGGGCCGGCCGTGTGACCTTCGCCCATCCGAAGATTGGCTGGGTGCGTGGTACTGGTCTGATGGGCGGCAACGATTCGCTGGTCAACGTGGTGGAACGTCATGGTATTCATACCTATTCCACGGCTCAGATTGCAGCCAAGCTGCTCGACCTGTGTACTGCCGAATCGCGTGCGGAAGCCGTCAAGGCCCCGCTCGATGTGGACCTGACCGGTGGCCTCGGCTCCGAGCCCATCGACATCAAGGCCCTGCGCGCCGAGGCTGAGGCGGATGCGGAGGCGTTAAGCGGACAGCCCAGTGGGCTGTCCGTAGCCGGCGCCGAGCAACGACAGCTGCGAGGTAATACAGACAGCGCCGAAGACTCCATATCTTCCGCCGCATCCCTCAAGGCTCTGCCCACGCCGATCGTCACCAAGCAGGCCGCAGTCAACCTTGCCGACTGGCAGGGCGTCACCGCCAAGCCGGAAGACGAAATTGTCATCGTGTCCATCGGTGAACTTGGTCCGTGGGGTTCTGGTCGCACCCGTGCCGAAGCCGAACTAGGCATCCATTCGGATGGCGAAGTCGACCTGAGCGCCGGCGCGGTGCTTGAACTGGCCTGGAACATGGGCCTGCTGACCTGGCAGGACAGCCCGAAGCCAGGCTGGTACGACACCGACGGCAACCTGGTACCCGAAGAGGACATCGCCGAACGCTACCACGACGAGGTCGTGGCCCGCTCCGGCATTCGTCCGTTCGAGGAAGGCATGGGCAACGACTACAAGGACGGTGCCGACGAAGAGGAGGCCGAGGTCTTCCTGGACCACGACGTCACCTTCTCCGTGCCGAACCGCGAAGTAGCCGAGGAATACGTCAAGCTGGATGCCAAGCACACCACCGTCGCTCCGGATGCCGAATCCGGCGAATGGAATGTGACCCGTCACGCCGGCTCGATGATTCGCGTGCCGCGTCGCGCCACGATGACCCGCACGGTCGGCGGCCAGTTCCCGAAGGGCTTCGACCCGACCCGCTGGGGTATTCCGGCATCGATGGTCGGCGACGTGGACAAGATTGCATTGTGGAACATCGTCACCACCGTGGACGCCTACCTGAACGCAGGCTTCACCCCGGCTGAAATCCTGCAGTCGATTCATCCCTCGCTGGTCGCATCCACTCAGGGCACCGGCTTCGGTGGCATGGCCTCGATGCGCAAGCTCTACCTCGATCGTTTCCTCAACCACGAGATTCCGACCGACATCCTGCAGGAGGCACTACCGAATGTGGTGGCCGCGCACGTGATGCAGTCCTATATCGGCGGCTACGGCAACATGATTCAGCCGGTTTCCGCCTGCGCCACCGCCGCAGTCTCCTTGGAAGAGGGCGTCGACAAGATCGCCCTCGGCAAGGCCGACTTTGTGGTCACCGGTGCAATCGACGACATCGGCGTGGAATCCGTGATCGGCTTCGGCAACATGAACGCCACCGCCAACTCCGCCGAAATGTACGGCAAGGGCATCGACGCACGCTTCTTCTCCCGTGCGAACGACCGTCGCCGCGGCGGCTTCCTGGAATCCCAGGGTGGTGGCACGATCTTGGTGACCCGAGGTGATATCGCAGAAAAGCTCGGTCTGCCGGTCGCAGCCGTGGTGGGCTTCATCCACAGCTATGCGGATGGCGCGCACACCTCGATTCCAGCTCCGGGCCTTGGCGCTTTAGCGGCGGGCCTCGGCGGACGCAAGTCCAAGCTGGTGCGCGATCTGGCCGTGCTGGGCGTTTCCGCGGATGACATCGCCGTGGTCTCCAAGCACGACACCTCCACGAATGCCAACGATCCGAACGAATCCGAGCTGCACAACACGCTGGCCCACGCCATCGGCCGCGCGGACGGCAACCCGTTGTTCGTGATTTCCCAGAAGACGCTCACCGGCCACGCCAAGGGTGGTGCCTGCATCTTCCAGGTCAACGGCCTGACCCAGCTGTTCAAGTCCGGCGTGCTTCCGGCGAACGCATCGCTCGATTGCGTGGATCCGAAGCTGCAGCGTGACGACCACATGGTCTGGTTGCGCAAGCCTCTGCGCATCGGCGGCGGTGAAGACCAGTTCGGTCACGAAACCGCAGGTCGCCCGGTCAAGGCCGGCCTCGCCACATCGCTCGGCTTTGGTCATGTGTCCGGTTTCGTGGCACTGGTTCACCCCGGTGCCTTTGAAGCGGCAGTGGCAAAGACCGATGGTGAAGAGGCGTTGGCCAAGTGGCGTGAACGCGCCAACGAGCGCCTCGCTGCCGGCCAGCGCCACCTCGAGGAAGGCATGATGGGTCGCGCCGCGCTCTATGAGCCGATCGACAACCGTCGCTTCCATGAGGACCACCGCGGCTACGACCACCACGAAGTCGAAAAGGCGATGCTCCTGAATCCTGATGCTCGCCTTGGTGAATCCGGCTTCTACGAAGCCTGATTCAGTCGGCTCACATCAGGATTCCTTCGCGGGGCACCTGTGGTGTGCCCCGCTCACTTCGCCTACGGGATGTTCACTGGGCATCCCGCTTAACGGCTCAGCTTGATGCTCGCCTTGGTGCCGACGGCTTCTACGAAGCCTGATTCAGTCGGCTAAGCAATAATAGAAGCGCATGAAAGGGTCGGGAAACACGATAATCTGTGTTTTCCGACCCTTTCTGCGTTACAAGGGGTTGATTTGCGGACTTTGGAACATCTATCTGCGTTACAAGGGGTTCCTAATTCTTGAAACAGCGAGTATGAACGGCGTTCCCACACCGTCATTCCGCCGTTTTGAGGTCGTTGCTACTCAGGCAACAACCCCTCGTAACGCAGATAGACCTCCGGCAACCCTCAAATCAGCCCCTCGTAACGGAGATACGCGATACATCGCTGTGAAATTGCCGCTGAGCCCTGCGGGGGGGGGGGGTAATAGCTAGCTGAGACAATGGTGATATGAGTATTTATGGATTAGGCCACGACGTAGTCGATGTTGCCGCATTTGCTGAGCAGCTGGCCGAACCGGGGTCGCGTATGCGCGCGCTGTTCTCTGTACGTGAGTTGCGCCAGGCCGCCGAGCATGCGCGCGCCAAAAATGATGGCGAAGCCGTACATTTGGCCGCCAAATGGGCCGGCAAGGAAGCATTCCTCAAGGCATGGTGCGAATCGCTGGGGGAGAGACCTTACCCGTTTACGTTGGATAACTTCCCGTGGCGCGAAGTGGAAATCCTTGATGATTCGCGTGGGGTGCCTCATGTGATGCTCTCTGGTAAAGCGGTTCAGGCCTTTCAAACTGCTTACGCGGGTTCGATTCCCGTCGTCCGTATTTCCTTAAGTCACGACGGTCCGATTGCCTCGGCTGTGGTCATACTTTCCGACTGATGGATGCATTGATAAACCTTGAAATTCCTCGGTGTGTCGCACTTTATGCTGTCGAACCGGTTCGATACTATAGGCATCAACGTCAAGCGGTTGACGCGAGCAGAACAATGGGACGAAGGAGTTTCCGATGGCTCAGGGTAACCAATCGGTAGAAGAAACAACCACCGCAGCCAAGACCAAGACTGCAAAATCGACCAAGACGGCCACTCGATCGACAACAAAGCGTACGACTGCAGCCAAGCGCCACGCTCCAAGCCCAGTCTTCCTCTCTCGCCTCGAATCTCACAAGGCTGAGCTCGAGAGCCTCTTCATGAGCCTGTATGGTGAGCGTGCAACCGCCACCGAAGACTTCAACGCTCTCCTTGAATCTATGGCCGCTGCTTATGCTGCCCGCCCAGCTGATCTCAAGCGCCTCGACAAGACCCGCGAACAGGACCCTGAATGGTACAAGCGCGGCGACATGTTCGGCATGACCATGTACACCGACCTCTTTGCCGGCGACCTCAAGAAGCTCGCTGACAAGATTCCGTACTTGAAGGAACAGAAGCTCACTTACCTCCACCTGATGCCGCTGCTGCAGATGCCGCACCCGAACAACGACGGCGGCTACGCAGTTGAAGACTTCGATAATGTAGACCCGAAGCTCGGCACCAATGAAGACCTTGCCGCCCTCGCCAAGAAGCTGCGTCGCGCCGGCATCAGCCTGTGCATCGACTTCGTGATGAACCACACCGCCTCCACTCACCGCTGGGCCAAGGCCGCACAGGCCGGTGATCCTGAATACCAGGACTACTACTTCTGCTACGACGACCGCACCATTCCGGACGAGTACGACGCCCACGTGCCGCAGGTCTTCCCGAACACCGCCCCTGGCAACTTCAGCTGGAACGAGCAGATGAACAAGTGGGTCATGACCCAGTTCTACCCGTTCCAGTGGGATCTGAACTACCGCAACCCCAAGGTGCTTGTTGCCATGATGGGCTCCGTGATGCACCTCGCCAACCTTGGCGTGGAAGTCTTCCGTATTGACGCCGTGCCGTACATCTGGAAACAGCTCGGCACCAACTGCCGCAACCTGCCGCAGGTGCACACCATCGTACGCATGCTGCGCATCATCCTCGAATGCGTCTGCCCGGCAGTCGTGCTCAAGGGTGAAGTGGTGATGGCTCCTAAGGAGCTCGCCGCCTACTTCGGCACCCCGGAAGCTCCTGAGTGCCACATGCTCTACAACGTTTCCATCATGGTGAACCTGTGGAGCGCGCTCGCCAGCCGCGACGTGCGCCTGCTCAAGAACCAGATCGATCAGTTCGACGCCCTGCCCGACAACTGCTGGTTCGTCAACTACCTGCGCTGCCATGACGACATCGGCTGGGGTCTTGACGAGGATGTGGAGCGTTACCTCGACATCGATCCGCTCAAGCATAAGGAGTTCCTGTACCACTTCTATGAGGGTGCGGTTCCTGGCAGCTGGTCGATGGGCGAACTCTACAACTACGATGAAGCCACCCGCGACGCCCGCAGCTGCGGCACCACCGCATCTCTCACCGGCATCGAAAAGGCCATCATCACGCACGACAAGCCGCTGTATGAGACCTCCATCAAGCGCGACCTGCTGATGCATCAGACTATGGCATTCCTGCGTGGTTTCCCGATGCTCAACTGCGGTGACGAAATCGGCCAGCTCAATGGTTGGGATTACAAGGAAGACCCCGATCGCGTGGAAGACAGCCGCAACCTGCATCGCAGCAAGTTCGATTGGGACAAGGCCGCACTGCGCAAGAAGGCAGGAACCCTCCAGAACCGACTATTCAAGGGCATGGAAGGCCTGCGCGAAGAGCGTCATGACCCCTGCTTCGCTCCGGACGCCTGGGTATCCACTTGGGACACCTTCAACGATGCTGTGCTTGCCGTGGTTCGCAAGGTTGATGATGCCGTGCTGGTCGGCCTGTTCAACTTCTCCGAACTGGAACAGCATGTCCATCTGAACGCTGGTGCCGATGAGCAAGGCGATGCTGTGATTAAGGAGCCGCTTGACGCCGACCTTGCACCGTACGAGGCCCGCTTCATCCACCTGTGATTTTCCCTCATCCCTGAGCTGCCGGCTCTCCTCGCACAAGAGGAGAGCCGGTTTTGTATAACGGGCTTGCCGCTTTCCGGGATTTGTGTATAATATCTCAAGTCGCCAAAAGCGACGCCCTACACGCGGATGTAGCTCAATGGTAGAGCCTCAGTCTTCCAAACTGATTACGCGGGTTCGATTCCCGTCATCCGCTCCAAGCCGAAACGCCTGAAATAACAAGGTTTTCAAGGAGTTTTGACTGTTCTCAAAGGTTCTCGTGAGAACGCATTGAGAACAATTGAAAAATGCCGAGCATATTTCAAGGCGCTGAAATCCACTGTGTGGATTGAAGAGCCGAGGTGCGCACGGTCTGAACCGTCTAACGCGGTGAGGCGAACAGCCTCATGACGGGGATTCTACCGCTTAAGCATCCATATGCCTCCAGAAGTTAAATAAACGCCCCTAGGGGCCTTGTTTGTCGCAGGTGCGATAAATTCTATGTAATTGCTGTTTAAGCGCGTCTAAGGTGCCAAAGAATCGCTTACGAGATATGTTCGAGGATTTACTGTGCTTCGAGTCAAATTGCTGCGGTCTGGCTTCGCTGGCTAGTCGATAACTTGCCAGAGGTGTCAAAATGACACCCCTGAGCGGATTCCTCGCGCGCGCGTAGAGTTCATTAAAAAATACCTAGCATTCTATTAAAAAATAGGGTTATCAATTATTGATAAACGTTCGTTTGTCAATTATTGATAAACGTTTGTGGTTTATTCGTGACTTATCCACATTTTTTGTGGATATTCATACTTATCCACATTTTCTGTGGGTAAGAAACGAAAGAGCCTGCATTGACATGTGCAGGCTCTTTCTTCATGCTGATTTTGTGGGCATGTCGTTTTGTTGATTGCTCCAGCTGTCTAATTCATCGATGACCTTATGCATTTCGAGGTATGTGCTAACGAGGGGAAGAAGATCGAAAGTTGTTTGATGTCCAGGGGACGCCCGGGATGCGCGTGCGATGAGTCCATGCTTGACGAGTATGCCGTAGGCGCGTTGCAAGGCTTGCCATCGTCCCCGATACATCTTTTCGTCGTCTGGGGTAACGCCCCATAACGCTTTGATGGTGTTTTCGTTCGATGCGTAGTACCAACAAGTGCGTTGGTGCTTGCCTCTCTTATCGGAGTAATTGCGTAAGTTGTCACCGCGGGGATCGGCAGCGGTTTTGGCCATGTGCTGGAGCACGTTAGCTGCGGTATGCGGAATTTGCGAGTAATAGCGTTCTGTCCCATTGCTTGTAGTGCGTCGTTCGCGCATGTGAGCGAGTACGAAGCGGGCGTATTCTAGTAGCCGATCTCCCATGTTGTCCTGTTCCTCAGCCGCGTTACAATGGCGGCAGATGATTCGTTGTAGAGGATTCATCATTGAGCCACCGTCGACGCGGTGGCTTTTTCTTTTTGTCTTGTGTCGTCTCAGTGCTCATGCGGGAACTTCCGCCGTTGAGTGGCGTACGGAGGCGGAGAGCCAAACGTCGATGTCGCCCTTGCGATAGAGCACCGTCTTTGGAGCGGGTTTCAGAAACGCTGGGCCTTGTCCGGCGTATCGCAATTGTGCCAACTGTCCCTTCGGCAACGAAGTGTAGGCAGCGGCTTCATCTGGTGACATGACGATATCATCCGGGTTCGGGTTGGTTGCAATTCGTTCCATGAGACTTGTGTAAATCGATGACGCTGCCATTATTCTTCCTTTCAGTGAAATAAGTTATATAAAATCTTGATTTTTAAGATAACAACATTTTCTAATTTATGCAAACCGGTTCACTGTTTTGTGGATTATCTAAATTATGGCCTGCTAGAATCAATCAATATGGAAGAGGATAATTTCGATTCGGTAATCGGCGGCAACATTAGAAAAATGCGAATCGACAACGGAAAAACACTTGAAAACGTTGTGAAAGCAATGCAAGTGTGCGGCTATAAGTGGTCTACGACCACATTGTCGAACATCGAAAGAGGAACGCGCCCCCTTAGGGCATCTGAGATATTCGATTTGCTGCATTGCCTAGGATTCGAAGATCCCGTTTCCCAATTGTCCGTGATTTACGAGACGCCGACCGAATCTCGCTTGAATGCGGAAGTCTTATGGATGCGTCTGGCGCGTAATGATTTTGAAATCGCGATGGCTAGATATAAGAAAACGCGTGACAAGCTTATCGAGATGCTTGATAGCGAAGAAGCCGCCGAACGGTTTACGGTGGCCACTCAGAGGCATTACCGGGAACTCGTCCAGGCGGAGGACGAGATGATGAAAAAAGCATTGAGCCAATATTCATTCTTGGAATCCGGTTCTTCTGAGGTGAAATGAGTCATGCCCGGACCGTACGCGTATCAAACCAGAGAAGGAGAAAAACGGTATTACGTCAAATACCGTCTGCCTAACCATAAGCAGAAGACGAAGCGTGGCTTCAAACGCAAGAAGGACGCGCAGGATTATCTGGCGCGAGTGACCATCGATCTCAATGACGGAAGCTATATCGATCCTCGTTCGGGATTGGTCCGAGTCGAATCGCTTGCGGCAACCTTTCTTGCGGGGAAGAAAGGGACGGTGAAACCCAAGTATTATGCCGATCTCGAAAGCACGTGGGAAAACCATGTGAAACTGAGATGGGGAGGTCGGGGAATCGGCACGATACGCCGTTCGGAAATTCAATCGTGGGTGAGCGCGCTATCGGAAGAGCGCAGCGCTAGTGTGGTGCAGCGTGCACACACGGTGATAAAGGGAATCCTTGAAATGGCGGTGAGTGACGGACTGCTCAGGGAATCGCCTTGCAAGGACATCGAACTGCCGAAAAAGATCAGAAAGCAGAGAACCTATCTCACTGAGAAACAGGTGCTTGACCTTGCTGATGCGAGTGAGGATTATTCGACACTGATACTCGTCCTCGGGTTCTGTGGTTTGCGTATGGGGGAGGCACGAGGATTGAGGGTCCATTGCATTGACTTCGCAAATGGGCGATTGAACGTGGAAAAAAGTGTCACTCGGGTCCAACGCGAATATGTGGAAAGCGAACCAAAGACATGGGAGAGGCGAAGCGTGCCTGTGCCTTCCTATGTCATGGATAAGCTACGCGAGCAATGCGAGGGAAAGAAAGCCGAAGATCTCGTATTCGTTGGACGTTGGCATGGTAGGTATCTTGGAGAATACCGGAAAGGCGCTTATGGATGGTATGCACGAGCGCTGGCATCGTCCGGAGTCCCGGAACTCACCCTGCATGATTTGCGCCATACCGCGGCGAGCATAGCAATTCACAGCGGGGCGAATGTTAAAGCTATCCAGAGGATGCTTGGGCATAAAACGGCGGCAATGACTCTAGACACGTACGCCGACTTGTTTGATAGTGATCTAGACGTTGTTGCTGAGCGGGTAAATGAGCTGATTCTGAATGCAGCATAGCGAATATCTAAGTATTCGCATTCCTTCCTGGGTCGGCTAAAGCCTTCGGCCTCACACCTGCCGGTTTCACATGGTAGCGGGTGAGTCCAGGGAAATACATGGAACGGAACCCATGAAGTAGAAAACACATGCAGATAATCCAGGACAACAAGAAGCAGAATACATAAGCCCAACAGAAGAGCCATCAAAGGCAAGAACAGCCAATACAGGCCACATCACGAAGAAAAACCATCAAAAATCACCAAACCATACCCAATAAACAGAAGAGATGCACTTCTTGCACCCACCCCCTTGCAGGGGGCCGCCTTTCGGCGGAATTTCAACGAAATTGCCTGTGTTTTCCGAGTCCGGTGGCCGATATCGGCGTGGGCCGGAACATGTGCGACGATATCGGCGGAATGTAAGTGTTGTATCGCTCGTCTAAGTGTTGTATCGTTCGCCATAGATGCACGAACGATACAACACTTAGACCGGGGGTCTGGCCATGAGCAGGGGATTGGGGCGCGTGGAACGTGAACTGCTGGAGCGGTGCCGCGCGAGCGGATGGCGCAGTGTGCCGGTGACGGAGCCGGGGATGGGCGACAGCGAGAAGCGCTCACGGGAGAGGGCCGCTAGGTCCCTCAGGGACAAGGGCCTGATCGAACTGGTCGTGCGGTGTGAAAAACAGCCGTGCAGGCACGGCAGACGGGACGTGTGGCGCTACTTCATGCACGACCCGACCGCCCCGAGAAGCCAATTCACCCGCGAGGAGGCCGAGGAACTCAACCGCGACATAGAGGAGCTGACCCGGGGCTGACGGCGGAAACCCCACCGATATCGGACCCGAAACTCACGAGACACCATCATTATCCGCGGAATTCCGCCGAAAGGCGGCCCCCTGCAAGGGGGTGGGTGCAAGAAGTGCATGTCTTTCGTGCTGCTGGTCTGGTTTGGTGTTTTTCTTTGGTTTCTGGTTGTGGTTTTGTTGGTTTCTTCTTTGGTTGTGGCTTTTCGTGTTTTTGATTGACTTTTGTTTTTTGGGGATTCTGGATTGGCTTCTGATGGCTGTTGGGTTATCTGGTTTGTTTGCCTTGGGATGGTGCTTCCCCTGTTTCACTCTTCACCCCCTGGCATGGGCTTACTAAGTTTTTCAAATCGGGTGCGTATCGAGTACGCACCCGATAACAATGCCTGGAACGAAAACCACTACAGCTGGCTTGTGAAGTTACCTGACGCTTCCGGGAACGTCGAGAACGCCATCTCGATCACTGCTGCAACCGCTGGCAAAGCAATGCCAGCTGCCGCACGAAAGCCCTACGGCCTGCTTTCGCTCGTTATTGGATGCATCGAATCATTTAGGGCGTGTCGTGAGAACGTGGTGAGAACACTTTCCGTAAAAAAATATGATTCTAGAGGTTTTCCTTCATCGGAAGATGCTTGAAAAATCAGCGATCGTACATTAAGCGGATGACGTGACGCGGGTTCGATTCCCGTCATCCGCTCCATTCCAAAAGGCCGAAAGCCCAAGCATTGCAAGGGCTTTCGGCCTTTGTTGTTTGGTGTTGCCGGCGAGAAGACACACCGATGGCACCCAGATGGCATGCGGGTGTGATTTGCGTCACGGCCATAATGCGTATATAACTGACGCGCATAGTAGCATCTGTGACCGCTGTCTTGCCGTGGCTCGCATTGCGGGCGCGACTCGCCATGCCATGAAGAAAAGCCTTCCGAATTCGGGGGTGAACACATGGGTGCGGTCGCCTGAATATTCCAAGAAACCTTGATTTTTCGGGGAAAAACTGCCCTCTACTAGGGTGTACGCATCCGCATTTTCTGTTGAATAGCCTAACGCCTTGTAGGCGTATAGCCGGGTTTTGGCGTACGCAATCGTAGAGATAGGCAAGGCTATGAAGAGAATGAGAGACTGGTTCGCCGCAGTTGGGGACGTGGCGGGCAAGAGTGGCAAGCGTATTATGGCCATCATTGCTGCCGTGGCGATGCTCGGTGGCGTCGCCGGCGTAAGCGCAACCGCTATGGCCGATCAGTCTGCTAGCGCCTCGGATGCCCAGGCGCAGCAGTCGGAGGAAGCTTCATCTGATGCGAAGGCGAAAGCTCAGGCAACTGCCGAGGCATCGACTTTGCAGCCGGAAAGCGTTGAAGCAGATAGTGCCACGGATTTGGGTGCGCCTGCACACCGCAAGTACATCAAATACAACAATGATGGCACCTATTGGCTCAGCCTCGATGTGACTGGCGCCTCTCGAGCCAGCACCGAGGAGAAGCGTCAGCCAGCTGATGTGGTGCTGGTGATGGATTCCTCTGGCAGTATGTCAACTCAGGAATGCCTTGAAGAAGATTGGTTTGGCAACTGCACACAGTATGGTGACAGCCGTTGGACGGTCGCCACATCTGCTGCCAAAACACTGGCCCAGAAGTTGTTGACCGCAGAAAACGCTGCATTGCCTGCAGACCAGCAAGTGCAGATGTCGGTGATTGACTTCGATACCGACTCACGCATTATGACTCTGGGCCGTGGCCAGTGGACCACATCAGCCCAAGCGGTTTCCTCTTCCTTCAGCCGCATGGATGCCAGCCGCGACAATGGTGGTGGCACCAACTGGGAAGCGGCATTACGAAATGCGAATTCTCTGAATACTGCTCGCGCAGGCGCGAAGAAATACATCGTGTTCGTGTCGGATGGCGAGCCTACATACCGTCTCAACAGCACCGGGAATGGTCATGCTGGAAGCGGTAGTGATGACAATGGCGGTTATAACTTTAACGCCGCCGTCGCGGAAGCCAACCGTCGCAATGGTGCCACACTATATGCGGTAAGCACCGGAGCTGAGGCAAATACCAAGATGCAGGAATTTGCGCAAACCATTAATCCTGCCGGTACTTTCTTCGACGGTACGGATGCCAACAAGCTTTCCCAAGCATTCGACACCATCATCGAACAAATCAAGACCGACTCTACGTATCAGGATGTGCTGATTAAGGACACGCTATCCGGCTACGCGGTATCCACCGATCAGACCGGCGGCACCGGATATCTTTTGTCCGCCTCCGCGCGCGATGCCGATGGCAACGATGTATCGAAGACGGATCCCGCCGCCACCAAGATGCACGCGGTTTACAATCAGCAAACACAGCAGCTTTCCTTGAACTTTGATGAAGGCACCAAGCTCAGCCCAAGTGTCACCTATACGGTGTCCATCATGCTGAAGCCTTCCGATGCCGCATATCAATACTTCATCGAAAATAGTGGCCAATATCCGAATACAGGCGATCAAGGAACCGATGCCGAAGGCAACAACACGAGTTCCGGCAAGCCGGGATTCTATTCCAATGCAGATAATGCTGATGGCACCACACAGGCGAACGTGTACTACAAGGTAGTCACTAATGTCAACGGTCAGGAAACCGTTGGCGAGCAGCAGAGTTCCGCATACGATCGACCGGTTATCCAGGTGAATGTGCCAAGCATCACTCTGACGAAGGGCATTGATAATACGTATGCCGGCAAGCTTGGCGCAACGCCTTCTGATTGGAAGCTCTCCGCACTGAAGAACAATGGCACGTACGGTGTTGAGGCTACGAATCCTTCCGGTGAAACCACTACCGAAGGCAACGTGACCAAGCAGTCTGTGGCCAAGACATTGGTGGCTCCTGGTACCTACACGCTGGGCGAAACGCCCGATACGTCCACGAATTACCGCTACTTTAGCGGCTATACCGCAGGCGAGTGGTCATGCGTGGATGCAAGCGGTAACAAGGTTAACGTCTCCAAGGACAACACCGTGAATCTGGCACAGGGTGTTGACCTCACCTGCACGGTGATTAATACGGCAAAGCCTGGCGCTATCCAGTGGCAGAAGGTGAATGCTTCGAAGCAAAATCAACTGCTGTCGGGTTCTGAATGGACTCTCACTGGCAAGACTGATACCGCCTTCACCAAGCATGTGGTTGATGACGGCGAGAATGATGCCGCCGCTGACAATGCAGGCACCATCAAGGTGTCCGGTCTGAAGTGGGGCGACTACTCGCTAAAGGAAACCGTTGCGCCGAGAGGCTACCAGCTGTCCGACAAGACCTATGACGTTTCCGTTGTACCGGCTAATGACTCCTCCGATGATGCTGAGTTCACGGTCAGTGCCGGAAATGACGGCAAGATCACCAACACATACATTGAGGTCTCCCAGCTGCCACTCACCGGTGGCAGGTCGGCTCGCGACTGGATGGTTTACGGCGGTGGTATGGGCGTGCTTGCCCTGCTTGCTGCGGCAAGCTACACCATTTGGCGCAAGCGTCAGCTGATCTGATTGCTACTCAATCCTGCGATGTTTTGACTCCCCTCACTGAGGGGAGCTGTCACCGCGGGTGACTGAGGGGAGTGGCGAGCACTGGCCCCTCAATGAATTAAAGATTTGCGGATCGCGAAGGTTCATGGGAATGGGCCCGAGCCTCCGCGATTGCAAGAACAAACCTGCTGATGGGGCACTCCACCAGCAAAAGAAGTAATTAAGGAAGAGAGGATTTCTCATGAAGATGAGGAAGCTTTTCGCGGGCGTTGCCGCTATGGCCACCCTGCTCGGTGGCATCGCGTTCGGCGCCACCACCGCTAATGCGGCTACTGTGAGTGATGCCGATTTGGCTAAGACTCAGAGCATTACGATCAATGGAGCTGTTGCAGGGCACACGTTTACCGCCGTTCAGCTTGGCTATTTCAGCTCCGCAACCACTAACGAGGATGGCACCGCACTTGCCGGTGTCACTGTTGAGACTTCGAACTACAAGTCCTTCAACAATTTCCAGAAGCCTGACGTGAACAATTTTGAGCAGCTTCTTTCCGATAACCTGCCGCAGGGCTGGGATGCCACTGCGACCGGCAAGTCTTATGTCGGCAATCCGGCTGGTTACGTTGCTACGCTCAGCAACGATCAGGAGACCCCTCTGTATGCAGGCGCTCTGCGTGATTTCGTGACTTCTCTTGCGAAGAGCACTGATTTCCAGGACGGAATCAAGAACGCAAAGATTCCTACTGCTGGTACTTACACTGCAGATGAGAACGGCGAATCCGGCACTATTTCCGGACTGCAGCCTGGCCTGTACATCGTTCTCGACACCACCTCTACTGATCCGGCCACTGTGTCCATCCCGATGCTGGTAGCCACTCAGGTCAATGGTCTGTCTCTCAAGGGTTCCACTCAGGGCGAGGTTAACCTGAAGAACCAGACTCCTACCTTCACCAAGGGCGTGAGCCTGACCGAAACCGGTACCCCTGCTGACCATGTCGCCGCTTCCTTCGGTGACACCGTCTACTACACGCTGACCACCGAAGTGCCGGTTACCACTGGTTACGACAACTTCGTCTTCTCCATCAAGGACACCCTGCCTACCGGCATTGTGTACAAGGCAGACTCTGCCAAGGTCTCGGTTGACGGCTCTGAAGCTGTTGCTCCGGCTCTGACTCAGGATGGCCAGTCTCTCACCTTCGACCTGTCCAACCAGATTGCTGATCAGACCAAGGCCGGCAAGAAGATTGTGGTCACCTATGCTGCTGAGCTGACTTCCGACGCTAAGGTGTACGAAGAATCCATTCAGAACAAGAACGTTGCTGTTCTGACCTACTCCAAGAACCCGAGCTCTGTGGGCGAAGCCGCAACCGCTGAGTTGACCGCATCCGCTTACGTGTTCACCGGCAAGTTCATCATCACCAAGCAGGACAAGGCCGGCAACAAGCTGAACGGTGCTCAGTTCCAGGTCTTCAAGGGTGGTTGGAACGATAACGCTGACGGCAAGGGCAACCCGGCCGCCACCGCTCCGGAGACCACTCCTCTGAAGTTCGTCAAGGTCAGCGCAGGCGTGTATAAGCTTGCTGATTCCGATGACACCAACACGGTTGACGTTATTCCTGCAGGTACTACCGAAGTGCAGGGTCTGGAAGGCTACTTCACCGTGAAGGAAACCAAGACCCCGTCTGCTGAGTACTCCGATGCTCTCAAGCCGACGTTCGTCATCGGTCTTCGTTCCAACTGGAACACCCCGAAGACCGCTGTTGTTCAGGCTACCTACAAGATGAACACTGCTGATCCGTTCAAGCTTGTTCAGCTTAACGGTGATACGTTCACCGTCACCAACGTCAAGAACATCACCGAGCTGCCGCTCACTGGTGCTGCTGGCACTGCACTGTTCGTCGTCGTCGCTGCTCTGATCGCTGGCGCTGGCGTGACCGTGTTCGCCAAGTCCCGTTCCACCAAGCGCGCTCTCGAAGCCTGAGCTTGACACTTGCTCATAATTGAGTAATACGAAAGCCGACCTGAGAAATCAGGCCGGCTTTTTGCTTATATAAAACATGATTCGTAGAAGGGGAAATTCATGACTTATGAGAATAATATGAGTGTTAGCGAAGCATGTAGATTGTTGCATGAAAGCTACCGATCGCATTCCGCTCGAGGGGAGAGCCTTCCTAGAGAGATGATATATCAGGATGCCTTAGGCATATTTAGCAATGGTTCGGAATCTGATAATTCTCAAATAATAAGCCGGATTGCATACGCTCTTTATATTGCAAAGGATGACATAGATATTATTGCTCCTTTGCAGAACGAAGATCCTAAAACTTTATTGAAAGGCTATCGTGTATGGAAAAACAATCTTATTACATGTATTAATAAGGTGATAGAGAAGCATTGTTTCTTTGCCGCATATGATCATAGCGAAATCGACGATGATGATACTTTGCATATGATATTCATGGCAATTGATGCAAAGTCGCCAGCATTTTGTCGTGCTATTCCAACGAGGATTTCTAAGACGGAGCAGGATCTAATTGAAAATAGCCAGCTGCGTGAGATTCCGGAGGTGGATGTTTCCTTAAATCGTGATTATCGCGGATCTGATGATTATTATCGAACGTATTGGGAGCGCCGCCGTATCATTGATCGGCAGCATAAGCCTGTAGTCGGTGGAGATATCCGTTCGAATGCATTTGATGATGTAGATATTTACACCATTGATGTTATTCCCGATTCACCTCAGAGCATGCCAGTCTGGGCGCGACGTAAGGATGTGCGTAGCCGTTGGTTTATGATTTGCACTAATTATCTTCCTAAGACTGATTTATCTCGTAAAGATAGAGCTGATTACTCCAATGAGTGTATTGACAACAGTAGTGGGTTGCGCACAGTGCAGAGCCCAGACTATACGTATCTAAATCATGGAATCATCAATAGTAAGTATGCAGTGCATTTTGGGTTTGCCCAGGTTCAACAGTATTTTGTTGGGGCCAATCCAAAAGGCAGGGAGAAACTTCCATTCGCGCCTGTTGGAATATACCGTTTGCCTGTTCAGCTGTCTAATCGACTGTCATGGCTGATGGATCCAACGCCATATGTCACTCGTATTGATATTGGAGGTAGCGAGGACAGCGAGAATAAATCTGAAAACGTTTCTTCACGCAACGTGAATGACGTGAATAGTAGCAATGCTATTGATGATAATGGTTCACCTAATGTTGAGACATTGCTGGCGAGACGTGATTCGGTGCTGCGCATGGCCGTCAATGGGAACAACACTGGTGGAGGACATGCTTCGCCCGCTCCTGCTGTGCCAACCGCGTCTGATCAACAGGTAGCTCAGTTATTGAGCGGACTGCCTGCCTTTGAGCAAATGGTGGTATTTGACGTAGGGCAAGGGCAGTGTGTTGGTTTGCTTGATGCGAATGGGATGCCTTGTGCATATTTTGATGTTGGATGGGGTGTCCATGAAACTAAAATTCCTAAATATTGTACTTGTAATCGCCCTCCTATCATTTTGTCTAGTTGGGATGAAGATCATTGGTTAGGAATTAGCGCGGAACCTAAGTTACTGAGTCTTTCATGGATTGTCCCTCAACGGCCTGCCACGAAAAAAGGGCAAGCCAGCTATGCAAAATTAATGGGTGAAATTGGCGCTAACAATGGTGCAAATGTATACAATTTAAGCTCGACGTTGCCGGCGCTATGTGTCGTTGACCTGAATAACTCAGGCAATGCATCGAATGATCAGGAAAAGCTTATTATTTGTGAAACGGCTCATACAAACCCGAATAATAATAAACTCATTAAAAGCACCAATGATGTTGGGGTTGTAATTGCTGTGGTGAATTCTTCTGAGAATGCTGTTTGGCTGCTTGTGGCTGATGCCGGTTACCATACAGTGAAAAGGGAATTCGGCCAATTGCAAGTAGGTGAATTGCAAGCCGGAAAGCCTCCGGTTCTGTCTTTCAGGGCATCGAGTAAAAAGTCCTTCCTTGAATTCGCTAGACAGTATGGTGAAATTGTTGCGATGACAGCATCTCATCATGGTGCAAGATTATCTGCTGCGGATAATAAGCCGCCCACACGTCCTGCACATGGATACGCTCGATTACTGTTCTCGTTCGGAACAACGACCAAAGGCAATAGTCAGTATGGGCACCCGTCTAATGCCGCTATTGAAAAGTACCGTGAGGCTGGATGGAAACTGACCGGAGAAGGGTGGCCAATTGCTCAGCGCAAGGAGGGGGATTTCTTATCGACTAATTTGCCCGTCGATATTAACGGCATTGCATCTTTGCCCGTGGATAATAACGGGTATGCGACTTCTCCTTCTACTCATCGCAAAGTAACGCAGGGTCGTTCTGCAATCGCAGCTGGATGGAATCAACCTGCACCATATACAGGAACTGAACATTTGTTCGCAAAACATGCGATTGAAGGGATTCTTTCATAATGCAATCCGTGCCCCGCAACTGCAAAATTGGGGATTTTCGGTTGCGGGGCACTCGTTTGTGGCACGCGAGTGCAAAATCGCTTGAATTGCATTTGTGTGGCACGGTTTTTGGCGGAAATTGGTTATTTTCACTGGTGCAAAGTGTCCCGCGACTGCATTTTGACTGTTTTTGCAGTTGCGTGGCACTAGATTTCCTTAATCGTGCTCTATTTCGCACCATTCACACTACGTCAGTGCTCCTTACCAAGGAAAATCGGGGATAAAACTGCCTCTTTACGGGGTTACAACGGTCTGTAGCCTACTGACTACTATCCCGAACTGTGGCACGTGCTGTTTAGCTGTTTATTCGTAGCCTTCCGAGTGCAAGTAAGGGATGATAATGGCCAGTGGTGGCGGGGTATTTAGCCCCGAGGAAATAAAGTATCTGAAGTCTTTACCGTCGGTAGCAGGAGCCACCTCGAAACGTATAACCTATACCGATGACTTCAAGCGGTACTGCATAATTCATTACAACCAGGGTGCGTCGCCTGTGCGCATGTTCCGGGAAGCTGGGCTTGACCCTGCGCTGATTGGTTATAAGCGTATCGAACGGTGTATAGCACGTTGGCGCGAACAGCAGGATGAGATATTGCAGTCAGGATCCGACGAGTCAAACCCTAAAAATGGCCTTGGGGGGGGGGGTATCCTCATCGCCAGTTTTTCCAGGCAATACGTGGCGCAAGCAATCTGCGCAAAACTCTAGTGGTGAGGCTGATTTTCATGTGTCCCCAGAGCGCCGCGCTATCATTCTGCCAACGAGCAGTCTCGACAACGATATTCCAAACAGCGATTTACGTGATCTGCTGATTTCTCAGCAAGTTCGTCGCATCGATGAGCTGGAGCGCCAAGTAGATATGCTGGAAGCGTTGCTGCATACGGAGCAGAGTAAGAGACAAGCCGATGAATCCGCTGCAAACAATACTGCGGATAATGCTGACTCCAGCAACAATGCTGTTTCATCTTCAGAATGAGTTGATCGATGCCGCCGCCAGCTGGACTGGCGGCACGCTAAGATAGTCACCGCAATCAAACTGCAACGAATAATGGGCGAGGCGGTGCATGCAGAAGGAACCGAACGAAGCTACGGAAATCGTGGGCGGCAAGGTCGAAATGGTTGAGGTGTCCAAGCACCCCGAAGCTTCGATTCCCGTCACCGAATTATCGCTGGCGGATATTGAACGCCGGCGTTCGCATCCTGCGCGCTGGATTGCCGTTATTGTTGCAGCTCTGGTGGCTATCATCGCTCCCTATTGGTTCGGTCGTACGCTTGCGGTTAACAATACGGATGCTGTAGTCGCAGCTTTGGGCGGTATCGAACCTCGCGGCATCGCCTTGGTGGGCTGGGCAGTAGTGGTGATCGCCTACGTTGGCCTTGCAATGGCCGTGGTCGTATCGCCCTCCTGGCCGTGGCTCATCGTGTTCGTCATAGGGCTTGCCGCAGAGCAGTTCATTGCGGGCCTGAGCATGCTCAACCTGAACTTCTGGTATTCCACATATGTGGTGTACGGCGATCAGGCGAATGTTTTTAATGCTGCGAACTTAGGTATTTTGGCAGCGGCGATTGGCATTGCCGTGTATGCCGTAGTGTTCGTAGGGTTGCTTGTCATTATTAAGAAAACTTCGCCGCTTAATGTGCTGACTAAAAGCTGGGCCAGTTTTATTCTGTACTTTGCGATTGAAGCGTTGGCATTGTTTGTGATTCTGTTCGGCGGATTGCTGACTGCGGTGTGAGGTGCGACGGTGCTGCGGTCCGCACCTTGCCGTACAGTATCCATTTGGCGTGATTTCGCCCGCGGATAGAGAGCGTTCCGAGCGAGCCCGCACGGAACACCGCGCAACGACACAATTAAGGAGGATGCCGTGGCACTGACGGCTGAAGAGAAGACCCAGATTATCAACGAGTACGCAACGCACGAAGGTGACACCGGTTCCCCCGAGGTTCAGGTTGCTCTTCTGTCCAAGCGCATCTCCGACCTGACCGAGCACCTGAAGCAGCACAAGCACGACCACCACTCCCGTCGTGGTATGCAGCTCATGATTGGTGATCGTCGTCGTCTGCTTGATTACCTCAAGCGCGTCGACATCAACCGTTACCGCTCCCTCATCGAGCGTCTGGGTCTGCGTCGATAATTACAGACTTCCGCCCGAGTGCCTAAGATGGTGCTCGGGCGTTTTACATACGCCAGCCAACGGCAACAACAACAAGAGGGTTAGAGGATAGGCCGCACAACAAGCGCCATGTGGCATTGAAACGGGCGCGGAAGTTCACGTAGGTAAGGCCGACAAGAGAACCTGAATGAATGGGTTGACACGAGGATGCGGCGGCCAAGGGGCCAGCCGAAACATGGTATGTGACGTCCGCTGAAGAGGACATGCGGTATGAATCCGCATTTGCATGTAGGAATAAATAGATAAGTAAAAAGGAGGAACCCTATGGAGGGTCCCGAAATCAAGGCTGTTGAGGCCGTAATTGATAATGGATCGTTCGGTAAGCGCACGCTGCGCTTCGAGACTGGCCGCCTCGCACAGCAGGCTGATGGTGCTGTGGCCGCCTACCTTGACGACGATTCGATGATTCTGTCCACTACCACCGCTGGCTCCAGCCCGAAGGAGAATTACGACTTCTTCCCGCTGACCGTGGATGTGGAAGAGAAGATGTATGCAGCCGGTAAGATTCCGGGCTCTTTCTTCCGCCGTGAAGGCCGCCCGAGCTCTGAGGCTATTCTCGCTTGCCGTATCATCGACCGCCCGCTGCGCCCGCTGTTCCCGCACACTCTGCGCAACGAAGTGCAGGTTGTCGAGACCGTGCTCGCTGTGAACCCGGATGATGCTTACGACGTTATCGCTCTGAACGCTGCTTCCGCTTCCACCATGATTTCCGGTCTGCCGTTCTCCGGCCCGGTTTCCGGTGTGCGTCTGGCCCTGATTGATGGCCAGTGGGTTGCTTTCCCGCGTTGGAGCGAGCGTGAACGCGCCGTGTTCGAGATCGTGGTCGCTGGCCGCGTGATCGAGAACGGCGATGTTGCTATCGCTATGATCGAGGCCGGCGCCGGCAAGAACGCTTGGCACTTGATTTACGATGAGGGCCAGACCAAGCCGGATGAGACCGTTGTGGCTCAGGGCCTTGAGGCTGCCAAGCCGTTCATCAAGGTGATTTGCGAGGCTCAGAACGAGCTCAAGGAGAAGGCTGCCAAGGAAACCAAGGAATTCCAGCTCTTCCCGGAGTACACCGACGAACTGTACGCTCGCATCGACGAGATCGCTCACAAGGATCTGGACGAGGCTCTCTCCATTGCCGAGAAGCTGCCGCGCCAGGATCGCATTCATGAAATCAAGGAACACGTTCGCGAAGTGCTCGCCAACGAGTTCGAAGACATGGACGATGCCGAGAAGGACAAGGAACTCGGCAACGCCTTCAAGGAGCTGCAGCGCCAGATTGTGCGTCGCCGCATCCTGACCGAGGACTACCGCATCGATGGCCGTGGCCTGCGCGATATCCGTACCCTGTCCGCCGAAGTGGACATTGTGCCTCGCGTGCACGGTTCCGCTCTGTTCCAGCGCGGCGAAACCCAGATCCTGGGCGTCACCACGCTGAACATGCTCAAGATGGAGCAGCAGATCGACGCTCTGTCCGGTCCGCAGTCCAAGCGCTACATGCACAACTACGAGATGCCGCCGTACTCCACCGGTGAGACCGGCCGCGTTGGTTCCCCGAAGCGCCGCGAAATCGGCCACGGTGCTCTGGCTGAGAAGGCTCTCGTGCCGGTGTTGCCGAGCCGCGAAGAGTTCCCGTACGCCATCCGCCAGGTCTCCGAGGCCATCGGCTCCAACGGTTCCACCTCTATGGGTTCCGTGTGCGCATCCACTCTGTCCCTGCTCGCCGCCGGCGTGCCGTTGAAGGCTCCGGTTGCCGGTATCGCTATGGGCCTGGTCTCCGGCGACGTTGATGGCAAGCACATCTACAAGACCCTGACCGATATTCTGGGCGCTGAGGATGCTTTCGGCGATATGGACTTCAAGGTGGCTGGCACCTCCGAGTTCATCACCGCTCTGCAGCTCGACACCAAGCTCGATGGTATTCCGGCTGATATTCTGGCCGCTGCTCTGCAGCAGGCTCACGAAGCCCGCACCACCATCCTCGAGGTTATCAACGAGTGCATCGATGGTCCGGCTGAGATGAGCGAGTTCGCTCCGCGCATCATCACCACCACTGTTCCGGTTGAGAAGATTGGTGAAGTCATTGGCCCGAAGGGCAAGATGATCAACCAGATTCAGGAAGATACTGGTGCCGAGATTGCTATCGAGGATGACGGTACCGTCTTCATCTCCTCTGAGGGTGGCGAGGCCGCTGAGAAGGCTAAGCAGATTATCGACTCCATCGCCAACCCGCATGTGCCTCAGGCCGGCGAAACCTACAACGGCAAGGTTGTGAAGACCACCTCCTTCGGTGCTTTCGTGAACCTCACCCCGGGCACCGATGGCCTGCTGCACATCTCCCAGATTCGTAACCTCGCCAACGGTGAGCGCATCGACTCTGTGGAAGACGTGCTCAAGGAAGGCGACAACGTTGAGGTAGTCGTGCAGGGCGTTGACGACCGTGGCAAGATCTCCCTGGCCATCCCGGGCTTCGAGGATCAGGAGAACAACGCCGGTTCCCGCGGCGGTGCTCGCTCCGAGCGTTCCGATCGTGATGACCGCCGTGGTGGCCGTGGCTCCCGTGGTGATCGTGACGACCGTCCGCGTCGCCGTCGTTCCGATGATCGCGATTTCGATCGTGATGACCGCGATGATGATCGTCCGCGTCGCCGTCGCTCCGATGACTTCGAGGATGATTACGAGGATCGTCCGCGTCGCCGTCGTTCCGATGATCGCGACTTTGACCGTGATGACCGCGATGATGACCGTCGTGGTTCCCGTGGCCGCCGTTCTGATCGTGATGATCGCGATTTCGATCGTGATGACCGCGATGATGATCGTCCGCGTCGCCGTCGCTCCGCCGACCGCGATTTCGATCGTGATGACCGTCGTTCCTCTGGCCGCCGCGGCCGTGGCTCCGACCGTAACCCGCGTTACGCCACCGACGACAACTACGACGACTACCGCGCCGATCGCGAAGAGCGTTCCGAGCGTCCGCGTCGCCGCGTTCGCCGCGACTTCGATCCGTTCGAGGACTGACGCCATCTCGCGGATTCCCTTACTGAGAGGGACTGCTGACTAGCCAAGTGCCTTTGTACTGCGTTGATTTTTCACAGTACAAAGGCACTTTTCGTTTTGTGTTATCTCTATCGCAAGTTTATCCACCGTTCTTTTGTATGCGATGTGGATAACTGGAGCTAGTGCCACATACCCCGTTTCAGCTTTTCCCGTAGATTTCCAGTAGCTACGGTGAAAGAATGAATACCTATGTCAATGATGATGTCCCATTATCTTCAATATCAATGCGAGATAGTCTCGATAACCGCCGGCGGGAGACGCTCAATCGATGCATTGAGGAAGCTAACCGAATTGGTTGTAATCTACTGTTCGGTATGACCACTGCGTTGATATTGTACGGTGTGCCGCTTCCCGCAGATTGTGATTTGGATACTTCGCAGTTGCACACGGTATTTGAAACAAAGGAGAAGCGACTGCGCGCAAATAGCACGACGTTGCGTCCGCATGTGTGGAAGTTCCTACCACAATCGCATGCAGTGAAAATCAATACTCGAGTGTATGCGCTTGATATATTTCATGTGTGGGCGCAGATGGCGAGTCATGTTTCGTTGCAATCATTGATTGTACTTGGTGACTCCATTATCAGCGTTATGAGCCGCCGTAGACAATGTGATATGAAGCAGATTTATTGTGAATTGGTGCGCTTTACGCAATCGGTGACAGGATTTGCTGGCCGTCCTTCCTGTATTCGGGCATTATCGCTTATCATGCCGGGATCTTCATCGCCGAAGGAATCCGAGAAAAGAATTTCACTGTGTGTTCACGGTATTCCTCAACCGAAATTGAATTACGTCGTGCCGAACATAATGTTTGACTCTGGCGTAGCAATGACACTTGATCTTGCATGGCCGGAATATAAAGTCGCGGTGGAGTATGACGGTGATCAACATCGTACCGACAAAATGCAATGGCGCCGCGACCGAGAGAAGAGAGGAAAACTGGTGGGGCGTGGATGGCTGATTTTTACAGCGACAGCGGCAAGTCTTGCGGATGACGATGCGCGTGCGGAGTTCGCATTCCATGTTGGTCGTGCGTTGACGCTGCGAGGTGCGGATTTTGTATTTCGTCTCAAAGCATTGCCACTTGAATTGCTGGCTCCTTTGCCGAGGAAAGTCGATTGGACTGCATTAGAGTCGAAAGTAGGGTAGAGGCGCATTGCTGTATAAATGTGTTGCGGTTATGTCCGTGCCACGCTAGCGCGAATTGAGCAGTATTGTGCTAGCGTGGCGGAGCCTCATAGAGAAATCACGCGATTTACCCTATAAATCGTGCCACACGAGTGCGGATTGGGCCCTTTTTACAGTTGTGTGGCTGAAACCAACGCCACGCCAGCACAAAAGATGTGATATTGCGCTGGCGTGGCACGCGGGGTGTATCTTTACCGCTCGCGGAGCGGGGCAAGTTGGAAGACCTCGTCGGATTGGGTGGCGACTTCGGGGCTGTGCGTCACGATAATCACGCATTTGCCCTCGTTGTGTGCCAGATCCTTGAAAATCGCCATGATGTCGTCCTGTGTGGCAAGGTCGAGATTGCCGGTGGGTTCATCGGCCAGAATGATTTGCGGGTCGTAGCTCAGTGCGCGAGCAATGGCCACGCGCTGCTGCTCGCCACCGGAGAGATGCAGAATACGCTCGTTCAAATATTCCGGCTGTAATCGCACTTTTTCGATGAGTTCGGCTGCGATTTCCTTTTTCGGCTTATCGAAGGTCTTGCCGGAGGCATCCATCGAGAGGATGATGTTCTCTGCCACAGTCAGCGCCGGCAAAAGATTGAAGCTCTGGAAAATCACGCCGATATCATGACTGCGGAAGCGGTAACGGTCGGCTTTCGCCAAGTCCTCGCCGTTATGCAGCACACGGCCCTTGGTTGGTGTGGTCAGCCCGGACAGCAGCGAGAGCAGTGTGGTTTTGCCTGCGCCGGAAGGACCGGTAATCGAAATGACTCGACCGGTGCGGAACACATAGTTCTTGTCGATGAGCACGCGCTTGCCGCCCTTGGTGTACGAGTAGGAGACGTGCTCCAGTTCCAAGGCTGGGGTGGTAGTGTTAGCGACGACTGCCGGTTCGGTGGCGTTTACAATTGCAGTATCCATGATGAAGTCCTTACCGTGGAAAATGGATGTATTTACGAGCGATCGGCGAGAATCTGCAGCGGTTCGTAACGCATGACGAACACGATGCCGACCAGTGCGGAGATGAGCGTCAATCCAAGGCCGATGAGAATCAGCTGCCCAACCACCGCAAGATTCACGGTGGCGTTGATTTCGCTAACGTAATTCACCGCCTGACGCATGCCGCCCGGCCCGCCCTGCTGAGCGTTGCTGCTCTTAGTAGAGCCTGCGGAGTCGGAGGACGAGTTCGCAGAGCTGGAGCTGGATTGCTGCTCGCCGCCCGGTCCACCGCCCATATCTGCTGCACGACCGAACTGCTGCTGTTGGCTGGATGCCTCGGATTCCTGCGCGGAAACCTGCGATGCCAGCAACTGGTTTGATACCGGCACGGAAGCCACCGCGCCACCGGCCACACCCAGTGCGATGCCGCACATTGTAACAATCAGCAGCTCGATGACGAACTGTGCCGCAACCGTGGCTTTCTTCACGCCGATGGCGGTCAGCACGCCGACCTCATATTTGCGCTCGCGAATATTGAACAAGTTGAGCACCACAAGTACCACGGCACCCACCACGAGCACCACAATCAGCAAGGTCAGTGCGAACTTCGCGAGGTTATCGAGCGGCACGAGGCTGGACTCGTACTGTTCGACATCCGCGGACTGCACGGTGTAGGTATCGTCCAAGCCGGCGGCCTTCACATCAGAGGCGAAGGTCTCGTAGTCATCCGCATTGGCGAGCACGTACGTGTAGTTGAGCTGGGTAGTGGTGTCGTCGTTATCGTCGTTAGCGGTGGTGTCGGAGTCCAAGCCGAGTGACTTCAGTGTGGAAACGGACGTGTAGATCGCGTTATCCGCGTCCTGCGAGGTACCACCCATCGGCCCCATTGCGTTGGTGTTACTGGAGGTGGAATTCTCGTAGATGCCGCAAATGGTCAGCGTGTAGGTGAGCGAGGTATCGCTCGGATTGGTCACGGTAATGGTGTCGCCCACGGAGAGATTGTTGAAGTCGGCCAGAGTTTTGGAAATGATGACTTTGCCGTTATCGGATTCGCCGTAGCCGAACACCTCGCCACTGGACATGGTGAACGAACCGTTGGAAGCATTGGCGATGGCGGTGTCCGAGGAGAAGCCGGTCAGGGTGAAGTCGCCGGAGGTCATCATGTTGCCGGGTCCACCACCTTGTCCGCCCTGTCCGCCGCCTTCGCCGCCGGGTCCCTGCTGACCGTCGCCGGAAGCAGAGGAGTCGGAGGAAGAAGAATCAGAAGAGGAAGAATTCGCCGCATTCGCCGTGCTGGACTCGACCGGCTGGAACGAGTCGGTACCGGAGACGCCGGTGCTTTCCGAGTAATACGAGCTCACCGAAACGCTGGAGGCCTTTTCGTACTTCTGGTAGTCGGCCAAAGTCAGGCTGCTGCCTTCCAGAGCGCTGCGCATCGAATCAAAATCAGGCGTGGAATCCTCGGAACTAGACGAATCCGAGGATGAGCTGGACTGTGATTCGCGCGCTTGCTCCATGAGTTTGCTGCGATCCACGCTGATGGTGGCGGTCACGGACGTGTTCGCCAAACCGGTTTCGCGTGCGGTGCTGGCCGCGTTGCGAATAGCAAGTCCGATGGTGGCTGCTGCGGCGATGATCGCCACGATTAGCACAATCAAAATATTGCGGCCTTTGTTCCGTATCACGGTTTTCCAGGCGTTGTTCAACACAAACATAACAGGTCCTTGAATGAGCGCGGCACCAAGAATACAGCGCCGCAGAACTATGGTTGTTTCGCAAGTTCCCCGCAAGACGGCATGTTTCGCGTGGAACTTCTGCCCCTAACTATCGGTGCCCATGATGATTGCGCGCTTATGCAAGGCTGAGCGCAACAGACAAACTACGTTGCACTTGACTGAAACGTTCCTGAATGCTTGCTGGACTTGCATGATTTCAAAGTGATTGTCCGTGCCTCCTCGCTTTTTATGCTGACTCGTGAAAGAATAGGCGTGAACAGTAATCCGGTACTATCCGGTAGCCGAGAAGGGGAAAGACTACTCGGCAAGGTCCATCCGGGCCGGCAAGGGGGCAGTTATGAGCACTGGTGCAATCATCGGCATTGTTATTGTCGTTATCATCGTGGGCGTGATCGGTTGGGGCATTAGCGCCTACAACGGATTGGTTACGCTGAAGAACCGTGTGAAGAACGGTTGGGCGCAAATTGATGTGCAGTTGAAACAGCGCGCTGATTTGATTCCGAATTTGGTGGAGACAGTCAAAGGTTATGCGTCGCATGAATCCCAAGTATTTACGCAGGTGACTCAGGCTCGCGCTGGTGCTGTGGCTGCTGCGAATGATCCGAATGCGACGATAGCGCAGCGTACCGCTGCAGAAAATCAGCTGTCGCGCGCACTGGTCAATCTGCAGGCGACTGCGGAGGCTTACCCGCAGCTGCAGGCCAATCAGAACTTCATGGATTTGCAGGGGCAGCTCAAGGATCTGGAGAATAAGATTGCATACGCTCGCCAGTTCTACAACGATGTGGTGCTCAAGCTCAACACTGCCATCGAAACAGTGCCGACCAATATCATCGCCGGCCTGTTCCACTTTGAGCAGGCTCAGTACTTCCAGGTTGATGAAACCGCACGCCAAGCGCCGCAAGTGAAGTTCTAATCATCTGGCCCTCGCATAGGGGTCAAGGACCGGCTGCACTGGGGATTTGGGGGAAGCAGCAATGAGAAAGCGTCTGATTCGAGCCACTATCTTCGCCGTGGTGAGCACATTGCTCGTTGGTGGCATGTTCGTATTATTTGCGATTGGTACGGTTTCGCCGGTTGTAGTTGGTGAGGATCTGAGTTATCGCGCGCTTGACTATGATGCCACCTTTACCACTGAAGGTGACCTCAAAGTCACGCAGCATATCGATATGAAGCTGCTGAAACGCAAAGATGATAATGGCGACACTAAGCCGTGGAAGCAGCTCTACCAGCAGTACACGCTGCGTTCCGATAATCTCACGGACATCAGCGACATCTACGTGCGTAACGTCACCGATGGCACCACCTATCAGCAGCAAACCGAGCTGACGATGCCGGATGATGTGCCAAGCGATGCCGCATGGAACTCCGATTACGCCGGTCACTGGTATATCGCGGATGTGACTGCCGGCGAAAGCGACGCCCACCCCTACACTCCCGGTGAGGATGCGCTCGCCGTCACCACGCCCGGAAGCGCCGACTCAACCCAGAAAACCGTGGAGATCGGTTGGAATATTCCCGCCACCGAGTCTGCGGATTCGATGAAATTCGATGTGTCCTTCACATTGCACGATGTGGCCACCCAGTGGAATGACATTGCAAGCTTGCAGTGGGAGCCGTTCGGCAAGTCCAATCCAGTGCCCATCGGCACAGTGAGCGGCATCGTGCACTTCCCGGACGGCATCACCTCAGACACCTCGTGGGGCTGGCTGCATACCGAACGCACGTCGGAAACCCGCCGAGCCAAGGATGGAAGCCTCAAATTCAAGGCCTACAACGTGCATTCTGGCGACTATCTGGATGTGGTCGCCGCGTTTAAGGCAACCCCGAACGAAACCGGCATTGCCCGCCATCAATCCGGCGATCATTTGGATGCGCTGAAACAGAGCGAATACCAGCAGGAGCAGCAGTGGCGTGATAGCCAGCGCACGCTGGCTCGTGTGCGCTTGGGCATTTGGATTGCAACGACGGTGCTCGGCCTCATCTTCTGCGCGTGGGGCATTGTGGTTGTGGTCAGGAGCAATAGGAACTCAAAGTATCGTGGACCTATTGAGTATTGGCGCGATCAGCCTGGCATCAGCCCGGCCTCCGCTGCCCGGCTTATCGAGGTGGCGGAGCCGCCGAAGCATTCGCGCCCAATGAACCGTGAGCTCACGGCAACGATGCTGTCGCTTGCCGTCAAGAAGGCCATCGCCATCTATCCAGGCCCCTCGGATATGTATCGCGGCATCGATATGAGCAAAGCCACGCCAGTGGGCTTGAGCCATATGATTGATGCCGATGCGGGCAGACGCCAAGCCTCACGATTCACCAGCACCATTGTGATTTTGCCGAAATCCATCGATGGCGTGCCGAACGCCGAGCAGTTGGGCTTAAGCGAATCCGAGAACGCACTGTTGAATCTCTTGATTGTGATTTCCAAGCGCGTCGGTTCCCCGGTATTCGACTTCGGTCAGATGAAGCAAGCCTGCAAGGATTGGGAAGACGGCTATCTGGAACTCGACAAATTCACCGGCGCTTGCGATATCGAATACGCGCGCTTGAATGCTTCGCGTTCGCGTGGCTGGCAAGCAATTGTAGCCGGCATATTTGCTGGAATCATCGGTTTCGCTGCCATGATGGCCAATACGATTCTTGATTACGCTGTAGTCGGTATTATTATCGGAATGCCGATATTCTTCATTGGCATGTTCTGTACTTTTGGCGGTGCGGCAAAGGAACTCACTGCACAAGGCCAGGAAATCGCCGGCAAGTGCTTGGGACTCAAGCATTACATGCAGGACTTTTCCAACTTCACCGACCGCGGTGCCGCCGACCTTGCCATGTGGGATTGGTACATGGTATACGCCGCCGCATTCGGCATTAGTGAACGGGTGGCCGCGGAGCTGGCCAAGGCATATCCGCAAGTCACCGACCCGCGTTGGCTCGACGACAACGCTTCCGACTCCACGCTCTACTGGTCCTACCGCTCGCACAGCTGGGATGACGATGCCCGTTATGGTTATGGCGCACGGGTCAGCACGCAGAGTGCCGGCGGTGGTCTCGCCGGCCAATTCGGCGCGAACTCGATGTTCGGAGGCGCCTCATATACGCCGAGCTTGAGCTTCAGCGATCTTGGTTCGCAGCTCTCCTCCGGCTTCGCGGATATCACCTCCACCATCGATGCCGCTGCGCCGGCTAGTTCATCAAGCGGTAGCGACTTTAGTTCCAGCGGCAGCTTCTCGTCAGGCGGTGGCTTCGGCGGCTCCTCCGGTGGTTCTGGCGGCGGTAGTTTCGGAGGTCGCTGACGCCCTATGAACCGCAGGATTCCGCGCGCCATTATTTCGTCGGTGATATTCACCGCTGTGGTGTTTGCCGTGATATTCATCGGCTTCTGGTTCACCGGAAGTCACTCGGATTTGCAGTATCGCAGTGTCGATTACGATGTGACTGTGCAAACCAACGGGGACATCAAAGTTACCCAGCACATCGATATGAAATTAGGACGGCGAAGTAAGGGCAAGCCGTGGAAGCAGCTGTACCAGCAATACACGTTGAATCAGTCTGATTTGGCGGATATCACGGATATTTCCGTCAAGAATGTGACCACTGGCGAAACCTATACGCGCACCAATACTGTGCTGCCAAGCGACGTGGCGAGCGATGCCGAATGGAACAGCAAGTATGCCGGCTACTGGTATGCGCAGATATCAGATCTGCTGGGTGCCAATCCCAAGGAATACAAGCCCGGCGTCAATGGCATGCCCATTTATTCGGATGAAACGCAATACGATGATTTCATTCAGGACAATGCGTTGAAGCGCCAGCGTACTGTGGAAATCGGTTGGAATATTCCCGCCACCAAACATGCGCGCAGCATGAAATTCGACGTGACAATGACACTGGTTGGTGCCGCTCGCCTTCACCCGGATATTGCATGGTTCCAATGGGAGCCGATTGCCGAAAGCAATACGACGCCGATAGGGCGTGTAACTGGTACCGTGCATTTCCCGAAAGGCATTACTGCAAAGAATTCCTGGGCATGGCTACATTATGCCGGTTCGTCCTCCACCTCCCGCGATGCAGACGGTACCTTGCATTTCCAGGCGACCAACGTGGCTGCCGGGCGTTATTTGAACTTGATGGTGGCCTTTGATTCTTCAGTGGTGCACGACACATCGAATGGAACGGTTGGCGCCAAGTACAAGCCAGCGGGGGAGTGGATTCGCACGCGCGACTATCCGGGATTGCAATCGCTGAAGAAGCTCGAATCCGAAAAGTTGGCTAAGGCTCAAGCCAAGCAGCGCAAAACTGTGCGAACCTGGGCTATTGTGCTCGGCTTGGAACTGCTGCTATGTGCGATATCGCTTGGTATGGCGATATTTGGCCGATGGCGTGCGCATGGTCCGCTGTATAGCAAGAGTGTGGATTATCGGCGTGAGATACCAAGTCTCAAACCGACCACTGTGGCGAACATCGCTGATATTCTCGGCATTGCAACATCAGGCAACGTGGAACAACGCCGGCTTGCCGCCACAATGCTGTCGCTGGTATCCAAGGGAGCTATTGCACTGTACCCTGGTCCGGCCAGATTATACGGTACTGACGAGGCGAAGAGCTCAGGTGCTATGACGCTCACCCCGCATGTGGCGTTGCAGGCGTTGGGAGTGAACGGCGTGCGCCCGGTCACTGAGGAGGAAATGAGCGGTACTAGCACCATTGTGCTGCATCCGGTTTGCCGCAGCCAACGGAGACCAAAACCGTTGACCAAGCCGGAGCATGCGCTACTGCGCATTCTGGAGTTCGTCGGCAAGGATCGCGGCACGGATACGTTTGATTTGAACCAGATGCAGAAGAGCTGCCAAGGATGGCGAAGTGGCTATAAAGCGTTGGAACGCTTCACCGATGCGTGCAATGAGGAATTGGATAAGCGCAGGATCGTACGGCCTATTGGAGGCGTGACCGCCTTCTTCGGCCTCGGCGCAGTACTCTATGGCATGACTGCAGCGGTTATTTACACAGGCATCGGTAATCTTGCGCTTTCGCTCATTATGGGCGTGCCTGGCATGTTGCTAGGCTCCTTTGCCTTCTTGAGCGCTCCCAAGGAAATGTTCACCAAGAACGGCATGAAATATGGCGAGGAAGTGGCTGGCTTCTACCGGTATCTCACTGATTTCAGTAATTTCGATGACCGTGGCGCGCTTGATTTGGCACTCTGGGACGAGTATCTGATTTATGCCACCGCAATGGGTATTTGTCGGCAGGTGTTGAATGAACTCGCCAAAGCCTACCCGCAGGTCAAAGACCCCGAATGGTTGGATGGCAATGCCTCTGATTCGTTGATGTACTGGGATTACCGCTCCATTTCGCTGCTTGGTTCCACTAATGCTTCGAGTGGTCTTGATCCAAGCAGCTTCACCTCGGGCATTGCCAGCAATTATGGCGGCGTCACCGATTTGGGTTCGCAGTTGAGCTCCGGCTTCAGTGAAATCAGTTCCGCGATTCACGCGGCTGCGCCTGTGGATGCCAGCGGTTCCGGCTCAGGCAGCTTCTCCGGTGGCGGCTTCGACGGTGGCGGCGGTGGAGCCGGAGGCGGTTCCTTCGGTGGTCGCTAAGTAAAGCCTGACGCGCCAAGAGTGTAAATTATCCGCGCTGGAAACACGAAGCGGTTTATAGTGGCCAATAGAAGTGTTGCTTTGAACACCTACAGCAAAGGAGCCACTATGGCACTGTTCCGCAATCTTGGTCCGTTTTCCACTACGGCCATTGGCCACGGCGAAATGCCGTTGACCATTGAAAACAATCGTGGCCATGAAGTCGGTCTGGAAACCCTGCATGCTTCATTGGATGCCGGATGCCGCCACATTGATACCGCTTGGGCATATTACACGCCTGGCCAAGAGGAACAAACCGGCGAAAAGCTGGTGCGTGAGGCTTTGGCTACGTGGAAGGGCCCGCGCAACGAAGTCACCGTGGCCACCAAGATTGGTCTGCGCCGCGTCTGGGGCGAGAACGGTGAGCCGCTATGGCCGCGCGACGGCAAGCCGGAGCACCTGATTGAATACGGCAAGCAGTCCGCTATGGCGCTCGGTGTGGATACGATTGATTTGCTGTACCTGCACCGCCATGACCCGGAAGTGCCCTACAACGAGTCCATTGAAGCGTTGAAGCAGCTGGTGGACGAGGGCGTGGCTCGTGTGGCCGGTGTTTCCAATGCCTCCATCGAGCAGATTGATATCGCCCGCTCCATTCTGGGTGACAAGCTGGTGGCCGTGCAGAACCAGTATTCCCCGGTTCATCTCGAAACTCAGGACACGCTCGACTACTGTGCCAAGCTCGGTCTCGCATTCGTGTGCTGGAGCCCGCTCGGCGGCTACCGCCATCCGTATGACGAGTCCAAGTTTGACCCATTCCGTGAAGTGGCCGCCGCCCACGGCGTGAGCTACCAGCAGGTGGTATTGGCTTGGGAGCTCGCCAAGGGTAACCACATGTTCGTGATTCCGGGTGCCCACCGCCCCGAAACCATTCTCGACTCCCTAAAGGCCGATCAATTGGAGCTTAGCCCCGAAGAGCTCGCCAAGCTCGGCTGATTGGTATCTCACTGCCGTAGACGTAAAAAGCTGGAAACGATGAAGTAGTCGTTTCCAGCTTTTTCAATAAAGACGAAGTATCACAGTCCGGGAATCAGACCGCCGGGCGGGTCGAGCGTGAGGCACTGCTCATCCAAGTCGATTTCCGGTACCAGCTGCTCCACGAACGGGACCAATGCGGTCTTCTCGACTACATCCTCGCCCTTTGAATTCTGGCCGGTCACCACCGGCTTGGTCAAACGAATCTTTAACAGCGACTGGGCGGGAGAGTCGACCACATCCACTACCTTGCCGACTACCTGGCCGGCCGGCAGACCCAATCCGTTGTCTTCAGCCAGTCGAGCCTCAAGACCAATAAGATCCTTCGGATACCATTCGTCAGCCTCCAGCATCTCATCCGGGTCATCGGCCTCACCATAGAGTTCGATGCCGTTCAATGTCTCGGCGGCGGTGCGATCATCGGTTCCCTCGAATTTGATGATCCAACGGTCCTTGAACGTGCGGGAGTTCTCGACGATGTATTCGGTTTCGCCGTCCTCATCGTAGAGAACGGAACCTGGCTCAAATCGCCATTCCGGATCATCGGTGTACAGGCGAACGGTAACCTCGCCCTTCAAGCCTTGTGCCTTACCAATACGAGCGACCCTCAGCAACTCGAGCTGCTGAGGGTCGTCGTGCATGTCTTGCTGTGCCATGCTGTGAACTATTCCTTATCGACGGACGTCCATGATATCGACGCGCACCTTGTGATCAGACAGTGCCTGAATCACCGTGCGAATCGCATTGGCGGTGCGGCCAGAACGGCCAATCACGCGGCCAATGTCCTCTGGGTTCACGCGCACGCGAAGCAGTTCGCCGCGCGCATTCTCATGGGACTTGACGGAAACATCGTCCGGAAAATCAACGATGTTCTTGATGAGGTGTTCCACAGCCTGTGCAAGCATTGCGAGCCTTTCTCGAATCAGGCTTCAGCCGGAGCTTCTTCAGCAGCGGCGTCCTCAGCCGGGGCCTCCTCAGCGGCGGCAGCGGCTTCAGCCTCGGCCTTAGCCTTGGCTTCAGCTTCGGACTTAGCAGCCTTCAGCTTCTGAGCTTCGTTCTCCACAGCCTCAACGCGAGCAGCGGCATCCGGGCCAGCCTCAACGGTCTTCAGGGTGCCTTCAGCACCTTCGAGGCCCTTGAACTTCTGCCAGTCGCCAGTGATGTTCAGCAGCTTGAAGACCGGCTCAGACGGCTGAGCGCCGACGCCGAGCCAGTACTGAGCACGCTCAGACTTGATCTCGATGGTGGAGGGCTGGGTGTTCGGGTTGTAGGTACCGATCTCCTCGATGACCTTGCCGTCGCGCTTCTTGCGGGAATCAACGACTACCACGCGGTAGAAGGCGTAGAACTTCTTGCCCATTCGCTTCAGACGAATCTTGGTTGCCAAAATGGCTCTCCTTGTAAATACTAGGTTTGTGGTTTCTCGGTATGCTGTGTGGGGCACGGCTCGCCGGAACCCACGTGTCCTCACGGCACGGGGTGTAGAGGGCGCCACGCGCGCGTGAATAACTGGCCCATTATAGCGCCGAGCCCCGGACGTGAAACACGCCTGCGCTGGCGCTAGTTGTAGCACATGAATCAACGCAGAGTGAGCGTTGCGGTGAGTGCAAGATGGTCGGTGTCTTTGACTTCAAATGAACACACGCCAGATGGCTTCAGACCGGGCGTAAAGAGAATGTGATCCAATTCGATGCGCGGCCACTTGACCCAACGAGGGAACGTCAGATTCGGGCCGGCCGCTTGCATGAGGCTCGCATCCTTGAACCCGGATTTCAGCAGCGCGCGGAAGCTGGGATGATCGGTGCTGGAATTGAGATCGCCCATCACCACGGCGATATTGTGGTCGCCAATGGCAGAGGCTTTCGCCACGGCACCAAGGCCGAGAATACCGGCCGACCAATCCGCGCAGCCGCGCATCGGAGACTTCGGATGCGCCGAACAGAATGTGATGGTACGGCCGTGCTGCGGTGATTGTGGGTCGGTGGCTACTTCATCGGTGAGCCTCAAAGTCATTGCGGGCACATCGGCTGCAGGAATCTCCACCACGTTCGGTACTGCGGCAGCCGGTACGTAACGAGAAAACAGCATATTGTATCCGCCGTTATCCGTGTCCTGCGGCTCGCCAGATTGGCGGTAGGGGAGCAGATCCGCGACGCCCGCGGCATCCAAACGCGCGATGAGTTCGTCGGAGACCTCCTGCAAAGCCAACACCGCAATATGGCGTTCGCGCACCGCAGCCACGATGCTTTCGGCGTTTGCGCGCCCGTATCGGCAATTCAATGTCATGACTGTAAACTGATTCGGCAATGTTTCACAGGTGGTTCCACGGTCGGTCCAGTCTGTTTCACGAGGTGTTTCACGTTTCGTGCTGGAGGTTAGGCCCGTGCCCCAGTAGCTGATGCGCTGTGAGCTGGTCATCACAGCAGAGGCCAGAAGCAGACACATGCCGCCCCATTCATGCTGCCAAGCTGCCACGCCCGCCACAATAACCAGTGGAATCCACAGAAATGGGGTGAGCGCAATCATATATGGCATGGGCATACGCGCTTCAAGGCCAGCTGGAAGCGCAGACAATCCCAGCCAGAGCCATGAAAGGATGACTATCACAGCGAACAACGTAGTCATAAACAAAACTCCTTACGCAGCAAACTAAGTACTGAACTACTGAAGTACAAAAGAGGCTCCCCTCCGTGGAGGGGAGCCGGAAATCAGCTGAAAATCAGCGGCCGAACAGGCCACCGATGCCGCCGCCAAGATTCGGCGGCAATTCCATGCCGTCACCCTCAGCATTGTTCATCATCTGCTCAAGGCCTGCAGGCAGAGCCGGATTCTGCGGCTTCTTAGCGAAAGCGGAGCCTCCAGTAGAGCCAGAACCAGAGGACTTGCCGGCCAACTTATCGCGTAATGCCTTCTCCTCAGCCTCACGCTTCATCGGGTTGCCGGATTTGCCGCCCTTCTTCTTGTTCTTACCCTTGCCCTTCTTCTTACCGCCGCCCATAGCCGGGCCGCCGAAGCCGGGAATGCCGCCGCCCATGCCAGAACGATTGGCCATACGCTTCATCATCTTCGCAGCCTGCTCGAAACGTTGCAGCAGAGCATTGACCTGAGAAACCGTAACGCCAGAACCATAGGCGATACGGGCACGGCGAGAACCATTGATAATCGAAGGATCACGACGCTCAGCAGGAGTCATCGAACGGATAATCGCCTCAGTGCGGTCGATTTCCTTCTCGTCGAACTGCTCCAGTTCCTTACGATGCTGGGCCATACCCGGAATCATGCCGAGCAGGGACTTCATCGAACCGAGCTTGCGCACCTGCTGCAGTTGATCCAGGAAGTCATCCAAGCCGAAGGAACCTTCGGAAATCTTCTCGGCGGCCTTGCGGGCCTCCTCCTCGTCGAACTGCTTCTGCGCCTGCTCGATCAGGGTCATGATGTCACCCATGTCGAGGATGCGGGAAGCCATACGATCCGGATGGAAGACCTCGAAATCCTTCAGGCCTTCGCCGGTGGAGGCGAACAAGATCGGCTTGCCGGTCACGGAAGCTACGGACAGGGCCGCACCACCGCGGGCATCGCCATCGAGCTTGGAAAGCACCACGCCGGTGAAGTCCACGCCCTCATCGAAAGCTTTGGCGGTCTTGACGGCATCCTGGCCGATCATCGCATCGATAACGAATAAAATCTCATTGGGCTGCACGGCATCGCGAATATCGCGAGCCTGCTTCATCAGCTCTTCGTCAACGCCCAAACGACCAGCGGTATCGATGATCACCGTGTCATACAGCTTCTGCTTGGCGAAGGCGATGGAGTCGCGTGCCACCTTCACCGGGTCGCCAGATACCTGGCCCGGAGCGGCAACGGCCTCGCCACCATCAGACTGCACGCCCTTCTCTGGCGCATACACCGGCACACCAGCGCGCTCGCCAACTACCTGCAGCTGGGTCACGGCGTTCGGACGCTGCAAATCAGCTGCCACCAGCAGCGGCGTATGGCCGGAATCCTTCAGCCAGTAGCCAAGCTTGCCGGCCAGCGTGGTCTTACCGGCACCCTGAAGACCCGCGAGCATAATAATCGTCGGCGGATTCTTAGCGAAGTTCAACGGGCGGTCCACGCCCTGGCCGAGCACATCGGTGAGCTCTTCGTTGACGATCTTCACCACCTGCTGTGCAGGGTTCAGTGCCTCGGAAACCTCGGTGCCCAGCGCACGCTCGCGCACCTTGCCGGTGAAGGAGCGAACCACGTCGAGCGCCACATCGGCGTCGAGCAGTGCACGGCGGATTTCACGGATAGTGCCGTCGATGTCCGCTTCGGAAAGTTTGCCCTTGCTCTTCAGATGCTTGAACGCATTCGAGAGCCTGTCAGTTAAAGATGAAAAAGCTGCCATAATGGGCAACAGTCTAGCCGCCACGCGGGAAATTGCGCCGTACTGCAATCATGCCGCGTGCTTTTCTCGCAAAATACACATTCATGTGGGAATGCTCCTGCAAAGGCTCGTCCGCTCACGGCACAACTGGTCCCATGCCGATCGAGGGGTGTCCGCTACTATGGAATGGCAAAAATCCAGTGTTTTTTGGAATGCTTATGCAGTTTTGAAAATCCTTGGACACCGCCCTATACGCAGACTGCCGTGCGCCCTCGCGAATCGAGCCGGCTGGAACTAGCCGGCCAGTGAAGTAGCGGGCCAACGCAGACATGCCGTGCAATACGGAAGGACCACCGATGCCCCAAACGAAAACCATCGAACGCAAAGCCCTGATTGTTGGCATTGTTGTCAATATTATTCAGGTTGCCGCCGGCATGGCCGTGTTCTTTATGACCGGCCTGAAGGCCATGTTCCTCGATTTCTCCTTCACCGCCATATCCGTGTTATCGGGTCTTGTGGCGGTGTATCTCTCCACTCGAACCGTGCGTACCACCGAACGTTTCCCCAATGGCATGTTCGCGTTGGAGCCGATCTATGCGATTTGCAAAGCCATCTTCACCATGTCCTTGCTGGTGTATTCGCTGATTGACGTCTGCCAGGTAGCCTACGACTACTTCGTACTAGGCGACGGCGAACGCATCGTCACCGGACCTGTAGTGATTTACGAAGTTGTGACCGTGCTGATCTGCTTCGGCCTGTTTATGTACTACCGCCGTGAAAACCGCTCTATTCGCAACGCGAGCACCATGCTTACCGCCGAATGCAAAAGCACGCTGGTTGATGGTGCGATGTCATTCGGCATCGGCGCAGTGGCAGTGTTCCTGATGGTGCTGCCTACAAATGGTCCATTGGACTTCCTGCATTACACCGGTGACTTCTTCATCACCGTGGTACTGGTCGCGTTGACCATCAAAGAGCCGTTCAGCGTACTGAAAGAAGCGTTCGTGGAACTGGTTGGCGGCATTCACGATGATGACGAAACCAATGCGTTCGTAGAAGCGACTGCACAGCAGCATCTGCCGCTTAACACCGAATATGAGCAGACGCTAATTTTTAAAACCGGCATGAACTACACGGTCGATGTGTATTTGGCCGGAACCGGCGAGACCATTGACGTGGCGAATCTCGTGGAATGCAAACGCTCGCTGGAGAAGGCGCTCACCAAACGTCTGCACATCGTTGATGTGGACTTCGTATTCGACTGATTTGATATCGCTAATCCTTGTAACGCAGAATGGCTCCGTGACAGTCCCACGGAGCCATTCTGCGTATCAGCCCAGTTAACTTGAAGGCGCTACTTCAAGCTCCACGTGGAGCCTTGCGGACCATCTTCGATGGCGATGCCGGCTGCGCTCAACGCATCGCGAATGGCATCAGCCTTGGCGAAGTCGCGAGCCTTGCGGGCTTCCTGACGAGCCTGAAGCTGCTCGGCAATCAAAGCCTCAAGTGCCGTGTGTTCTGGAGATTCGCCTGCGCCCGTACCAGCGCCGCCGGCAGCGCCATCAGAGAGCCACGGCTCAGCCAGCGGGTCGAGTCCAAGCGTATCGAGCATGGCACGCACGGAAACCAAGGTCTCACGTACTTCGGCCTTGGCGGCTTCGGAATCCACGCGATCGGCCAGCTTGGAGAGCAGCGTATTACCGGAACGGATGGCGGTGAAAATCGCGGCCGTGGCGCCGGACACATTGATGTCATCGTTCAACGCGGCCACGAAGTCGGCCGGCAACTCGTCGGCGGACACGGCCACAATCTCATCGTGAGTCGGCTGCTCGCCGAGCACCACGCCGGCACGCTCGATGAAGTTCGAAACACGATCGTATGCAGCCTGAGCTTCAACCAGCGCCTGATCGGACCACTCAAGCATCGAACGGTACTGCACGGAACCGAGGGCGTAACGCACCACCCAAGCGGAATGCTCAGCCAGCACGGACGGTACGGACAGACCGGTGCCCAGCGACTTCGACATCTTCTCGCCCTTGGCAGTCACCCAAGCGGAATGCATCCATCGAGCCGCAGACGGATAGCCCGCTGCACGAGTTTGGGCCATCTCGTTCTCGTGATGAGGGAAGCGCAAATCCAGACCGCCACCGTGAATATCGAAGCCATCGCCCAAATAACGGTGAGACATAGCGGAGCATTCGATATGCCAGCCCGGGCGGCCGACGCCGAACGGCGTGGACCAGCGGGCATCCTCGGGATCAGTGTCCTTCGGAGCCTTCCACAGGGCAAAGTCACGCGGATCATGCTTATCGGGGGAGGCATCGGCTGGGTCAACCGGGTTGTACTTGTCAGCACCGGTGGCATCCACGGATGGTCCCATGCGATCGGCCACGGCCGCAGCCTCATCCACCTCAGCAGTCTGCTTTTGGTGAGTGAGCTCGCCATAATGCGGCCAGGAAGCCACATCGAAGTACACGTTGCCGGTGGGCTTACCCTCATCATCCAGCACCACATAGCCGTGGCCATTGTCGATGATGCGCTGAATTAAATCGATCATGTCCGACATATGACCGGTTGCGCGCGGCTCAACAGTAGGAGGCAGCACGCCCAGCGTGTTGTAGGCCTCGGTGAATTCGCGCTCATAGTAATAGGCACGAGCCCACCAGCGCTGGCCTGCGGCAGCGGCCTTGTCAAGAATCTTGTCGTCGATATCGGTCACATTGCGCACGAACGTCACCTGATAGCCAAGCTTCAGGAACCAGCGGCGAATTACATCGAATGCCACTGCGGCGCGAATATGACCAATGTGCGGGGAGGACTGCACGGTGGCGCCGCACACGTAAATGCCCACGCGGCCGGGCTTGAGCGGCACGAAATGGCTGACCTGATGCGAAGCGGTGTCGTACAGGTTCAAACCCTCGGCAGCCTTGGCCACACGTACGGGCGTAAGGCTTGAAGGCATAACGGAAATGTTGAAATCATGCGGTTCTTGGCTGTTTCCCATAGCTTCCAAGCGTAGGAAACAAGCCAGACATGGAACTGGATGGCGCTCGCATGTGGACGGCGTAAGCGGACGCTACAGCTAGGGGAAAGGCACAATTGGCGCACGCCATGCCGCCGAATTAACGCAAACGGGAAACGCTCGTGCCACAATAGGAGGCATGGTCACACCACAAGTGCTCATTTTGCAACATGTTCCGTGGGAACGCCCCGGGCGTATCCTGTCGAATCTTGAGGATCTCGGCATCCAGACGGTGACGATGAACATCACCAAAAAGAAGAAGCCCGATCTTCCCGATTTCGGCGAACTTGCAGGCGTGGTGATTATGGGCGGACCGATGGGGGCGCTCGATTACGACAAGTACCCAGGGCTTAAAACGGAGGCCAAGCTCGCCAAGGCTGCGGTGACTTCCGGCAAACCGGTAATCGGTGTGTGCCTCGGGCATCAGATCATCGCCACGGCGCTTGGCGCCCAATTGCGCAAGGGCGATGCGCCTGAAATCGGTTTCGCACCGATTAAGCGCGTGGAAAAGCACGACTACTTCTCCATGTGGGATAAGCAGCTGAATGTGTTGCATTGGCATAACGATGTGGTGGGATTGCCGGAAGGCGGCGAGCTGCTCGCCCGCTCAGCCGGTACCAAAGTACAGGCATTCCGCCTTGGCTCGGCACTGGGTTTGCAGTTCCATCTCGAAGTGTGCGGTTCGTTGCTGGATGAATGGCTGGAAGAGCCCAGCATGGTCAAGGATCTGAAGGATGCCGGCGGCTCGAAGTCACAGTTGCGTGAACAGTTCGCACAGTATGATCCGCTGCTGCAGCCGCTTGCTGAGCAGGTATTCTCCAGCTTTGCGGCCCGCTGCAACTCCTATGCGCAGACGCTGACTGAGTAAGTCTGTGGCATAAGGCTGCCGATGGGCAAGCATGCCGCTACATTGGTGAATCATGCCGACTTACGATATTGGACTTGAACACGTTTCGCTCGCTTTCGCCACCAAAACCATCTTCACTGATGTCACGCAGGGTGTGTTCGAAGGTGACCGCATCGGCATCGTCGGCCGCAATGGCGATGGCAAATCCACGCTGCTGCATCTGTTCCGCGGTGCGCAGGAGCCGGATTCCGGCCGTGTGACCAAGCGCGGCGGTCTCACATTCGGCATGCTCGACCAGCGCGACCCGCTGGATGACAACGCCACCATTCGCGAAGCCGCATTGGAAGGTCGTGCTGATTACGAATGGGCATCCGATAACACTTCTCGTGAAATCGTCGAGGCACTGCTCGGCGGCATGAGCCTTGACGCCAAAGTCGGCTCGCTGTCCGGTGGCCAGCGCCGTCGTGCTGATTTGGCCCGATTGCTGCTCAAGGACTGGGATATCCTCGCGCTCGACGAGCCCACCAACCACCTCGATGTGGTCACTATTCACTGGCTTGCCGAGCACCTGAAGAACCGTTGGCCGAAGGGCCAGGGCGCGCTGCTGCTCGTCACCCACGACCGTTGGTTCTTGGACGAGGTCTGCGAGTCGATGTGGGAAGTACACGACGGTGTGATTGAGCCGTTCGAGGGCGGTTATTCCGCATACATGCTCCAGCGCGTGGAGCGCGATCGTCAGGCTGACGTGCGTGAAACCAAGCGCCGCAACTTGGCCCGCAAGGAGCTCGCATGGCTCTCCCGAGGCGCCCGTGCCCGCTCCACCAAGCAGAAGTTCCACGTCAAGGCCGCACGCGAATTGATTGCCGATGTGCCGCCGATGCGTAACACGCTTGAACTGAAGCAGATGGCTACCTCCCGTCTCGGCAAGCAGGTGGTCGATCTCGTCGATGTGACGCAGATTTTCGAAAAGCCGCAGGGTATGGCCGATATCGGCCCGGACGTGGCCGCGCTCTCCGCATCCGCCTCCCACGTGGACGTGGTCAACGCCATGTACGCCGAACCGCAGCTGCACGGTTCCATCGAGGTGGCGGTCACCGACATGACCGACCCGCGCCTGGTGGATGCCGGTGTGCCGGAGGCCGTCGAGGCTGCGGAAGAGGCTCGTAAGAAGGCCGAAACCGAGGGCAGTAAACCGCAGCTCGCCGATGACCGCGAGGTCCGCCGTATGAACACCGGCGGCGAGACCATCGGCGGTGATGCGATCGCAGTCGGTACCGATGGTGAGACTGTAGTCGCTGGTGCCACCTCTGCCGCCCGCAAGGTGACGGTTTCCGGCCGTGAGATCTTGGATGATGTGACGTGGCTGATTGGCCCCGGCGACCGCTTCGGCATCGTTGGTGCGAATGGTGCCGGCAAATCCACGCTATTGAAGCTCATCGATGGCTCGCTCACTCCGACCGCAGGCCATGTGAACATCGGCAAAACGGTGAAGTTCGCGGTGCTTTCACAGCGTCTCGATGAGCTGGAGAAGCTTGGCAAGTACAAGATTAAGGAAGTGCTCTCCCGCTATAAGCCGAGTTACATCGTGGACGGCAAGGAAGTGACGCCGGGACAGCTGATGGAACGACTCGGCTTCGAGTCCGCCCAGCTGATGACGCCGATTCGCGACCTCTCCGGTGGCCAGAAGCGCCGCATGCAGCTGTTGCTGATTCTGCTTGACGAGCCCAACGTGCTCATCATGGACGAGCCCGGCAACGATCTGGACACCGATATGCTCGCCGTGATGGAGGATCTGCTCGATACCTGGCCGGGTACGCTGATCGTGGTCTCCCACGATCGCTATCTGCTCGAGCGCGTCACCGATCAGCAGTTCGCCCTGCTTGGCGGTAAGGTACGCCACTTGCCCGGCGGTGTGCAGGATTACCTCGATATGGTCGAGGACATCAAGAACGGCAAAGGATTGCCTGCCGACAACCCCGGTTTCGCGGGTACGGGCAGCAGTTCGACGAAGTCCGGCAAGGGTAAGACGACTACTGCATCTCTGCCTCAGTCCGCTCCGCAGACAGCTTCATCATCAGAGGAAGCCAAGAATGATTCGGCAAAGCTCACCGGCAAGGCCTTCCATGAGGCGTCCAAGCGCGTGAATGCCATCGAACGCAAGCTCGCCAAGCTCGAAGAGCAGAAGGCCGACCTTGAAGCGCAGATGGCCGCTCATGACCCGTCCGACTACGAAGGCCTCAACAAACTCAACGAGCAGTTGACCGCCATCAACACGGAGAATGACGATCTCGAAGCCGAATGGCTCGAGCTCTCCGAACAGTTGGGCTAGTTCGGTGCTTTCCTAAAAAACGTACGCTAAGTTGCCGTCAGCGTACGTTTTTTAGGAAAGCACTTTGATTACCGAGACATTACTTGGCGTATTCCCACGGATTAATGAGCTCGACGCCGGTGTCTTCGAAATCTTTGATATTGCGAGTGGCCACAGCCGCACCGTGGGAGCGTGCGATGGCTGCGATCATGGCATCCTGCACGCCGATGGGTCGGCCGGCTTGTCGACGTGATGCTGCAATTGCAGCATAATGAGATGCCGCTGTTTGATTAAATGACCATGTCCGGTCCCTATAGGTTGCGATGAACGCCTGAATGGTTTGAGATAAGTTGTCCCTTCTCTGCCCAGCAGGCTTGATGGCAAGTCCATACAACAATTCCGCTATGGTAATCGTCGTCGTGCGGCACTCTTGCGGTGGCAGCTGAATGAACCAGTTAATGACGCTGTGATCGCTGTTGTCCTTTTTAAGGATTTCACTGACCACGTTGGTGTCAAGCACAATCATCATCGTCTCCAAAATCTACGGGTCGTGGCTCGGTATCATACGTGTTGCGAGGAGGGACAAGTTCTTCATCCTCTCCGAGCCCGTGTCCGTCTAGCAGACGCCACATCTCTTGAACTAAATCCGCATTGGTAACGATTTTGTGTGCCACATATTGCGAAGTGAACTCTTCCAATACCGATTTGGCCTCAGCCTCCATAGAACGATTGTTGTTCTTAGCTGCCTTCTTCAAGATTTCTACGCAGTCGTCAGGCACTTTGCGCAAAGTGATGGTTGCCATGTTGGCGCTCCTTTCTATAAATCGACCTAAGAAAGACATCGTTGTCTGTGCTAGCACAATGCTAGCACAATCTGCATGCATTTTGCTAGCATGCCAAAACATAGAAAAACCTCACGAAACGTAAGCTGATAAGGAATCAGCGTAAGCTTCGTGAGGCTATTGGATTGGCTTTATCGACCGGTAACTTCGGAGCCGATTACCTTTTCGCTCAGGGCTCGCGGTCCGCGGGTCACGGCCACGGCACCGGAACGTACCAGCTCAATCACGCCGTAATGCTCCAGAAGGCCCAGCAGCGCGTCGATCTTGCCTTCAGCGCCGGTGGCCTCGATGGTGAGCGATTCCGGATTCACATCCACCACGCGCACGCGGAACAGACGCACAATCTCGAGCACATCGGAACGATTGGACTGGTTGGCCGCCACCTTGATGAGCACCAGCTCGCGCTCCACGGTGGAGTTCGGGTCGAGTTCCACGATTTTCAGCACATGCAGCAGCTTGTTGAGCTGCTTGATGATCTGCTCCAGCGGCACGGCCTCCACGTCGGCGGTCACGGTCACGCGGGAGATGTCCGGACGCTCGGTGGGGGAGACGGACAGGGAGTTGATGTTGAACGCACGGCGAGCGAACAGTCCGGCGATACGAGCCAGCACGCCCGGGCGATTCTCCACCAGCACGGACAGGGTATGACGCTCAGAACCCGGCTGAGATGCAGGATAAATAGCCATCGTAAATCTTCTCCCCTCAGTGCTCGTTCACAGCAGAGTCAGCGGAATCGGCAGCAACTTCAGCATCGGCAGCGCCAGTTCCCGGAGCTGGAGTGCCACCCATCAGCGGCTTGATGCCAGGCATATACGTCACTTCATCATTGGAAGCGCCAGCGGCGACCATCGGCCAGACCATAGCATCCTTCCACACGCGGAAGTCAATCAGTACCGGACGGTCATTGATCTCGTTGGCTTTCTTGATGGCGGCAATGGCCTCATCTTCGGTAAAGGCACGGATGCCAACGCAACCATAAGCCTCTGCCAGCTTGATGAAGTCCGGAACCTCGAGCGGAGCGTCGCCAGCATTGAGCTGTGCCTCGCCCTCGGTGCCGTGAGCTTCGCCATCCTTCAGATTGGTCTGCGAATAGTGATGGTTGTAGAACAAGGTCTGCCACTGACGAACCATGCCGTACACGGAATTATTGAGAATAGCAATCTTCACCGGAGCATGATCAAGGAACGCTGCAGCCAGCTCCTCGGAGGTCATCTGGAAGGAGCCATCGCCATCAATCAGCCACACCGGCTTCTTACCATCGAATTCGCGGGCCGAACCCACGGAAGCACCGATGGCGGCCGGCAGACCATAGCCCATCGTGCCAAGGCCACCGGAGGAAATCCAGGAGTGCTGGTTCTCGAAATCGATGAACTGGGAAGCCCACATCTGGTGCTGTCCCACGCCGGTAACCCAAATGGTGGAGGGGTCGGCGAGTTCAGAAAGCTTCTTGATAACCCACTGCGGAGCCAAAGAGCCATCGGTCGGCTCATCCCAAGTCATTGGGTACTTGTTGCGCCAACCGTCGATGGCATCCCACCACGGCTTCAAGTTCGGCTTGCCCACAATGGCCTGTGTGCGCTCGATTTCCGGAATCAAATCATCCAGAACCGTAGCCACATCGCCCACAATCGGCACATCAGGCTGACGGTTCTTACCGATCTCAGCCGGATCGATATCGATGTGAATCACGCGAGCGGTCGGTGCGAAGGCATCAAGCTTACCGGTCACGCGATCATCAAAACGAGCACCAATGGCCACCAACAAATCAGCACGCTGCACAGCGCCGGTGGCTGCAATCGTACCGTGCATACCCAGCATGCCGAGGTTCTTCGGGTCAGTGTCCGGAATAATGCCGCGGGCAGGCAGGGTGGTCACTACAGGAGCGCCAGTCAGATCGGCCAATGCCTTGACCTGAGCGCCGGCGTTGGAACGGGCAGCACCGCCACCCACGTACAGCACCGGGCGGTAGGACTTGGAGAACAGCTTGGCCGCATCCGAAAGCACGCGACCGTGCGCCTTGGTGGTTGGGTTGTAGCCGGGCAGAATCATGCGCTGCGGCCAGGAATAGTACATATCGCCGGTCTGCGCGGTCTTGGTCAAATCGACCACAACCGGGCCAGGGCGGCCGGTGCTGGCAATGTGGTACGCCTCGGACAGCACGCGCGGAATATCCTGTGCGCGAGTCACCAGGAAGGAGTGCTTGGACACCGGGTATGTGATGCCCACAATATCCGCTTCCTGGAAGGCATCGGTACCGATGGCGTTCACGCCCACCTGACCGGTGATAACCACCATCGGCACGGAGTCCATATTGGCATCCGCGATGGCGGTGACCACATTGGTGGCACCCGGGCCGGACGTCACAATGCACACGCCCACCTTGCCAGTAGCCAGCGCATAGCCTTCCGCTGCGTGACCGGCCGCCTGCTCGTGACGCATCAACACGAAGCGGAACTTGGTGTTGCCGTTGATCTGATGGTAAACCGGCAGAATCGCGCCGCCTGGAATGCCGAAGACGTCCTCAACGCCCAGGTCTTCCAACGAACGCACCAGCGCTTCGGCGCCAGTCATCTTCTCGCCGTCGATAATGGTCTGCTTGTCCGTGGCTGCAGTGGTTTTGGGCACACCGCTGAAAGCCTGCAAAGGCGTGGGTAAAGCCATGATTCCTCTCACCTCATAAAGTACCGCGCATACTTGCCGACTGTGGGTGAAGTCGGTGCTGCGCTCGTATGAATTCTCGCCGATGACTGGGCTTGTGGCTCAGGATGCGGCTCGCTGCTCATGTTGTGGTATCAGTCTATTCGTAATGCTGACAGCAGGCCTACTTAGTCCGCTTCTTGAGAGCGCCAGACTTCTGCTTTTGGTCAAGCGCCTTCCAACCGGCTTCGGCAGCCGCCAGCTGAGCCTTACGTTTGCTGGAGCCTTTGCCAGTGCCGATAATCTGGTCATTATCGCCAAGGCTGACTTTTGCAGTGAACACCTGGGCGTATTCAGGGCCGGAGACTTCCATGTGATAAATCGGCTCAGGCTTACCCAGCTCATGTGCCTTAACGGTTAGTGAAGTCTTCCAATCCAAAGCCGGACCTTCTGTGGCAACTTCGGCGAGTGTGTCGTCGATGAGGCGATGCACTACTTTGCGGGCTTCGTCAATGCCATGCTCCAGGAACGTGGCGCCGATGAGTGATTCCACGATGTCGCACAGAATCGAGTTCTTTTGTGCGCCGCCCTGTTCGGCCTCACCGTGGCCCAGCAGAATATAAGGGCCAACCTTGAGCTTGGTTTTGGCGATGACGCTCAGTGCATCTTCGGAAACGGCCTTGGCGCGCATCTTGGCAAGCTGGCCTTCGGTCATATCCGGGTGAATCTTGAACAGGGTTTCGGTGGAAACCAGTTCCAGTACGGCATCGCCTAGGAACTCAAGACGCTCGTAGTTGAGCGCGCCGGGATTCTCGTGGGAGAAGGAACGGTGGGTGAGGGCCTGTACCAGCAGTTCAGGGCTGATGGTGGTGCCGAGAGACTCTAGCAGTTCGTTGGCCGGATTGTTTTCGGGAGTTTGGACGCTGACTCGGACGTGATGTTCGGCTGATGCTTCAGTCATGGTTAATGCGCGATCCTTCGCAATGAGATGGATGGATGGTTAATGTGCCGCATTGTCGGCCGACCGTGAGCTGCTATGTGTAATGCTGTGCAGATCATCAGCGGATCATAATCAGCCGGTATGCGAAGACCCTGCCACCCGTCGATGGCAGGGTCTTGGTTAAGCCGTTATCTCAGGACTCACTTGGTGTGAGCCGGCTGGATGGCGGAGCGGTAGGTGCGGCCGCGGTAGTTGCCGCATGCCGGGCAAGCCATGTGCGGCAGAGCCGGAGCGCCACAGTTCGGGCAGCTCACGGTTGCAGCAGCGGTGGCCTTCCAGTTCGCGCGACGCGAGTGCGTGTTGGCGCGAGAGGTCTTGTACTTAGGCAGTGCCATTTGAGTATCCTCTGTTTCGTTCGAACAATTGAGCTTAAGCGTCCGTTATCTTAACGCAGGGCTCGTACAAACGCCAAACTCGCCTGTTTTGTGCCTCGACTATTCGCCCTGTTCGGCTTCCAACTGGGCTTTCAGCGCGGCAAGCCCGGCGAAGCGAATATCCGTGGTGTCGTGATGATGATCGGGGTTTTCGTTCAAATCCACGCCGCACTGGGAGCATAATCCCTTGCAATCCGGCTTGCACAGCGGCTGCAGGGGAAGGGATTCGACCAGCGTGTCGCGAATCATCGCCTCGATATCCGCAAATGCGCCATTCTCCAACAGCGGGTAGGTGTCTTCGGACTCGTCTTCACCGGCGAAGATTTCCACTTCCTCATCCTTGGAAGCCTTACCGCCCTTGCCCTTGCTGCCGCGGGCTGCATTCTTGTCTGCGGCGGATTCATATGGGAAGAACACCGTGACATTCACAGGCCAATCCTCATCAATCGGCTTCAAGCATCGCGTGCATTCGCTAACAAACGGAGCCACCAAGCGGCCGGTGAAAATCAGTCCGTCCACAATCGAATCGAACTGGCCGGTCACATGTACGGGCTCGCCCTCTTTGATGCCGACAATGCTATCGCCAATACCGCTCGGTGCTGGGAAATCAGCGTCAATCGACTTGGACTGCCCTGCTCGGGAGGCGATTTGCGCCACCGGAATTGCCCAGGGAGAATCCTCAACTCGTGCCATATATATGCCTTTCGTACGTGCTACTTGCTGCTGTGCTGCTAGTTACTGCGCTTCAGGATAATCGTTCAGCGTGATGTTCGGCATTTTTTCCGCTGCCGCGCGCTGCCGCTCGTTCAGCACATTGAGACCAGCCTGAACATCCTGATTCAGCTTGATGAGCTGCTGAGAAAGTCCTTCCATCACTGTGGTGCAGTATTGATCCGCGCCCTGAGTGAGATGATCTGACTTGTTCTGCGCCTGCTCCAAGATTGCACGCGCCTTTTGGCGGGCCAGCTCGGTCACATTCTCCTGACCTGCCAGGAATTGTGCCTGTTCGTTGGCTTCCTTGATCATGTCGGCAGCACGGCTTTGCGCGGAAGCCACCACGGCATTAGCCTGCGTCTGGGCGGATTCCAAGCGACGCTCCGCCTCGCGCATCAAAGCGGAAGCGCGTTCCAACTGTACCGGCAGCAGCTTCTTCAATTCGTTGAGTTGTGAGGTCAGCTCATCGCGGTCGACTCGTACCATGCCGGGGGTGAAAATGCTGGTTTTCGCTTCAGCGAGCATGGCATCAATCTGATCGATAACGTCATACACGGTGGTGAATTCCTCGCGGCTTTTCTCCGTGGGGGAATCGGGGTCCAGTGTGGTGCGCAAGTCAGGCAGCGAATCCATGTTGAAGTTGCGTGGCTTGCTGTCGGTGTTGCCAGCTGCAGTAGCAGCGGCCGGTGCTTGTTCGGCATAGTTTGTATGCGGTGCCGACGAAGCAGCGGAAGGCATGACTGCGGAAGCTGCCTCGGTGGGTGCGGGTGACTCGTAAGCGGCAGTTGATGCAGGAGCCGGCGAAGTCACCGGTGGAACCGGCACATCATCTACCTGCGTATTCGGGGCAGTATTCGGGGCAGTATTCTGCGCCGGCTGAGTCAAATCAACGTATCCAGTGGGATGCTCGTCACTCATAGTCATCAGTCCTTCTTCCGACCTTCCTGGGCCAAGGCTTCGGCAAGCATAGGAACAACGCAATCAGGTACCATGCCGGTAACGTCGCCACCGTGACGGGCCACATCCTTGACGATGGAGCTGGAGATATGTTCAAGAATCGGATCGGCCGGCAGGAACAGTGTCTCGATGCCGGCAAGTTTGCGATTGACCAAAGCCATGCCGAGCTCGGCCTCATAGTCACCGTTTTGACGAAGGCCCTTCACGATAACGCTTGCGCCAACCTTCTTGCAATAGTCAGTGATGAGTCCTTCAGTGGAGGAAACGACCACATTAGTGCAGCCGGCCTTCTCCAATGCGTGACGGATTACTTCGACTCTGGTGGATTCGGAAAACATCGGTGTTTTCGCGGCATTAACAGCCACCACTACGTGTACCTCGTCGAAAAATCGTGCCGAGCGCTCGATTACATCCAAGTGGCCGGCTGTCACGGGGTCAAACGAGCCGGGGCATACTGCGATAGTCATGATTCCTAGACTACATCGTTCGGCAGGGGTAGTGGGAATCTATGATGGAGTGCGGATATCCGCCTCTGATGATGGCGGACGCTGTATGCCAAGGAAAGAAGTACGTTATGAGCCTGAACTTTGCAAGCTTTGTCAATGATGCTGAGCCATTAAGGAACCCGGATCAATCCGCGGGAACTTCGGTGCTGGAGCGCCCGCAGGTTGAAGAGTCGCCGGTTCGCGATGATGGCGGTGATGCCGATCGATTCGCGCATTATGTGTCTCGTGACCGTATCGCCGAGTCTCGTGCGACCGGCCGCCCGGTGGTGGCGCTGTGCGGTAAGGTGTGGGTGCCGAAGCATGATCCGTCCAAGTATCCGGTCTGCCCGGATTGCAAGCGCATCTATGACGAAATGATGGCTTGAAATTTGGCGTTCTGAAAAGTAATGGCTCCCATCGCTGGTGCGAAGGGAGCCATTATTATTTGTTTGGATGATTGTTTGATCAGCGGGCCGCAATTTCGTCGATGAGCTTGAGCTCTTCATCGGTGAAGTGGGTGTTCTTCAGGGCGCCGATGTTGTCGAGGATTTGCTGCGGCTTGGAGGCGCCGGCCAACACGGAAGTCACCTTGCCGTCGTGCAGCAGCCAGGCCAAGCTCATTTCCGCAAGCGTCTGACCGCGCTCGGCCGCCAGATTGTTCAGGTCCACCACCTGCTTGTGCAGCTTGTCGGTGAGTGCGGAATCGTTGAGGAATCGCGGATCGTGGGCAATGCGGCTGTCGGCCGGAATGCCGTTCAGATAGCGGTTGGTCAGCAGGCCCTGTTCCAGCGGGCAGAAGGTAATGAGGCCTTTGCCGAGCTGATATGCAGTTTCCTTCAGACCGTTGTGTTCCACCGTGCGGTCGAGGATGTTGTACTTGTTTTGGTTGATGATGAACGGCACATGCAGTTCCTTGAGCATTGCGGCCGCCTTCTCCATCGTCGGGCCGTCATAGTTGGAAAGACCCACGTACAGCGCCTTGCCGGAGTTCACGGCCTGAGCCAGAGCACCCATCGTCTCCTCAAGCGGGGTTTCCGGGTCCGGGTGATGATGGTAGAAGATGTCCACATAATCAAGACCCAAACGCTCAAGGCTCTGATCGAGTGAGGCGAGCAGATACTTGCGACTGCCGAGGTCGCCGTACGGGCCTGCCCACATCTCGTAACCGGCTTTGGTGGAGATAATCAGCTCATCGCGATGATGCTTGAAATACTTGGCAAGCAGCAAACCACAGTTCTTCTCGGCCTGGCCGGGTTCCGGGCCATAGTTGTTGGCCAGATCGAAGTGGGTGATGCCGTTGTCGAACGCGGTGAACACAAGGGACTTCATCTGCTCAAACGGTGTGATGTCGCCGAAGTTGTGCCAGAAGCCGAGGGAAACTGCCGGCAATTTGAGTCCGGAGTTGCCGGCACGGTTGTAGGTCATCGTGTCGTAGCGATGCGGGTTGGGGGAGTAGGTAGCGGTTGGTTCGAACATAATGCCTCCTGTGGCGTATTGTTCTGATGCTCGATTCGGGGTGTGCGTTTTCCTTTGTCGGTTATTATGGTTCCAGTTCAAGTGAACTTGAATGCAAATGTTGGGCGGCACGTCGGCGTGTCGCGTGGCATTCGTGCACTGAAAAAGGAGCAGGGCATGTCATATACGATTCGGCAAGTAGCCACACAATTCCATATGCAGCCGTCCACGCTGCGCTACTACGAGGATCAGGGGCTACTCACTAATGTCGGGCGCACGGAAACCGGGCAGCGCATATATGAGGACTGCCATATCGACCGATTGCGGGCCATCTGTTGCTTCAAGAACGCTGGCATGACCATTGATGACTTGAAGAAGTTCTTCGTATACGAGTCCAATGAGCCGGAGCATATCAATGAGATTTTGGAGCTCTTGGAATCCCGGCGCAAAGCCTTGGATGAGCAGCGACGCGCGCTCAACGAGGCAGCCATCCATGTGCATCGCAAGCTGCACTACTACGGTGATATCAAGCGTGCGATAGACGCGGGCGAGTCCTTGCCGGACTGGAAGAACTACAAAACCCGCGTCTACTCAATTGATTGCTAAATACGGAAATCACAGAACTGTGGTTTCCGTAGCCGAACCGTTAAACGAATAGCCCGGTGGGCTGTTCGTAGGTGAGGGGAGCGGCTGTGCCGCGACGGATTCCTACGGAAATCACAGAACTGTGGTTTCCGTAGGAATCACCGGCTCGCCCTTCATCAGGCTTTGTGCGGTAATCGGCAGCTCGGCCAGTGCCTTGGCGCGGTAATCATGTGCGGCCATGATGGCGTCGTGACCCTGCCACTGAGAATCAATATCACCGTGATTCACGAAGTCCACGAGCAGATTCTTCCATTCCGGCTCTGGCGTGAATCCAGCGAGCTTCTCCTCGGAACCGGAAATCACATGCTCTGCTTCGGCCAGCGAATACTCGTATGAACGATAAGCCAGCTTACGGCCCGGCACAGTGGCCTTATCCTTCGACTTCTTGGCAACCGGCTGCATCGTGCCATCCGCGCCTTCGCGCTCAGTGAGCTTATACACCATTGCGCAGGTTGGAGCACCGGAGCCGGTGACCAGCATCGTGCCTACGCCATAAGAATCCACAGGCGCGGTTTGCAGCGAAGCCAGCGCGTACTCATCCAAATCATTGGTCACGGTAATAGTGGTGTTCGTAGCGCCCAAAGCATCCAACTGATTGCGCACACGCTGAGCCATCGCGGCCAAATCACCGGAGTCAATACGAATGCCGCCGAGCTCCGGTCCCGCCACCTCAACAGCGGTTTTGACGGCTTCCTCAATGTTGTACGTATCCACCAGCAGCGTAGTGTTCTTGCCAAGCGCGGCGATTTGCGATTCGAAAGCCTCGCGCTCGGAGTCGTGCACCAAAGTGAAGCAATGCGCGGCAGTACCGATGGCTTTCAGGCCATAAAGCTGTGCGGCGAGCAGGTTCGCCGTGCCTTTGAACCCGCCCACCACGGCGGCGCGTGCTGCGGCAACCGCAGCCCATTCGTTGGTGCGACGACCGCCCATATCCATGCATGGGCGGTCTTTGGCGGCCGACACCATGCGGGAGGCGGCGGAAGCCACGGCGGAATCATAATTCAGAATGGACAGAATTAGCGTTTCCAGCAGCGTGCACTCGCCGAACGTGCCTTCGACCTGCAAGATTGGGGAATTCGGGAAGAACATCTCGCCTTCACGGTAGCCCTTGATGGAGCCGGAGAAGTGGAAGTTCTCCAGCCACTTGATGGTTTCCGGGCTCACCACATGGCGGTCGGCAAGGAACTTCAGGTCCTCATCATCGAGGTGGAAGCGCTCGAGTTCATCCAAAATGCGTCCGGTGCCGGCCACCACGCCATAGCGTCGGCCTTCCGGCAGATGACGGGTGAACACTTCAAACACGCACTTGCGGTTCGCGGTGCCATCTTTGAGTGTGGCGTCGAGCATTGTGTATTCGTACATGTCGGTCATCAAAGCCGGCGAATAATCGACCATTATCGGGCCTTTCGTATCTGCTTTCCTACTAATAGTAAATATGACTATAAGTGTAGTCCTTGTGTGGCCCTGAGCGCTCGCTCGGCGGGGCCGGCACAGTGAGTAGACTCATCGATATGAGATTCATTGCGGCACTATGGCGTCTGGCCATTGCGGGATTCTGCTTTGTGGGCACGTATGAGGCTTGGTCCAAGCCGCAATACTGGGTGTATTTCACCTTCCAAACCGGCTTGGTACTCGGCGTTGTGATGCTCTGGGCCGGAGCCGCCACGCTGCTCAAGGGCATACAGCCGCCCGCTTGGCTGAAAGGCTGTGTCACGCTGTACGCCATTGTGACAGCACTGGTTGCCTTCTTCCTGATGCCGCCCGACAATCCTGCTTATGTGCCGCAAGTCATCGGCATCATGACCAATACCATGCTGCACAAAATCGCACCGATTATGGCGGTAATAGATTTCCTGCTGTTCGACTCGCACCGTCGATTCCGCTGGCATTACATGTTCTCGTGGCTGCTGTATTTTCCGTTGTACTTGGCTTTTGTGCTGATTCGTGCAGCGCTTTGGCCTAATTCCGGGCCGGCTGCGGGCGGCAGCCCATACCCGTATGAATTTATTAATCTGAACGCGCTCGGCTGGCAAGGCTTTGCGGTGAGCTGCGGCAAACTGGCGCTCGCATTCGTGGTGCTTTCCTTTGCGGTATGGGTGATTGGCCGGGCGCTGCCGAAGAAAGCCTTCCTGGGCTAGGTGACTTGCGATTCGTGCGTGAGCCGGTTGGCGTATGCTGGGCCTCATGGCTGAAATTAAAGATTTGCTTCCTAATCATCAGATTATTCGCGCGGACGGTCGTGCTGTGGATGAGCTGCGCCCGGTTCGCATCACCCGCCACTTCACGGATGCTCCTGAAGGTTCCGTGCTGATTGAATGCGGCAACACTCGCGTGATGTGCACCGCAACCTTCACTCCCGGTGTGCCGCGTTGGCGCAAGGATTCCGGCCTTGGCTGGGTCACCGCCGAATACGCGATGCTGCCGCGCGCCACTGCCGAACGTACGGATCGTGAATCCGTCAAGGGCAAGCTCGGCGGCCGCACAATGGAAATCAGCCGACTCATCGGCCGCTGCCTCAGGGGTGTTGTCGATATGAAGGCACTGGGTGAGAACCAGATTCAGCTTGACTGCGATGTACTGCAAGCGGACGGCGGCACTCGTACCGCTTCCGTGACCGGTGCGTATGTGGCGCTGGTCGATGCGGTGAACTGGGCTGAGAAGAATCGCCACATCAAGTCCGCCGCCAAGGTGCTGAAGGATTCAGTGTCCGCAGTGTCTGTGGGCGTGATCAACGGCACGCCGATGCTCGACCTGCCATACATCGAAGACAGCCAAGCCATGACCGACATGAACGTGGCCATGACCGGTTCCGGCACGTTCATCGAAATTCAGGGCACTGCTGAGCACCGTCCGTTCAACCGCGCCGAACTTGGCACCCTGCTCGACCTTGCCGAAAAGGGCAACAAGGAGCTGCAGGCCGCTCAGCGTGCTGCCCTCGCTCTGGACTGACCACCGACCGAACTCGCGATCACATAAGGAGAAAACCCCGATGAAACTTGTCGTTGCCACGCACAACGAAGGCAAGCTGGTGGAAATCCGCCGCATTCTCGAAGAGGACCTGGGTGCGGATGCCGCAAACATCGAGCTGGTTTCCGCTGGCAGCCTGCATTTGCCCGATCCCGTGGAAACCGGTGTGACCTTTGAAGAGAACGCGCTGCTCAAGGCGCGCGATGTGGCCAGCCGCACTGGCCTGCCCGCCATTGCCGATGATTCCGGCCTGATTGTGGACGTGATGGGCAATGCGCCTGGCATTCTGTCTGCTCGCTGGGCTGGTGCGCACGGTCATGACAAGGCCAATAATGCGCTGCTGCTCGCTCAGATCGAAGATATTCCGGATGACAAGCGCACTGCCCGATTCCGTTGCGCAGCGGCACTGGTGGTGCCGGACACGGAAGCCGGCATTGACGTGACCGGCGATGCGCAGACTGTGGATTCCGCCGCAGCTCAGGGCGCTCCGGTAACCGGTCGTTACGCCATCAAATCCGAAGTGGTCAAACTGGGCGACATGATCGGTCGCATTATTCGCAAAGAACGCGGCGAGCATGGTTTCGGCTATGATCCGCTGTTCGTGCCGAACGACCAGCCTGCAGGTCGTACCAGTACCGAACCTGATCATGAGGGTGAGCCGCTGACCAGCGCCGAAATGACGCCAGCCGAAAAGAACGCGATCTCCCACCGCGGCAAGGCGCTCAAGGCTTTGGTGCCGGATATCGAAGCGCTGCTTGGCTAAATGCGTTCAATATCGCCTACAAGGTTGCGCTGAACGCGGCATATAGTCGAAAACAATTTGAGGCCTGTACTTCCATTGCGCTGAAGTACAGGCCTCACAAATCATCTCGCATAATTATTGGCAATCACACACCCATCAGCGCGTGGGCAATAGCCATCAGCACCAGCGAAATAATCGCAGTCAAGGCTAGCGAGAAGCCAGCGAGCTTGGCATTGCCGAGCACCTTATCGGTGAACAGTGTGGAGAAGATGGCGATAGGTGCCAGCGCACAAATGACTGCGACCGCGCGAATCGAGGCGCTGAACGGCAGCAGGAACCAGGCGGCGCAAGCGAACGCGATACTGAACGGCAGTCGCCATGCCACAACGGCCAGCACTTCGCGCACATCATGCTTGGATTGCGGCAGATCCATGAGCATACCCACCATCAGCATGGACACCAGTGCGTTTGCGCCACTGAGCGGCTGACATATGGTGGCAATCCAGTCAGGAATATGCACATTGAACATGGTGAGCGCAATCATCAACAGATAGGTGTCGAATGGTACTGAACCGAGGAAGCTTTTGCCGATAGTGCGCAACAGCGCGCGCCTGGCCAGTCGTTTGGCATCGCGATCCTTAGGCTTTTCATACGGGAGCGTAGGCGCAGAGCCGGCGTGCTGCTCGGCGAGTGTTTTGCCGGGCTGAATATGCAAAAGTTGCTGGGTGAGCACATTGGTGCCGGCTGCAACCATCACGCAGTTACCAATATCGAACATTGCGGCAGGTACCACAGCTCCCGCGCCCCAGAACGATTGCACTACAGGGAAACAGAAGCAGCCAAGGTTAAACCCAGCGCCATTGAGCATGAGGAATGCGCGGTCGGTGACATTGCGTTTGCGAGTGGCGATGAAAATGCACACGACTGGAATAAACGAGCAGAAAAACGCGAACAGCGAAATCCAGAGTAGAGAAATATCGTGAGGATTCGTGGCGAACGAGTAAACGATGGCACCGGGCAGCACGATATTGAATTCCGCGGTTTGCAGGACTCGGTAATCCTTTTGCCCGAAGAGGCCAAAACGCCGAAACAGGTAGCCGGCAAGAATAATCAGCAGCAGGCCGACTGGCGTAAGTATGGCAGACACAGCTTCTCTCCCTCGATCGCGTACGGGTTTTACTATCCTCGCTGTGCCGGACGAGGAATGTGCGGGACTAGGGGGATTTCTCACACCACGGACTGACGATTGCGGTTTTGCAGATGTTGCTCTGCTGTTTCGCAGAACTCTAATCTTTTAACCATTTATTAATCACTTATGACTGTAGGGATTTCAACACTGACTGTAGGTTTTTTGACTTCGACTGTAGGTTTTTGAACATATTCCGTTGGAAAACCTACAGTCAATGTTGGGATTCCTACAGTTGATGTTAGAAACCCTACAGTCGGTGTTCAAAACCCTACAGTCATATATGGTCCATATGTGGTCATAAGGGAGAGGATGTGGCTGTGTGAAATTAAGTGTTACTTTTTGTTGTGTTTCCTGTTGTATTTTTCGGCGTTTATGTTGTGCGCCGCCAATAGAAAAGACATTTCCGAGCCATAGAACAGGGTGCGCGAGATGGGACTTGAACCCACACGTCAAAGACACAGGAACCTAAATCCTGCGCGTCTACCAATTCCGCCACTCGCGCGCTGCTGCATACCGTTCGCACCGATTGATGCGGAGTCGATATGCAAAACCCTAGGCGGACGAACCTACCTAGGGCAGTCGAGCCACTTGTCAGAATCGAACTGACGACCTGCTCATTACGAGTGAGCCGCTCTACCGACTGAGCTAAAGTGGCTTGTCTCGCGGAAAGCATTCGCTAACCGCGCACAAGATAATGAGTATAAAGCACACTGTGGAAAAATGCCAATCGGACGTGTTTGAGCGCGAATACGGTGGTTTGAGAAACGCCGAGAGGGTAGCGGTCGGTGAGTGACCAAACGGTAACTATATATAGGTTTCTGGCGTGAGCAACGTAGTTCGACTCCGCGACACTGACTGTTTTTGTTCTGTTCATGTCCGAATTTGTGAGTATTCTGTTTGGTGATACGGAGCGCAGATGAACCGTGTGCGCGGGCGCTCCAATCAACGAGGAAAGGAAAATTCCAATGGCAATCAATCCTCCTGTTGACGCCACCAAGACCCCTGCATGGGTTGCGTTGCAGAAGCACTATGACGAGCTTCAGGCCGAGGGCATCGACCTCAAGAAGTGGTTCGCTGAAGATCCCGACCGCGTCAAGGAGCTGAGCTTCGACGCAGGCGACCTGCACTTCGACCTGTCCAAGAACCTGATCAAGCCGGAAACCCTGCGCCTGTTCACCTTCCTCGCCGACGAGGTTAAGCTCGGCGACCGCATCAAGGCCATGTACACCGGCGTGCATATCAACAACACCGAGGATCGCGCTGTGCTGCACACCGCACTGCGTCGCCCGGTTGAGGATGAAGGCAAGTACATCGTTGACGGCCAGGACACCGTCAAGGACGTGCGCGAAACCCTCGACAAGATCTACGCTTTCGCCGATGACGTTCGCTCCGGCAAGTGGACCGGCGTGACCGGCCGCAAGATCGAGACCGTGGTCAACATCGGCATCGGCGGCTCCGACCTGGGCCCCGTCATGGCTTACGAAGCCCTGAAGCCGTACGCTGACGCCGGCATCTCCGCCCGCTACATCTCCAACATCGACCCGAACGATCTGGCTGAGAAGACCAAGGGCCTCGACCCGGAGACCACCCTGTTCATCATCGTCTCCAAGACCTTCACCACTCTGGAGACCCTGACCAACGCTCGCGAAGCCCGTACCTGGCTGCTCGAAGAGCTCGAGGCCAATGGTGCCATCGCTTCCGGCGACGCCGCTCAGCGCGCCGAAGCCATCAAGAAGCACTTCGTGGCCGTTTCCACCAACCTGGAGAAGGTTGAAGAGTTTGGCATTGATCCGGCCAACGCTTTCGGCTTCTGGAACTGGGTCGGCGGCCGTTACTCCGTCGACTCCGCTGTGGGCACCTCCCTGGCCGTGGTCTTCGGCCCGGCTCGTTTCGAGGAGTTCCTGCACGGCTTCCACGAGATCGACGAGTACTTCGCCAACACCCCGTTCGAGAAGAACGTTGTGGTGCTGCTCGGCATGCTGAACGTTTGGTACCGCAACTTCTTCAAGGCTGCCTCTCACGCTGTGCTGCCGTACGACCAGTACTTGCACCGCTTCCCGGCCTACCTGCAGCAGCTGACCATGGAGTCCAACGGCAAGTCCGTGCGTTGGGACGGCACCCCGGTCACCACCGAAACCGGTGAGATCTTCTGGGGCGAGCCGGGCACCAACGGCCAGCACGCCTTCTACCAGCTGATTCACCAGGGCACCCAGCTCATCCCGGCCGACTTCATCGCGTTCGTGAACACCCCGAACCCGACCAAGGATGGCGACCAGGACGTGCACGAGCTGTTCCTCGGCAACTACCTGGCTCAGACCAAGGCTCTCGCCTTCGGTAAGACCGCCGACGAAGTCCGCGCTGAGGGCACTCCGGAAGAGATCGTTCCGGCCCGTGTGTTCACCGGCAACCGTCCGACCACCTCCATCTTCGGCGTGGCTCTGACCCCGTTCGCACTTGGCGAGCTGATTGCTCTGTACGAGCACATCACCTTCGTTGAAGGCACCGTGTGGGGCCTCGACTCCTACGATCAGTGGGGCGTCGAGCTCGGCAAGCAGCTGGCTAAGCAGATCACCCCGGCCATCTCCAAGGATGACGATGCTCTCGCAGCTCAGGATGCTTCCACCCAGAGCCTGATCGAGTTCTACCGTAAGAACCGCGAGTTCTGATCTCCGCTTGCGCTTTAATCAGAACTCGCGATTCTTGCGACCGCAGCTGTGCTGTTTGGTGAGCAGTCTGGCGACTGCTCACGTCGCGAGTTCTGAGTTGAATTCTGACTAAGGCTTATCAAGCCCGGCAGTGTTATGCTGCCGGGCTTTTTATATGCGAGGTGTACCCTCGAGGTGCCTCATTTGAAAATGAGCGCGTAATCCGGAGTGGTGCCTCACCTGTGGTGAGCGTGAAATCCTAGTCCGCGTCGGCTTGTGGGGTTTCGTCGTCTTCCGGTTCGACGCCCGCGATCCGGGCGAGCGTCTTGTTCAAGTATGCCATGTCCGGGCCCATGCGTCTGGCCAGCCGCGCGGTGCGCGGTGCCGCCAGTGCTTCGAGCCGGTCCTGGATGTCGTGGATGCGGCGGACGAGCTCGGCCGGGTTCACGGTCGCGAGCGTGTGTTCGATCTCCTCTCGCTTGTCGTCGGGTATGAAGCCGGGGCCGCCGGCGGCCCTGTCCGCCTCGTCGAACTCCTTGAGCCGCTCCCACGGGGTGCGTGGTGCGTCGTAGACGCGGCGGGGACGGCCGTCCCGGGTGCTT
>NZ_NMWV01000007.1 GCF_002860405.1 Bifidobacterium imperatoris | reverse complement strand
TCGCCTTGAGGTACTTCGCGCACGGCGCATCCATCATCAGCCACCCCTGGACCAGCAGCTCGCGCGACTGCTCCGAATACCGCTTCGGCCGCTCCGCGGGCGACATCGACGGCCTGCCGCGCCCGGCTTCCGTGAGTCTGCGTCTCGCGGTGCTCCTGCCGATTCCCAGCACGGAGCACATCTCATCGAGGATGCGTCCCTTGTCCTTCTTCGACGCCTTCATGTATTCATCCCTGAATCTCAGGGTGACCTGCCGCTTCGTCGCCATGCTGATCCTGTCTTCCATAAGACAAGCCAAACAGGACCGATACCGTTCGCGCTCATTCCCGATGAGGCACCACCACACCCTACGCGCTCAAAAAACGTGAGGCACGTCGATTGCGAAGAAAAACAACAGTTCTCATTAATAATTAATAAAGGAGTACATAATGCGCACGATCAATATGTACATTAACGGACATTGGGTTGAATCTGCGTCCGGCAAAGTCACGGAAATCATCAACCCTGCCAATGGCAGCACATTCGCACAAGCCACGCGCGGCACAGCCGAAGATGTGAACATGGCAGTCGCAGCAGCCAAACAAGCATTCAAGCCCGGCTCACTGTGGCGCCATCTCACGGCAGACGAACGCGCGGAACTACTCAATAAAGCCGCCGATCTGATCGAAGCGAGAGCCGAGGAACTCGCTCTTGCCGAAACCAATAGCATGGGAAGGGTTTATAAGGAAACCAGGTACGACGATGTTTATGCTGCGAGCGGTGCTTTCCGTTATTACGCTTCGCTCGTACACGAATTGCAAGGCGCAGCTTCCGCGGAAAATGTCGATATGCTGACCGTGACCGTACGCGAACCGCTTGGCGTGTGCGCGGTGGTGGCTCCCTGGAATTATTCAATGGGCACGTTGGCTGCCGGTATGGCTCCAGCATTGGCCGCTGGCAATACGGTGGTGATTAAACCGTCTTCGCTCACACCGGTTTCAACCGCGATGATGGTGGAGGCTATGGAAGAGGCAGGCTTCCCCGCCGGCAGTGTGAACATGGTGCTCGGCTCTGGTTCGGAAGTCGGCTCGGCACTGGCTCAAAGTGAGGACGTGGCCAAAATTACCTTCACCGGTGGCACCGCAACCGGCAAGGATATCATTGCGAAATCCTCGACCAGCGTGAAGCGTTATGCTATGGAGCTCGGCGGTAAGTCGCCGTTCATTATCTTCGATGATGCCGATCTGGATGTGGCGGTTGACCGGCTGATGTTCGGTATTTTCTTGAGCCAAGGCCAGGTATGCATCGCCGGTTCCCGACTGCTAGTGCAGAGCACCATCTATGAACAGGTCATGCATATGCTTGAAGAGCGGATTCCGAAGATACGCATTGGCATGCCGCTCGACGAGGATACGGAATTTGGCCCGATGGTGTCCAAACGTCATATGGAGCATGTACTGGAATACATTGAAATCGGTAAGGCAGAAGGTGCCAAGGTATTGATCGGCGGGCATCGCATCACCAAGGGCGACTTTGCAAAGGGCTATTTCATCGAGCCGACCGTATTGGTGAACTGCAATGAGCATATGCGCGTAGTCAGTGAGGAGATTTTCGGGCCGGTGCTCACCGTGCAGACTTTCAGTGACGAAGCCGAGGCGGTTCGTCTTGCCAACAGCACCAGTTACGGTCTCGCTGGCGGTGTGTTCACACGCGATATGGGGCGCGCGCTGCGGGTGTGCACCAATGTGAACACCGGCATAATGTGGGCGAACACGTATATGGATGAGACGCCAGGCGTGCCGGTAAGCCCGCATAAGCAAAGCGGTACCACAGTGGATGGCGGTCTTGATGGCCTTAAGGAATACACGGTACTGAAGCAGATCAATCTCAAGATGAGTCCGGAGAAGTCGGGCTGGTTCAATAGCTGACCGCGCAGTTACTGCCTGTATCGGGACGGGAACAGGCAGTATGTGCGCGTCTTGACGAAACGCCCGCGCAGTTACTGCCTGTATTGGTGACCAAACAGGCAGTAACTGCGCGGGCGTTTGAGAATGATTCTCCGCGACCCTAGATGGCGTTCGCTCGAACGATATCCCTGAATCGCAATGCTGAATCCTTCCAAATGCGCTCTTCAGTGTCGTAATCCACACGAATAATGCCGAAGCGCTTGCTCAGACCCAGAGCCCATTCGAAGTTGTCCAACAGCGACCATGCATAGTAGCCGGTTACGTTGGCCCCAGCTTCGAGAGCGTCGGCAACCGCCTGAATATGCTGATTCATGTAGTTGACACGCTGCGGATCGTGAACAATCTTGCCACCAGGAGCTGCGGCATCTTCGGTGACCACATCATCCCAAGCGGAACCGTTTTCGGTGACCATCAACGGCAGATCCGGGAAACGTGTGCTCAACTCGGTAAGCAGACCGGTCAAACCCTGAGGCTCCTGATTCCAACCCATTGCGGTCAATGCGCCTGCAGGCGGCAGGGACTCAACGATATCCTGAGCCGGCACTGGACCGTTATTCACAGTGCCGGGCGCGGCATGGCGCACGTGCGTGGTGGAGTAATAGTTCAGGCCCAGCACATCAAGCGGCTGATGGATTTCTTCCATATCGCCATCCTTGACAAAGGACCAATCGGTAATGTCACGAGTCACATCGAAGATGCCGGAATCATAACGCCCCTGCAGCATCGGCCCATAGAACACCTCATTGTTAATCAAATCAGCGCGCTGCTTGGCCAGCAGGTCCTCAGGCGCATCGGTTTCGGCGATGTTGACCGCTGGATTCAGTGTGACGGACATACGCGCATCGTCGCCCAACACGGAGCGGATGGCCTGAATGCCCAAGCCGTGCGCAAGGTTCAGATGGTGCACGGCTTCCAATGCCTTGGCGTAATCCTTAATGCCTGGCGCATGCACACCATTGCCATAGCCAAGGTAGGCGGTGCACCACGGCTCGTTGAGCGTGGTCCAAGTGTCTACGCGATCGCCAAATGCCTGAGCCAAGGTTCTTGCATAGTCGGCGTAGCGCTTTGCAGTATCGCGGTTCGGCCAGCCACCACGATCTTCCAGGTACTGCGGCAAATCCCAGTGGTACATTGTGCACACTGGCTTGATGCCGGCCTCACGCAGGGCATCCAGCAAACGCAGGTAATAGTCAAGGCCTTCCTGATTGACCGGGCCATCGAATTCAGGGAAGATGCGGGTCCAGGACACTGAAAAACGATAGGCGCCTACGCCGATGCGTTTCATGATGTCGATGTCTTCCATGTAACGGTGGTACTGGTCGCACGCTTTCTCGCCGGATGTACCGTCCGCAATGGTGCCGGGCTTGGCGCAGAACGTATCCCAGATGGAATCAGTGCGTCCGCCTTCATGGGCGGCACCTTCCACTTGATAGGAGGCGGTGGCGGTGCCCCATGTGAAATCGTTCGGGAATGCAAAAGTCATGAAAACTCCTCAGTATCGAGGTCTTGTAATGAGCAAAGAACAGAGCGAAAGAAATAGAAAAGGCTTACAAGGGGGGGGGAGGTTGCTGGTTTCCTGCCGAAGCGGGAAACCAGCAACCGTCAGAAGGAGAGACAGAGACGTATAGTACGGGGGCCGATATCAGCCCTTGACGGCACCTGCCATAATGCCGGAGACCAGCTGCTTGCCTGCGAAGAAGAACAGCAGGACTAGCGGGAAGGTGGTGAGCAGCACGCCGGACATCACGATGGTGTAGTCCGTGAAGTGTGCACCCTTCAGGGCGGAGGCAGCAACAGTGAGCATGCTGTTCTTGTTGGAACCGAGCACCAGCATAGGCCAGAAGTAGTTGGTCCATTGACCGATGAAGGTAAAGAGGAACAGCATGGAGGCTGCCGGCTTGGCGGCTGGCAGGCCGACGGAGAGGAACGTGCGGAACATGGAGCAGCCATCGACACGCGCGGCCTCAATCAGCTCGTACGGCAATGCGTCAGAAAGATATTGCGTCATCCAGAACACACCGAATGCGCTGACCAGACCAGGGATGATGACGGCGAGCAGATTGCCATACAGACCAGCCTTGTTGGCCATGATGTACAACGGAACAACGCTGAGCTGCTGCGGAATGGTCATGGTGGCCACCACACAGGTCAGCAGCATGTTGCGACCGCGGAAACGCAGCTTGGCGAAGGAATAGCCGGCCAAAGTGCTGAAGAACACGGTGGAGATGGAGACCACGGTGGACACGGTAAAGGTACCGCCGAGAGCCTGCCAGAACTTCAGTTCGGCAAATGCTCGACTGAGGTTGCGCAATAGCGAACCGCCTGGAATCAGGGCCTGTACACCGTACTGGTTGCTTGGCGTATCCTGCGAGGCGATGGAGATCGCATAATACAGCGGGAACACGAATACCAGCAGGGTGATGACAAGGACCAGATAGCTGGCCCAGCCTGGTTTGCGGCCTTCGGAGGTCAATCCCAGACGAGCCTTGCGCTGACGCGAGGCGGAGTGGGCAACACCCTTGCCATATACCTGTTCGAGAGCGGGGGTGCCGAGTTCGTTTGCAGTTGATTCTTTACCCATGATGATTCCCTTACTCGATTCCTGCGGCAGCACGAGCGTTGGCACCAGAGCGAATGGCGCGCTGACGTTCTGCCTCGTTGCGTTCTGCGGAAAGCTTCTGAGCCTTCTTGTCGTTCTTCTGGCCACCGGTAGCCATGCGCTGGGTCAGGTAGAAGTTCAACAGTGCGATGGCCACGATGATAAGGAACAGCAACCAAGCCACTGCGGCTGCACGGCCGAGGTTCGGCTGACCAGGGGTCACGTTCACGAAGCCAAGCTTGTAGAGGTAGAGGCTGACGGTCAGGTACTGATTGTTCGGACCACCGCCGGAGCTTGCGCCGTTGTGGAACAGCTGCGGCTCATCGAAGATCTGCAGACCACCGATGGTGGAGGTGATGATAACGAAGATCAGGGTGGGCTTCAGCATCGGAAGAGTAATGGAGCGGAAGGTGCGCCACTTGCCGGCGCCATCCACGACTGCGGCTTCCAGCACGTCACGCGGAATGGCCTGCATGGCGGCCAGAAGAATCAGGGTGTTGTAGCCGATCCAACGCCAGTTCACAATGGTGGCGATGGCGATATGCGACCAGATGGTGCTGCCGTGCCACATGATGGGCTGTAGTCCGACCTGCTGCAACAGCACGTTGATGGCACCCATCTTGTCGGAGAAGATCTGGGAGAAGATGATACCTGCGGCGGAAGGTGCAACCACGTAAGGAAGCAGCACACCCATGCGCCAGAAGGTCTTGGCTCTGAGGTTGCCATCAAGAATCCATGCGAGCCACAGGGCGATGATAATCTGCGGCACGGAGCTCAGCAGGAAGATGCTGAACGAGTTGCGCAGTGCCACATAGAAGGCGGGCTGATGCAGCACCCACAGGAAGTTGCCATACCAGGATGGCGTGGTGCTATTGCAGGTTGCGCCGCACACGGCAAGACCGGCGTCACCGGTCAGAGTGTTGTAAGAACGGGTGGCGATAACCACGGTGTAGATCAGCGGGAAGAGCCCGACGATCAGGAACAGAATGAAGAATGGTGCGATGTAGATGTACGGCGAAGCTTTCCATTCGAAGTTACCAAGCTTGCTCCGCCATGATTTATTAGGCTGCGCGTTTTTCGCTGCCATGATGTCTCCTTTGACGAATCCCCACATAGAAGGTGCCGGCTGGAATTGCCCACCCGGCACCTTTACTGCTGATTAGTTATGAATTGTCAGGACAGGGCCTTGACGTCTGCCACGTACTGCTTCCAGGCCTGAGCAGGAGTCTGCTCCTTGGTCACGTCCACACGGCCCAGTGCATCACCGAACTTGGAGTCGATGTCGTAGTACTGTGCGCCGGTGTACGGAACGATCTTGACGGCGTTGGCACGGTCAGCGAAGATCTTGCCGGTAGGAGCATTGTTCAGGAACTCGTCGGTCTTGTCGGCCACGGCCGGGTCCTTCATGGCCTTCGGGGAACTCGGGTAGTTGGATGCGGCCTTGAAGGTGGCAACCTGCTGCTCAGGAGCAGTCAGCCATGCAACCAGCTTGGCGGCTTCGGTTTGAACCTTGGAGGTCTTCGGCACCACGAGCCAGGAACCACCCTGGTTGGAACCGCCGCCAGGGGTCACGTCAGCAATGTCCCAGCCCTTGAAGTCGGAGCCGGAGTTGCCCTTGATGTTGTTGACGAGCCATGCCGGGCACATGATGGTGGCGAAGCCGTTGTCGGCCTTGAACATGGCGTTCCAGTCATCGGACCACTGAGAAACATGAGCGGACATTTCGGAGGTGGCGGTCAGCTGATCGTACAGGCTCTTGATCTTGTCGCCGGTGGCAACAACCGTGCCGTCCTGCTTGACGTAAGCTTCCTTGAGCTGAGTCTTCATGGTGGACCAGATGCCGCCCATAGCGTCATACCACGGCAGGCCGGTCTTCTCGGTGTACTGCTTGCCAACCTCGAAGTACTTGTCCCAAGTGGCGTTGTCACCACCGAGCATCTGAGCGACCTGGTCACGGTCGGTCGGCAGACCGGCCTTGGCGAACAAATCGGAACGGTAGCACAGAGCGGTCGGGCCGATGTCGTTGCCGGCGCCGATGGTCTTACCGTCGGCGGTCTTGGCACCCTGAACCTTCCAGTCGAGCCAGTCATTGCCCTTGAGGTAGTCGGTCAAATCCATGAAGGAATCAGGCATGGCGAGGATGGAAGGCATCCAAGCGATATCCACGGCGTAAATGTCGTAGGCATCTGCGCCGGAGGAGATTGCGGTATTGAAGGCGGAACGAGCATCGTCGGAACCGGATGCAACCGTTTCCTCAATTTTGATGTTCGGATGTTCCTTCTCGTACTTGCTCCACAGGTCTGCACCCGGGCGTTCGTTGGTGGCCTTGCCATAGCCGAAGTTGTTGAAGGTCTGAATCTTGATGATGGTCTTGCCATCGGAAGTCTTGGCACCCTCATCGCCGCAGTAGAGTTGCCGCAGGCCGCCATGCCAGTCATCGTCGCGACGGCCAGTGCCGCAGCGAAGATGCGCTTCACAGACTTCGTTACCATTTGCTTTCTCCTTTTCCGCGAAGCTCTGCTGCGAGCCCCGCTCCCTTTACGATGCGTCGTCACACCGCAAAATTTTTGGAACCGCTTCCAAAAACCGATTGTTAAATTACCGTCCGGTACTTAGTTCGTCAAATTATTTGACACAATTAGCGTGTCGTGTCACATGTGCACGTTCACAAGCAAACACAACAAAACAAGCTAACTCAGAATCGAACAATTAGAGAAAGAACCTATAGAAATAAAGTCACACAATGCTTGCAACCGATTCCGCATGGCATTCCAGATATTCTGGATAACGCATGAAACCCGAACGATTGCAGCATTCCTTGTCTTGCATCAATAGGGTAAGACAAGCAAAACCATACGGAAAGAAAACGGGCATATCAACCAATAACGCATATGCGTTCCATCATGGCGCCAAACCGTTTGACTCAGATTCCGAATGGAAGCCCCCGTTTACACCCAACTTCTATGAGTAAATCCGATTGCTTCCGCGCCTTCCACCGGTTCAACAAGAAACGCGATACAAAGCGGAATCATGCGCTTTCGCGGCGAACAAGAGGAGCAGGAAATACCACGGCCTTACGCTTCCACTCCCCCGATTCCAAGCGTTCGCAAAGCATCTCGGTCGCGGTCTTCGCCATCGTGGCCAACGGCTGCGAAAATGTGGTCAGGCTTGGAGATACAGCCTGCGCCACATGAAAATCATCGAATCCAATAAGTGCCACGTCCTCGGGAACCCGTTTACCGGTAGCCAGCAGCGCCTTGAGTGCACCGACTGCAATCTGATCTGACTGCGCGAAAACGCCATCCACTTCAGGATGCTCAGCAAGTACCTGCCGCATCACATTTTCGCCATGCTCAGTCCCATATTCGCCTGGGACCAATGCAATCGGTTCCATCTTCAGAGTCTTTAGCGCGGCTCTCACACCTTGAGTGCGCAGTACTGATGCCTGCATATCGGTCGGGCCTGCAATTACTGCGATATGTTTGCGACCGAGCTTACGCAGCAACATCATTGCATCATAGCCACCCTGATAATTATCGACGTCAACATACGGGTAATGCATGGAGGGATCCGGTTGACCGATGGAGACAATCAGTTTACCGGATTGTTCGAGTACATCCGCAAATGATTTCGAATAATGGAAGCTGACCATGACGATGCCGGCTGCTCCAGAACTTTTCAGAATCTCAGCAAAACCATGCGCATCATGCGGTTTGGTCAGTACGAGGAACGGCAACAAATGTGCAGCGGTAAAGGACGTTGCCAGCTGGGATACCATTCCGGAAACAAATGCATCGCGGAACACAAAGTCGGGATTCTCAGGCACCACGATGGCGATAATGTTCGATTTGCCTGAGGTCAGCTGCTTGGCAGCCTGATTGGGCACAAAATGCAGGGCTTCTGCGGCTTCCTGCACCTTCAATCGCGTTTTTGCCGATGCCGATCCATTGCCAAGTGCGCGAGAAGCCGTGGAAACGGCAACGCCGGCCAATTTCGCCACATCGCGAATTGTAACCGTTTCCTTTTCCATGCGCAGACCTCCCGCCCAAAACATCCGTGATTGATTACTTTACAACGACTCTTCCCCGCAGCAATCGTTCTCAATAAAGAAACATGCAAGGCTTTCAGCATATGAACCGCATAGAGCAAGCAGCGGAACCTTGGAACGCCAAGACTCCGCCCTCTCCCGCGCAGTTACTGCCTGTTTTTATCCCGAAACAGGCAGTATGTGCGCGTCTTAACGTAGCGCTCGCGCAGTTACTGCCTGTATTCGTCATCAAACAGGCAGTAACTGCGCGAGTGCATAACGGATAGTGGGTGGAACCTTAATTGAAGGTTCCACCCACTATCCGTTATGCGCGGTGATGAGCGCCTTCACCGCGCAAGCTTCAACAGAGAACGACGACTAGATGGCGTTCTCCTGGACGATTTGCCTAAATCGCAGCGCCGAATCCTTCCAGATACGCGCTTGGGTGTCGTAATCCACACGAATAATGCCAAATCGCTTGGTATAGCCATACGCCCACTCGAAGTTATCGAGCAGACTCCAGGCAAAGTAACCAGTCACGTTTGCCCCAGCCGCCAAAGCGTCGGCAACCGCTTGTACATGCGCATTCAGATAGGCCACTCGCTGTGGATCATGAACAATACGTCCACCCGGTGCAGCGGAATCCTCACTGACTTCATCTTCCCATGCCGAGCCGTTTTCGGTAATCACTATCGGCAGGTCGGGCCAGCGTTCACTGAGTTCGCAGAGCAGAGCGGTCAGCGCTTTCGGCTCCTGATTCCACCCCATCGCCGTCAATTCGCCGGTGGGAGGCAGTGTTTCCACGTTCTCCTGCGCAGGCATCGCATTGGCATGCCGATCACCAGCAAAGGAGCCAGCATCAGTAGCGACGCAGCCGCGCACATGATTGGTCGAATAGTAATTGATACCTAATGCGTCAATTGGCTGGTGCGCGATTTCAACGTCACCGTCCTGGATGAATGACCAATCGGTGACATGCTTGGTAACCTCGAAAATCTCCGGATTGTATGCGCCGTCAATCATAGGCCCCAAAAACACCTCATTGGCCATAAGATCGGCACGATGCTTGGCCGCAATATCTTCAGACGCATCGGTTTCGGCCACATTAGCGGCCAAGTTCAGCGTGACGGCAACCTTGGCCCGCTCCCCCAATTCAGCACGTATAGCCTTGACGGCAAGACCGTGAGCCAGATTGAGATGATGCACGGCAGCGAGCGCCTTGGCATGATCACGCAATCCGGGCGCATGAGCACCATTGCCATACCCTAAATATGCACTGCACCACGGTTCGTTCAATGTAATCCATGTATCCACCAGGTCGCCGAACTCATGCACGAGGACCGCAACGTAATCGGCGAATCGCAACGCGGTTTCCCGGTTCACCCATCCGCCACGATCTTCCAAATATTGCGGCAAATCCCAGTGATACAGCGTCACGGCAGGTTTGATTCCGGCTTCGTGCAAGGCTTTCAGCACTCGCCGGTAATAGTCGATGCCTTCCTGATTCACTGGTCCGCCATATTTGGGAACGATGCGCGACCACGCCACGGAAAGCCGGTAAGCCCCTACGCCAAGCTCTTGCATGAGCTTGATGTCCTCCAAGTAGCGATGGTATTGGTCGCAGGCGAATTCACCACTGGAGCCGTCCAAGATATTGCCCGGCACCGCACAATACGTGTCCCAAATAGATGCGGTACGACCACCTTCATAAATTGCGCCTTCGACCTGATAGGAGGCGGTGGCGGTTCCCCATGTAAAATCTTTCGGGAATGTGAATGTCATGGCGGTATCTCCATAAACCATTGATAACAAAGCGGCAGCTCCCTCACGGAAGGAAGGAGCTGCCATCATTCATGCATTACAGCACCACGGTGCCGGATTCAGCCTTGACGATCTCGCCGTCCGCGCCCAGTCGGGCGGAGAATGCGCGGCCGTCGGAGCTGGAGACTTCCACGCCGGCCGGGGTACGGCGGGCGGTGAAGGTCACGGAGGAGCCGTCGATTTCGCTGACCACCGCTTCGGCGGATTCGGCATCGGTCAGGAACACGGAAACCAGAGCGTCGGTGCCGTAGACACGGTCCGGCTTGGTTTCGCCCGGGTTGGTGACGATGACGGAGCCGTCGCGCACCCACAGCGGGATGGAATCGTAGCCGTGCACCTCGTTGCGCCACACGCCACCCTGCGCCTTCTCGCCAGTGAGCCAGTTGGTCCACACGCCTTCCGGCAGGTAGTAGGAAACTTCGCCGGAGTAGGTGAATACAGGGGCCACCAAGAAGTTCGGGCCGAACATGTACTGGCGGTCCAGCGTACGGCAGGTCTGGTCATCCGGGAATTCGACGAACATGGAACGCATTACCGGAGTGCCGTTGATGTGCGGCTTCAGGCCGGTCTCGTAGACGTACGGCATGAGTTCGAGCTTGAGCTTGGTGAACTTGCGGGCCACGTCCACGGCGGTCTGACCGGGAACCAGCTCCACGCCGTTTTTCTTGTCTTCCTCGTCGAACAGCCACGGCACGCGGTACACAGTGGAGCCGTGCAGACGGGAGTGGGAGCCCAGAAGGCCGAATGCCACCCAACGCTTGTAGACTGCCGGATCCGGGAAGGCGCCTTCGAAGCCGCCAATGTCGTGGCTCCAGAAGCCGAAGCCAGAGGAGGTCAGGGACAGACCTGCGCGCAGGGACTGTGCCATGCCGTTGAAGGTGGATTCGCAGTCGCCGCCCCAGTGCACGGGCTGCTGCTGGCCGCCCACGGTTGCCGATCGGGCGTACAGGCATGCGTTGCCCTTGCCGTAGGTTTCCTCAATCGCCTCGAACACTGTCTGGTTGTAGAGCTGGGTGTACCAGTTGTGCATGGAGAGCTTCGGGGAGCCGTCGTACCAGACCACGTCGCGCGGGATACGCTCGCCGAAGTCGGTCTTGATGGCGTCCACGCCCTGGTGCAGCAGCTTCTTGACCTTGCCCTTGAACCATTCGCGGGCCTCAGGGTTGGTGAAGTCCACCAAGCCCATGCCGGCCTGCCAGAAGTCGGTCTGCCAGACTTCGCCATTGGCCTTCTTGACGAGGTAGCCCTTGTCGCGGCCTTCCTTGAACATGTCGCCGCGCTGGCCGATGTACGGGTTGATCCATGCGCAGATGTGCAGGCCTTTGTCCTCGTGCAGACGCTTCAGCGTGGATTCGATGTCGCCGAAGAAGCGCTTGTCCCATTCGAAATCGCACCAGTGGAATTCACGCATCCAGTAGCAGTCGTAGTGGAATGCGGCCAGTGGAATATCACGCTCGGCCATGCCGTCGATGAAGGAGTTGATGGTCTGCTCGTCGTACTTGGTGGTGAACGAGGTGGTGAGCCACAAGCCGTAGCTCCATGCCGGCACGTTGGCCGGGCGGCCCACGAGCTTGGTGTAGCGGTCGAGAATCTGCTTCGGGGTCGGGCCATAGATCACGCAGAAGTCGAGGCCTTCACCCGGCACGGAGAACTGCACGGCTTCGGTGTTTTCGGAGCCGATTTCGAAGGAGACGTGGCCGCGGTTGTTCACCAGAATGCCGTAGCCGTTGGAGGTCATGTAGAACGGCACATCCTTGTAGCCCTGCTCGGATGCGGTGCCGCCGTCCTCGTTCCAGATGTCGACGGTCTGGCCGTTCTTCACGTAGGCACCGAAGCGTTCGCCCAGGCCGTAGACGTTCTCGCCCACGCCGAGGTGCAGCTGGATGGCGGTGAACACGTCGGATTCATCGCGGGCGGAGCCATCCATGGTCACACCGAATTCGCCAACCGGCTGCGCGGTGACGTTGGATTCCACACCAAGCTTGAATCGAGCCAGGGACTTGCCTTCCGACTTGGTGAGCACCTTACCGTCTTCACCGAGGAAGGTCAGGTTCCAAGGTGAGCCCTTGACGACCTTGGCAGTCAGTCCACCGGTGGTTAAAGTAACGTCCGCGCCGTTGACGCCCACTTCGCCATCACCATTGCCGTGGGCAGCCACACTCACATAGTCGCGGTTGCCGGGCTCGTCCGCGTTGAGCGGGAATCCGGGGTATTCGGTAGCGCCCAGCCAGTGGGCAGCACGTACGCGGATCACGCCTTCGGCCGGCGAGGTGATGTCCACATCGAATGTAGGCAGGTTCAACGTATCGTAGCGGCCACGCACCACAGAGGTCGGGGCAAGCACGTTGAGCTGCTCAGCTGCAGCGTCGGCGCTCAATTCATAGGCTTCACGCGCGTAGAGGGCTTCGACGCCGTCGCGAATCATCCAGTAACCGTTGGTGAACTTCATTGTTGCTGTACTCCTTGTGGGAGAGGCGGTTCCGGCCGGCAGGGAATTAGAACCGGCCGGAACCTTGGTTTATCGGGTTATGTTGGTTTGTATTATGACCCTGGGTTGCTACTTCGGGCCGTTATTCCACTACTTGACTGCACCGGAGGTGATACCGCGGGACAGCGTGCGCTGGAAGATCAAGTAGAAGATCAGGGTAGGCACGATGCTGATGAGGGATGCGGCAGCGGTGGTGGTCACATCCATCAGGCGGTCACCAGTCAGCGAGCTGACTGCAATCGGGATGGTCTGGGTGGAGTTGTCGATGAGGAAGGCCATTGGAATCATGTACTCGTTCCAGGTCCAGATGAAGAAGAACACGAGCATGACGCTCAGGGTGGGCTTGGAAATCGGGAACACGATGTCCTTGAAGATGGTCCAGCGGCTGGCACCATCGATGGTTGCTGCTTCAAGGATTGCCTTCGGGAAGGTGCCATACACGGAGGAGAGCAGGTAGGTGCCGAATGCGGACTGAATCACCGTGAAGATGATGACAATGGCCCACGGGCTGTTGTACAGGCCGATCTCCTTGAACATGATGTACAGCGGGTACAGCATGGCTTCCTGCGGCAGCATGTTGGCAAGCATGATAAGCAGCACGATCCAACGGCGACCCTTGACGCGGCCGATGCCGAGCGCGAAGGCGTTGAACATGGAGAGAATCACTGCGAAGATTGCCACAAGGCCGGAGGTCCAGATGGAGTTCCAGAGCTTTTCAGGGTAGTTGACGCGGGTCCAGAACTTCACCAGACCGTCGAGGCTGAACTCATGCGGCCAGGCCAGAGGGCCGGAGGCATTGTAGTCGGCTGTGGTCTTGAATGCGTTGAGCAGCAGGACGATGAACGGGAAGAGCATGATCAGGCCGCCGATAATCAGCAACACCATGATCGTCCAGTCGCCGACCGTGCGGTTCTTGTGAGCCCTAGGAATATTCATTTTGCGTGCGGTTGCAGAAGTCATGGTCTACTCCTCATCTTCCTTCGCAACCTTCTCCTGAAGGTTGGTGAACACAACGGCCACAATGATGATGACGATGGTCAGAGCGGTAGCAATCGCGGCACCGTAGCCAACCTGCTGCGACTGGAAGAACTGAACGTACGAGTAGTAGGACGGCACGATGGTGCTGGTGCCTGGGCCGCCCTTGGTCAGCATGTAGACCGGACCGAACACCTTCAGGGCTGCGATGGTGCAGGTCAGGGCCACCACGAAGATTTCAGGCTTGATGGCCGGCAGGGTGATGGCGAGGAAGCGCTGCCACCAGTTGGCGCCGTCGAGGCTTGCGGCTTCATACAGTTCCGGATCGACGCGCTGCAGGCCGGACATGAAGATGACCAGCGGGTAGCCTACCTGAATCCAGATCATGATGAGCATGAGGAAGATCAGTGCCGTATCTGGTTTGCCGAGCCAGTCATGTTGGAGGTTGCCGAGACCGATGGCTTCAAGCAGGGCGTTCAGTGCGCCATTCTCCGGGCGGAAGATCCAGCCCATGACCAAGGATGCGACTGCGATAGGCAGCAACTGCGGGAAGTAGTAGATGGCACGCATCGTGGATGCGGCCTTCGGTCCGAACTTCTTCTGCACCACGTCGAAGACGAGGGAGGAGAGAATTAGGCCGAGCAGAATCGGGATGACCACCATTGCAATAATCATCCAGATGGAGTTGCGGAAGGAGGTCCAGAAGGTGGTGTCCTTCATCAGTCGAGCCCAGTTGGTCAGGCCTGCGAAGGTTGGCGGCTTGATACCACGATAGTTGGTGAAGCTCAGATAAATGTTCCACACAGCCGGGATCACGATGATCCACAGCAGCATGACAAAACCTGGAATCAGGTACAGCCAGAATCGGCTTGATGGGCTGCCCGGAATGCGGGACATTCCCTTCTCACGCGCAGTTGCATCCTGCACATGCTTCTTGGTTTTCGCTGTTGCGCTCATAACGGCTCACTTCCGTTAACGTCATTGGTATTGGAATTCGGCACTGCGATGTGCGAGTGGCTTGATTTTGGGTAGGCTCACGCCAAGCCTAAGGAAAAAACAAAAATAAAGGGCGGGTTTGCCGGTTAGGATTTTGGAGGAAAACCGGCAAACCCTGAATTTATCGGAGGAGGAAGATACGTTTACTGCTGCTTTACGCCAGCGGCTTCGACACCCTTGTTGTAGTTGTCTTCCATCTGGCCGAGCACGGTCTTGACATCGGAGGTGCCGTTGACCAGTTCCTGCAGCGAGGAGTTGAGCTCGTCGTAGAAGGTGGAGGTCGGCCAATCCGGGTAGAAGCCGAGGGCGTTATCCTTCAGCACGCCGTTGAAGGAGGTGATGAGTTCCTTGGTCTTCTCGTCGGTGATCTTGTCCGGATCAGCGGCGATCGGCAGACCACCGGAGTTGCCCATCAGGTTCTGGACTTCTTCGCTCAGCGTGATGTCGATGAACTTGGCAGCGAGATCCTTGCGCTTAGAGTTCTCAGGAATGACCCAGATGTTGCCGGAGGAGCCGACGACCTTCTTGGATTCAGGGAACAGGGAGAAGGTCCAGTTGGTGTCAGCCATGTCGGACTGGAAGCGGCCGAACCACCAGGTGCCGGAGAAGAACATCGGGTAGCTGCCCTTGATGAAGTTCTGGCCGGCATCCTCGGCCTTCAGACCAGTGGAATCCTTGGAAATGTAGCCCTTGTCGACCCAATCCTTGATGGTCTTGGTGGCGTAGGTGGTTGCTTCGCCCTGCCAGTCGACGTCACCGTCGTACATCTCGTAGGCCTTGAGGAACTTGTCGGAGGCCTTCTGCAGAACCAGCTGCCACCACAGGTGCTGCAGCGGGTATTCGGCCACACCTTCGGAAAGCGGGGTCACGCCGGCATCCACGAACTTCTGCATGGCGTCTTCGAGCTCGTCCATAGTGGTCGGGATTTCGATGCCGTACTTGTCGAACATGTCCTTGTTGTAGTACATGACGATGTCTTCACCGTAGTTGGTGATGCCGTACCAGTCGCCGGAGCCCATGATGCCCTGCTCGTTGTACTTGCCGGTGTCGGCGAGGGAGCCGGAGACCTTCTTATCCCAGTTGTACTTAGAGACGTAATCGTTCAGGTTGCTCAGCAGGCCCTGGCTGGCAAGCAGGCCGGCGGTAGCGTTGCCCTTGTTGTATTCCATAACATCAGGGGCTTCGTCGGAGTTCAGAATCTGGGAAGCGTTCTGGCGAATCTGCTCGAAGGACTTCTTCTCGAACTCGACCTTGACGCCGGTCTCCTTTTCGAAGATTTCCATAGCCTTGGCCCAAGCCTTGCCCTGAGCGCCGTTGTCTTCCTCATAGTGCCAAATCTTGATGGAGGTTGGGTTCTCCTCCTGGGCGGTTTCACCGCCACCGCAGCCGGCCATGCCAATCATGGTGGCTACTGCGAGAGCTGCAGCAACGAATTTGCGGGTAGCTTTCATCTTGTCTCCTTATTCAGCGCCATTACTGATTGAAAAGCTTCGAAACGATTCGAATGTTTTCAGTAATTAAGATAACGGATTGATAACATCGCCCGCAAATTATTTCGATTGATTTCGATAAATTAATTCAACGAATGAACAATGTGAACGTTCACGCTGCAATGATAACGTTCACTTCATAAATGTTTATTTTCCTTACAAAATAAGGGCTCCTTCGCACACCTCACCTCGGCATCAATCTTTGAATCACAGACGCTGCAGTCACTCACCAACGAATGCGGGCACATTCAAACCAATTATTTCGAATCATTTCGATTCCCTCCGGTCTCCACCGCACAACAATCGAACAACTCAAGAAATACAAACAAGGCTGAGCCGTTTTCACGACTCAGCCTTGTTTATCTATCACAGGATGATGTGATCCAAGATTCCAATCAACCTGCGATTACCGCATCATTCAGGCCTTCTTCACCTCCACGGCGAGCTCGGCACCTTCCTTGACTTCCAAGGAAGTGGCGAGGGTCTCGTGAGCGATGAGATCCTTGAACTGCTCAACCTTGGCCACATCGGCAACCGGCACGGTGAGCGTCAGGGCGATACGGTCGGAAATCTCCAGACCAGCGTCCTTACGGGCATCCTGCACAGCACGGATGGCATCGCGAGCGTAGCCTTCGGCCAGCAGATCATCAGTCAGCGCGGTATCGAGAATCACGAAGCCACCGGTCGGCAGTGCTGCGGACACGGAAGCGGCGGCCTCGGCAGCGTTCTCCTCCTCCACGCGGTTGATGAGCTCGTATTCGCCTTCCACCAGAGCAACCTCGCCGTTCGGAGTTTCCACCACCGGAGCGCCGGAGGCATTCACATGCCAGGCACCGGTCTTGGAAGCCTTGATGGCGAACTGCACCTGCTTGCCCAAGCGCGGGCCGGCGGCACGGGCGTTGACCTTGAGCTGGTGCACGATCTTGAGCCCCTGAGAGCCGGCATCCTCCATCGTGCAGAACTCGATGTCCTTCACGTTAAGCTCGGACTTCAGCACCTCTGCATAAGCGCGCACGTCGTCCACGTCCTCGACCACAACGGTGAGCTTGGAGAGCGGCTGGCGCACACGAATCTGGGAGGCCTTGCGCAGGGACAGGGTGCCGGAGACAACTTCGCGCACCTTCTCCATAGCATTGACCAGCTTCGGATCATCGACCAGCACGCGGCCGAGTTCGGTGGCTTCGCCGGTCTTCTCGTCCACGACGAACGGCCAGTCAGCCAGGTGCACGGATTCGCCACCGGTGAGGCCGCGCCATACGGATTCGGCTTCCATCGGAGCGAGCGGGGCGAGCACGCGCATGAACACCTCAAGCACGGTGTACAGGGTGTTGAACGCGTTCGCGTCCTCGTTCCAGAAGCGGTCACGAGTGTTGCGGATGTACCAGTTGGTCAGCACGTCGATGAAGTCGGAGGCTGCATCGCAGGCATCGGAGATGGCGAACTCATTGAGCGACTTCTCCACCTTCTCGACCAGGCGACGAGTACGGGCCAGCAGGTAGCGGTCCATTTCCGGCAGACCGGCGACCTCATCAGCGTTGAGGTGACGGGCGTCAAAGCCCTTGCCGCCATTGGCTGCGTTGGCGTACAGCGTGAAGAAGTAATAGGAGCTCCACACCGGCAGCATGACCTGGCGAACCGTGTCGCGGATGCCTTCTGCGGTGACGATCAGGTTGCCGCCGCGCAGGATCGGCGAAGACATGAGGAACCAGCGCATGGCGTCGGAACCGTACTTGTCGAACACGCCGTTCACATCCGGGTAGTTGCGCAAGTGCTTAGACATCTTCTGGCCATCGGAGCCAAGCACGATGCCGTGGCAGATCACGTTCTTGAATGCCGGACGATCGAACAGTGCGGTGGCCATGACGTGCAACAGGTAGAACCAGCCACGGGTCTGGCCGATGTATTCGACGATGTAGTCGGCCGGGAAGTGCTGCTCGAACTTCTCCTTGTTTTCGAACGGGTAGTGGAACTGCGCGAAGGACATGGAGCCAGACTCGAACCAGCAGTCGAGCACATCCGGAATGCGGCGCATCGTGGACTTGCCGGTCGGGTCATCCGGGTTCGGGCGCGTCAGATCGTCGATCCACGGACGGTGCATGTTGATGTTGCCGTCCTTGTCGCGCGGATAGTCGCCGAAATCGTTCTTCAGCTCTTCGAGAGAACCGTAGACGTCCACACGCGGGTACTTCGGATCGTCGGAAACCCACACCGGGATCGGGGAGCCCCAGAAGCGGTTACGGGAGATGGACCAGTCACGGGCGTTGGCGAGCCACTTGCCAAACTGGCCGTCCTTCACGTTCTCCGGAATCCAGTTGATCTGCTGGTTGAGCTCCAGCAGGCGCGGCTTGATCTTGGTCACGGAAACGAACCAGGAGCTCACCGGCTTGTAGATCAGCGGGGTGGCGCAACGCCAGCAGTGCGGGTAGGAGTGCACGTAGCTCTTCTCCTGGAAGAGGATGGCGCGCTTGTCCTCATCGATCTGAGCGAGCGGACCGTCACCGGCACGCAGATTGCGCAAGATCGGCAGGTTGGCGTCGAACACGAACATGCCTTCGTATTCCGGGCACTGGGAGGTGAAGCGGCAGCCTGCATCGAGCACGTCGGTGCTCTTGATGCCCTTGGCGTTGAGCGTGTTCATATCGTCTTCGCCGTAAGGTGCCTGATGCACGAGGCCGGTACCTTCAACGGTGTCGACGTAATCGGCGGTGAAGATGGTGTAGCCGTTCGGACCGGGCACATTGCCTTCGGTCTCGGCCTTCTCACCGGCGAAGTATGGGAACACCGGCCAGTAGCGGCGGCCGGCCAGTTCGGAGCCCTTGAGCTCACGCACGACTTCGTAGTTCTCGCCAAGTTCCTTGGTGTAGTGCGGCAGCAGGTCCTTGCCGAGGTAGAACTTCTTGCCGGCGAACTTGCCTTCGGTCGGCTGGACTTCCACGTAATCGATGTCGGCACCGACCACGATGGCGAAGTTGGTGGGCACGGTCCACGGGGTGGTGGTCCAGAAGACGGCGTAGGCGTCTTCATCGCGCAGCTTAACGGCCACGGAGACGGTGGTGTCCTGACGATCCTGGTAGACGTCGGCATCCATGCGAAGCTCGTGGGCGGAAAGCGGCGTGCGATCCTTCGGGCAGTACGGCAGCACGCGGTAGCCCTGGTAAGCCAGCCCCTTGTCGTACAGCTGCTTGAATGCCCACATCACGGATTCCATGTATGGAATGTTCAAGGTCTTGTAGCCGTGTTCGAAGTCCACCCAGCGAGCCTGACGGTGCACGTAGTCCTGCCATTCGTGCGTGTACTTCAGAACGGATGCGCGGCAGGCATCGTTGAACTTATCGATGCCCATCTTCTCGATCTGATCGACGGAGTCGATGCCGAGTTCCTTCTGCGCTTCGAGCTCTGCCGGCAGACCGTGGGTATCCCAGCCGAAGACGCGGTTGACCTTGCGGCCCTTCATGGTCTGGTAACGCGGAATCACGTCCTTGGCGTAACCGGTCAGCAGGTGGCCGTAGTGCGGCAGACCGTTGGCGAACGGCGGGCCATCGAAGAACACGAATTCGTTCTGGGAGTGGTCGCCGGAAGGGTTGCGTTCCACGGACTTCTGGAAGGTATCGTCCTTATCCCAGTAGTCGAGAACGGTTTGCTCCATGTTGGGGAAGCTTGGGTTTGGCGCTACGTGTGCGGTTTCGCCGCCCTCGTTCGCCTTGGGATATACGTTTTCGCTCACCGTAAATCTCCTAGTAATACTGTGTTGGTCCTTGCAGGAGCGGCTGCGATGAAAATTCCGAGCAATGAATCAAATCAGCATGATTCCCGTTTGCGATGGCGCCAGCGGCAACCCTCGCAGTTCGGGAACAGCCATTGTTCCGCCCGGAATGGTTTCATTCCAACCATTCCTGCCTACGAGGACGATGATGAACGCTATTGTTGCGCCCCGCACCGCGGTACCACCTCGCTTATCGCCACCATCACAGCAATAAATCAGATAAGAAACCCAATCTATTGCTGACGATCGTGCGATCGCTTGTGTTCGGCTATTTCGGGCCGAACCCGTCGGTTCTACTGAGCAGCTTCAGCCATCACATCCGGCCGCACCTGCTGTTCTTCCGAAGACTCCCCGCTGATAACGGATCAACGCCTAACAACGGTGCACATCGTAGCACGCCGCAACGCCAAATGATTCTCGTATGACTACGAGATAAACAACGGATACGTCATCACTGTTATGTTTCAGTGTGCGGTCACCGTGCCTCGCGCTTGATACCGCGAAGGCAGCAATTCCACATGGCCCACGTCACTGCGTTTGCCCTCCAACACTTCCATCATGAGGTCAACGGCTCGCGAGCATGTTTCATTCGGCATCATCGGCATTTCATCAACACGCTTGGGCAGGGAACCTAAGCCGTACGTGCATGCGGCAAGTACGGAAACATCCTCAGGCACTTTGATTGCGCGGGCTTGCAAACATGCCAGCACATTGGAAATATGCGCGGCATTGGTTTGACAGATAATCAATGAAATCTCCGAATCTTCAGCGAAAGCCTCATCCAGCATCAAATTCACGTCATCGCGGCCAAAACCGGTAGATGGTTTGAACATCACCGATACACCGAGATCATCACCCTTTTTGACGGCGGCATCACGGAAACGAACCAGATAATTCGACCCATCCTCATAGGCATTGCGTTCCGAACCTGCAATCAATACATGTCGATGGCCAAGCGCATGCGCCTTTTCGATGGCTTCGCGCCCCATGCGCTCGAAGTCCAGATCCACTGAATAAATACCATCTGAATTGCTCGGATATCCCACTGCCACCACTGGTATGTCCAGGGTTTTCGCCACATCGGCACGAGCATCGCACATCAATACATCCAACAGCAAAATACCGTCTACCATGCCGCTGGAGGCAATGCGTGAAAGTTCCTGATCGCCATACTCATGCATAAGCAGCAAAATGTCATACCCATAGCGCTTAGCACGCATAGCAAGCGCGAAGAAGAACACCGCATAGTTGGAATAATCCGTGTATTCGTGAATAGGGGAACTCAACGCCAGAACCTTGGTGGGTTCTCCTCTCAGGAATCTTGCCTGCGCGTTGGGCATGTAGCCGAGTTCTTTAGCGGCGGCAAGTACCTTCTTCTTAGTCGCATCGCCAATCGAGCGCTTACCACTCATCACATATGAGACCGTGCTAATCGAAACTCCCGCCAGCGCCGCCACATCTTTGATGCCCGCCATTGCGCATCCTCCTCATCGATATGCAGTCGAAACGTTTCTATGAGTGTAGTCGATAACGAACGAAAGCACCAATAATGGCTGAGAGCGGAGCATCACGAGGCTAGAACACCACCGCGGAAACCACGGCAAGCGAGCACAGGGAGAACAGTGTGCTGACCAGCACGAATCCCACCGCATATTCGGGCATATTGTCCTTGCGCCCAGTGAACATGGCAATGGTGGTCATCGTCGGCAAGCCTGAAATCACCGTAATCATCAGCATCATGTCATGCGTGATCGGCACGGCGAACGGCAGCGCAGTCACAACGGCGGTAAGCAGCGCATAGAAAGCCAGCGGGAACGCAATCATCTTGGCAACAAGACCCACATACAGCTCGTAACGCTGCAGTACCTTCCACCAGCGGGTCAGTGCGAACAGGCCACCGAGATAAATCAGCGACATTGGCGTGGCCATATTGCCGATGGTATGCAGCGGCTTCAAAATAATGGCTGGCACTTTGACACCCAGAAGAATCAATGCAAGCGCAATCATCACACCGATGAACGCCGGGTTGATGAAGCGGCGCAGCAGGGAAATCACTTTCGAGCCAATGGAGGGGCGCGACGCTTTGCGAGCTCCCACAGCAGCGACGGATTCCGCTGATTGCGTCGCCGTCGCATCATTAGATTCTTTGACCGGTTCGCATAACCAAACGCCATACGTCCACAACAGCGCCTGATCCACAATGGACATCAGCGCCACATAAATCGCGCCTTCCTTGGGAAACAGCGCCATAATCAGTGGAATACCAATAAAACCAGCGTTGCCGAAAATCAAGGATGCTTGGAATATGTGACTGCGTGAACCTTTGAGTCGCAGTACATGGGCAAGCGCCCAAAACACAAGAACCAACAGCCCATACATAACCGCGGTGAGCAGCATCACACCCCAATTGGCGGCAAGATGCGAGCGATCGGTACCGTCCACCGCATTGGAGAACACCAGCACAGGAATCAGCACGTTAAGCAGCAGCGAGCACATGCCATCCAATGCCACCTTGCCGTAAAAACGCAGGCGCACGCAGCCGTAACCCACCATCAGCATGATGAAGAAGCCGACCAGTTGGCCGATCATTACCCCAAATTGGTCCATTGCTCTCTCCTACTTTACACACTTACCGCTAGACGCGATTCTGTGCGAGGAACTTATGCAAGATATACCTCATAAACGGCACCGTGGTGATAAACGTCAGCACATCGGAAACCGTTTGCGCCACTTCCACGCCAGTGACGCCCATGAATTGCGGCAAGATCAGCACGACCGGAGCCAAATACAATCCCGTGCGGCAGACCGCGAGGAATGAGGCGATACCGGTTTTGCCAAGCGTCTGACTGATCATATTGCCCATCATGTTCACGCCGTTCAGCGCCACCGACAGGCATTCGAAGTGCAGCGCGGCAACGCCTACCGACACCACGGCCGGGTCGGAGCGGAAGATCTCTACGAGCTGTGGCGCAATCACCCAAATCAGCGCTCCAAGCACCACCAGCACGGCGGTCGATAGCTTGACGCAGAACCAGAAGCCTTCACGCACGCGCGCAAACTTGCCGGCGCCATAGTTGTAGCCGCATACCGGCTGGAATCCTTGGCCGAGACCGATGATCACCGAATTGACGCCGAGCATGATGCGCATCACGATGGCCATGCCGGCGATGGCCGCGTCACCGAACGGATTGGCGGCGATGTTCACGCATGTGGTGGCTATCGAACCTGCACTTTGGCGGATCAGCGATGGCAGACCACCGCCCAGAATCTCACGCAACAGCAGCGGATCCGGTTTGAAGTTGCGCAGCGAAAGCCTCAGCACGCCAAACTTCGCACTCATCACCACAAGAATGATGAAGCTCACCGTCTGGCAGATGCCGGTGGCGAGGCCGGCACCGAAAATGCCCATGTCAAGCACAAAAATGAACAGTGGCGCCAACAGGAAGTTCAGCAACGAACCGGTGACCAGACCGATCATGCCGTATGCCGATTGCCCTTGGTATCGCAGCAATCCGTTCAGCGCGAACGATCCGCATACGCAAGGTGCGGCCACCAGGATCGGCGTCAGATATTGCACGGCATAAGGGGCAATGGTGGCAGTGGATCCCAGTAGCATGACCAGAGGCCGCAGAGTCGCCAGACAGATGATGGCCACGAGCAGACCGAAGCTGAATGCCGCCACGAATCCAATGGCCAGCAATTTGGATGCGCGGTCGATGTCGCGCTTGCCGAGCTCGCGGCTGAGCGAATTACCGGCACCCTGGCCGCAGAAGAAACCCAGCGCCTGCAGTACGGTCATGATGGAGAAGGCGATGCCAATCGCACCCGATTGTGAGGTACCCAGCTGGCCAATGAAAAACGTATCGGTCAGATTGTAGGCGGTAGTCACCAGGTTGGAGACGACCGCCGGCACGCTCAGCGTCAGAATCAGCGAGGGAATCGGCTGTTCGGTCATCTGATGGTACTTTGCGTCCGCATTCGCGCGTTTGATGCCATGTACCTGATTCACGCCGGTTATCCTACTCCCCTGCCGCACCTAAGCTCTCTTATTCGCCCGCCATACGAGGCATATGCTGTATCAGCAACGCACTTTTCGCGCAAAAAGTACTGTGATCGCAGCACTTCCGCGGCTCAGCGCACGCTGAGATACCTGCCGGTGATACTCACGGGATCAGATGCAATCTGTTCCGGCGTACCAGTGGCTATGATGCGTCCGCCCGCTTCTCCACCGCCCGGTCCCAGATCAATCACCCAGTCGGCATTAGCGATGACATCCAAGTCATGTTCGATGACCACTACCGTGGCACCGCTTGCCATCAACCGGTCGAATACACCGAGCAACACCTGCACATCGAGGGGATGAAGGCCGATGGTCGGCTCGTCGAAAACAAACACCGCGTCGGATTGCGCACGACCCATCTCACTGGCGAGCTTCAATCGCTGCGCCTCGCCGCCGGAAAGGGATGGCGTGGGTTCGCCAAGAGTCAGATAGCCAAGCCCCAAATCATGCAAGGTGATAAGGCGTGCATGCACTTTTCGCATATCAGCGGTCACGGCCAGCGCCTCGTCCACGCTCATGGACATCAGTTGCGGCAGTGTTAGCAAGCGCGACACCTCGAAAACATCCGAGGTAACAGCGTTACCGCTTTCGTCTGCCACATTCTTCGCAGTCTTTCGACCGGTTGAGGATTTCGCAGCTTTCACCTGCCGATGAATGGTGCTGGCTTCCGGCGCATAACGCGAGCCCTGGCAGTCTGGGCAGGCAATGGTCACATCCGGCAGAAACTGCACATCGAGCGAAATCGAACCGGTACCATCGCAGGTTGGGCAGCGCAACCGGCCGGTGTTATAGGAAAAGTCGCCGGCCTTATAACCAGCCGCTTTGGCTTCCTCGCAACGTGCGAATGCTCGGCGCAGCTCATCATGGATGCCAGCATACGTGGCCACAGTGGAACGCACATTCGCGCCGATGGGCGTGGCGTCGATGAGATTGGCGCGTGTTATACCGTCCGCCTGCAACGCATGCACATGCTTCGGCAATGATTCACCGGCGGCCGCGGCTTTCAGCGCTGGAATCAGCGACTCCAGCACCATCGTGGTTTTCCCAGAACCGGAAACACCGGTGACGGCCACTAATCGGCCGCGCGGAATATCCACGGTCAATGGCTTGACCGTATGCAGCGAACCGGTCTCCATGTGAATACGTCCGTTGGCGAACATGCTTGATTCCGTTGATGCTGCTTCAGGTCGGCTTGGCTGCGGCATCGTTTCGGAAGAATCATCGTGGACAGCAACTCGCGCGCGAATCCGTTGCTGCCCGTCTTCGCTCAAGAAAGGCGCAATACGGCTGTTCGCATTATGCGCCACCTCACTAACCGCACCCTGTGCAATCACATAGCCACCGCCGGCACCGGCGACCGGCCCCATTTCGATGAGATGGTCCGCGGCTTTGAGCACGCGCACATCATGGTCGACCACGACCACGGAATTGCCGTCCGCCACCAGATCATGCATCACGCCAAGCAGACCGTCTACATTCGAGGGATGTAGCCCGATGGACGGCTCGTCCAGCACATACAGCACGCCGGTGGTGCGGTTGCGCACGGCACGCGCCAACTGCACGCGCTGGCGTTCGCCGGTGGACAAAGTGGAACCGGCACGATCCAGTGCAAGATACCCAAGCCCGAGCTCGAGCAGCCGCTTCGCCACATCGAGGAAAGACTCACAAATATTGGTGGCCATCGGGCGCATGTCAACCGGCAATGATTCCGGCACACCGTGCATCCAAGCCACCGCATCATCCAAGGTCATAGCCGTGGCTTGCGCCAGATTAATACCACGAATTTCAGGCCCTCGGGCCGCCGAGCTCAGCCTCGTACCACCACAGTCATGGCATGGCTTTTCTTCCAGAAACCTCGCCACACGCTTCAAACCCTGCTCATCCTTGGCTTTGGCGAGCGCGTTTTCCACCGTGTAGACCGCGTTGTAGTAGGTGAAGTCCAGTTCAGCGAAATCGTCACCTTTCTTTGGCCGGTACAGAATATGCTTTTTGACTGCCGGACCATTGAAGACGATATCGCGCTCTTCAGGTGTCAATTCTTTGAACGGCACATTGGTGCGCACGCCCATCGCACCGCACACCTGCTTCATCAGATCCCACATCAGGGAACCCCACGGCAACACCGCACCGTCATCGATGCTTTTTGACTCATCTGGCACCAAGGCCGCACGGTTCACTTCGCGCACAATGCCGGTGCCTGAGCAGGTAGGGCATGCGCCAGCTGAATTGAATGCCAATGATTCTGCGCCCGGAGCTTGGAATTCCTTGCCGCAACTAATACAGATCATCGGCAGTTCAGCTGCCACATTCAGCGTGGGTTTTTGGCGCGCGCCGCAATATGGACAGACATGTGATGCGCAGCGGGAGAACAGCAATCGCAAGCTATTGAGCAGTTCGGTCATTGTGCCGAACGTTGAGCGAATGCCGGGAACTGCCGGCCGCTGATGCAGGGCAAGCGCAGCCGGCACATGCAACACTTCGTCGACTTGCGCGCGGGAGGCCTGGGTCAAACGGCGACGCGTGTATGTGGAGAGGGCTTCGAGATATCGCCGGGAGCCTTCCGCGTAGAGCACGCCTAATGCCAGGGAGCTTTTGCCTGAACCGGAGACGCCGGCGATGCCAACCAGCTCGCCCAACGGCACATCGACGTTGATGTTTTTAAGGTTATGCACGCGGGCGCCGCGCACTTCTATTGTAGTTGGCTTCTGCTGCTGCCCTTGTGTCATGAAGCTCCCCTCCCTCCCCCGCAGCGAATGGTTCTCATTAACAACCGTGCGGGGATTGACGCACTCTCAAACGAACATCGTAACCGCATTTTCCCTGCGATTCCAACGATGGTAGCAATGCGCTTTTGTTCGATTGTGTGCGTAATCCCTGCACGGTTGTTAATGAGAATGATTCGCTGCGCGGTTACTCAGAAGGAAAAACGCTCCCTGATCTGCGCCGCCGTGCCATAGGATGCTTGGGCACCGTAACCGGTGGCCGCATAGGCGGACACATATGATGCCAGGCTGGCCGCCTCGCGCAGCGCAAAACCAGAGGCAAGCCCCGCCAGCACAGTACCCATGAATGAGTCGCCGCACCCGGTGGTATCCACAGCATCCACCTTCACCGGCGCAATACGCGTGCATGCGGAATCCAGTACCATCGATCCATCACCGCCTAAAGTGACTATCGCCTGCTTGAACCCGTATTCGTGCATGCGCTGCCGTGCGGTCTCCCAGTCAAACGTTGACCAATCATCATTCTCAGGCTCTGCAATCCCTAGCAATTGCACCATTTCATGTTCGTTAACCAACAGCACATCAGCAGCTTCGATGAGCTCAGCTGGCAAAACCGGCGTGAACGGTGAATTATTGAGCAGTACCTTGACTCCGGCCTCATGACACATGCGTGCCGCCGCAGTCACAGCTTCCATCGGACTTTCCAAACACAGTCCGAGCACACTGGCGCCGGTCAATGCCTCGCGTGAGGCTTCAATATAGTCCGCTGTGACTTGTGCATTGGAACCCGGTGAATACACGATGGCGTTCTCCCCTGCCGCGTCCACCATAATGACGGTGGTGCCGCTCGGTCCAGCCACGCGACGCACATTGGCAGTGTCTACGCCAGCATCGTCTAAGGCTCCCAGCAGAAAATCAGCGTTGCTATCCGAGCCGACCGCGCCAAATATGCGCACATTGGCACCTATACGCGCTGCTGCAGCAGCTTGATTGCCGGACTTGCCGCCAGGCAAGATCTGCAATGGTCCGCCTGCAACCGTCTCTCCCGGGCCGGGAAGACGTTGTGCGGCAACGGTGTAGTCAGCGTTCATTGAGCCAACCACGCTGACCGAACCGTGAATATGGTCGAGCAAGGCAAGCACATCATTATTGGAAGAGGTAGTGGAAGAGAAGAAAGAAGAAACAGAATCAGACATGAGAGTTGCCTTTTCGTGAGGTGAATTGATTGGGAAACTGAGTGATTTTCGCATGAGAACGGCCGTTGAACCGGATATAAGACCGGCCCAACGGCCTTGATATGGCTACTATATTCGGCCGTAGTATCACAGCCGTCCGATGGTTGATCGGAAGTATTGCTTACTTATCGGTGTAGATCTTCTTGCGGAAGGCGAAGAACACAATCAGACCGAGGATCGGCGCGCAGCCGGCGAGAATCAGGATGTTGGAGTAGCTGGCGGCCGCACCGGAGGCTCCAATCACGCTGAATCCGGAGAATGCTTGCGAACCCATGAGGCTGGAGAACAGTGCGATGCCGATGGAGGGGCTGACGTTCATGGCCAGATCGTTCATGCCCACGCCGCGGCCGGACTCGTCAGCGGACAGCGTACCAAGCACGGTGGTAACGACCGGCGAGTACATGAGGCCGCAGCCTGCGTAGAAGAAGCATGCGCACAGGGTGAGCACCACGAATCCGGAGTTGACAGCCAGACCGGAGGCGATGAAACCGACCGCCATCAGTGTGCCGGCAATGGGCAGGGCACGCTGGATGCCGATTTTGCCTACGATGCCGCCCGAGCAGATGCCGAATGCAGCGGCCACGAGGAAGGCGAACACGATGTGCAGGGAGACCTGCGTGGTGGTCATACCGTAGATGTTGGTGCCGATGGCGTTGAACATCGGGGAGATGAAGTAGTTGGTGAAGTAGAACACCAGAATCAGGCTGATGGCGCACAGCCAACGCTTGTTCTTGAAGAATTCCGGAGTCACGAACGGCTTGGCAGCCTTGGTGATGTACACGGCGAAGACCACGAACAGTGCGATGGCCACGGCGAGCATCCACCATGCCATGTAGGAGAAGAACAGGGTGAGGAATGCGGTGGCCACGCCGAAGATGGTGAAGCCGAGCCAATCGACTTTCTCGCCATTGCCCTGCTTGTCCGGCAGGTTCTTGAGCAGCAGCGGCAGGAAGACGATGGTGACGGAAGGAATGAGGAACAGGTATTGCCATGCGATGGAGCTCAGGATGCCGGCAGCGAATACGCCAATGGATGCGGACAGCTGGTAGCCGGCAGTGAACAGGCCGAAGAAAATCACCTTGAGCGATGGCTTCAGGTACTTGCTGGCCACCACGAGGAACGCGGAACCGGCCACCTGCTCGCCTGCGGTCTGCAGGACGCGGGCGATGATTACGGTCCACAGGTTCGCGGCAAAGAAGAAGTTGGCCACGAAGCCGAAAATCGAGCCAATGAACAGGGTGATCAGACCAACGACCACGAGCTTCTTCAGGGAGACGAAATCACCAAGGGAGCCGTAGATGAAGCAGACGATGCCGAGCACGATGCCGGGGATGGCAGTGATCAGCGAGGCCTGCGCTGGTGCGCCGACGTCTGCACCGACTTGGGTGAAGACCAAGTTGAAGCCCTGCAGACACAGGGTGCCGAGAATGAAGGTGATGAGCAGCGGAATCAGGGCCTTGACGGCCATGCTGCTGCTGGTTTCCGGATCGGCCCACGGATCAGCGGATGCGTTTGCAGGCACAGTTGCGGTATTCGACATGATTGAAGTCCTTATATATATGCGATGGTGGTATTACTCGGCGGCCTTGGCGAGGTTAGTGATGCGGGTCATGAATTCGTTGAGGAAGCGCGGCACATCAACCTGCACGGCGGCCTTGGTGGTGTCAGCCGGTTCGCTCAAGCGGGTTTCGTCTCCGATGGTACGGCCGCGGGTCGGGCCTTCCAGATCGACCTTCATATTGAGTGGCAGCAGGGTGACAAGACTTGGGTCGATGGCCACCGCCACAGCGAGCGGATCATGCAGACCGCAGCCACCGAGGTGTGGCGACGTGGTCTCATAGGCTTTGATATAGAAGTCGGTCATATCCGCGAGGAAGTTGCCGGCCTTGGTACCGAGATCACGCCACTGCTGGGTTTCCTTATAGGTCAGCAGCGTGCGCAGCGTTACGTCGAGGCCGACCATAGTGACAGGAGCACCTGAATGGAACAGTTCGTTCGCGGCTTCCGGATCTTGGGAAATGTTGGCTTCCATGCAAGCGTTGCAGTTGCCCGGTACGGTCAGTGCGCCACCCATGAGCACGATATTGCCGATTTCATCCTTGATTTCGGGAACTTTCTTTAGAGCTGCGGCAATGTTGGTCATTGGACCGGTGGGTACGTAGATCAAATCCTTACCGTAGGTCTTTACTGCATCGATGATGAAGTCGACCGCGGATTCGGTTTCCGGCTGACGCGGAGAATCCGGGATTTCGACTTCTCCAATGCCGTTCTTGCCGTGGATGAAAGCGGAAATGTCGAGCACTTCAAAGGAATCGGTAGTGCTGGAATGCGGCAAGCCCTTATACACCTTGACTTCCGGATGACCCAGCAGATCGGTGATAGCCAGTGCATTGCGTACACCTTGATCGAGCAGCACATTGCCGTACGTACCAGTGATGCCGATGAGTTCGACCTCCGGGCTGCCCAGTGCATAGGAGATGGCAAGCGCGTCATCTACACCGGTATCGAGATCGAGAATGAGCTTCTTCATTGAGTGCCTTTCTTCATTGATGGCGTTAAACCGGTCTTCCGCGACCGGTGATGATGGGCGTTGTGGTCTAGCCCGAAAGCTTTGATTTAACGTTTTATCATCTGACAACATCAAAGATAAAACGTTAAATCAATATTGTCAAATAACCATTGCCCTTTTCAGCGTGTTGCATATCAGCACGACAGCACTCAGCCTATACACATATAGGCTGCCCCAGCCGTCATTCTTGCTAGCCGGTGCGTCAATCAGGAAATCCATAGAGGCCCAACATCATACGACTGCGACACCGCATGATCCGCGCATATGCAATACCGTGGGCACACAGTGCGTATGCGCAGCCACTTCAGTTCCCGAAGCGATACGCCGTATCAGCATCTCAACGCCAAGCCGGCCCATCGCATCGGCCTGCTGAGAGATCACGGATACTTGCGGAACCATCAAACGAAATGCCTCGATGTCATCGAACGAAATCAGCGACACCGCATCGCCGATGGCAATGCCACGTTCCTGAAGCAGCCCCAACATGGTGATGGCATCCGGAGAATACGCACAGATAATGGCCGTAACCCCCGCATTGTTCAAACGCTCCAGAGCAGAAGATCTCGACTCGACCGTTGAATTACAGTCAACCACCACGCCGGTCCCGCCAGGAATCCGCTCTCGAATGGCAGCGGAAAACGCCTTCGCACGTTCGTTTACGCTGAACGACCCCAATGCGGAATGCGAAACAAATCCAATTGCCCTGTGCCCCAGCCCGGCCAGTCGTTCCAGAGCCTCCTCCAAACCAGGTTTGGGATCGGAAACCACAAACGGAACATTCTCCGCTCCCGGCACCAGACGATCCACAAACACCAACGGCAACTTACGCTCAATCAACAGTTGCAATCCTTGGGAAAGCCCACCTTGCGGCACTACGATGGCCCCATCGATACGCTGGCCGAGCAGACTGCGCAAGAACGCATCCTGCCTATCCACCCGTTCACCATAGGAACCAATCAACGTGGTAAAACCTCGTCTATACAGCTCCTCCTCCATCGAGGAAACCATGTCGGCGAAATACGGGTTGCGTAGGTCCGGTACCAGAAGTCCTACGGTTTGCGTGGCGGCCGAACGCATCGCACGAGCACGCTGGTCGGGCACATACCCCAATCGTTCGGCGGTCTGACGCACCAGTTCGCGCGTCTGCTGAGAGAAACGGCCTTTATCATGCAGAATCTGCGAAACCGCCGTAACGGAAACGCCGGCTTCCTGCGCAATATCTCGAATGGTCACGAATGCCATAAGGCCCTCCCCTACCTCAATATCAGTAGAGCACACTCCTGATGTAACGATACATCAATACCGTACCGGAATATCCTAGTACACATGCGCATACACATCGTATGACGCATATGCCGGCAAATCGTACGTCTCGATAGAAAACGCCTTGGCACTGCCCTGTGCGGGCTTGATCACATTGGTATTGCGCCCATATACGATCTGTCCCTGTTTATCACGCAAGACAAGCGTCACACTGATGTCGTCCGCATATAAGCCTTTGCCATTGTCATCATCACGCTCGCACACCACTTCCCCGCTGAAGGTCGTACCGCCCAAATCGATCTTGCGCGCTTTGACTCCCCGAACAGTGAACGACTCCGCGCCACCGGTATCCAACAAATCATCCGCTGATGGCTTCTCCACCGTGAATTCCACACTCGCCGGTTTCTCACCGTCCCCGGCCTGCCCTGCGAAATACGCAGTCTCTGAGGCATACACGATAGCGAACACCTGTGTATGCGAAAACATCACCGATCCATCGGCACTTTTACCGGTAACCGTGACCTGAGGGAACTGTACAGCATACGTAACATCCGTATTATGCAGCGCAAGCGCATATTCCACATACCCGTTTGGTGCCGACCATCCAGATTCGGTCAGTTCAAGAGGGTTATTCTGCAACGCTTCCTTCCCATCGTTACTGCCAGCTGACGATGAATCCGGCGAGGAATCGCCACCGTTCTTATCAGGAACCTTACCGGTTGAAGTTTGCGTATCGGAGCTCGATTGCGCAAGCCCACCGCCAAGATTCCCACGCAACAGCGCATATCCGGTAATGCCGCCGGCCACAATCAGCACCATTACCAGCACCGCAGCAATCCACATCACCCATCGTCTGCGCAAACGCCGCACCGTACCACTATGCGCTGCATCAGGCGCTTCCCCACTGCCGTACGCGCCTGCCGACCCAGCATTCGCGGAATACAGCAATCGACGCAAGGCTGCCGCATCCTGCGGTCGAGCACTTGGCTCAAACGCACATGCCTGCTGCACAATGAAGCGAATGCGCGAATCAACCACATCAGCATCCGCAAGCAGCCGCTCATAGTGATTCTTATCTGAAGGCTGCACACCGGTAACCAAAAATCCCAATACACATCCGATGGCGTACACATCGCTACGCGCATCAGTGGCCGCAAAACCATACTGCTCCGGAGCCGCAAAACCCCAAGTACCCAGCGTGGTCGTATCATGCGAGCGCGGCATACCGTTGGCTCCATCAGCGCCACTGTGTTCGCGCGCAATGCCAAAATCGATAAGATGCACGCCGTCAGCAGCCATGATGATATTCGCCGGGGTGATGTCGCGGTGCACAATACCGCACCGATGCAATTCGTCTACCGCTTCGCACAATTGCGCAACAATGCGAATCGCCGCATCAGCAGATAAACGTCCGCGCTCGGCCATGTACTGTTCGAGCGTGACACCTTGCACATAATCGTAAATCACCACAAACCAGTCAGGCAGCTCATATGTGGCTTCAATCTGCGGCAAGCGTGGCGAACGGCATTCAGCAATCGTTGACCATAAGCGTCTGCGTGCGAATTGCAGAGGAATCTTTTTACGAACAAACGGGCCGGTGCCATCGAGCGTAACCAGCTCGGTAATGCCATACTGTCCGTTCGCCAACACTTGCTCAACATGGTAGGCATCGTCCAGCATCATGGCATGCATCGTTTGCATATCATCCATGACGTGCCCTCCCCCAGTGCCGCAATCGCTCAGTTTCTGGAGCATTGCAAACATTGCATGCTCCATATTTTCTCTATGCTAATCCACGCTCAGCAACGTCGGTTCGCCAAATCGATGCAGTTCATCATCCGTAGACGCCCGGTCGAAGCCCTGCTGCACACACCATAAGATAATGGCATCGCGCCGCTGCCGGCACCACAGCTCAGAGACACCGGCAAAACGCAGTACACGCTGGGTTTCTCTCACGTCGCACTGCAACCCGAACGCCAGCATAATCGCATGATCGCGCCCCGGCCTGCTCTTACCGGCGAAAATGTCATACACCACTGTGGCGTTCAGACCGGATGCACGAGCCACGTCAGCACGTTTCAAACCATGCCGAGCCAACAGAAACTGCAGATAATCAACCAGCTCGCGGTCCTTAATTTTCTCCTCATCCAGATATGCCTCGATGCTGTTGCTGGCAAGTAACCGGTCCAGTAGTTCTTCGGTAAGGATTTTCTCGCCTGAAGTACCGTTCGTTCTCATGCCTTCCTTTATACCGCTGTATTGCAGGCGAGCAGAGTCAGCCATCAAACAAATTCCTTGAAATTCAGTTGGCAACTGAGTAATTCAGCAGCCAGCTGAGGAATGCTGTTTGGTTCTACGCAATAATTTCCGCGAGATTAGTGGCTTTTGATTGGAAAGGAGAGAAGATACTATGACCAATCAATTCAATCAGCCGGCTCCGGCACAGCAGCCGAACGGGCAGCCCAGCCAACCCACTACGCCAATTGTGTATCCAAACGGACCTGCTAACCCTACAGGAATTCCAACGAATGGTCCCGCCATTCAGCAACCGAAACCGCATAAGAAGACTTCGAAACTTGCGGTTTTCGCCATCATTGTGGACGCAGTGTTCCTGCTGAGCACTTTCATCGGCATAAACTCTTGGAGCACACTGGTGGTCCTTGCGGTTTTGCCAGTATTGCTTTCCGGCTTCTCCTTGTATGTGACGCGTAAGGATGGCAAAGTTCAAGGCCGTGTACTCGCTTGGGTGGCAGTTGGTATTACCGTAGTGGCGCTGATTATCGGCGGCGTTGGCATTGTGCGCGCCGGCGCCAAGAGCGCAGCTGATGATGCCGCGTTCAAGGAATCCATGAAGGTGACGTGCAAAGCGTATAGCTGGCCGTCCTCTGACCTGGTCGCACAGCTGCCGCAACCGCAATCCACCACCGGTAAGATCGAAAGCGAAAGCTCCAGCCTATTCTCCATCTCCGTATGCGATACGGATTCCACTGCATATACGGCTTATATAAAGGCATTGCAGGACAAGGGTTTCACCGTCGACTATTCCAAGTCCGACGAGGCATTTACAGCTAAGAATGCAGCTGGCTACAGTGTGCATGCATCGGTGAATGAATACAACACGAATGTGATGGATATTTCCATCTATCCACCAGAGGACTCTTCAGGTTCCTCGGACTCCTCTACCGATGATTCCACTGCCTCTGATGATTCTGCGAACACCGACTCCAATGCGTCTTCCAGCCCATCCGAAAGTGATTTCAAGGCCGCAATGGATAGCTACGAGAAAATCATGAACGACTACGTGGACTTCATGAACAAGTACAACTCCGAAGGTCATCCGGTTTCCATGCTTGCCGACTACGCCAAGTGGACCAAGCAGTACAGCGACATGGTGCAAAAGTTCGATGCCGTGGACGATGGTTCGCTGACCGACGAAGAACTGCAGTACTACATCGAAGTGCAAACCCGAGTTAATCAGAAGCTCGGTACACTGCAGTAGCGACCGATACCGCAGCGAATCATTCTCAATAGCAAACGTGCGGGGATTGACACACCATCAAACGAACATCACAGTCATACCTTCCTCGTAATCCCAACGATGGAAGCAACGTGAGGATGTTCAAGTGCGTGTGCAATCCCCGCACAGTCGTTAATGAGAACCATTCGCTGCGGTAATTCAGAAGCGAATCAGGGACTTGATGACCTTGCGCTGATCCATTGCCTCATAAGCTTCCTGAATATGGTCGAGGTCGAACTCGGCGGTGAACACGCGACCGGGGTTGATTTCGCCCTTCACCACGGTGTCCAGCAGGCCGGACTGCAGATCGTAATGACGCACGGGAGCCGGGCCACCCTTGATACCGATGTTGCCGTAGAACGTGCCCTCGGCGCTGATTTCGACATCATGCGGCAGACCAACACGGCCGATCACGCCACCGCGGCGAATGAGACCGATGGCGGTGTCGAAGGACTGCTTGGAACCCACACATTCGAGCACGGCATCTGCGCCATAGCCGCCGGTCATCTCCAACACCTTGTCAATGGCGGCCTGATCGCGTTCAGCCACAATATCCGTGGCACCGAACTCACGGGCGACCGCGGCACGATCTTCGTGACGGCTCATCGCGATAATGCGCTTGGCACCGAGCATGTGCGCGGACAGCACGCCGCACAGGCCAACCGCACCATCACCCATTACCACGGCGGTGTCGCCGGGCTTGACTTCGGCGGAAACTGCTGCGTGGTAGCCAGTGGACATCACGTCAGCGATGGTCAGCAGCGAAGCGAGCGTGGCATCATCGTAATCCTCAGGAGAACCGGGCACCTTAACCACGGTGCCATCGGCTTCCGGTACGCGCACATATTCGGCCTGGCTGGCACCGAAGTAGCCACCGTGCGGGCATACGGATTCGAAACCGGCCTTGCACACCGGGCACTTGCCGCAGCTGTACGGGAAAGGCAGTACCACAAAATCACCGGACTTCACAGACGTGACTGCCGAACCCACTTCCTCGACCACGCCAATCGACTCATGACCAATCTGCGCGTGTTCGGGGTGCGGGCTCAACCCACGGAAATACCACAGATCGGAACCGCACACACAAGCACGCACAACACGCACAACCGCATCATCATCCTGTTCAAGGCGTGCCTTCGGCACCTCTTCCACAGCCATCTGTCCAGGCTTGACAAAGATGGCAGCTTTCATGGTCTCGCTCATTGTTGCTCCTTTGATTATTGATATTGACTCCTATTGAACAACTATTCGATAGCAATATCCAATACCCATTGACCATGCACAGCTATGCCTAAGACTTATGTCCCACTGCTAATTCATACAAATTTGATACAGGTGTAAGCATGCGTCACATACAAGAAATCCCCTCCGAGTTTCCTCGAAGGGGATTTCCTATAACGCTAGTTCAAGCGTAGATTCTTGCGTGATTCAGTGAATCAGGCGAGGATCTTGGTCACACGACCGGAGCCAACGGTGTGGCCACCTTCGCGCACTGCGAAGGTCAGGCCTTCCTCCATTGCGATGGGCTGAATCAGCTCAACGGTGAAGGTAGCGTGGTCGCCCGGCTGAACCATCTCGACGCCTTCCGGCAGCTCGATGACGCCGGTGACGTCGGTGGTGCGGAAGTAGAACTGCGGACGGTAGTTGGAGAAGAACGGCGAGTGACGGCCGCCCTCGTCCTTGGTCAGCACGTAGACTTCGCCCTCGAACTTGGTGTGCGGGGTGACGGAGCCCGGCTTGGCCACAACCTGGCCACGCTCGACATCGTCACGGCCGAGACCACGCAGCAGCAGACCGGTGTTGTCGCCAGCCTCGCAGGCGTCCATGGTCTTGTGGAAGGTCTCGATGGAGGTGACGGTGGTCTGCTGGGTCGGACGAATACCGACGATCTCGACCGGGGTGTTGACGGCCAGCTGGCCACGCTCGACACGACCGGTGACAACGGTACCACGGCCGGAGATGGTGAAGACGTCCTCGATAGGCATCAGGAACGGCTTGTCCAGGTCGTGAACCGGGGTCGGAATGTACTCGTCGACAGCGTCCATGAGCTTCTTGACCTGCTCAACCCACTTCTCGTGGTCCGGAGCGTCATCATGCAGAGCGCCGTAAGCGGAGACGCGGATGATCGGGCAGTCGCGATCGAAGCCGTTCTCGTCGAGAAGGTCACGGACCTCTTCCTCAACGAGCTCGATGAGCTCTTCGTCCTCGACCATATCGCACTTGTTCAGAGCGACGAGAATCTTCGGAACGCCCACCTGACGAGCGAGCAGAACGTGCTCGCGAGTCTGAGCCATCGGGCCGTCGGTGGCGGCCACAACGAGGATAGCGCCATCCATCTGGGCAGCACCGGTGATCATGTTCTTCACGAAGTCGGCGTGGCCCGGGCAGTCGACGTGAGCGTAGTGACGCTTAGCGGTCTGGTACTCGATGTGGGCGATGTTGATGGTGATACCGCGGGCGGCCTCTTCCGGAGCGGAATCGATCTGGTTGAAGTCGTACTCCGGGTTGACATCCGGGAACTCCTCGTGCAGCACCTTGGAGATGGCGGCAGTCAGGGTAGTCTTACCGTGATCGACGTGGCCGATGGTACCAATGTTAACGTGCGGCTTAGTACGCTCGTACTTTTCCTTTGCCATTACTCTTGTCCTCCTGGACGTCTCGTGAGTTTCCTACGCCCTTTCGCGTAGGCACTCGCTCTATTCTACTGGGTTTCTGGGTTATGTGCCACTTTGAAGAGCCAGAACCCAGTCAGCGGTACACGATATTACCGCTGACTGGAGACACTAGCGAACTTCAGTTAGTGGCGCGTGTCACTCGCCGCGCTGAGCCTTGATGATCTCTTCAGCGACGCTCTTCGGGACCTCATCGTAGGAGTCCATCTCCATGGTGAACATGGCGCGGCCCTGGGTCTTGGAGCGCAGATCGCCGATGTAGCCGAACATCTCGGACAGCGGGACCTTGGCGTCGATGACCTTGACGCCGATGGCGTCGGTCATGGACTGGATGTTGCCACGACGCTGGTTCAGATCGCCGATGACTTCGCCCATGTACTCTTCCGGAGTACGGACCTCGACCTTCATGATAGGTTCGAGGATGACCGGCTTAGCCTTCGGAGCAGCCTCCTTGAAGCACATGGAGCCTGCGAGCTTGAAGGCCATTTCGGAGGAATCGACCGGGTGCATCTGGCCGTCGGTGACGGTAGCCTTGACGCCCACAACCGGGAAGCCGGCGAGAATACCGGATTCCATAGCTTCCTTGACGCCAGCCTCGATGGACGGGATGAACTCCTGGGAAATGTGGCCACCGGTGACGGCGTTCTCGAACTCGAAGGTCTTGCCTTCGGTGGTGTCGAGCGGCTCGAAGTTCATCAGGACCTTTGCGAACTGGCCGGAACCACCGGTCTGCTTCTTGTGGGTGTAACCCTGGTCCATGACGGCCTTGCGGATGGTCTCGCGGTAGGCAACCTGCGGCTTGCCCTGGTTGCACTCGACCTTGAACTCACGACGCATACGGTCAACGATGATGTCGAGCTGGAGCTCGCCCATACCTGCGATCAGGGTCTGGCCGGACTCTTCGTCGGTGGTGACCTGGAAGGTCGGATCCTCTTCAGCCAGCTTGGCCAGAGCGATGCCCATCTTCTCCTGATCGGCCTTGGTCTTCGGCTCAACGGCAACCTGGATCACCGGATCCGGGAAGGTCATGGAGTCGAGGGTGATCGGCTCGTCGATGGCGCACAGGGTGTCACCGGTGGTGACGTTCTTCAGGCCCACGAAGGTGTAGATGTTGCCGGCATCGGCCACATCCATCGGGTTCTCCTTATCGGCGTGCATCTGGAAGATCTTGCCGATACGTTCCTTCTTCTCGCGGGTGGAGTCCAGCACGGTGTCGCCAGGCTTGACGGAACCGGAGTAGACGCGCACGAACACGAGCTTGCCGTAGAACGGGTGGGTGGAAATCTTGAAGACCAGTGCGGAGAACGGATCGGACTTCGTCGGGTGACGATCGATCTCGACGGACTCATCGCCCGGCTTGTAGCCCTTGATAGCCGGCACGTCTTCAGGAGACGGCAGGTAATCAACAACGGCGTCCAGCATCGGCTGAACACCCTTGTCCTTGAAGGCGGAGCCGCAGAAGACCGGGAAGGCCTTCTTGGCAATCGTCAGCTGACGAATACCAGCGCGGACCTCTTCCTTGGAGAGGTCACCTTCCTCGAAGAACTTGTCCATCAGCTCGTCGTTAGCCTCAGCAGCGGCCTCAACAAGCTTCTCGTGGTATTCCTCAGCCTTGTCCTTGAGGTCCTCCGGGATCTCAGTGGTGTCGTACTTAGCGCCGAGGCCCTCGGTACCGTTCCAGACGTAGGCCTTCATTTCAACCAGGTCGACAACACCGGCGAAGTCGTTCTCAGCGCCGATCGGCAGCTGCATAACGATCGGGTTAGCACCCAGCTTCTCCTTGATGGTGTCGACGGAGTAGTAGAAGTTGGCGCCCAGCTTATCCATCTTGTTGACGAAGCAGATACGCGGAACGCTGTACTTATCAGCCTGACGCCACACGGTCTCAGACTGCGGCTCCACACCTTCCTTGCCGTCGAACACGGCAACGGCACCATCGAGCACGCGCAGGGAGCGCTCCACCTCGGCCGTGAAGTCCACGTGGCCAGGGGTATCGATGATGTTGATCTGGAACTTGTCCTTGGTGTCGTGAGTCTGACGGTTCCAGAAGCAGGTGGTAGCAGCAGACTGAATGGTGATGCCGCGTTCCTGCTCCTGAGCCATGAAGTCCATGGTGGCTGCGCCATCGTGAACCTCACCGATCTTGTAGCTCTTACCGGTGTAGAACAGAATTCGCTCGGTAGTGGTGGTCTTACCGGCATCGATGTGAGCCATGATGCCGATATTGCGGACGTCGTGAAGGTCCGAAATCTCTTGAGCCATCGTTATTCCTTATTCTCCTGGATTAATTACCAGCGGTAATGAGCGAAGGCCTTGTTGGCCTCTGCCATCTTATGAGTATCCTCGCGGCGCTTGACAGAAGCACCGAGGCCGTTGGAAGCGTCCAGAATCTCGTTGGCGAGACGCTCGGCCATAGTCTTCTCACGACGAGCGCGGGAGAAGTCGGTCAGCCAGCGCAGAGACAGGGTGTTAGCGCGGTTCGGCTTGACCTCGACCGGCACCTGGTAGGTAGCGCCACCGACACGGCGGGAGCGAACCTCGAGGGACGGACGGATGTTGTCCAGGGCGCGCTTCAGAACAGCGACCGGCTCCTGGTCGGACTTCTCCTTGACCATGTCGAGAGCGGAGTACACGATGTCCTCGGCGATCGACTTCTTGCCGTCAAGCAGAATCTTGTTGATGAGCTGCGCCACCACGGTGGAACCGTAGATCGGATCGGGCAGCACGACGTGCTTCTTGGAAGGTCCCTTACGTGACATATCTCTTACTTCGCCTTCTTTGCTCCATACAGGGAACGACCCTGCTTACGGTCCTTGACGCCCTGGGTATCGAGTGCACCACGCACGATGTGGTAACGCACACCCGGCAGATCCTTCACACGGCCGCCGCGCACGAGCACGATGGAGTGCTCCTGCAGGTTGTGGCCTTCGCCCGGAATGTAGGCGGTGACTTCGATGCCGGAGGACAGGCGCACACGGGCAACCTTACGCAGAGCCGAGTTCGGCTTCTTCGGGGTGGTGGTGTAGACACGGGTGCACACGCCACGACGCAGCGGGCTTCCCTTCAGTGCCAAAGTCTTGGACTTCTTCGGCTTTGCCTGACGTCCCTTACGGACGAGCTGTTCAATAGTAGGCAACTTGAATTCTCCGATTCAGTGGTTTCTCTTACTTTCGTGTGACCGCCGCACTGCGCCCACACTTTTCACTGAATCGCTCTCACGCGTATTAAATCCGCGTCTGACGAATAGTCAAAAGTTAGCCCAGTCCACCGGCCCGATGGCCTCCCCGCCTCCCGCGTTCGCATTGCTGCGTGCGATCATCGACTTGAAGGATATCCCAGCGCGCACACCTGTTACATAAGGCATGCCGTTGGCACACACGAATATCTATATTACGGATTGGCCAGACAACGACGCGCCGGATCAATCCGCAATTGACCACTGGATGGTTGAGGTATCCGTTGTTCGACACACTCAAGGCCGTTCGGCCAAGCCTACGGTCTCACAACGGTTACCCCAACCATCCAGCTCCGTGTGGATTATGAACTTTCCCCACAATTCCCCCAAACAGCAGATGCCCCCGAGGAGTCCATGTCACTCGGGGGCACCGCCAAGGAGGGAAACACCATTACTTAACTAGCTATCACCTAATTAACTACTGTTGCCTGTTGGTTGTTCTGTTATGGAAACCGCTTGCGGAACCGGCATCCTCGCCGTTTCTTTTCAATGTTTTCCGCGGTTCCCAGTATAGCAAAACCGCTCCTGCAAAACGCCCGATCGACGTGCCTCACGTTTTTTGAGCGCGTAGGGTGTGGTGGTGCCTCATCGGGAATGAGCGCGAACGGTATCGGTCCTGTTTGGCTTGTCTTATGGAAGACAGGATCAGCATGGCGACGAAGCGGCAGGTCACCCTGAGATTCAGGGATGAATACATGAAGGCGTCGAAGAAGGACAAGGGACGCATCCTCGATGAGATGTGCTCCGTGCTGGGAATCGGCAGGAGCACCGCGAGACGCAGACTCACGGAAGCCGGGCGCGGCAGGCCGTCGATGTCGCCCGCGGAGCGGCCGAAGCGGTATTCGGAGCAGTCGCGCGAGCTGCTGGTCCAGGTGTGGCTGATGATGGATGCGCCGTGNGCGAAGTACCTCAAGGCGATGCTGCCCCTGTGGATGCCCATGCTGCGCGCGCACGGCGAGCTCGCCGACTGGGACGGTTTCGCGTTCCGCGAGCTGGAGCGGATGAGCGCGGCCACGATGGACCGGTACCTCAAAAAGACGCGCGACGCGGCACGGCCCAGAGGCATCT
>NZ_NMWV01000062.1 GCF_002860405.1 Bifidobacterium imperatoris | reverse complement strand
GGGACAGGTGCCTGCACACTCCCCGCAGCCTGCCGATACCGGACGGCGTGACCTTCGCCTAGGCGAGTTTGCCGTAGGCCACCGCGTACACGTGGCCCTCGATACCATTGGCTTGTTCACCGATGTTCTTGATTGCGATGGTGCAGCCGGTCGTGGTAACTGATGTGACGGAGCATGAATAAATGTTGTCGTTCGCATACCAGCCGACCACGGTGGGTATTTCCGCGAACGGCTTCGGCCATGCCGCCTGCTGGACCGTCACCGCGTTCGGCTGCAACACCCCACGGACCACGCCGCCATCGGCACGCTGGAAACCGTGATGGGTTAGCGAATCCCTCAGCGTATGAGGGCGTGCTCCCATACGCGTTGGGCTTCGCGCAGTATCTCGCTGTCAGGGCGTAGGTAGTAGCGGGCCGTGGTGGCGATTGACGAGTGACCTAACGCGCGGCTGACCACCGCCACGTCCACGCCGGCGCCCAACGCGGTGCTGGCCCAACTGTGGCGCAGGTTGCGGCGTGGCACATACGGCAGGTTCTGTGACCTGCACCATGCGGCGTAGCGTCTGGCGACCTGACCTGGATTCAATAAGCCGATGAGACGGCCGCCCTCATGCGGTCTGATCTCGCGCAGTCTCAATACCGCGAATCTGGGGAGCACGACGGTGCGGCGCGATAGCTCGGTCTTCGGCTCCACGATCACCTCGTGTCCGTCCACCCACTGCAATCCGCGTCGGACCTTGACCTTGCCTGTATTGAGGTTCAGATCGTTCCATTCCAATCCAAGGGCTTCCTCGGTGCGCAGTCCGAGGCATACGCTGCAGAGCAGCCAGGCCTCGAGCTCGTGCCCGTGAAACCCGCGCAGCAATTGCCGTATCTGGCGGATGTCCAGCACTTCCGGCTCATAGCCGCTGGGCTTGGGTGGCGTGACCCTGTCGGTCACGTCCACATCCAGTAATCCGAGCCGTACCGCTGCTCGCAGCATCTGCCGGAGCACGGCCCAGGATTTACGCGCCGCACCGGCCGGCGTTATCGAGTCCAGCCACGACTGGATGCGCGGTCCAGTCAGATACGCCAGCTCCATGTCACCCAATTCGGGTCGTATGTGCCGTTGCCATGCGCTCCGGTATCCAACGCGCGTGCATTCGCGTAGTCTGCCGCACGCCGGCCAATACAACCGTTCCCAATATTCGT
>NZ_NMWV01000061.1 GCF_002860405.1 Bifidobacterium imperatoris | reverse complement strand
AATCAGGTACTGTTGGCCCTTGGGTGTGACCTTGGTCGTGAAGTTCACGGTGGTATGCCCGTCGGGACGCTGTATCGCGGTCTCCTTGACCTCGAATAGCTTCAGCTGCATGGCCTTCTGTGTTGGCATGTTCGGGTTCCCGTTGCGCTTCATCAGCAGACCATCCGCGCGCAATGTTTTGAAGAACCTGTTCTGGCCTGTGTCGTACCCGTTCTGCTTCAGAATCTTCGCCAGCTCGCCGATCAGAATGCTTCGCTTGCTTGTGGCGACCGCGTCCGCGAACAGTACCTTCGGCTTCTGCTCTTTGATGGTCTGCTCCGCTTCGGCTCGTTTCTGCTTTTCGGTCTTTAGTTCGGTAGCTAAACGAATCAGGAAATCGGGATTGGTGATGGCCTGTTCCAGCGTGGGCTCCGTCATGTAAGCACCGTGTTTACGAATGGATGGCAGTACCTCGTGAGAGACCCAACGTTGGAATTCCTTGGCCTCCGGCTTCCGGGAACGCATGATCAGCTTGTACAGGCCGGGTTCGCTGATGATGAACGAAGTCTGTTTTCGTCCTAGCGAATCGGTGATATAAGAATTACTTAACTCATCCTCGTCAAGGGCTTTGATGGTAACTGCTGTATTGCTGAGACCGAGGATATTGCATACGTCCTTGGCCACGAACCAGGACCCGCCCTGCTTGTCCGTTAGAATTCTCAACTGGTTGCCCTTGAATTCGAAGGGCTGTAATGTTGATTCTGACATTGGATTCATTTCCTTTCGTTATTCGGCATCCGTGGCAGCGGATGCCTTTTTTATTTCTTTGCTGTCTTCGGTCTCCACGGTGTTGGCCGTTAGCCAGGATTCGATGTCGCTTTGCCTATACAAGACCGTTCGCGGCGTCGCCTGTATGTAGCGAGGTCCTTTGTTCTGGTATCGGAGTTGGGCCAGGTGATTGGGTTTAAGGCCGTAATTCTCGAATACTTCTTTAGGGCTGAGAGTTGGACTCATAACGATTGCTGGCATTATTAAAACCTCCCTCCACAAGTTGTCATTATGAGAACGTGATTAAGAAGATAGCACACATTCTCATTATGACAACTTGTGGTTTTGTGTTGGCGTGTCGTGTTGTTAAAATGAGAACATGAGAATTAATGAAGCAATTTACAGTTATATTGATTCGGTAAAAACCAACAAAGGCTTGACCCTGGATCAGATAGCAACGGAAGCACGCCGGTATGGGGCAACCTGGACCCCAGGCTTCATTTCGGGAATGAAAAGGAATGCTTCAGGTGCATCATTATTCAACATGCTGATTCTCATCAAAGCCTTGGAATCGCTATCTGGTGAATCTCTTGTACTCTCTGACCTATTCCCAGGGGATGGCGACATTGAATTAGACGGAGAATCTTCGATAAGTCGCGAAGAACTTCGTAAAGCTCTTGATGGAAAACAATTTGAACTACTAAGAAAATCCGGGGGGAACTTGTTTGAAGACCCTGTTATCCAACAGTTAAATCAGAGTCTATTGCAATCGGTGCCTGACATCATGGCGAATGTATCTAATTATTTAGTCGTGACCGCCATTAATGGGCCCCGAGAGATACATAATAAAAT
>NZ_NMWV01000060.1 GCF_002860405.1 Bifidobacterium imperatoris | reverse complement strand
CGTGCCGTTGATCTCATCCATGCTGCTGCCGTTTTTGGCTTGCGCTTCCGCCGCCTTCAACGCGCTGTCGGCGATATCGTTCAACGCGCTCTGGTTGCTGCGACCCTTCTCCGTGTTCAGGTCAAGAGTCTGACCGTTCTCCTGAGCCGCCTTGGTGGCCTTGTCGAACGCGTCATGCATGGAGATCAACGCATCCGAAGCGCTCGTGCTGAACCCGTAGTAGGTGCTGAGCGCGTCGGTGACCTCGCCCAATGCCGCGGCCTGCTCGTTGATGCCGTCGGTGGTGGCTCCGAAGTTGTTCGCGAGGATGCTAGCCGCGTCGGCGGCATCATCGGCGGCATTGGCTGTCTGGTTCAATCCGTCTGCCGCTTCTGTGCCTGATTCACCTAACTGTTCGTTGGCGTCGGCCAGTTCCTTCGTCTGCTCCTTGTTGGCCCCGATCTGGTCACTGGCTTTTTGCAGGGAGTCGCGGATGAGATCGGATTGCGCCTTGCCGACGTTGATGCCGTGAACCCACCGATCGTTGGCTTCCTCATGTTCCTTGAGTGCCTGGTTGACTTCCTTGAGCGCCTGCTTGTTGCCTGCCGCGGCCTGGCTGAAGGTGGCGGCGCTGACTCCGCATGCCTTCAACGCGTCATTGAGGTTCTTCACGTCCTTTGACGAGTTCAGGAATCCGAGATCACTGCCCCAGTCGCCTTTGATGATGGCGTTCGCCAATGCGGTGGCCGCATCCTGACCGGATTCCATTGCGTTGGAGAGGTTCTGCGTCTCCTGCTTGGCCACGGCGGCTTTATTGGCGAAATAGCCGATTGCAGCGCCGGCTGCTGTCATGGCTATACCCCAAGGGCCTCCCAGTAGGTCCACGACTCCGCTTCCGATGTTTTTGAGACCGGACATGGCGGCCGTGGACGTGCCGATAACGGGAGTGCCCGAGCTCAGCGATTCGAATGTGGTCTTGAACACGCCTCCCAGCATGACGAAACCGTCCTTGAGCTGCGGGCCTGCTGTGGTGAGCCTTTGAATCGGATCTATGAGCAGTCCGAGTTTCTGCGAGGTGGCGCTGCTGCTCTCCGCCAATGGGCCGAACTGCTTGTGTAATGCGGCGACCGCACCGCCGGCCGCCCCAAGCAGCACAGTACCCTGCTGGACGGGTGCGGGCAGGCTGCTGAACGCGTCCACCACCGTGTCGAGCGTCTGCACGAGGGAGCGTAGTGGGCCGTTGGCTCCGCTGCCGATGGTGATGAGCATGCTTTCGAAACTGCCGCTCAGGTTCTCCAGGTCGCCTTTGAGGTTATCGTTCTTGGCCGCGGCCTGCTGCGCCGCGAAACCGGAGTCCTCGACCTTCTTCGTCCACTTGTCGATGCCCTTCGCGCCCTCGTTGTAGAGCACGTTGGCTGCGCGGATGGCATCGGAGCCGAAGATGGTGGCCAACGCCTGGTTGCGCTGCTCCTGCGTGAGCCCGCCCATCTTGTCCTGCAATTGGCCGGCGAGATTGGCCAAGCCGATGAAGTTGCCTTGCGCGTCGTACGCGTTGATGCCGAGCTCCTGCATCAGGTTCTTCGCCTTGGTGCTTGGATTCGCCAGCGAAATGAGCATGGTCTTCAGACTGGTGCCAGCGTCCGAGCCGATCATGCCTGCGTTCGCGAACGCGGTGAGCGTGCCCACGGTCTCCGTCATGCCGATGCCAAACGAATTGGCGACCATGCCGGACTGTTGCAACGCATAACCCAAGTCACGGGCCGAACCTTGTGCCTTGCCTGCGCCAGCCGCCAACGCGTCAGCCACATTGCCGGCCTGTTTTCCGGTCAGGTTGAACTGGGCCATGGCGGAGCTCATGAGCTCCGCCGCCTCGGATACCTGCATGCCGTCGGACGCGGCGAGGTTCAACGCTCCGGAAAGACCGCCGGAGAGAATATCGGTGGTGCTCATGCCGGCCTTGCCGAGCTCGTTGATCGCGTCGGCCGCCTCCTGCGCGTTGTACACGGTGTTCGCGCCCGCGTCGATGGCCGCCTGACGCAGCTTGTCCAATTCCGCGGCGGAAGCCCCCGTGTTGGCCTGCACGGTGCTCATGGCCGCATCGAACTGGGCGAACGTGGTCACCGCGGC
>NZ_NMWV01000006.1 GCF_002860405.1 Bifidobacterium imperatoris | reverse complement strand
GTTGGTGCTGCCTTCGTGCCGACCATCGCCACATGGCTGTCCCACAACTGGGGCGTCCACTCCGTAGGCCTCTACCTCGGCGTGATGGCCGTGTGCTGCCTGGTCGCCGTGATGACCTGCCGTGAGACAAAGGACGTGGACTTTACCAAGTAAAGTCCACGGCTGGTTTCCGGCTTCGCGATTGCCTATAAGTTGCAATCGCTCACTTCGCCTACGAAAGCCCACTGGGCTTTCGCTTAACGGCTCAGCACGGACGTTGATTTCACGAAGTAGCCGCTTCCTTGGCTCCCCTTGTCAGGGGAGCTGGCTCGCGAAGCGAGTCTGAGGGGTAGTCATACACCATGCAGTTTCTGAATGAAACTACCCCTCAGTCACTCCGTGACAGCTCCCCTGACAAGGGGAGCCCAAGTTCCGAAAAACAACGTGTCACGTTGTGAAAATCTTTGATTCCACAACGTGAACCCCCTGAGGACTTTTCCAAATGAACAGGACTAAACCTGCATATCGGAAAAGCCCACAAGGAAAACCACAGCAGATTTCTGCACTACATCAAGCAGAACGTAAGTAAGTAATACTCACCCCATAAATAAACAAATAAATATAAAGGAGCGCCAAAATGGCAGCAACTATCTGGTACGAGAAGGACGCCGATCTGTCCGTGTTCGATGGCAAGAAGGTCGCCATCCTGGGCTACGGCTCTCAGGGCCACGCTCACGCACTGAACCTGCGTGACTCCGGTGTCGACGTGGTCGTCGGCCTGCGTCCTACCTCCAAGTCCGTTGAGTTCGCCAAGGAGCAGGGCCTGGAAGTCAAGTCCGTGCCTGAGGCAGTCGCTGAGGCTGACGTTGTGATGATCCTTCTGCCTGACCAGTACCAGGCCAAGGTCTACAAGGAAGATGTTGAGCCGAACCTGAAGCCGGGCGCTGCTCTGGCCTTCGCTCACGGCTTCAACATCCACTACGGCTACATCAAGCCGTCTGAGGATCACCCGGTGTTCATGGTTGCCCCGAAGGGCCCGGGCCACATCGTTCGTCGTGAGTACGCTGCTGGCCGTGGCGTCCCGGTCGTCGTCGCTGTTGAGCAGGATCCGGACGGCAAGACCTGGCCGCTGTGCCTGGCTTACGCCAAGGCTCTGGGCGCTCTGCGTGCAGGCGCCATCAAGACCACCTTCACCGAGGAGACCGAGACCGATCTGTTCGGCGAGCAGGACGTCCTCATGGGCGGCATCAACCACCTGTGCGACATGGGCTTCGACGTGCTGACCGAGGCTGGCTACCAGCCGGAGATCGCTTACTTCGAGGTGTTCCACGAGCTGAAGATGCTCGTTGACCTCGCTAACGAGGGTGGTCTGAACAAGGCTCGTTGGTCCTGCTCTGACACTGCTCAGTACGGCGACTACACCTCCACGGTCATCACCGAGGAAACCAAGAAGCGCATGCAGTACCAGCTCAAGCGCATTCAGGATGGCTCCTTCGCCAAGGAGTTCATGGATGACCAGGCTGCTGGCGCTCCGAAGTTCAAGAAGCTGCAGGAAGAGTACTCTCACCCGCACCTCGAGACCGTTGGCCCGAAGCTGCGCGCTATGTTCTCCTGGAACAACGGCCCGGCCAAGGATCAGGATGAGGCTGAGTCCTTCAACGGCAAGATCGCTCGTACCCAGGTTCAGTGATTGCTCAGTGACACTCGCCTGCTAATACAGCGAAATCACTGACCTTACTTACCAGGGTTTGCAATAAGGCTGCTGGCTGCACATGATGTGCGGCAGCAGCCTTTTTCTATTTGATGAGATATGGCACAGAGATGTGCGCTGCGATATCGCACGGCGATATTGCATAATGAGCAAATGTCCAAAAATGCGCGAAAGGCAGCTCACGTTGTGGGACGCACGCAGGCCGAAGCGCTGTTCTCGATAGGATAGACCTCAGTTTCCGGGTCGCGCCCACAAGGCGACACCCGCCACGCTTGAGATAGTCCGGCTTTTGCTGGATGCCCAAACGCGCATTGCGAGCAATTTGCATCATGCGCAACCAAACAACACCGTGTGCCGGCAAGAATGACGGCACGCAGCTTTACAAGGAGTGCTTAATGGCTGCACAAATCTGGTATGAAAACGACGGTGACCTCTCCGTGCTCGAAGGCAAGAAGGTTGCCATTATTGGTTACGGCTCTCAAGGCCACGCTCACGCACTGAACCTGCGTGACTCCGGCGTTGACGTGGTCGTCGGCCTGCGCCCGACTTCCAAGTCCGTTGAGTTCGCCAAGGAGCAGGGCCTCGAGGTCAAGTCCGTGCCGGAAGCCGCTGCTGAGGCCGACATCATCATGATCCTGGCTCCCGATCAGTACCAGCGCACGATTTGGGCCAACGACATTGAGCCCAACATCAAGCCGGGTGCTGCTGTCGCTTTCGCTCACGGCTTCAACATTCACTACGGTTACATCAAGCCCACCGAGGATCACCCGGTGTTCATGGTCGCTCCGAAGGGCCCGGGCCACATTGTGCGTCGTGAGTACGCTGCTGGCCGTGGCGTCCCGGTTGTGGTGGCCGTCGAGCAGGATCCTCGCGGCGACGGCTGGGCTCTGACCCTGGCCTACGCCAAGGCTCTGGGCGCTCTGCGCGCCGGCGCCATCAAGACCACCTTCAAGGAAGAGACCGAAACCGATCTCTTCGGTGAGCAGAACGTGCTCATGGGTGGCGTGAACAAGCTCGTCGAGATGGGCTTCGAGGTCCTCACCGACGCTGGCTACCAGCCGGAAATCGCCTACTTCGAGGTCTGCCACGAGCTGAAGATGCTCGTCGACCTGATGAACGAGGGTGGTCTGAACAAGGCTCGTTGGTCCTGCTCTGACACCGCTCAGTACGGTGATTACACCAACACCGTTATCAACGAGGACTGCCGCAAGCGCATGGAATACCACCTGCAGCGCATCCAGGATGGCTCCTTCGCCAAGGAGTTCATCGACGATCAGGATGCCGGCGCCCCGCACTTCAAGGAGCTGCAGGAGAAGTACTCCAACGAGCGCATCGAGACCGTTGGCCCGAAGCTGCGCGCCATGTTCTCCTGGAACAAGGATGGCGTGAAGGATGCCGACGAGGCCAACTCCTTCACCGGCAAGATCGCTCGCGCCCAGGTTCAGTGATTTCACGGTTCCTAGCCGAGCCGCTGACTAACGCATAGCAAAAGGCCGCCGCCCTGATTAATTTCAGAGCGGCGGCCTCATTTGTTGTGCCACGCTAATGCATTTCGTGCTTATTTGCACTGGCGTGGCATGACACCGTGCCACGCCAGCGCATAATCGAATGATTTGCGTCCGTGTGGCAAAGTTTTGGCCACTTTGGGGCTGATTTAACGCAAAGGTTGTGCCACGCCAACGCATATTGCGCTGATTTGCACTAGCGTGGCACAGAAAGACGCCTATCGAAGCAGCCAAACGCTAGTATCGGCGGGGAGCTTACCGTCGGCAGTCAGCGGGCCGGACGTGAGCACCACATCACCTTCGGGCAGAGCAAGCGGAGTGCTGCCGAAGTTCGTCACCGAAGTGAACGCTCGGCCCTCGGTTGCTAGGCGAGTGTATGCCACGACATCATTACCCATATCCACCTGAGTTGCGGACGTGTCACGCGTGGCGGTCAACGTTTCCTGGCGAATCGCCAAAGCCGTGCGGTACAGCGTGTACATCGAATCCGGATCGGCCTGCTCCACATCAGCGCAGTAATCCTTAAACCAGAGCGGCTGCGGCAGATGCGGGTCGGCGGCCGGAGCGATGCCATCGGCCTGCATAGCAGGGGAGAAGCCGAACGATGCGCCCGTGCCGAACTGGCCGGCTGCGCACAGCGGCACATGATTCTCGCCACTGCCATCATCAGCAGGCTCGGGCAAGCTGAAATCAGCAAGCTTTGGCTCGTCGGCAGCAGTCCATGGCAGAGGCACACGGCAGCCATCGCGACCTTTATCCATCGTGGCCTGATTCGTGTGGAAAGCAGTCGGATCTTCAAGATGATCCCACGGAATATCGGCCACTTCGAACAGACCCAGTTCCTCGCCCTGATAAATGTAAGCAGCACCCGGCAGACCGAGTTCCATAAGCGCGGCGGCGCGGGCGCGGCGGGTGCCCAGCTCGCGATTCTCTGGGTACGTGGTTCCATTGCGCAGCAGCCAATCGTGCGGCAGCTGGTGGTACGGTGCGCCCTTGACCTGCGGAAGGCCATAGCGGGAGGGGCTGCGCGGCACATCGTGATTGTTCATCACCCACGTGGTGGTGGAGCCGTTCGTTTCAGCGGCGGCCTTGAGGCCGGAGGCGATTGCCGAACGGAATTCGTCGGCGAACCAGTTGGCCTCGGCGAAATCAAAATTGAAGGACTGACCAAGCTCGTCCATCGAAGCGTACAGATGCTGATGCTCAGGCACCACCCAAGCCTCGGCAACGGCGAAGCGCGGCGGATTGTATTCGTTGAACACTTCGCGCCACTCGCGGTAAATATCATGCACTTCGCGGCGATCGAACAGCGGATGGGAGAAATCATGGCACAGCGCGCCGGTGGAGCTGTACTCGCGGCCAAGCTCCTCAAGCGGCTTGGATTCCAAGTCCTTGGCCAGGCCGTGCGCCACATCGATGCGGAAGCCGTCGGTACCGTGGTCGGACCAGAATCGCAGCGTCTTCTTGAACTCTTCATGGATGTCCGGATTCTTCCAGTTCACATCCGGCTGAGCCTTATCGAACAAATGCAGATACCACTGGCCATCAGCTACACGCGCCCAGGCCGGGCCGCCAAAGAAGGACTGCCAATCGTTCGGCGGCAATTCACCATGCTCGCCGCGACCTTCGCGGAAAATATAGCGATCGCGTGCGCGGGAGCCGGGCTCGCTGGCAAGTGCCTCTTGGAAGAAGACGTGCTTATCGGCAGTATGGTTGGGCACAATGTCGACAATGACCTTGATGCCGGCTGAATGGGCGGCTTTAACCATGGCGTCGAAATCATCCATAGTGCCGAGGCGCGGGTCGACATTACGGTAGTCGATGACATCGTAGCCGCCATCGGCAAGGTCAGACGGATAGAACGGGGATAGCCAAATAGCATCCACGCCGAGATGCTGGAGATAATCCATCTTTTCGGTGACGCCGGCAATGTCGCCGAGGCCGTCGCCGTTGACGTCCTTGAAGCTGCGCGGATAAATCTGGTAGACGACTGCCTGCTTCCACCAGTCGTCATTGAGATTGTTGGCGGTCATTGAAGGCTCCTTTTACGGGTTTGTTATTGGGTTTTGATGTAAGTGCTACTGCGCTTCATTGCAATGTCATGACAACGATATCATGAATATATGCAAAAGAGAAATCAATGATTTAAGTGCGTTGTATGGCAACGTAGTCAAATCAATGGTCAGTAATCAGAGCAATGATTGATTATGAATTAATTCAATGATTATGCGCGAGGCGGTGCAGTGGTTTCACGCAGCATCAGCAGTGCATCAGGCCGCTGGAACGCTGGCTCAATCGGCTTACCGGCGATGGCATCCAGTGCCATCTGGCCTGCCGCTGCGCCCATCGCAAAAGGATCCTGATGCAGCGTGGTCAGGCCCACTGCTTGAGCCAAATCCAAATCATCAAAGCCAACAATAGATACATCCTGCGGAACCTGCCGACCATACTGGCGCAGGCGGAACAGGGCAGGCAATGCCATCTGATCATCCTCAAAGCAGAATGCAGTGATATTGGCTGGCGCAGTGAGCACGGCATTGAGCACAGCACTGGCTTCATTTTCGTTGCGCGGCACCTGAAGATGCGTTACTTCGACATCTGGATGCGCTGCGGCGGCATCCAGCAATCCCTGTAAACGGGCTTCAGCACTGTATTTCATGCTGGTCACAATGGTCTCACCGCCCACGAAAGCGATATGGCGGTGGCCAAGTGCAATCAGATGCTCAATGGCGGAACGAGTGGCGGAACGGTCATCGATACTAACGCCCGCGTCGAATCCCTCGTTGGAAGGGATGTTAATGCCGATAATCGGCACATGCATATGCTTGAGGCGCTCCACTTCGCTGGGCTCAATATTGAACGAGCTGACTACCACGGCATCGGCATTGCGGCGCACAGGCAGGTCGGCGAAGAAGGCCTGGCGTTCGCCGGCATTGCGCATCGGGTAGGGGACTGTGTCATACCCTGCAGGGCGGAGTACGGAATCAAGTCCGGCAAAAATATTGGAATTAAACCATGTAGTAATGGTTTCGCTGGCAAGTAACGCAATGCGGAAGGACTGGCCGGACTTCAGCGCGGCAGCCGATCGGGAAATCGAATAGTCCAGCTTTTCGGCTGCGGCCATGACCTTGTCGCGGGTTTCGGGAAGCACGAGGTCGGGCTTGGCGAATGTGCGGGACACTGTGGATACAGAGACTCCCGCTTCCTGAGCCACTGCCTGAATGCTTGCCTTGGTCATGCCGCCCCTATCGTTGTATCGATTGCCGATTGCTTCGGAATCATTATTATGACAACGATATCATAGCGATAGGGGCGGTTGAATGCGTTATCTTCCGCGCATTACCGCGGAGAGTGACTGTACGCGAGGCAAATCGAAGACCTCGCCGGTATGCACCACATGCTCATGCTCGTCAGCCAACGGCACTCGCCAGTTCGAATATTCGCTGGAGGTGCCCGGCTGATTTTGTGTGCGATGTTCGCCTACGCCGTCCACCAATGCCGCCTGCAGCAGCAGCGATGGCGTATCGGTAAGCATCGCGTGCATGGCCTCGACGATTTCCTGAATGTGATTCGGCACATCGTCTGCCACAGATTGCGGAATATAACCGCTGGCCACAAGTCGATTCATCATCGCAGTGCGCTCGGCCAATGCCGATGCCGCAAACGATTCCACCGGTTCGCTCAGCAGATGCAGCTTCTCGCGCAGATGCACATGCTCAAAGTTCAGGTAGCCAGCGGTCGGCGGCAAATCGTGAGTGGTCACGGAGGCCAACGCCTGCTTGCGGTATTCGCTCGGTTCCTTATAAGGATCGCCAGCATTCGGCGAATCGTCCACGCGGGCGAACCATTCCACATCCGTGCCGAGTACGCCATGGTCGGCCAGGACCTGCCGCACATATGCCGGTACAGTGCCGAGGTCTTCGCCGATAACCATGCCGCCTACGCGTGTGGCTTCAATGGCCAGCACGCCCAGCATTGCCTCATGGTTGTACATCACGTATGCGCCGTTCTTGGCTCCGAGACCCTGCGGAATCCACCACAGGCGGAACAGTCCGAGTACATGATCGATGCGCACGGCACCGGCATGCTCGTACATGGAATGCACCATTTCGCGGTACACCTTATATCCGGTGGCTTCAAGATGCCGCGGATTGAACGGAGGCTGGCCCCAATCCTGACCTTGCTGGTTGTAGAAGTCTGGCGGGCAGCCGACCGTAACCGAGCCGGTGGCAAAACGCTCAGGATTGGCCCACGCGTCTGCGCCAAGGCCATGCACGCCAACCGCCATGTCCTGCATCAAACCCAATGCCATGCCATGATTAAGCGCGGAGTGCTGTGCCTCATTCACCTGTTCGGAGGCGATCCATTGCAGCCAACGATTGAATTCAAACAGATCTTGATGCTCGGCCACGAGTGTTTGCACGGCTGAATCGTCAATGTTCTTCTCAAAGAACCAACGATTCTCACCCCAAGGCGCACCCCAGATTTCAAAGCACAGGCACCACGTGGCAAAGGAATCGAGGTCAGGGCCTGCTTCCGCCTTGAAATGTGCGAACTGCTGCTCTCGTTCGGCGCTGCGGCCGGCGTCGAAAATCAATCGCAATGCCGGGCGCTTGGCTTCCCATGCCGTGTTGATGTCCATTGGCGTGACCTCGTCGTTGCGGAATGCCACGGACTCGTGCAGCGCATCGACCTGTGCGCGGATCTCGGCGGGCAGAGTAGCGTATTCCGGAATATCCTGCGGACGAATGTAGGTCACATTCAAGAATCGGCGAGATTCCGGCAAATACGGCGAAGGCTCCAGCGGAGGAATTGGTGCGCCGGCGTGAATCGGGTTGATCAGCATGAAGTCGGCGCCGGACTTTTCCGCAGCATCTTGCGCGAGGCGCTTGAGGTCGCCGTAATCGCCGATTCCCCATGACTCAGGGGAGCGCACGGAATACATCTGGACCATCCAGCCCCAGCGCTGGTGTTCGGCTACTGCGTGAGGTACGGCAATGCGCGCTGGTGCATTGATGATGGTGGCAGTGCCGTGGCGATCGTCTGCAGTGACTGTCAGCGTATGGTAGCCCATCGGTAAGTCGGTATCTAAGGTCAGATCCATCTGGCCGGAATTCAAATCAGGAATCAGAGCGATGGATTCGTAGGTGCCGCCGTCTTCAAGGGTGACTGATGCAGTGACATCGGTATCTGCAGAACAGTTCAGGGTGATGGTGGCTGGTTTGCCGTAGTTGGTGACGATAGTTGGGTTTAGCAAACGTTTGCTGTTTTCGGCTTCGATATTGGCGATGGACTGTTCGATAGCCTCATCGGTGGAGGCGTCAATATCGAGGGCCTTGAGTACTGCGACTAATGCTGCGTCGCTGATTTCCGTATATGTGCCCAGCTGGTCGATGAATGAAGTGGCTACGCCTGCGGCCTTGGCAAGTTTGATAAGCGGGCGGGCCAGTCGTGCTGGGCTTTCCGTTTGAGGTTGTGGCTGCGCTTGCGCGTGTGCCTCCTGCGGTTGCGGAGTGTTATGGGATGCCGCTTCATTGCTGCATGTACCAGTCATAGGAAACTCCTTGCTTCTCTTGCATCTTTGCTCTTCGTTTGCATTACTGCTCTATAGCCTCTCCGCGTTGAGGTACCAGTAAAAAGGGCAGGCTAATGATCAAACGTGCTGATATCAAAGTAGCTCAAATTGACAACGATTGCAATAATGCGGAGTTTTGATAAAGTGCGCCCCTCCGTGCGCCGCATTTCCGGGAATGCGGCGCACGGGGCCTGTATCCACGCCGTATTCCGGAAAATGCGTCGTGAAACGCATTGTGAAACGTCCCTTTTGCGTCGCATTTCGGGGAACGTGGCGCGTGAAGCCCGCAAATGTGACGCATTCCGGGTATTGCGTCGCCGAGGAAGTGTTTTAAACGGGTTTTGTGACGCATTTCCGGGAATGTAGTGCTGCGCGAGCCTGTTTGCGCCGCATTTCCGGGAATGCGGCGCGCGAAGGGGCGGGTGCCCCAGCTGGGCGCGTAAAAACTTGAGCGAAGCACGCTCAACTTTTTGTGATGAATTTGGGAATAGAACTTGCTAATTGGAAGTTGAGTGATGTAGGCTCAAGTTTGGAAGGTCCGAGAGCCTCCAAGAAGTTCGGAAGAAACTCGGAAGGGTTTCAGAAGGATTCCTCAAGGAACTTGGGCGAGAAACGTAAGAACGAATAAACAAGACAAAAGGAGCACACATTATGGCACGTGCAGTTGGTATCGATTTGGGTACTACGAATTCCTGCATCGCAACGCTGGAAGGTGGCGAGCCCACCGTTATCGTGAACGCTGAGGGCGCTCGCACCACGCCGTCCGTGGTGGCATTCTCCAAGTCCGGCGAAATCCTCGTCGGCGAAGTGGCCAAGCGTCAGGCTGTCACCAACGTTGACCGCACTATTTCTTCTGTGAAGCGTCACATGGGCACCGATTGGACCGTTGAAATCGACGGCAAGAAGTGGACCCCTCAGGAGATTTCCGCACAGATTCTGATGAAGCTGAAGAGGGACGCTGAGGCTTACCTCGGCGAGCCCGTTACCGACGCCGTCATCACCTGCCCGGCATACTTCAACGATGCTCAGCGTCAGGCAACCAAGGACGCTGGCAAGATCGCAGGTCTGAACGTCCTGCGTATCATCAACGAGCCGACCGCAGCCGCACTGGCTTACGGCCTTGAGAAGGGCAAGGAAGACGAGCGCATCCTGGTCTTCGACCTCGGCGGCGGCACTTTCGATGTCTCCCTGCTGGAGATCGGCAAGGACGACGATGGCTTCTCCACCATTCAGGTTCAGGCCACCAACGGTGATAACCACCTGGGCGGCGACGATTGGGATCAGAAGATCATCGATTGGCTGGTTTCTGAAGTCAAGAACAAGTACGGCGTTGATCTGAGCAAGGACAAGATTGCCCTGCAGCGCCTGAAGGAAGCTGCTGAGCAGGCGAAGAAGGAGCTCTCCTCCTCCACCTCCACCAGCATCTCCATGCAGTACCTGGCCATGACCCCTGACGGCACCCCGGTCCACCTGGATGAGACCCTGACCCGTGCTCACTTCGAGGAAATGACCTCCGACCTGCTCGGTCGCTGCCGCACCCCGTTCAACAACGTGCTGCACGACGCTGGCATCTCCGTGTCCGACATTGACCACGTGGTGCTGGTCGGTGGCTCCACTCGTATGCCTGCTGTCAAGGAGCTCGTCAAGGAGCTCACCGGCGGTAAGGAAGCCAACCAGTCCGTGAACCCGGATGAGGTTGTGGCTGTCGGCGCTGCTGTGCAGTCCGGCGTCATCAAGGGCGACCGTAAGGACGTGCTGCTCATCGATGTGACCCCGCTTTCCCTCGGTATCGAAACCAAGGGTGGCATCATGACCAAGCTCATCGACCGCAACACTGCTATTCCTACCAAGCGTTCCGAGGTCTTCTCCACCGCTGAAGACAACCAGCCGTCCGTGCTGATTCAGGTCTACCAGGGTGAGCGTGAGTTCGCTCGCGACAACAAGCCGCTGGGTACCTTCGAGCTGACCGGCATCGCTCCGGCTCCGCGTGGCGTCCCGCAGATTGAGGTCACCTTCGACATCGACGCCAACGGCATCGTGCACGTTTCCGCTAAGGACAAGGGCACCGGCAAGGAGCAGTCCATGACCATCACCGGTGGTTCCGGCCTGCCGAAGGACGAGATCGATCGTATGGTCAAGGAAGCTGAAGCTCACGAGGCTGAGGATAAGAAGCGCAAGGAAGACGCTGAGACCCGCAACCAGGCTGAGGCCTTCGCCTACAGCACTGAGAAGCTCGTCAACGACAACAAGGACAAGCTCTCCGATGACATCGTCAAGGAAGTCACCGAGAAGGTCAACGCTCTGAAGGAATCCCTGAAGGGCGACGACACTGAGAAGGTCAAGACTGCTCAGACCGAGCTGATGACCGCTGCTCAGAAGATCGGCCAGGTGCTGTACGCCCAGCAGGGTGCTGAAGGTGCCGCTGCCGGCGCTGGTGCTGCTGGTGCTTCCGCTGGTTCTGCTTCCTCTTCCTCCGACGATGACACCGTCGAGGCTGAAGTTGTGGATGACGATGACGATAAGGGCAACAAGTGATGTCCGAGTTCAATAAGGACGACTACCTGAACGACCTGCCCGACGCAGACGATTTGGCTTCGGCCGCGTCTGCTGACGGCCAGGCCGCTCAGGCCTCTTCTGAGGCGGATTCCAACGCTACTGCTGGTTCCGCCGCTGCCGATTCCTCCTCGGCTCCCGCTAACGGCGCTGCCGCGTCTGGTACCTCTTCGGCTCCCTCTGATGAGGGAGCTGGCGCGGCGAAGTCCGCGACTGAGGGAGAGACCCCGGCGAACGCCGGAGACCAACAGTCTGGCGAAGGCCAGCCTGCCTCCGACAACGCCAATGCCGAAGACACCCTCACCCCGCTTGGCAAGGCCAAGAAGGAAGCTGCTGAATACCTCGAGGCCCTTCAGCGCGAACGTGCGGAGTTCATCAACTACCGTAATCGCGCGCAAAAGGAGCAGGAGCGTTTCCGTCAGCACGGCATTATCGATGTGCTGACCGCGCTGCTGCCGGCGCTCGACGATATCGATCGCATTCGCGAACACAGTGAGATGGATGATTCCTTCAAGGCTGTGGCTGCGAAGATCGACAAGGCGTTCGAGAAGTTCGGCGTTGAGAAGTTCGGCGAAAAGGGCGAGGACTTCGACCCTACCAAGCATGAGGCAATCCTGCACAAGCCGGATGCTGATGCTGAGAAGGAAACGGTGGATACCGTGGTCGAAGCCGGCTACCGCATCGGCGACCGCGTCATCCGCGCCGCCCGAGTAGTAGTAGCCTCCCCTCACAACTGATTTCGCAAGCATATATGCAACGGAGTGTGGGGCAGAGGGGAACATCGTCAGACCGTAAGCTTGGCCCATTGTGCTTCGCACAATCGTCGCAACAAGTTGCTCCCCTCGCCTGTGGGCAGTCCACTGGACTGTCCACTAGACGGCTCGGCAGCCTTGAGTGTGTCGGACGATGTTCCCCTCTGCCCCACACGTCCTAACACTTACTCTTTTACTAATTTCATAATTAAAGACTTTCAAGAAAGGAGACATGAATGGCTGAAAACGAATGGCTGAGTAAGGATTTCTACAAGGTCCTTGGTGTCTCCAAGGACGCCTCAGACGAGGACATCAAAAAGGCGTACCGCAAGCTTGCCCGTAAGTATCACCCGGATGTGAACAAGACCAAGGAAGCCGAAGAGAAGTTCAAGGATATCTCCGAGGCTTACGACGTGCTGAGCAAGAAGGAGGATCGCCAGAAGTATGATGCGATTCGCCAGTTCGGCATGGGAGGCGCTCGCTTCGCTGGTGGTTCCGGTTCTGGCGGCTTCGATGCTTCCGGTTTCTCCGACATCTTTGGCTCCATGTTCGGCGCTGGCTCGGGTATGGGCGGCAATGGTTCGCGTATCCGCTTCTCCACTTCGGGCGGCGGCAATCCGAATCTGAACGATATCTTCTCCATGTTCGGTGGCGCTGCTGGTCAGGGTGCTGGCGCTGGCTATGGCCAGTCACCGTATGGTAACGCTGGCGGCTACTCCTATGAGGAGGCTCCGCGTCCGGAAAATGGTGAGGACCGAAATTCCAAGATTGCTTTGACGCTGCGTCAGGCGGTTAAGGGCGCTACGGTTTCCTTGTCTGTGGACGGCAAGAAGTTCAAGGCTCATGTGCCGGCAGGCGTTAAGGATGGCCAGAAGATTAAGCTGGCTGGCAAGGGTAAGCCTGGTATTAACGGCGGTCGCGCTGGTGATTTGTACCTGCACGTTACTGTCAAGCCGGACGATACCTTCTCCATGCGCGGGCATGACATTGTGATGGATTTGCCTGTTACCGTGGGCGAGGCTGTTGCTGGCGGCAAGGTTGAGGCCAAGGACATCGATGGCAATCCGGTGACGTTCAAGGTGCCGGCTGGCTCGAGTTCTGGTGCTGAGATCAAGCTCGCTGGGCTGGGTGTGAAGCGTGGCAATCAGCCGGGTGATTTGATTGGTCGCGTGCAGATTATGGTGCCGGCTAAGCCGGGACTGATGCTGAAGCACGCAGCCAAGGAATTTGATGAAAAAGCCGGCGACTATCTGCCCCGATAATCCTCAGCTTTTGCTGTGAAGCAAAGCTGACTCGCTGGTTTCGGCTTGCTGGTCGGTGACTTTTCCTCCTCCGGCTCCCCTCTATGAGGGGAGCTGTCGGCAAAGCCGACTGAGGGGAGAGCCAGCTCAAGAGAATCAAACATAACGATCTATATGGAGGTGCACAATGGCGCGAACAGTCAATCAGATGCGGCAGCTTTACGCCATGTGCGCCACTGCTTTGGTGATGGGCCGCGCCGACCTTGATGGTGCTGATGAGGTCGGCTTCGACATCGAACTGCCCATTTTCACTGTGGGCCAGGCTGCTGAGCTGGCCAATATTCATCCGCAGACTCTCCGTCAGTATGATCGATTGGGTCTGATTCGTCCACAACGTACCGGTGGTGGCGCTCGCCGCTATTGCCTGCGTGATATCGCTCGTCTGGCTCGAGCTCAGCGGTTGAGTCAGGATGAAGGCATTAATCTTTCCGGCATCGCGCGCATTCTGGAACTCGAAGAAGAGAACCGGCAGTTGCGCCGCGAAGTCAAGCGCATGCAATCCAATGGTGAGGAAAGCGTGTTCGCTGCTGGTCGTGATGGCAATATCGTTGAGGTGCAGCGCTCGAATCGCGCGCGTCTGTGGCGTAATGCAATTCGCCGCGAGACCCGTGAACTACCGGGGCGCTCATCATTCGCCAATCGTGCTGATACTGGCGATTCTCGGACTAGCTCTTCCGACGACTCCAAATCCATGGTCCTCTGGGGTTGGTGACGCGCACTGCTGTCGTGCTGGCTTGGTGCAATAGTTTGTACATACACATCCGACTACGCCAAACCGTAAATGGAGGAAATCATGCTGCTCAAGGCTGTGTTTTGGGATTTAGACGGCACGCTTATTGACTCGGAGCCGCTCTGGCATGATGGTGAAATTGAGATTGCTCATGCTAACGGTGGCGAATGGAATGAGGAACTGGGCTGGATGTGCTCTGGTACGCCGGTTCCGAACGTGGCGCGCAACATGATTGAGCGCGGCTGCAAGCTCAGCGTTGAGGAGATTGATAAGCAGCTTAAGGATTACGTGTTCAACGCGGAGGTTCGTCAGCTGCCGTGGATTCCTGGCGTGCGCGAAGTGCTGCATTCGCTCAAGGACGCTGGCATTCCTTCCATGCTGGTTACTACGTCTCCTCGCCGTATGGCGGACAATATCATGGCGCAGTCGGAAGGTCTGTTTGCCGGTTATGTGTGCGGCGATGATCCGTATGAGCATAAGCCGAATCCTGCTCCTTATTTGGCCGCTGCCGCAAAGCTCGGCATCGCTAAGGAAGATATGGCTAAGTGCGTTGTGCTGGAGGATTCGGCTGTGGGTCTTCAGGCTGGCGCGGCTTCTGGTGCCACGTTGATTGCGCAGACCGGCTGGATTCGTACGGATAACTCGGGTCTCGGCCAGTTTGCTTCCATTGATTCCTATGACGGCATTGATGCTCACGCGCTGGATGCCTTTGTGCGCCAGCGTTTGGGTGCCTAGCTGTTCTGTGTTCTGCTGCATCGGATGATTACATTCATTCGATGCAGTGGTTTATACCCATAACAGTTGCGCCAAAGGTCGTATTGCTCCCAGCTCAGTAGTTGAATCTTTGCAAAACCTTAGCGTCTGCTTAGCTTCTGAACGTTATCTTTGAGATGACCAACTGGTAAGGTGGTTGACGGTTTCAAGACGAATGTCTGGCCGGTTGCCCCGGTCCGGTTAGCGTCTTACAGAACGAATGCGAATACTGCTTTCGCTCGAATTTCATAGGAATAGCATGGGTTTTATTAATTTTATTCTCGAGCTGCTTAAAGATCCGCGTGCGGCTATTGCTGGTTGGATTGCCATGGGTGTGGCGCCGACCTTGGGCTTTATCTTCCTGATTGTCTTTATTGAAACCGGCGTGGTCTTCTTCCCGTTCCTGCCGGGTGATTCGCTGCTGTTTGCCGCCGGTGTGTTTGCGGCTCCTGATGCGGCGACGGGTAAGGCCGCATTGCCGTTGCTGTACCTGCTGCCGGTAGTGTGGACTGCACCGATTATTGGCGATCAGTGCAACTACTTCATTGGTCATTTCTTTGGCCGTCGAATCATCCAGTCTGGCAAGGTCAAGGCCATGACTCCTGAGCGTATCGCTAAGACTGAAGGCATGATTGAGAAGTGGGGCCCGCTGGCTGTGTTCTTGGGTCGATTCTTCCCGTTTATTCGTACGTTCATGCCATTCATCTCAGGTATTTCCGGCATGCGTTGGAGCCGTTTCACTCCGTTCTCTGTGCTGGGTGGTTTGACGTGGTCCACGCTGTTCACGCTTCTGGGCTACTTCTTCGGCAACATTCCGGCTGTGCAGGATCACTTCGAGCTGGTGATTGTGCTCATCCTGTTGGTCTCCTTGGCTCCGACCATTGTGGGATTGTTCAAGGCTAAGTTCGGCAAGAAGAAGCCGGCTGCTGAGGGTGATGCTGAAGCTCCCGCTCATGTGAAGTTGACTGATTCTCAGCTGGATACGTTGGAATCCGGTATTGAGAACCTCGGCAACAAGTGATGTTGGTTGGTTCGTAAGCAACTCTGACTAGTAAGGCAGCCAGCCTGTTCGCGACTGTGAAACGGTGTGTGAAACATTCCGTGGAACCTCTCGTGAAACAGGCTAGCTGCCTTTTTGTTATCCACATTTGTTGTGGATGACACGCCGGGGTGTGGATAACTTGGCAAGCTAGAACCACATAGGTCGGTTTCGATTGCATGGCTGACAGTTACTACGATTCAATCGGTCTATGAACACAACTACGTCACTTCAGCCGGTCACTATTACAAGACCGCTTAGCCTTTCTGCAACGGTGGCACCATCGCCGGTGCCGCTCCCTACGGCACCGCCCAGTCAACCGCATCCAAAGCCCGAACGCAGTGTGAGAACAGTTCCCGGTCCGGAACCACGATTGCATTACTATTCTCCGGCATCCAGGCCGGCACGACCACTGAGCTCATGCAGACGCCAGCGTTCCAACGATTCGCCCGGTGTTACTCCGTCTACGGACGTAAAACTGCACAATATTGTGGCGATGACATCCAGTCACAGTGGCATGGGACTCAGCACCACTGCTGCGATGCTGGCCTGGACGTTGGCTCAACGAGACCTCAGTTGCGCTTTGATCGATGCTGATTTTGCTTCCGGCTGTTTGGATTTATTGCTCGGAGTGGAGCGAGAGCCAGGATTGCGTTTCAATCAGATTTGTGCACCGCTTGGCAATGTTGAAGGCGAGGTGCTCGGCGGCGAGCTGATTTGTTGGGAAAACGTGCGTGTGCTGCCATACAACCCGTGGATTGGGCTCCGCCCGAATCAATGGGAAGTACAGGCTGTAGTTCGTGCGCTCGCATCCGCCAACGATGTGGTGATTGTGGATGCGGGGCAAGGGGAATTAGTGCAAACCATCCCAGATTTGAACCATGCCATGCATTTTATGGGTGCTGAACTTTCCGTCATGGGGCTGGCTCGTGCCAGAACGCATCGAGCCAAACTATCCACATGGGATTGCCCGACGCCCCAAATCATAGGGTTCTCGCCTCGCGGGGCTCCACGCGGACGTGGAGAAGTGAGCATGGCGGAAGCGGAAACATACCTGACCTCTGAAATTGTGGGGCCAATAAAGCCGAGCGCACATTTATGCGGAGACGTGCTGGAGGGACTCGGTATCCGTGCCGTACCCAAATGCAATCGCAGAGCAGTGAATCGTCTTGCTGACATAGTGGAACAGTCGATACGTAAGGCGGTGAACGATAATGACAGTCACAATGATTGACGCTTCACGGCCAACGCAGGCGCAACACCCGAAAACACCAGTGATCTCTTTCGGACTGCTCTCTGAGCTAGCCGACGACCCGGAAGTAACCGATGTGGCGGTTACTTGTGAGGGGCTCGTATGGGCTGATAGGGGAGAAGGTATGCGGGAGCATCATTTGCATGTACCATTCCGGTCTCCAGCAGTGGTGAGGGAATATGCGGTGCAATTATGCGCGCAATTGGGGCGCAGACTTGATGATGCCTGCCCGATTGCAGACGCTTCCAGTGTGGAAGGTGTCCGCGTTCATGCGGTTATAGCGCCACTAGTGCCACAAGGGGCAGCCATCTCTATACGATTCCCCAGCATAGAGGCTGTGACGCTGCAGCAACTAGCGTGCAACTCCATGTTTCCTATGAGTTGGTTGCCTCTCCTACAAGGACTTGTGCACGGCAAAGCAACGATTTTAGTTACAGGCGGCACCGGATCCGGTAAAACCACGCTGGTTAAAGCGCTGCTTGCTGAATGCGATCAGTATGAGCGCATTGTGACTGTGGAAGAGGTACGTGAGCTTGGCGCATGCAATCACGCTAATTATGTGTCGCTAGCTGCTAGAGAAGCGAATGTGGAAGGTGCTGGTGCCGTGGGTCTTACGGAGCTTGTTAAGGCAACGCTTCGTATGAGACCTGACCGTGTGGTGCTTGGTGAATGCCGTGGAGAAGAAATCGTAGACCTACTGCGAGCATTCAATTCGGGGCATCACGGGGGTATGACCACGCTACATGCCGATAGCGTGGCACGTGTGCCATCGCGCCTGGTGTCTCTTGGTTTGCTGGCGGACGTTACTCCACAGGCAATGACCATGTTGGCACAAGATGCGTTCGATGCGGTATTGCATGTGGAACAAGTGAATGGACGCAGGCATATTGCACAAATTGGGCTGCTCTATGGAATGGACGGAACTCTGGAAGGTCTACCGTTGGCTCGATGGTCTGGTTCCGGCGAACCGTGGTATTCGCCTGAATGGCTGCGATTCTTGATGTCTTGGAGCAAGCCCAATGGTGTTATATGGCTGGACGATACTGACAATGACTTGTACCAAGGGGAATGGAATTGCACTACTTGTGCGCCGCAATGGTGATGGTCGCCATACTGATATGGCCGCAGTCAAACAGTGCTGTTCGTCTGCGGAAGAAATGCCATGCCCAAGGCGCTCGCTATGACGTATTGCAGACAACTTCCCCGATACGTCGCAGAACCCAGCGCATTGGCATTGCACAGGCGTTAACTGCAATGATTGCACGCCTGAACAGCGGCGGTACGCTGCTCGAAGCATGTGAAGATATGCACGGGAGCCGTTTTGCAACCGCAAGATTAACGCACATCAGGTTGCTGGTCATGTTTGAGAAGATTCGCTTGCCTGATGAAACCTATCATCAGGCAGTTCGTGTATCTCAAGGCGTGCATGCAGCAGCGCAAGTCAGCGAACGGTTGGGGTGCCGGGCATCGCCATGCTTGGAAGTGGTGCTGGCGGCATATAGGCAGATGAGATTACTCCAGCATGCGCAAGAGCAAGCGCTCGCAGTGCCCAAGGCCACGGTCGGATTACTGAGCGCATTGCCAGCAGCAACCGTGGCGCTTGGCGAACTGATGGGAGCACATCCGCTGAATGTTTTGCTGGGATCTACGCGTGGATTAGTGTGCCTGATTTCAGGAGGATGCAGCTATGCGGTGGGTTTGCTGTGGGTCCAAGCGTTAATACGAAAGCATTCGTGATGGAATCAATGTGGATCGGTATTGCTGCGGCATGCGCTGCGTTGGCATCATGGTTGTACTGCAAGCCTGTGGTGGCAATCGGTCGATTGCGTAATGCCATGAACGGTGACAGTGATTATCCGACTATTCCAGATGATGCGTTGCAACCCATGTTGATATTACGGTTGCTGCGCGTGGCAGTTGCTCAGGGGTCTTCGATTCCTGCTGCGTGCGAAGCTGTTGGTAACGCAGTCGGAGGCGAGATCGGCGCAGCATTGGAGCAGGTTGGGTTGAGACTGCAGCAAGGTGTGCGCTGGGCTGATGCGTGGCGTATCGCGGAGTGTAACCGCGGTAATACCGCACAATCAGAGAATGATTTTCACGTGAATGAGCAGATAAGAGCTAACGCTAATACGCGTACTGACAGCAAAAATGTTGACAGTTATTTGACGATGATTCGTTTGGCATTGGAACCATCCTGGATGCATGGCGATGCGCCTGGTGTGAGGCTCGAAGCCACTCTGGAGCAAATGGATAGCGATGAACGTTCTGTCATCGAACGCAATGCGGCAAAACTTTCTGTGAAACTACTGCTGCCAACAGGATTATGTTTTTTGCCGGCTTTTATAGCAATCGGTGTCATTCCCTCAATTGTTTCTTTTGTGATGTAGCAAGAGATTGACCTGTTTCTGCCGCAATGCTCTGAGCGTGCTCGCGCACGTATCCACATTTGTTGTGGATGACACGCCGGGGTGTGGATAACTTGGCAAGCTAGAACCACATACCCCGTTTCAGCGTGCAATCTGCCACTACATCCTTCACAGTGGAATGCACCTCATGCCGGTGCTTTAACCGGTGTGAGGGCCACCAATATCACAATCTCCAACCGCCATTACCGAACGCTTATGAACTGCATAGTTGCTGTTCAACAAGCTGAAAGGAACCAGTATGACAGAACTGATACTTGCCGAGCATCGGCCGGATCCTGTGCTGAGAGCGCGCGATGGCATATGCCGCATGCGTTCTCGAATCCATCAACGTATATGCCTGATGGACGCCCAGTTGCGTACGTTTATGGAAAACCCTGAAGAAGGTGCGGCTACGGCTGAATATGCGGTAGTACTTGTGGCTGCCACAGGCTTTGCTGCGCTTCTCGTAACAATCCTCAAATCTGATGCGGTGAAAACACTGCTGCTCAACATCATCAAAAAAGCGTTGAACGTTGGGTGATAGCCATGGTGTTCTCGCATTATCGATGTTGGCGGGCGCGATTGCCTCCGCAACCAGAAGAAGGATCGGCTACAGCAGAGTTCGCTGTAGTGCTGCCCAGTGTTATAGCCATTGCTGGCTTGATACTGGCATTGGGGCGCGTGGTCATGGTGACGATGGACTGCGATTCCGCAGCATCGGCAGCGGCTCGCACAATGATGGTTTCCGGTGACGAGACGGCAGCCCAACACGCTGTAGCGCAAATCGTTGGAGCCAACAGTGCTGTGGCTATACGCCAATCGGAGCAAGCCATACACGTGCAAGTTACTTGTCCGGTATTGCCTGGCCCCATGAATCTCACGCCTGTGCAGGTTAAAGCGGAATCGACTGCGATGCTGCAGTAGCGGATGCCGTGTTTGCTATTCGGACTCCAGTAAGGAGACAGCCAATGATGAGAGCGCGTTTTGAAGAAGGATCGGGCACTGTGGCAGGTGCCACGCTCGTTATGGTAACCGCAGTGGTGCTTGCGCTTATTGCCAGTATCGGCAATGTGATGCTCTGCCATCACAAAGCGCGCTCCATCGCTGATTTAGCAGCGTTTAACGCAGCCTATGCATTGTGGAACGCAGATACTAGCCAGCCGTGCGCGCTCGCAGAACATGTAGCTTCTGCTAACGGAGCCTCAATGATTGAATGCGAGATGCAAGACGACGATGTTCGACTGATTATCGCGGTAACAACTCAAGTGCCATTAGCACCCAAAGTCACGCAGGAAGCGAGAGCCGGACCTATAGCATGCGAGTAAGTATCGCAGCATTAGGCATCCATCCAGACGCATGGCACGTATGAGCAGACGCATTAGTATGACTCGATTCCATCGAGTGTGACTGAGCGCATAGCAAACTTCGATTTTTGCTCTGGCGCTCTCTCGCCTCCATTAGCTATGGTGAAAGGCATGACCGAAAGTGAACGCAGCGAACGTCGCACCACCGTGGGATTGGTAGGCAATCCCACCTCAGACAAAGGCCGAGGAGCCAAAATCGATGCACAGGTATTAGACCTGCTCCATGAAGCAGGCCAAATCCATGATTTCGATGTTGTGGATCTTACCGGCCAGAGTTTCGACGATTCGCTGAATCGTGCACGTGAACACGCTCATGAATACGACTATTTGGTTGTAGTCGGCGGCGACGGCATGATTGCGCTCGGTGCGAATGCCGTGGGGTGCAGCGGTAAGCCGTTGGGCATCGTGGCAATAGGTTCGGGCAATGATTTTGCGCGAGGGCTGAGATTGCCGGTGAACCGTATCGAGACTGCAGTGGAAGGCATTGTGGGAGCCATTGTGCGTGGCTCTCATATAGACGTAGATATGGGGCGTGTGACCTCTCTCGAGGGCGGATACGCAGTGAATCCTTCCACGGGTAGCGAATACGAAATGTCAGAAGGCGTTTCAGCGACACAAGCTTTCCCCATCGATCGCTACTATGCCGGAATGCTGTCTTGTGGCATCGATGCCAGCATTAATGATCGTGCGAATCATTCGCACTTGCCGAACGGCAGCCTGCGATACTTTGCTGCAGTGTTGGTGGAGCTCACTCAGATGAAGCGATACGGGTACCACGTCAAAGCCACATTGGCTGATGGTTCTACGGATGAACGGGATATCATCTCACCGCTGCTGACCGTTGCGAATTCGCGACATATTGGCGGCGGTATTGAAGTCTCGCCATACTCATGCTTCTCGGACGGATTGCTTGACCTCGTATGGATGGATCATGTGCCGAATTTCCATGAGTGCACGGTGGCGATTTCCAATGCATACAACGGCCGACTACTTGCATCCCAAGTCTTCGGTTGGAAACGCATTCGTGAAATCGAAATCACGCGTGCTGAAGAGGGCGACGAACCGCCTATTCTTATGGCAGATGGCGAGTACATTGGCCATCTGCCTGTACGAGTAGTGGCGGAAGACCGTGCATTGCGTGTTCTCGTGCCACCTGCCGTGGCGGCACAAGAAGTTGATGCCAAAGAGCGTGTGGCTGAAGCCATTGCGCGAGATGGTCGTGATCCGGTTACAGGCGTATTCCTCTGATTCGTCGGTGACTGCTTCACCGCGTTGTCGTATCAGTCATTGCATGGTGCTGGATAAATCAGCGGCTACGCTATATAGCCTTCAATGTGCAATGTCTGAGCCATAACCTGCTTGATGGTTTCATCACTGATGGATGGGTGCGAACGGACCAGTGAAATCAGTCCGACAATCAGCGTGAAGAACGTCTCGTGTACATTGCTGATGGGCAACCCATGCATTTGCTCAAAGTCACGCACAGTAGTTTGAGCAATGTAATCAGCGATGCGATCTGCAGCGCGGTCGATGAATTTGATGTACAGTTCAGCGTTGCCATCTTGTATCATGCGATTGGAGAATGGGCTCTCGTCTGCGATAAGCGCACGTATCAAGTGCACCATGTCATCCATGGCCTTGTTTACGTTGCCGATTTCACGAGCGTGATTCCACTGATCGAGTCGGTTAAGGATTTCATCAATCACATCATCCAGCACGGCATCAGCTACGGCATCTTTATCAGGAAAATAGTGGTAGAACAACGAACGAGTCATGCCCACTTCACCGGCGATATCTGAAACGGTGATTTTGGAGAATCCCTTTTCCAAGCAGATTTTGCGAGCGGCTCGCACAATAGCTTCGCGTCGAACATCACCACGGCTGGCGCGTCGCTCCTCGAAGTTCTCGTCCATGAGTACCTCCTGATGACAACCGTTATTGACACTATGTTAATACCTGTAAGCGTGTACGATTATTCGCCGGTTCGCACGCAAATATTGAGGGCAAGGTAGGTTAGTAGCTATGGCACTTGCACTGTATCGACGCTATCGTCCGGACACCTTTGAAGGAGTAATCGGCCAGGACCAGGTTACTGTTCCGCTGATGCGAGCCCTAGACGAGGGCAAGCTTACGCATGCCTATCTATTCTCCGGTCCGCGAGGCTGCGGCAAAACTAGTTCTGCCCGTATCCTCGCGCGTTGCGTCAATTGCGCCAAAGGCCCCACCTCCCATCCCTGCGGAGAATGCCCCAGTTGCAAGGACCTGGCCACCGGAGGCCCAGGTTCCATTGACGTGGTAGAAATCGACGCGGCTTCACACAACGGTGTGGATGATGCTCGAGAATTGCGCGAACGCGCTGGATTTGCCCCAGCCCGCGATCGCTACAAGATTTTCATCCTTGACGAGGCTCATATGGTCACGCAGCAGGGCTTCAACGCACTGCTTAAGATCGTTGAAGAGCCACCTGAGCATGTGATGTTCATCTTCGCCACCACCGAACCAGATAAGGTGATTGGCACTATTCGCTCACGTACACACCATTATCCGTTCCGCCTGGTGCCACAGGAGGTTATGGGCCCTTATCTGGAAAAGATCTGCGATAAGGAAGGCATTAAGCCCGAACCTGGCGTGCTCAAGCTTGCTATGCGCGCAGGCGGCGGTTCGATGCGAGACACACTTTCCGTACTCGACCAACTGATGGTTGGCTCTGTAGAAGGTGTTATTACGCATGATGCCGCTGTGGCTCTCCTCGGATTCACTCCGGAAGCGCTTATCGGTGAAGCCATCGATGCGGTTATCGACCATAACGGCGAAACTCTATACGGAGTGATTCAAAAGGTTGTGGTGGGCGGTTTTGACCCACGCCGCTTTGTGGAAGACCTTCTGGCTCGCGTGCGTGACCTACTGGTACTAACACTTGCCGGTGATTCTGCTGAATCAGTGCTGTCTGATACTGCCGAAGCAGAAGATATGGGTGATTTGCATCGTCAGGCTGCTGCTTTGGGCTTAGGCCAACTTACTGCCATGGCAGACATCATCAACGCCACATTGAGTTCCATGACCGGGGCAATTTCACCGCGTATGAGACTTGAATTACTGGCCGCTAGATTGCTTGCCGGCGCTGAATCAGGATTTGCGCTCGCTGCTACCGCGCCTACAGCTGGTGCGCCGGCTAATGCCGCCGCTACAAACTCGGGAAGCTCTGCTGGCGCTGGAGCGCAGCATCATGCGGCTTCGGGCGGCTTTGTGGGGGCATCGCGCAATGCGAATACGCAGCAAGCCAATCGTGGCGGATTCGTTGGTTCCTCGCGTAATACCACCCAAGGTGCGCAGCAACCAGCTCAGACGGTACCAACTCCGCAATCAAATGTGTCCACCAATGCATCTGATTGGACTGGAACTGTGACGGCTGAACAGTCTGTGCCTTCAGCGTCAGCTGCTCAGTCAGCTCCCACTCAGCAGCCGGCTTCTGGCCTGCAGTCTGCTGCAGCAGCCACTCCGGTCGCAGCTTCCGCTCCAGCCCCCGCGAACGATACCCGTTCTGTGGACGAAAAATGGGATGCAGCCGTTGCGGCATTGCCTGAAGCTATTCGTGAATATGTAACTCGCGCCAAAGTACCAACGGTAAAGTTTGGTACCAATCGCAAGGGCTTGCCATGCCTCTCGCTGACATTCGATCAATCGCTCAGTCAGCATGCCTTTGCGCTGGCTGTTGACTCGAACGGTAAGAAAGCCGCAATCGTAGTGCAAGACGCCGTACGCCAAGAGTTCGGCGCAACCACTGTTATTGCGCCTACGCCTGTTGCCGCCAACGGCGATCGAGTAGAGTCCATCAAACGCATGAGCCCTGAGCAGTTGGCTAAGGTCAAGCAGCAGATCGCATTGGCGAAAGCTGGTCTTGCCGCAGCAAGCTTGGGATCTGGACTAGGCATGCATACTGCCAGCGAGCCCAAGGAACAGAAGTCTGCGACTTCCAGTCATGCCGAAGAAGCTGAGGATGCCCATCGAGGGTCTGCGCAGCTTCCTGACGACGACCCTTGGGCTAAGCCGACAGGTGCGTCTCCGGTACAGAACCAGCCATACGCGGCCGGAAACCTTAGCACACCGGAACCTGCAGAAGAAGAGCATCATAAGAAGCACGTTGCAGTACCTGATACCAGTGATGGTATAGACCCCTGGGCTCAACCGGCCACGGCTCAGCCTCAGCCCCAAGCCAAGTCTCAGCCGGCAGTTCCGGATGCTATGCCTCCATCGGATATGGATCCGTGGAATCAGCCCAGCCCTGCGGCCACTGCGGACAATGATCCGTGGAACCAGCCAGCACCTCAAGCTCCAGTTGCTTCCGTGAATGATGATCCGTGGAATCAGCCAGCGCCAGCCATGCCGAATGCAGCGCCAGACCCTTGGAATCAGGCTCAGAATATGGCCGGGCCGAGCGGCTGGGAGCAGGCTCAGGAAGCACCGCAATCGCCACAATATAGTGCGGAACCCAGGGTGGAAGCAGACCCTTGGAATCAACAGTCAGCCAACTCCCGCATAGGTTCACAGCAGGATTCATCTCCCGAGCCGCCGATCGACCCGGAAGAAGACGAATACTCGATGAGCGACCAATCGCTCGGTGACTCTCGAGCAATGAGTTTGGACGATTTAAAGAAGATGTTTGAGGTGAAAGAGGTCAAAGAGTTTTCGGCTGATGATCCGCACAATCCTAAGAACATTCAGCCAGCCAAGAAGCACCTCGGCGAATAACGGTAAGGAGCAGTAAGCATGGCACTCGCCTATGATGGCGCCATTCAGCGTTTGATTGATGCGTTCGGAAACCTGCCCGGCATTGGGCCTAAGGGAGCGCAGCGTATTGCATTTTATCTGCTGTCCGCGCCGGACGATGAAGCGCGAGAACTGGCCGAAGCCATTGAAGAAGTGAAAGATAAAGTCCGGTTCTGCGATATTTGTGGCAATGTGTGCGAGACGAGCCCCTGCCCGATTTGCGCCGACCCTCGCCGCGACCACTCCGTAATCTGCGTAGTGGAAGAGCCCAAAGATGTGATGAGCATCGAACGTACGAGAGAATACCGTGGCCTTTACCACGTGCTCGGTGGCGCAATCAATCCAATGGCTAACGTGGGTCCTGCTGATCTTAAGATTCCAGGTTTGCTCAAGCGCTTGGAAACCAAGGAAGTCGCGGAAGTCATCATGGCACTTGACCCGAATATCGAGGGTGAGGCGACTACCAGCTATTTGACTCAGCTATTGCGCCCTGTGGGAGTAAAAATCACGCGTCTTGCCAGTGGCCTGCCAGTTGGCTCTGATTTGGAATATGCTGACGAAGTCACGCTTGGCCGCGCTCTTGCCGGCCGCCGCGAGGCCTGAAACCGCAGGCATAACTCCCCGTGAGGGCGCGGCAGTTACTTGGCGTCATCCAATAACGTATTATTCGGCTCGGAACCTTGACTCTTTTGCCACGGCCAGAATGCCGCATGCCGCATAATACGAGCCACGTGCTTCCTCCGCGCAAGCCACACGAAGAACCAGCCGAGCAGCAGTACGGCCAGTGCTGCTGCAATCGCTATGTTGCGAGCATCATGCACATCATTCGGTTCGGGAGCCGGCAGAGGAATTGCCACACGATGCCCGGAAACCAACAGACGATGAGTGTTCACGCCATACGGGGTGCAGGTCATTAACGTGACGCGATCCTCGCCCTTCACAATCTTGAGCTGTGACGTGTCATTAGGCAGAATCACGGAAATGCGATCGACCTTGTATCCCAGTGTTTGCCCCATAACCTCAATGTAAAAGAAGTCGCCCTTCTTTACCTCATCGAGTCGCGTGAACATCATGGCCTCAACGAGACCACGGTGACCCGTAATCACCGAATGGGTGGACTCGCCGCCCACAGGCAGCGAAGTGCCATACAAATGCCCGGCTCCGGATGCCAAGGCTTCCTCAGAGGTGCCATGGTAAATCGGCAGATTGATTGATTGCTTGGGTACTTTGATTGTGCCCATTACTTCGTCGCCAGTATTCAGCAGCTTCTGATATTCGGTGTCCTTCTTGGACGCGGAATCCTCTCCGCTGGCCTGCGAGCCACCTTGTGCTCCTGAGAACGGATCCACTGCTTCACCCAAAATAGGCTGGCCTGATTCCGCAAGCTTCTTGTTGTACTCATGAGCGGCTTTGAGCGCATCATCAGCTTGCGGGTATGGCCAGTTCGCTACGTTCTGGGCGCTGGTGGCCGCGGTTTTCGCAAGCTCCATACCGGATTGGAATTGCAGTGCCAGGGGGAAGCATGCCACGGCGAGTGCTGCAATAAGCAGCAGGATGGTAATCAGACGCATTATTAGAAGATTGCGCCTCAATCGGCGACGCTCAGCCGCTATATCAGCAGTATCCATCGCCTCATTGAATGAAGTGGGCGTGAACGTCTGCTGTTGCTGGTCTGCCTCGGTTCTGCTCGCGGTAGCCGCCTCACGCGTGTGCTGCATTGTGTGCTTATGCTGCAATGCCATCGCTGAGCCTCCCCTTGTATGTGCAGTCTGCTGCAGTCGTTCGCCACGTTACTCTGTGCCAAAGTCGTAGCGCAAACCCCGTAGCTCTCCGCAAATCTCGTACACACCCCCGATATTGCGTCTATAAACCCCCGAATAGATAGGGCTGTGTTGACCTTGCGACTGGCGCTTTGTTTAGCGGCCCATCAATTCAGTTGGCTGATTGCAATACCGAATGCCCCCGAAAGACACTGATTAAAGAATCGATATAGGGGGTAAATACGCTAGGAGGGTAAAACTGCAAATGCCCAGTATTCGATTGACTGAAACCCGGGCTCAGAGCATCGAGTGACAGAACATAACAAAAGGTCCGGTTGCGAGGTGCTGCAACCGGACCTTTGAGAGAAGGAGAGAGGAAGAAGAAAGGGGTTCAATTATAGTTGTGGGGTTTGCCGGCCGGCTGGCGTTTGCTGCGGTCAATCGCCTGCCTTCCGGGAGTGTGCCTCGCCGGTTCGCTGGGCCTGCGGTCCGCGATCCTTGTCGGATCGTTTTCCTTGGGCTTTGCTTGCCGGTAGTTCTTATATAAGCCGGCGAACCTGAGCGGCTTGATGCGTTTGTCTCAAAACCCCAGAGCAATCACCTGAAAGAATCTTGAGAATTGATTTCCTCAGTAGACTCCGTATTTTCGACTACTGCATAGAGCTACTGCACAGTACTACTGCACAGGGCAGCTGCACAGTGGTACTGGATGCAGGCTAGGCAGTAACGCTTACTGTGCAGTATTGCTTGGTGCTTGTGGAGTGGGAGGAACTGGCGCAGACAGCGACTGCTGCGGTGGCTGTGGCTGCGCATATTGTGCAGGTGCAGCATATGGTTGCTGGGTATATTGCTGAGCGTATTGTGGCGCAGCCGGATTGGGCTGCACGGGTGCGGCCTGCGCTTGAGCACGTGCCTGCGCAGCTTCTTGGGCTTCCTCTTCCTCAGCTTTCTTCTTGGTGAAGAAATATTGCGCTACGCCAATAACCAAGATGAGAACGATCCACAGCAATGCCTTCCCAAGCTCGTCGGAGAGCACGCCAAGAATCAGCAGCAGCACGCAAAGCCCGATGATAAAAGGCATCATCTTTTTGGTGCGGCGGAACCTGCCCCGGTAATTCATGCTCCAGTAGTTGAATGAATGATCCTTCTTGCCGGCCATCGTGGCCTCCTTGCTGCTGGGTGGTGCGTCGATTGCAACCTCCACGACGTACTTTAACGGTACGGCGCATGGGCGTGCTATGGAATACGACAAGCCGGGAAACTACGTAAGTTCATGCAGTATTCATGCTGCGTGCTGTCGCTCGTAGCGGCTTGGGATGTCTCTCGTGCCTCATTCCGGGGAATGCGCCGCGTAGTGGGTGCAATTACGCCGCATTCCGGGTATTGCGTCGCAAACGGTATGTTTCATGGTATGTTCCACGGCGCATTTCCCGGAATGCGGTGCGTGAGGGGTGGTTATGCGGCGCATTTCCCGGAATGCGGTGCGTGAGGGGTGGTTATGCGGCGCATTTCCCGGAATGTGGCGTGCGAGGGGCGGTTATGCGGCGCATTTCCCGGAATGCAGTGCGTGAGAGGTGGCTGTGCAGCACGTGAGAGGCGGCTGTGCAGCGTAAAACGTCCGCATGATGGGTGTGCGTCCATGTGGCAACGCTAACAATCCTTATAATCGTGCCGCTTACGTAGAATGAAGCGCAAAACCCGGGATGGTGAGCGGTACCGAAATATCGGATGAGCCTACCGTCCGCAGCCGAGAGAAGAACGAAGGACAACAGTGGCTCTCATCGTGCAGAAGTACGGCGGTTCGTCGGTCGCCGATACCGATTCGATCAAGCGTGTGGCCAAGCGCGTTGTTGAGACGGAGAAAAAAGGCAACAAGGTGGCCGTAGTGGTTTCCGCTATGGGCGACACCACTGACGACCTCATCGATCAGGCCTTGAGCATCGACTCCAATCCGCCTGAGCGCGAGATGGATATGCTCATGACCGCAGGTGAGCGTATCTCCATGAGCCTGCTCGCCATGGCCATTCACGCCGAAGGTAGCCGCGCGCACTCCTTTACCGGTCAGCAGGCTGGCTTCTTCACCGATGCTCGTTACGGTGCTGCCCACATCAAGTCGGTCAAGCCGGATCGTGTGAAGAACGCGCTTTCTCTGGGAGACATCGCCATTGTGGCAGGCTTCCAGGGCATCAACGCCAAGGGCGATGCCACTACGCTCGGCCGCGGTGGTTCGGATACTTCCGCAGTGGCTCTTGCTGTGGCTCTCGGCGCTGACATCTGCGAGATTTACACCGATGTGGATGGCATCTTCACCGCCGACCCGCGCATTGTGCCTGCCGCACGCCGCATTCCGGTAATCGATTACGATTCCATTCTCGAAATGGCGTCCTGCGGCTCCAAAGTGCTGGCACTGCGCTGCGTGGAATATGCTCAGCGATTCAACATGCCGCTGCACGTGCGCTCTTCGTTCTCGCATCGTCCGGGCACATTGGTGGTGCCGGAGGGTGTGGATCCTCGCACGCTGCCGAATATCGACTGAGTTCGGCCGATTGGTTGCATCGGCCTGCGGTCAATCATCACGATTCGCATAAGACCTAAGTAAACGTAACAACTGCAAACAAGACAAGGTAAGACATGACTGAAGAAGAAGCGAAGTCCATGGGAGAGCTGTTCCCCGATCTTGGCCCTGAGGCTCCGGTAATTTCCGGCATCGCCCACGACCGTTCTGAAGCGCTCGCCACTGTTCGTGGCGTGCCGAACGAGCCGGGTATGGCTGCCAAGGTGTTCACCGAGCTCGCCAGCGCTGGCGTGAACGTGGACATGATTGTGCAGGCTGGCGCATCTGTGGGAACTGCTGATATTTCCTTCACTGTTCCGGAGGCTGCGGTTAAGCAGGTGCAGGATACGCTGCTCGATAAGCAGGAGGAGCTGGGCTACCATTCCTTCGACATCAACACCAACGTGGGCAAGGTGGCCGTGGTGGGTGTCGGCATGAAGACCCACTCCGGTCTGGCCGCCAAGTTCTTCCGCGCGCTGAGTGCTAAGGACATCAACGTGCTGATGATCTCCACGTCCGAGATTCGTATCGCTGCTCTTGTGCCGCTTGATCAGCTCAACGAGGCTGTGAAGGCTCTGCACACTGCGTATGGCCTCGACGCCAAGCAGATTGAAGCCGTGGTGTACGGCGGCACCGGCCGCTGAGTTTGCACGGATATCCGGTTAACTTCACCTGCATATCCGCGGTACAGCATACGAAAGCCCTCCATATGGAGGGCTTTCTTGTAAAGCATTACTTCTTGGTGATGTAGCCGAGTGCCTTGAGCATTTCGGCGCATTCCAGAGCGCCGCCGGCGGCGCCGCGCAGGGTGTTGTGCGCGAGGCCCACGAACTTCCAGTCGAAGATGGAGTCCTCACGCAGACGGCCGATCGAGACGCCCATGCCGCCTTCGTAATCCACGTCCAGCTTGACCTGCGGGCGATCATCCTCGGTCAGGTACTGGATGAAATGCTTCGGCGCATGCGGCAAGCCCAGCTCGGCAGCCTGAGAAGTGTAGTTCACCAGACGGTCGATGAGCTCTTCCTTGGTGGCCTTCTTACCGAAGTTCAGGAACACGGTTGCGGTGTGGCCGTTGAGCACAGGCACGCGAATGCACTGTGAGGTGATCTTCAGCGGACCGTCAAACGGCACGATTTCGCCGAGTTCGGCATCCACGTGGCCGAACACCTTCAGCGGTTCCTTCTCGCTCTTGGCTTCCTCACCGGAAATGAACGGGATGATGTTACCCACCATCTCAGGCCAATCCTTGAACGTCTTACCTGCGCCGGAGATGGCCTGATACGTGCTCACCACCACTTCGCGCGGCTCAAATTCCTTCCAGGCAGCCAGGGCTGGCGTGTATGCCTGAATCGAGCAGTTCGGCTTGACGGCAATAAAGCCGCGGGTAGTGCCGAGACGCTTGCGCTGATGCTCGATCACCGCAAAATGCTCTGGGTTGATCTCCGGCACCACCATCGGCACATCCGGAGTCCAACGATGAGCGCTGTTGTTGGAGACCACAGGAGTCTCAGTCTTGGCGTAACGCTCTTCAATGGCGCGAATCTGATCCTTGGGCATGTTCACGGCGGAGAACATGAAATCAACGCCACCGGCAACCGCTTCGGCATCATCGCCGTCCACAACCACCATATGCTTGGCGTATTCTGGCATAGGCGTTTCCATCTTCCAACGGTCGCCCACGGCCTCTTCGTAGGTCTTACCGGCGCTGTGTGCGGAAGCGGCAAGGGTGACCACCTCAAACCACGGGTGATTCTCAAGCAACGTCACGAAACGCTGACCCACCATACCGGTGGCGCCAAGAATGCCGACCTTCAATTTTTCGGACATGATTACCTTCTGGGTCCAAGGAACAGGATTGATTCGCACGGCCGCGCAGTGTAGCTACGCAGTGCAACTAAGCAGTGCGGCTCCACAGTGCAGTCGGACACGGGTCAATATTGTACGGAATCTCAGCAGTTCCGGTGCCGTGTTTCCCATATGATGATGGCACCTGTGCCGCCACGTTGCTAGTCTGGTAGCCATGTCTATTGCATCAGTAGAGGCGCAAAAGCAGCTTGATCGTATCGTGGCTCTCGGCTACCCGGATGTGGCGGATATGTCTGCCGCCGCATTTCGTGCGCTGGCCCGCCCGCTTATTGGCGCACTCGAGCATTCTGATCTTGGCTCGAATATTCTGCTGGTGCCGACCCGCGAGCTGGTTTCGCCTGAATCGCTGATCGCTCGAACCTCCATCAATCGCATGGCCGGCTTTACCACGATGCCGCCGCGCGATATCGCCAGCTTCCTGCCCGTCAGCGGCTTCACTCCGCCTGAAGGCCCGTTCTATTTGGTGGTCGATCCGCACACTGGAACTTGCTATGTCAATCGTGAGCCGGATGTGGCTCGTAAGCTGCTTGATTCCGATGATCGCCTGCCGCTCACGCTCGAGGAGGGACTTGCCATCGCCACCCAGCATCCGGAATGGTTGATGGTCAAGAATGGCTTCAATCTGTTGGGCTCCCGTTCTGCAGATGGCCGCGTGCCGAGCATTTGGATGAGCCAGAATGCGCCGCGTCTCGGCGCTGTGTGGCCGAATTCTCGCCACACGTGGCTTGGTAACGCCTACTGCGCCGCCCGCCGCGGAGTCAGTCTCTTCCGTTAAAGAAAGCAAGGCCTGCTCATAAACCCTTGTGCTGCATAAGGTGCGCCTCTCCCAGAGATTAGACATCAGACGTCTGATGATAGTAGGATAGGTATGTCAAGGCACCAGCATTTCAAGGAGGAAACTAGCATGCCTTCATTTGTCGTGGGCGCGTATGCGTCGCTTCCTCAAGGGCGGGAAGCCCAAGAGGACTATTACAATCTGCTCGGCCGGCAGCCGTGGATTGCCGGTACCGAGCTACCGTTCCCCGGTGATTTTGCGGAAACCGCAGGCCGCATTTGGATGGCAGGTATTTTGCCTGCGCATTGGCGGGGCAATACCATCACCGTTATTCCCGGAACCATGCAGCACGTATGGAAAGACCCAAACTTCGGCCTCGCCAGCCCCAACGAAGATGGCCGAGCCGCAGCGCTCGCCATGCTGAAGAAAGTGCGGAATGCGCTCGCTGACTTCACGCAATGGCGCGGAAGCCAAGATGTGCGATTCGTCGAAGTGCACTCCGCCCCCACGGCGGCGGCCAGCAAGGACGCTATGGCCGCCTCACTGGAAGAGCTTATGCAGCTGGACTGGTCCGAGGCGTCGCTGGTTATCGAGCATTGCGATAAGTATGTGGAGGGTCAGAAGCCGGAAAAAGGATTCCTGCCCATCGAAGACGAAATCGAGCTATGCCGCGAGGCTGGTATTGGCTTGACCGTGAATTGGGGCAGGTCTGTGGTGGAGGGGCGCACTGCCGCTACCGCCGTTGATCATGTGCGCAAAGCCGCTCAGGCCGGCGTGCTGAGTGGTCTTATGTTCTCTGGGGCTGGTCCTGAGGAAACTCAGTATGGCTACGGTTGGATTGACGGGCATCTGCCGATGAGTCCGGACGAGCCTACCTCGCTGATGGATGCTGCTGCGATTGCGGATACTGTGCGCGCTGCTGGCGAGCAGGAAACTCCGCTCGACTATATGGGTGCCAAAGTGTGTGTGCCAAAGAATGCGACGCTTGAGGAAAGGCTCAGCTATCTGGAGCACATTTACGATGCGGTGGCTGATGCGACAGCCGAGACATCAGCCAAGGCGGGCGATGCATGAGCACATATCTATCGTTTGATATCGGCGGCACCAAAGTCGCCTCAGGATTTGTAACCTTACCGCAGCCGCTCAATGGCGAGCAAGAGCCGGTAGTAACGAATCGTTGTGAAATTCCAACTGAAGCATCGCGCGGTGGCGATGATCTCAAAGCTCGTATTGTGGCGCTCGCTGCTCAGCAGCTGGAGCGTGCATCTGCCGAAGGCATAGCAATCGCAGGCATTGGTATTGCGGCGGCTGGAGTGCCGGATAGCGAAACCGGCGTGATTGTCTCCGCCACTGATATTCTGCCCGGTTGGCGCGGCCAGCATATCTATGATGCGTTTGCTGAAATCACCGATCTGCCAGTGCGCATGATTGGTGATGTGGGCGCGCATGGTCTTGGCGAGGCGAGCTATGGCGCAGGCCGCAACAGTGACGTAGTGCTCTCAATCGGTGTGGGTACTGGCATCGGCGGGGCGATTGTGATGCATGGTGAACTATTCACCGGTGCACACGGTGTTGCCGGCCATGCTGGACATGTGCCAAGCGCGCTCGGGCAGGGATTCCTCTGCTCATGCGGCACTCGCGAAGGGCATATTGAACCGGTGGCATCCGGTACGGGATTGAAAGATCTCTACAACCACCGTTGTGAGGAACTCAGTGCAGCTGATAAGCCAGCGCCGGTTTCCAGTGGTGCTGAGGTGGCTTCGCGTGCCGCAGCGGGGGAGCAGCTGGCTTGCTCGGTGCTGGCCGACAGTGCTCATGCGCTCGGTGAATGCATCGGCGGCATGGGTAACCTTATCGATCCAGATGTGATTGTGATTTCCGGATCGGTGGTAAAGGCGGGAGCACTGTGGTGGGATGCGTTGCGCGCCGGATTTACGGATTCGGCATTGGCGTTGGTCAAGCCCACCCCGCTTGTCGAAGGCGAACTGGGCGGTGACGCGCCACTTATCGGAGCGGCCGCAGCCATAGACCGATATGTGCGAGCGAATCATATGGAACCGAGCAAGGCATAGGAATAAAAAGAGCAAAGGAGCAAGACTATGCATCAGGCAATCGAGCGTATTAAAGGCGGACTGGTGGTGAGCTGCCAGGCGTATCCCAATGAGCCGCTGCGTCACCCGGAAACAATGGCGCAGATGGCTATGGCTGCTGTGCAGGGCGGAGCGGTGGGCATCCGCTGCCAAGGCCTGGCTGATATCGCGGCTATCAAAGGGCAGGTAAGCGTGCCGGTTATCGGCATTTGGAAGGACGGCGAGGAAGGCGTGTACATTACGCCGACGTTGCGTCACGCCAGGTGCTGCGCTGCCGCCGGAGCGGATATTGTTGCTATTGATGCGACCGGCCGCCCGCGCCCAGATGGATTGACGTATGCGGATACTGTGCACGCGCTGCATGATGAGGGTGTGCTGGTGATGGCTGACTGCGGCAGCTTTGCTGATGCTGAACGCGCTGTTGAAGCCGGCACGGATATTATTTCCACCACGCTATCCGGGTATACGGGTGACCGTCCGAAAACCGATGGTCCGGATTTCGAACTGCTCGGCCAGATGATTGCGGCATTCCCTGAGGTTCCAGTGCTGTGCGAGGGCCGTATTCATACGCCTGCGCAACTGCATCAAGTGATGGAAGCCGGCGCATGGGCTGCCGTGGTAGGCACCGCAATCACTCATCCCACAAGTATTACTCGCTGGTTTGTGGCACAGCTCTGATTATCTATGCGATGAGCCAGCAAATTGTCTGATGTCTGATTTCAACACTCCGAGTTTGAAATCAGACATCAGACGTCTTATCATTAAGAAAGTTCGACGACGACGTCAAGGGTTCTCGACTGGACCTCCACCCGAGAGATCGGAATGGTGAGCAACCCACAATCACAAATCACATGACATAAGGAAAGGAACCGTCTCGGTTCGAACGATGGTCCGATATTCACTCAACGACGAGGAGAACACATGATCAGGAGAAATGGAAAGTTCAAGGCTGCCATGGCGGCAACCGTTGCGGGCCTCATGCTGCTCGCCGGATGCGGCGGTGGCGGTAGCACCCAAGGCGCGTCGAACACAGGCACATCAGTTGCTGACACCATTACGGCGCAAGTCGCATACGCAACCCGCGATTTCTCGCCATCCACCACATCCAGCGCACTCGCCATGGCCGGCAACTGGCACGTGACCGAACCGCTGTATGCACTCAACTACACGGATTATTCCGTATTCAACGCACTTGCAGCCGGTGAGCCGGAGCAGGTATCCGACACCGAATACGTGGTCACCCTGCGTGACGGAGCCAAGTTCTCCGATGGCACCGCAGTCACCGCCGACGATGTGGTTTCCTCCTACAAGCGCACCACCGCCGAAGGCAGCCTCTACATTTCCATGCTCGATTTCATCGATTCCGTGGAAGCCAAGTCGGACACTGAAGTGACCTTCAAGCTCACTCGTGCATTCCCGATGTTCAAGCAGCGCCTGGCACTCATCCAAATCGTTCCTTCCTCGATGAGCGATGAGGACCTCAAGGCACAGCCGATCGGTTCCGGCCCGTGGAAGTACACCGAGATCACCGATCAGCAGGTCAAGTTCGACAAGAACGACCAGTACAACGGCGACTACCCTGCTCAGGCAGCACACATGGTGTGGAACGTGTCCGTCGATGACACCGCCCGCGTCACCGCAATGCAGGCCGGCAAGGTCGATGTGATGGAAATGGTGCCCGCCAACGCCTTCAAGACCCTTGAAGCTTCCGGCTCCGAGCTTGAAACCGTCCAGGGCTTCAACCTGCCGTTCCTCATGTTCAACACCAAGAAGGCTCCGTTCGACAAGAAGGAAGTTCGCCAGGCAGTCTTCTACGCCATCGACACCCAGAAGCTCATCGACAACCAGATGTCTGGCCAGGCCACTGCAGCCACCAGCTTCCTGCCGGAGAACTTCTCGAACTACCACAAGGCCAGCAACGTCTACACCAAGAACGTGGAGAAGGCCAAGTCCCTGCTCAAGGAAGCCGGCGTCACCGGTGAGCTGAACTTCACTCTCTACACCACCGACCACTCCTGGATCACTCAGCTGGCTCCGCAGATCAAGAACGATCTGGCCGAGATTGGTATGAACGTGGACATCCAGTCCATGGCATCCTCCGCTCTCTACCCGAACATCACCGACAAGGCAGATGCCGACTTCTCCATGGTCCTCGCTCCTGGCGATCCGTCCGTGTTCGGCAACGACCCTGACCTGCTGATGAACTGGTGGTACGGCGACAACGCTTGGACCAAGACCCGTACCTTCTGGAACGGTTCCGAAGGCTACACCCAGCTCCACGAGCTGATGGATCAGGCTCTGGCAGCCTCCACCGACGATGAGCGCCAGGACTACTGGAACCAGTGCTTCGACCTGCTCAGCGAGGAAGTTCCGCTCTACCCGCTGTTCCACCGCCAGACGACCACTGCCTTCAAGAAGGGCGTGTTCAAGAGCGTCGACGCCATCGGTTCGACCGGCATCAACCTCGTGAACGCCAAGCTCAACGAGTAAGTAGCCGCCGAGCAATCGTCCACAATCCACAACTATCACAGGCCCTCCCGTCCGCAGCGGGACATCTGAACGTCCGCGCGGCGGGAGGGCCTTGCCATTCTTGCACCACCTGACAAGGGAGTCCCATTGAATAACCTGCTACGCCTTCTTGGCAGACGACTGATCGCCTTGCCGTTCATGGCATTCGGAGTGACCTTGCTGGTCTACTTCCTGATGTCTTTCTCTCAGTACGACCCCGCCGTCGCGGCCCTCGGTGAAAACGCCACCCCGCAGGCGCTCGCCCAGTACCGCCATGAGATGGGCTACGATCGCCCCTGGTGGGAACAGTTCTTCTCCTACCTCGGCGGCCTGCTGCGCGGCGACCTTGGCGTCTACGGCGTCAACAAGGATCCGGTGAGCGGCCGTATCGCCACCGCATTCCCCATCACTCTCCAGCTGACCTTCATCGGCTTGCTTATCGCCATCGTTTTCGCTGTTATCTTCGGCGTGCTGGCAGCCCTTTACCGTGACACTTGGGTTGACCAAGCCATTCGCGTTGTTTCCATCATCGCCATTGCCACCCCGTCCTTCTGGCTCGGCGTATTGCTTATCTACGTACTGCAGATCAAGATGGCTTGGCTGCCTGGCGCTGGCGATTTGCCCGCCTTCACCCAGGATCCGGCCGGGTATATGGCCCGTATGGCTATGCCTAGCTTCGCGCTCGGCCTGCCGGTGGCCGGCTCCCTCACCCGTATTATCCGTACCTCCATGGTTGAGGAGCTGGATAAGGACTATGTGCGCACCGCCATTGGTGCCGGTGTGCCCAAGGGTGTGGTCGTGGCCCGTAACGTCTTCCGCAACGCTCTTATCACCCCGGTCACCATGCTCGGTATGAAGATCGGTTACCTCATGGGTGGCGCTATCGTCATCGAGGTCATCTTCGCGCTGCCCGGCATGGGTACCGCAATGTTCGACGGTATTAACAACAACCAGCCGACCCTCGTGCAAGGTGTGGCATTGGTCGTGGCACTGGCCTTCATGGTGGTCAATGTGATCGTCGATCTGCTCTATGTCCTCATCAATCCTCGAATCAGGACGGTGTGACGATGTTCGGAAGCAACAACGCAACCCGCGAATTCAGCAAACCCAATACCAAAGTCAAAGTCAAGCGTTGGTCGAGCATGAGCATCGGCACACGCATCTCCGTTATCGTTATCGCGCTGCTCGCGTTGGCCGCCATCTTCGCGTCCGTCGTAACCCCGCATAACCCGACTGAGATCACCATGAGCTATCAGGCCCCAACCGGCGACCACTGGTTCGGCACTGATAACCTGGGCCGTGATGTGTTCTCCCGCGTTATTTATGGTGCACGGTACTCGCTGGTTATCGGCCTGAGCTCCATCGCATTCGCTTTGGTGGTCGGTTCCATCATCGGTGCCATTGCAGCAGTGTCGCGCACTTGGGTATCCGAAATCATCATGCGACTGATTGATGTCGTGATGTCTGTGCCGACCATTGCACTCGCTGCAGTGTTCGTCTCCATCCTCGGCCAGTCGATGATCGGCATCATCATCTCCATCGGTGTGCTGTACGTGCCTCAGGTGGCTCGTATTGTGCGAGCGAACATCATCAGCGAATATGGCAAGGACTATGTGCGTGCGGTCATCGTTTCCGGTGCTCGAGCTCCATGGATTCTCTTCAAGCACGTCACGCGCAATATCGCCGCCCCGGTGATGGTGTTCACCACGCTGTCCGTGGCTGACGCCATCGTCTTCGAGGCCTCCCTGTCGTTCATCAACGCAGGCATTCCGGAGCCGACTCCGACCTGGGGTAACATTCTGTCTTCCGCAAAGGCAGGCGTGCTCTACGGCTACTGGTGGCAGGCCATGTTCCCCGGCTTGGCAATCATGATTACCGTGCTGTGCCTGAACATCCTGTCCGAAGGCATCACCGACGCCATGGTGGCCGCTCCTACCGCCCCAATCAAGCAGACTGAGGAAGGCAAGGAACTGAGCCGCAAGGAGGATCGCCTGCTGGTGGATCCGGTGGCAGCATATGCTGCTCAGAAGGAAAGCCTCGACAAGCGTCTGGAACAGCTGCGTGAAGCAGAGCTCAAGCGCAAGGATCGCTTCATTCCGCTGTCCACCGCCAAGCCGGTTATCGAAGTGCGCGATCTGTGCATCAAGTTCCCGCGCCACGGCGACGTGAACGTGGTCGATCACCTGTCCTTCGCGGTGCGCGCTGGCCAGACCATGGGCCTGGTGGGCGAGTCCGGCTGCGGCAAGTCCATCACCTCGCTCGCCATCATGGGCTTGCTCGACCCGAGGGCAGAAATCAGCGGTGAAATCCTGTTTGACGGCAAGAACCTTGTTGGTATGAGCCCCAAGGAGCACAATGCTCTGCGTGGCCACGAAATCGCCATGGTGTACCAGGACGCACTCTCCAGCCTCAACCCATCTATGCTCATCAAGGCACAGATGAAGCAGCTGACCAAGCGCGGCGGCACTCGCACTGCCGAGGAACTGCTCGAACTGGTGGGTCTCGACCCGAAGCGCACGCTGGAATCCTATCCGCACGAGCTTTCCGGTGGCCAGCGCCAGCGCGTGCTCATCGCTATGGCCCTGACCCGCGACCCGAAGCTCATCATCGCCGACGAGCCAACCACCGCACTTGACGTGACCGTGCAGAAGCAGGTTATCGATCTGCTCAACGAGCTGCGTGAGAAGCTCGGCTTCGCGATGATCTTCGTCAGCCACGATCTGGCACTGGTGGCCAAGGTCGCCCACTCGGTGACCGTTATGTACGCCGGCCAGGTTGTTGAGCAGGCCTCCACCAAGGAGATCCTTACCGATCCTCGCCACGAGTACACTCGCGGCCTGCTCGGTTCCGTCACCTCCATCGAGGCCGGACAGGGTCGCCTCCACCAGGTTCCCGGCACCGTGCCTTCGCCGGCCGACTTCCCGAAGGGCGATCGCTTCGCACCGCGCTCCTCGCACCCGGACCGCGGACTCGACATCCACCCGGTGATGAAGCGCGTGCCTGGCACTCAGCACATGGTGGCCTGCCTACCTGATGATCCGGATCCAGCACCGGCACCAGCCTTCACCTATGACTGGTTCGCGCCCACGCCAGAAGTGGCCGCTCAGGAGGCTGCGGAAGCCCTGAAGGGAGCACAGCGATGAACAACACAACCAACAACAACGAAACCCCAATCATCGAATTGCGGGACGCCGAAGTTGTGTTCACCACACGCGCCGGAACACTCTTCCACCCGAAGAAAGTGACGGCGGTTAACAAGGTGAACCTGAAGCTCATGCCCGGGCGCACGATCGGCATTGTGGGCGAGTCCGGCTGCGGCAAGTCCACCACGGCCAACGTGATGTGCGGCTTGCAAACCGTTACCGGTGGTCACGTGTTCTTCAAGGGGCAGGATGTGACCAAGCGCACTGCCAAGGAACGCATGGATATCGGCCGCGTGGTCTCCGTGGTGTTCCAGGATCCGGCCACTGCATTGAACGCTCGCATGAGCGTGCAGGACCAGCTCATGGATCCGCTCGTCGTGCATAAGCTCGGCAATGCGGCAGAGCGTCGCAAGCGCGCATATGAGCTCATCGACATGGTCGGTCTGCCGAAGTCTGCGCTGAACGCGTTGCCTGGTCAGCTGTCCGGCGGCCAGCGTCAGCGTGTGGCTATCGCCCGTGCACTATCGCTCAATCCTGATGCGATTATTGCTGACGAGCCGACTTCCGCACTGGATGTGTCTGTGCGTGCACAGATTCTCAACCTGCTGTCTGATCTGAAGAAGTCACTTGGCTTGTCGATGGTGTTCATCAGCCACGACATCCAAACGGTCCGCTATGTTTCCGACGAAATTGTCGTAATGAATCACGGCACCATCGTCGAGCATGGCGAAGCCAAGGATGTGCTGAATAATCCGCAGGATGATTACACGAAACTGTTGCTGGGCGCAGCGCCGTCGCTGTTGCATCCAACGCCAGAAGAGTGCATCTGATCGATAGTCCACTACCAGAACTTTCAACAATAAGGAAACATCACTATGAACACCACTTTCCGCGGCGTGATTCCACCGGTCGTGACCCCATTGACCGCAGACCGCCAGCTCGACCGCGTCAGCTTCAAACGCTCCATTGATAGGCTTGTTGACGCTGGTGTGAACGGCCTGTTCTTCCTCGGTTCTTCCGGCGAAGTGGCCTTCAGCACCGACGCTCGCCGTCGTGAGATCATCGAAGCTGCCATCGAATTCACCGCCGGCCGTGTGCCAGTACTGATTGGCTGCATCGATACGGAAACCGAGCGCGTTATTGAGCATGCCAAGGTAGCTGCCGAACTCGGCGCCGATGCCATTGTTGCTACCGCACCGTTCTATGCGCTTGGTGGTCTACCGGAAATCGAGAACCATTTCCGACTGATTCACGAAGCTGTGGATCTGCCACTGTTCGCCTACGATATTCCGGTCTGCGTGCACGTGAAGCTGCCCGGCGATCTGCTGATTCGTCTCGGCCTTGACGGTGTGCTCACCGGTGTGAAGGATTCCTCCAACGACGACGTGTCCTTCCGCTTCCTGTGCGACGCCAATCGCAAGGCCGGCCATCCGCTGGTGCTGCTCACCGGCCAAGAAGTCGTGGTGGACGGCGCTTACATGGCCGGTGCAGACGGCAGCGTGCCTGGCCTGGGCAACGTGGAATGCACGGGCTATGTGCGCATGTGGCAGGCCTACGAATCCGGCGATTGGGCCACCGTGCGCACCGAGCAAGACAAGCTCGCCGCTCTGATGAACATTGTGAACGTGACCTCCGGCGTCTCCGGATTCGGAGCCGGCGTGGGTGCGTTCAAGACCGCTATGGCACTGCTTGGCGTGTTTGAAACTAATCAGATGCCCAACCCGGTACGCGCGCTGACCGGCGCGAACGTGGAGGCTGTGGCCTCGGTGCTGCGCGAATGCGGTCTGGAACCGGTGCGCACTGCCGAGGAAGTCAGCGCTTCCACTGCGGTCTGATTTGGTCTGATGTGATTTGGGTCTGATGTAATCGGACCCAAATCACAACCTCTCGCGAATCTATTTCTAACTTCATCTCGTCTCTTCTTTTTCCTCCTCCTTAACGAATGCGGGGCGAATCACTCGGAAAAAATTCCGGTGATTCGCCCCGCATTCGTTGTATTGAAGTGAGGATTGGCGAAGAGCCGATTACTCGTTGCCGTCGAGGATTCGCTGCTTCAGAATGGATTCGATTGGCTCGTAATGATCGATGACAGCGCGGCGGTATGCCTCAACATCGCCGGCCAGCGCTGCGTCGAGCATGCGACGGTGGGCTGATGCGGTGCGGTCAAGTTCGCTGGATACTGGCAGTCCGAGCTGGGGGAGTACCGCCATATGAACCAGCCACAATGAACGGACCATCTGCTTGACAATGGTGTTGTCCAATGAGTCGAGAATGCCCATATGGAAGTCAATGTCGAGCGCTAGGAACGTTTTGCCACCTTTGGCCGTTGCGGTCATGGAGTCGGCGAGTTCCATAAGATGCGGTTGTTCGGTGTTCGCCAGCGACGCCACCACTTCGTCGGCGCAGCCAAGGTCGAGGAATCGCCTCAATTGCACCACATCCTGCAGATCAGCGAAATTCTTGCCTACGGACACCATGGAACGGAAGGCCAGTGTTTCCACCATCGGGTCCAAAGACAGTGACCCGACAAAGGTACCTTTGCCGTGTTCCACTTTGACGATGTTCAGAGCTTCAAGCTTGCGTACGGCCTCGCGCACTGAAGAGCGAGAAGCGCCAATGGTATCGCACAGTTGCGCTTCGGTGGGAAGCACGTCACCAGGCTGCAGGTGCTCGTGCAGAATATAGGATTTGATGGCGTCCATCGTCTCATCGCAACGGCTGCGCTGAGAGATAGCGGATGTGCCGCCCTGTAGTGATAGTCGAGCCAACAACGCCAGCTCTTGCTGGGTATAGGTATATTCCTCCGGGGCCTCGCCATTCTGCGGCTGGGCCGACTCCCCGGTCTGGTTCGGCGTCTCAAGTGCGGCCGGACCGGATGGGTTGCTCATGATACGCTCCTTGTCGTGTTCGTCCTTGCGGGGCCGTGACGTTGTTGTCGCGGTTGAGAAAAGCAGTTTCCCCGGTGGTATTGCCCACCACAATAGTGCGAAACGCAAAGGGAAACTAGGTTTTGCGCCTATTGCGATACGGGTTGGCCCGATAGAGGGTGCAACTTGTATTTCGGGGGTGTCTGTCGCTGGTTTACGGTTTGCCGACTACTTGCATGCAATGGTTGGTGTGCTGGGGTGCTCTGCATACTCGTCGTTGAGATGGCAAACATTAAGTTATCAGACATCAGACAACTCTATGGTATCATGAATGAAATATAGCCGCGCGGCCAATCTGTAATCCCGCATATTTCCGGAAGCAAAACGTGCTGTGCCGGTCCTGTGAATAGCGGGGCGTTCAACTGCACTCGCCCCTACACTGAAGAACCATGACAAGCTTGCGATTCCGCGAAGACGGCAGCTTCCGCGTGCTGCAAATGGCCGACGTACAAGACGGCCCTGATGTGCAAAAAGACACCATCCGCCTCATCCGTGAGGCCATCCGCAAAGCCGACCCTGACCTTGTGGTATTCACTGGCGACCAAATCCGCGGTTATGATCCCGCTTATATCGACACATTCCTGCGCCGCCGCGGCGAAGAACCTGGCGCTCGCGTGCGCGTAGTCACCGAAGTTGAAGCCAAGTTGCGTGGAATCAAGCGCCATGCCGAGTCGCAGTCCGCTGCGCAATCTGCTGCACAGCCTGCTGAGCCTACGATGGACGAGCTCATGGATCAAACTCGCGATAAAGTCCGCCGCACATTCGCCGGATTCCTCGGCCCGGTCATCGAGGCAAACGTACCGTTTGCTGCCACCTACGGTAATCATGATTTCCAGTGCGGCATCCTCGCGGATGAACAGGATGATATCTACCGCGAATTCCCCGGCTGCCTTAATCCAGAAGACAGCCTTGAACCTGGCACTTTTGCGCTACCGATTGAGTCATCCGATGGGTCCGGGCGCGTGGCCATGTCCGTCATGATGGTGAACTCGGGCGATTACGCCGCCGACACCGATGCGGCCAGTGAGCGCGAAAATGATGCACAATACCCCGCGTACGTAGTCAACTCACGCGGCCTTGATCTGGCTGATTCCGATGGCTACGGCACTCCTACGCCAGAAGCCTTGGAATGGTTGGGTGCAGTGCAAGATGAGCTTGGCGCTCGCAACGGCGACGGCAAACCGGTGCCGGCCATCGCCTTCCAGCACATTCCGCCGCAGGAGTTCTACGACTGCCTCAAAGAGGTGCCCGCGTGGACTCCGAACGCCGTGGAAGGCGCACGCTCGCACGCCGGCCACTGCTATGTGCTCAATCACGAAGTGTGCCGCCCGGGCTCTCGTCTTGGCGAAGCCATCGGCTGTGCGGACGAAAACGTGGGGGAAGTGGCTGCACTTACCGCAGCTGGCGGATACTTCGCGCTGTTCTGCGGCCACGACCATAAAAACGCGTTTGTGGGCCATGTGCACGGCATCGATTTAGGCTACGCGCCCACCTGCGGATTTGAATGCTATGGCCCGAAGTCCCGTTACCGCGGCATTCGCCTGTTCGAATTCCATGAAAGCAATCCGGCCGGCTACGTGACCCGCATGCTCACTTGGGGTGAACTCGTCGGCCGCTACTCCAGCAACGAGGTACGCGTCTGGTTCGAGGATCATTGCATCACCGGTGCCATCAGCGCTCGCAATGAACTGCGCCGCCCGCAGGTATTCGCTGTGCTCGCCGGAGCAGTCAGCCTGGGCTTTGTGGCGATTATCAAATCATTGATGAAAAGCGCTCGATAACCCAGCTCAAACCGCCGCAATGTGCCGAATCCGCCACAATACGGCGGTTTTCGCGGGTGTTGCCCTCGCTGGCTTGTAGTATGTTTCGTGCACATTAACAAAGCCGCGAAGCTCTTGACAAACCATAGGAAACGAACTTCGCGTACATCAATAGAAAAGGAGGAACGATGGGTCAGGATCAATCATCCGTTTTTGATCTCGCAGCGGTTGCCGCAGCGTCCAATGGGGGTAATAATGACCCGCTGCTGCCTCCGGCACGATTCATCGGTGATCCGCAGAAGCCGAGCCGCATGCCGTACAACAAGTACGTGGCATACGACAAGCAGGTCCCGTTTGATTACCCGGAGCGTACGTGGCCGGGTAAGCGACTGCAGCGCGCACCGCGCTGGTGCTCTGTGGATTTGCGCGACGGCAACCAGGCACTCGTCAACCCGATGGATTCCGAGCGTAAGCTGCGCTTCTGGAATCTCCTGGTCTCCATGGGATTCAAGGAGATCGAGGTAGGCTTCCCGTCCGCTTCTGAGACTGATTTTGACTTTATTCGCATGCTCATCGAGCGTGAGCTGATTCCGGACGATGTGACCATCGTGGTGCTCACCCAGTGCCGCGAGCACTTGATTCGCCGTACGTACGAGGCACTGAAGGGTGCCAAGCGTGCCATCGTGCACTTCTACAACTCCGTGTCTGTGCTGCAGCGCGAAGTCGTGTTCCGCAAGAACAAGGAAGAAATCAAGAAGCTCGCCACGGACGCCGCCGAACTGTGCAAGGACCTCGAATCCGAAGCCAAGGGCATCGACCTGTACTACGAGTACTCGCCGGAATCCTTCACCGGTACCGAGCCGGAGTACGCAGTCGAGGTGTGCAACGCTGTGATCGGCGTGATTAAGCCCACCCCTGAACATCCGATGATCATCAACCTGCCGGCCACCGTGGAAATGACCACGCCGAACGTGTTCGCCGACGAAGTGGAGTACGTGTCCACTCACTTGGACGATCGCGATGCTGTGGTGCTGTCCCTGCATCCGCACAACGATGAGGGCATGGGCGTTGCCGCCACCGAGCTGGCTGTGCTCGCTGGCGCTGATCGTGTGGAAGGCTGCTTGCTGGGCAACGGCGAGCGTACCGGCAACGTGGACCTCGTCACGCTGGGTCTCAACATGCTGACCCAGGGTCTTGACCCGCAGCTGGACCTCTCCAACGTGCCGGAAATCCGCAAGACCGTTGAGTACTGCAACCAGATCAAGATTTCCGAACGTCACCCGTACGCCGGCAACTTCGTGTTCACCGCCTTCTCCGGCTCCCATCAGGACGCCATCAAGAAGGGTCTCGAGGCTCGTCAGGTGGCCGCCGAGCGCGCTGGTGCCGATTTGGACAACTTCATTTGGCTCGTGCCGTACCTGCCGATCGATCCGAAGGATATCGGCCGCACCTACGAGGCCATCATCCGCGTCAACTCCCAGTCCGGCAAGGGCGGCATGGCCTACCTGCTCAAGACCAACCACAACCTTGACCTGCCGAAGCGCCTGCAGGTGGAATTCGACAAGATCGTGCAGAAGTACGCGGACGACACCAAGAAGGAAGTCAAGGACGAGGATATCTGGCGTCTGTTCAAGGACGAGTACCTGCCGGTCGAGCAGTCTGGTATGACTGCCGCTGGCGTGGTCGTGGGCGATACTCACGACGCTTCGCTCGCTCCGTGGGGCCGCTTGAAGCTGCTCAAGGTGGCTATCAGCTCCGGCGAAGACGGTTCCGATACTGTGCTCAAGGCTCGCCTGCTCGATCGCGGTGTGAACGTGGGCGTGGATGAGCCGGTGGAGCGCGAGGTTTCCGGTATGGGCAACGGTCCGATTGCCGCCTTCCTCAACGCCATCTCCAACTTCGGCGTGGATGCCTCCGTTATGGACTACGTGGAGCACACGATGTCCGTGGGCACCAACGCTATGGCAGCCTCCTACGTGGAATGCCAGGTTGGCGAGGCCGATGATGCACAGATCGTTTGGGGTGTGGGTATCGATTCCTCCATCACCACCAGCGCACTGAAGGCCATCATCTCCGCCATCAACCGCTCCCGCCGCGCACGCTGACCCTCCTTCTGGCTCCCCTTGTCAGGGGAGCTGGCGGCGAAGCCGACTGAGGGGTAGTCATCAGCGGTAAGGTCAATACGGCTATAGCCGCATAAAACCCAATGTGGGCTCCTTGCAAAATCTGCAAGGAGCCCACAGTCATATATGCAGCAAAATCGGTTTAAGAATTACCTCCGGTCGAGCTGCCATCCCCTGTTCCGGTGTCGCCACCGGAATCGGAGCCGCTGCTGTTGCCGCCTCCGGATTCGTCGCTTCCACTCGAGCCGCCCGACGAATCCGTACTCTCGTTGCCATTACTGCTATTGGAACTATTGGAGCTGTTCTGGCATGCAGCTGAGCTTGGATTCGTGGAACAATCCGGAGTAGAAGACTGGCTGTTCGATCCAGTGCCGGAAGACGACGAGGAATTGCCCTCGGTAGTGGACTGCTGGCTATTGCTGGACGAGTCAGAGGACGATGAAGAACCGCTGCCCAAGCCCCACGTGCCATCAGGTCCGCCGATTTTACCGGTGTCCTTAGGCGTGGTGAACTGCTCAACTGCAGTGCCCTTCAACGCCTGAGACATATATTCAGTGAACAAATGTGCCGGATATCCGGTAGACGTCACGCCATAGCCGCCGAAAGCGGGCACAACCTGCGGATTACCGTCAGCATCCGGGTTCCAAATAGCCCACACATTCATCAAACTTGGCGTATACCCCACGAATGAAGCGGCAAGCTCATCATTCGCAGTGCCGGACTTACCGGCCACCTGGCGGCCGCCGAGCGCGCGAGACACACTAGATGCAGTACCGGTGGTTGTAGTGCCGAGCATAGCCTTCTGCACAAGCTCGCAATCGTTGGCATCGAACACTTTCTTATTCTCACTAGGCGCTTTGTACAGGTTCTTACCATTCGAATCAAGCACCTGAGACACCATGTGCAGCGTATTTTTCACGCCATTATTAGCGATAGTCGAGTGTCCCTGAGCCAAATCCCATACAGTCAGCGCGTTGATGCCCAGCACGTTGTACGGCGAAGTCTCATCAATATCGCCGGTAATGCCTGCCTCATGTGCGATCTTTGCTGTGCGTTGCGGAGTCAGATGTTCGTTCACATTCATGAACACTGTGTTCACTGAGTTCGCAGTGGCCTGATAGAGGTTGATATTGCCCCAGTTGATGTTCAACGCATTATTGACTTCCGCGGAAATACCGGAGAAATGCTGATGCGAGTTGCCGTTGAACTTCGTATCGAAGCTCACGCCCTCCTGAGCTGCGCCAAGTAGCGCGAACGGTTTCATAGTTGAGCCAGGCTCGAATACTGCCTGATTAGCGTTGTTGAGCGGCTTTGTCAGATAATCAGAACCGGCGTAAATACTTACCACGGCACCGGTTTTTTGCTCCACTGCGATGCCACCAACCTGCAAGGTATCTGGCATGCCATTGACGCGCGCGTCGCCCACAGACTGCATAACATCCTGTTTGGCTTTATCAATGGTGGTGACGATCTTGTAGCCGCCGGTATCCAAGTCTTCCTTGGTGAAGGCCTTGGAATCCACCAATTCCTGGCGCACCATGGTGAGCAGATAGCCGTTGGGCCCCTGATACTCATTCTGTTGCGCTACCGCAGCGGTCTCCGGGAAAGCGGCTGCCTTACGTTCTTTGGCGGTAATGTATCCGTCTTCCTGCATGATGTTCAGCACGCGCTTGAATCGCTGCTTGGCAATATTTGGGTTGTCGGCCGGATCCCATGTGGAAGGCGCTGGAATAATGCCCGCAATCATCGCAGCTTCAGACAGCGTCAAGTCCTTGGCATCCTTATTGAAGTAGGCTTTGGCGGCTGCCTGAATGCCGTACGAATTACGGCCCAGATAAATCGTATTCATGTAATTGCACAGCACTTCTTCCTTAGATTCAGTTTGTGCAATTTTGATAGCCAGAATCGCCTCGCGAGCCTTGCCCGCGTACGTGGTGGTTTCGCCGAGATAGTAGCGTTCAGCGTACTGCTGGGTAATAGTAGAGCCACCTTGGCGGGTTCCCGTGGTCACATTGTTCAGGAATGCGCGGGCGATGCCTTTTAAGTCGATGCCTTTATCCGTATAGAATGTGCGGTTTTCGGATGCCACGATGGCGTTGCCGATGTAATCCGGCAAGTCGGTGCAGGAAATAATCTCACGATTCTGCTCTGCATATGAGCCGATGGCGGTAGTGCCGTCCGAGTAATACACCGTGGTTTTCTCTGCCAGCGCGAATTTTTCCGGCTGCGGCACTTCGGTGGTGGCGTACAGGTATGCGAATACGCCGATGCCGGTCAGAATGCCTAGGCCGAGAAGGCCGAGGAAAATCCGAAGAATCCACTTCAATACGCGATGCTTGCCGTTGCCGCCTTTTTTCTTATGATTGCGGCGGTGGCTGGTGCTGTGGCTGCCGGCGGTCTTGCTTTGTGTGGTGCGCGGTTTGCGAGTGGCGGGGCCATTGCTGCCGGCACGTGCGCGACGTTGATATGAAGCCATGCATGACACCGTAACCATGGGTGCTGAAAATAGAGCTAATTTTTGGGTGATTTCCACCTTGGGCGGAGTGTATTTGCGCCGAATTCTCACAAATTTGATGATTGAACGATGCCTGCTGAAAGGCTGCTGGACGCTGGCTGAAGGCATGGGAGTTGTGGGTGAGTTGTGGGTGGAGTTGTTGATGAAGCCGCTGGTGGAGTTGCGATAGTCCACGCATGTCTTTACACTGAACAAAGCCTCCACGCGGCGCTATGTCACCCAACTCCCCCAGGGCAGGAATGCAGCAAGGGTAAGTGGCCTCTTGCGGGTGCGTGGGGGTTTTCTATTTCCTCGCCTCTCTTTCGCATGTGCTGCGCATTGTGACTTTGTACATCGATTAGCTCGCCCACTAGCGTCTGTTTGTGCGGATTTGGCCCTGAGCCACGACTCTTACACGCCACTGTCCGGGGCGCGGCCGTACAGTCATGGGTATGAATGACGCACAGCATCCTGTAATTCGCGATCCGCACGCGCCTGCAAACATGGTCGGCTCTATTGATTCGATTGATTCCGCGGTCCACGATCCGTTGGCGGCGCTCGGCCCAGTATCGAGCCCGGCTCGCAATACCGACGACGCGGATATGTTCGATCATAGATTGAGCGATGATCTTGACCGAGGTCTTGCCCGACTTGATCCGCTGACCGTTCGCCCGCGCATTTCCAGCCGCGTGCTGTGCGCAGTGTTCGGCGTGCTGTTGATTCTGGCCGCATTCGGTATTTGGTGGCTGTGCGTCTACACCGAAAACGGTCAGTCGTATGACGAAATCGTGTGGAGCCAGCTGCCCGCCCATGTGCCGGTCTGGATATCAGGCGTGATTTACGCGGTGGCGCAATCCTGGCTTGTTATTGCAGTGAGCTGTGTGCTTGGCGGCATTGGCGTGATTATTGCCTTGGTGCGTCGCCGCTGGTGGCTGGTCGGGCAGATGGCAGTATTTGCTGCAGTGTGCCTTGCCGTCACCCAAATCAAACAGCTGCTGCCGCGCCCGTTCATCATTCAGACCGACTCACCGGTCGCTAATTCCGCGCCTTCCGGCCACACCATGCTGGCTGCAGCCAGTGCAGTATTGCTGCTGATTGCCGTGCCGCGAGCCGCGCGTGCGCTGGCCGCTGTAGTCGGCGGCATCTGGTCGGTACTGGTAGGCGTATCAGTGATGGTGGGGCAGTGGCACCGCACATCGGACGTGCTGATGTCGATTCTGCTGGTCGCGGGCCTGGCTTTGATTACATTGGCATTCACGCGCACCTCCGGCATGGATGATCCCGGCCGCCGCGTCTCCTCAGTGAGCGTGCAGATTGCAGGCAGTGTGCTGATTACTGGCGGATTGCTGCTTCTGGCGTACAGCGCGTACGTGATTTGGCAGGTACTGCCGGGCTTGAATATCGAAGCTTCCTGGTCAGTAGAGGGTGCCATTGTCAGTGCTGTGGTGAGTGTGTCTGGTATTGCCGCGCTCGCATTCGGTTTGTTGCTGGCGCTGCGCCATATTACTGCAGCACCGCTGAGCCGACTCGGCTTGATCGGTGCGCCGCCTGCACCGCCAGCGCAGCCGAAGTAATACCCAGAAGTACTGCCAAAGATGCTGAAAACAGCGTATTTGGCCGTCAACCGGCCGCAAATTTGGCAGTTGAGCATAAACCATGAGTATTATGACGCCAGAAACACCGTACGTTTCATCGGAATATAAGGAGAGGGCATGGCTACCAAGCTTGTGATCGTGGAGTCTCCAACCAAGGCTCACAAGATCGGTGACTACCTGGGCAAGGATTACACCGTCATGGCCTCGGTGGGTCATATTCGTGACCTCGCTCAGCCCAGCCAGGTTCCCGCGGCGGACAAAGCCAAGTTCGGCAAGTTCGGCGTTGACGTGAACGACGGTTTCAAGCCGTATTACATTGTCGATGGCGATAAGAAGCGTACGGTAAGCGAACTGAAATCTGCCCTGAAGAACGCCGACGAACTCTACCTCGCAACTGATGAGGATCGCGAAGGCGAGGCTATTGCATGGCATTTGGTGCAGACGCTGAAGCCTAAGGTGCCGGTGAAGCGCATGGTGTTCCACGAGATCACCAAGAACGCTATCAATGATTCGTTGACCAAGACGCGTGATGTTGATGGCAATATGGTGGACGCTCAGGAAACCCGCCGTATTCTCGACCGTCTGTATGGCTATGAGCTTTCCCCGGTGCTGTGGCGCAAGGTTGGACCGGGATTGTCGGCCGGCCGCGTGCAGTCTGTGGCTACTCGCCTGATTGTGGAGCGCGAACGTGAGCGCATGGCGTTCAAGCGTGCACCGTACTGGGATATTGTGGTGACTCTTGCCGCGCCGGATGCGCAAGGGGAGACTGCTGAATTCTGCGCTCGCATGATTTCCCTTGGCGGCAAGCGGCTCGCCGGTTCCAAAGACTTCGGTGCTGACGGTCAGCTCACGCCGGACGGATTCAAGGCCAATGTTCGCCAGTTGGATGAGGCTTCCGCAACGGCCGTGGCTGAAACGCTGAAAAACGCTGATTTTACGGTGATGTCTATGGAGACCAAGCCATACCGTCGCCGTCCGCAACCGCCGTTTACCACCTCGACGTTGCAGCAGACCGCAGGCAATCGTTTGGGTATGGGCGCTCGCGCGGTGATGCGCGCGGCACAAAGCCTGTATGAGAACGGTTACATCACGTATATGCGAACCGATTCGGTGACGCTGTCTCAGGAAGCTATTGCAGCGGCCCGCAATGCGGTGAGCTATCACTTTGGCGAGGCGTTCCTTTCCGCCGAACCTAAGCAGTATGCGACCAAGACTGCAGGTGCGCAGGAGGCCCACGAATGTATTCGCCCAGCTGGTTCGCGCTTCCATGATCCTGATGAGTTGGCATCCAAGCTGCCGGTTGATCAGCTGCGACTGTACACGTTGATTTGGCAGCGTACGCTCGCCTGCCAGATGGCTGATGCCACTGGTTCTACTGCTACTGTTCGCTTGTCCGCTCCGGCTGGTGCCAATGAGGGTGAAGCTGTATTCCAGGCTTCTGGCACGGTGATTGAATTCCCGGGCTTTATGAAGGCGACCGGTGAAGGGCGTAAGAAGGCCGCGACTGGTGCCGCTTCGGGTTCTGCTGCCGCTGGTGCTGCTGAGGCTGCCGCTAAGACCAAGGGCGATGCCTCTGAGTCCAACGCATCCTTGCCGCCGATGACCGTTGGCCAGCGTGTTGATGCCACCAGCGTGGAGCCGGATGGCCACGAAACCCAGCCGCCGGCTCGCTACACTGAGGCCACGCTGGTTAAGACCCTGGAAGCCAAGGAAATCGGCCGCCCGTCTACGTACGCCAGCATCATCTCCACCATCATGGATCGTGGCTATGTCTATGAGCGCGGACGTGCGCTGATTCCAAGCTGGCTGGCATTCTCTGTAGTCAAGCTTCTGGAACAGAACTTCCCGAAGCTGGTGGACTATCAGTTCACTGCAGAAATGGAAAACGGTCTTGATCGTATTGCTCACGGTGAGGAAACCGGCCGCGATTGGCTGACCCGTTTCTACTTCGGTTCTGGCGAGGGCGCTGCGCATAATGCCGACGAAGCCCATGAAGGCTTGCAGCAGCAGGTGGCTCAGCTTGGCGAGATTGACGCACGAGCCATCAACACCATCGATATTGGCGAGGGGCTTCATGTGCGTGTCGGCCGTTACGGTCCGTACTTGGAAGACATGGAGCATATGGATGCCGAAGGCAATCCGAAGCGTGCTTCCTTGCCGGACACTATCGCTCCAGATGAGCTGACGGTTGCTGTGGCGCGTGACCTGATTGACAACCATTCCGGTGGTCCGCGCGAGCTCGGTACTGATCCGGCCACGGGTGGCACGGTGGAAGTGCGCAATGGTCGATTCGGTCCGTACGTGGCGTTGATTCTGCCTACCCCTGAGGGTGCGAAGGAAGCGCCGCGCCCGAAGATGGCTTCGCTGTTCAAAACGATGAGCCCGGAATCGCTGTCTTTGGAGGACGCACTGCGTTTGCTGAGCTTGCCTCGTGAAGTGGGCAAGTATGAGGAGACCAATGCCGAAACCGGCGAGGTCTCCGAATGCACGGTTTCCGCTAATAACGGTCGTTACGGCCCGTACCTGACCAAGACCGGCGCGGATGGCAAGTCCGAAACGCGTTCGCTCGCTTCCGAAGATGAGATTTTTACCGTTGACCTGAACAAGGCCAAGGAGCTGTTCTCCCAGCCGAAGTATGGCCGCGGACGTGGCCGTGGTGCTGCTAAACCGCCGCTGCGTGAGCTCGGCACTGACCCGGCTACCGGCAAGAATGTGACCATCAAGGATGGCCGATTCGGCGCATACATTACGGATGGTGAAACCAACCGCACCGTGCCGCGTCAGTACACGCCGGAATCCATTACGCCGGATGATGCGTTCCGCCTGCTTGCTGAAAAGCGTGCAGCTGGTCCGTCCACACGTGGTCGTGGTCGCGGACGTGGCGCTGCCGCTGGCAAGGGTAAGGGCAAAGCCGCAGCCGCTCCCAAGATGAGCGCTGTTGAGGCCAAGCGTGCTGAACGCCGTGCTGAAGTCAAGAAGCTGGCGAATAAGGGCTGGGCCAATACGCGTATTGCGGAAAAGCTCGGTTCCACCGCTGCCACAGTGAAGGCCGATATCGACTGGCTCACCGCCAACGAAGGCTTCACCCGCCCGGCAGTAGTAGCCGCCAAGCCCAAGAAGAAATAGCCTCACATCATCTTGGCTCTGCTTCAACAAGTCAACACGCAACTCGGTGCCTAACGCTAAGGTCGGTCGTATGACCGGTCTGTTTATTTCGTTTGAAGGCGTTGATGGCGTGGGTAAAACCACGCAAGTTGAGCGGCTGCGCGCATATTTGGAAGCTCATGGCCGCACGGTAGTGGTCACGCGCGAACCGGGCGGCACGGCGCTGGGAGCGGCAATCCGCCAAATGCTGCTGCACGGCGTTAACGGCTCAGCTGATATCGCTCCGCGCGCCGAAGCGCTGCTCTTCGCTGCAGACCGAGCCCAACATGTAGCCGAAACGATTCGCCCAGCGCTGGAACGCGGCGAAGTGGTCATCACCGACCGGTACTTGGATTCCTCCTTGGCCTACCAGGCCGGTGGCCGCGAACTGACTCTCAAGGAAATCCGCGATTTAAGCATGTGGGCCACCAATAATCTGCTGCCTGCTCGCACATATTTACTGGATATGGATCCGGCGATGTCTCATAATCGCCTCCAGCATGCCGAAGACCGTATGGAATCTGCGGGCGATGACTTCCAATCCCGCACCCGCCAAGCATTCCTTGACTTGGCTGCCGCCGAACCGGATCGTTTCCGCGTGATTGATGCCAGCCAATCCATCGAACAGGTGTGGGCTGCAATCGAAGCGGATATCAAGACGCTGTTAGGCTCCGAGGATTCCAAGGAGCTCGCATGAGTGTATGGGATTCGCTGGTCGGGCAAAAACCCGTCGTAGATATGTTTAGCCGCATCGCACAAGGCGATCCGAGCCAGATTACGCAGTCATGGCTGATTTGCGGACCTCCCGGCTCCGGGCGCTCGAATATGGCTCGCGCATTCGCCGCGGCGCTGGAAAGCCCGGACCATGGCATGAGCGCCGAACCTACGCGTGTCACACAGCAGGTGCTTGCCGGCACACACCCGGACGTCACCGTACTGACTACCAACAAGGTGACCATCGGCATTGATCAAGTGCGTGACATTATCGCCACCTCCGAGCAGATGCCGGCCACCGCACCGTGGCGCATCATCATTATCGAAGACGTTGATCGTATGCTCGAGCGCACCACCAACGTGCTGCTGAAAGAGATTGAGGAGCCATCCGAGCGCTGCATTTGGCTGTTGTGCGCGCCAAGTGCCCAGGATGTGCTGCCGACGATTCGTTCACGCTGCCGCGTGGTCAATCTGGCTGTGCCGTCCACGGCGGCGGTTGCTGATTTCCTGGTGTCGAATACCGGCGCTGAGCCAAAGATTGCCCAGCGCGCGGCCCGCTTGTCCGAAGGCCATATTGGCATTGCGCGCCTGTACGCCACGAATGAACGCGTCATGTCTGACCGCGACGAGTTGATCGTCGGTGTATTGAACCTCGCCCGAGCTTCGGATGCTGTGCTGCTCGCCGGCAATCTGATTGACAATGCCAAGGGACAGGCCGAGGCGGACGCCAATGAATGGGCCGGCAAGCAGGAAGCGGAATTCCGCCGCATCAACGGTTTGGCGGAGGGGGAGCGTATCCCCCCGAAACTGCGTGGCGCGTTCAATCAGGTGGCCAAGAAGGATGACGTGAAGCGGTATTCCACTCGTCGCACGCGCGATGTTCTGGACCGTGCGCTGAACTCCGTGGCCTCCATTTACCGTGATGTGGCTGTGTTGCAGAACAATGCTGAGGATTCTGTTGGGTTGATTAACCTCGAGAATCGGACTGCAATTACTGAGCTTTCGGTTCGGTTGAATCGTGCGGGTGCTGTGGCTCGGCTCGATGAAGTAGCTCATGCTCGCAAGCGCCTGGCCGGTAACGGCAACCCCCTGCTCACGTTCGAAGCCCTCTTCTGCGCCCTGATTCCGTAGAGGGTGTCCATGCATGCAACAGATGCCCATCTGCTGAAACGGTTTTGACCACGGGGGGGGTAGCGTTCCGCAGTAGGAGCGTAATTATCATGATTGCGCACTATTGAAGGGAAACCTATGAAGAAGATGGGCAAAGTTGCCGCCATCCTTGCGGGCTTGAGCATGATGCTCGCAGGCGCTGGCACGGCATACGCCGACGATACTGCCGGCACTGACACCTCGCCGCAAACAACGCAGTCTCAGCAGGCTACGGTTAGCGGCCAAGCTACGCAAACTCAGCAGGCACAGGCTGATGCCGCTCAGGCTCAGTCCGACCAGTCCGATAAAGATGCTGCCAAGACCCCGGCTCCGGCTACTAAGCAGGCCACTCCGAAGGCTCAAGCCAAGGCTGCTGCCGCTGGAGCGACCATTAACAACGTTGAGGCTCCGCAGGGTGTGCTGAAGACAAGTGTCTACCTTTCCAGTGCGGAGAAGTTCAAGGTGACAGTAACTGGCCTGACCATTGGCCAGAAATATGGTATCGCCAGCAATATTTCTGGCGGCGGTGAAGAACCTGCAGTAGGTTCAGAAACCTATGGTGAATACGGTTCGGGGTTCACTGCGGATTCAACCACTAAGACGGTGGAAGTCTCCTATGGAGGCGCTGATATTACTTCAGCGTGGTTTGCACTGGTTCAGGACAGTGGCGAGTATTCCGACTTCGTGTATGGTCCTGTAGTAAGCGTGTATGGCGGCGTGACTGTATCCGTAGTAAACCTTGACAAGGCAGTCAAACTTGATAGCCTGACTGTGGAAGATGTTGGCCAGCACACTGCAGGCTTGAAGGCTCATTACACGTTCGATTCCCGAATCGCCAATGATGTAACCAAGATTTGCCTCTCGACTACTGTGGCTCGCGCATATCAACTGAGCGGCAAGTATGTGCCCAAAGGTATAGGCGGTCTTGATCGTATTGCGTGGGACTGCAAGACTGGTTTTGTCGATGACAAGGACGATACCACTGGTGATGCTTATCGAGTGACGAATCTGGCGTCTAGTTTCAATGCCGATTCTTCAACGGCAGTGCTGACAGGCCAGTGGTTTTCTCGAGCGGCCTACAAGACTCGTGATGCGGGAGACCCTGCCATTGCTTCTTCCGGCGAACTCACCAGTGTGATTCCAGGCTTGCTGTCTGGTACCAAGTACGGCAATTGGGGCTACAGTGACAATACGACGCCTGATTACATGATGCTGTCAGATGTTCTTGATTCCAACAACACGAATCGTGATCCGGCTTCGATGATGTACTCCGGCATTGTGCTGGAGTTCGGCGATGGTGTGATTTATGCCCCATCCGGTAATGCTGCTGGATTGAAGAATGTCCAGGACTTCACTACCAAGGCCGCTGCTAACGGCCCGGTTGCTTCCGAGCAACTCACTGACGCCAATAAGGGTGGCATCGTGGGCGCTAACGACGGCAAGGCCACTGCCGGCTCCACCTACCGCCTGTACGTGGACAGCCTGAAGGACACTGCAGCATGCAAGGCTGCTGTGGAATCTAATCAGTACTGCTACTGGACTGGCTACATTTACTCCACTCCAAAGCAGCTGGATTCTGCTGATGGCAAGGCTTCCGCAGTCCGTGTGGACAAGGATGGCAAGGCCTACGTCGAGTACCAGATTCCATCCGACACCGTGAACGGCGACCACAAGATTGCCCTTTACGACAACGACGGCAACCTGCTCGGCTGGGCTCCGGTAACCGTTGCTGCAGGTCAGAATTCCGGCAACAACCAGAACAATGGCGGTTCCAATACCAACCAGAACAACACTGGTTCTGCTACTAAGCCGAATTCCAACAAGAACAACACTGCCACCAAGCCGCAGAAGCTGACCGATACCGGTAGCAGCGTTCTGGTGATTGCATTCGCTGCAATCGCTCTGCTGGTGGCTGGCGTGAGCGTGGTGGTGTACCGCCGTCGCCAAGCCTGATTCTGATAATTTCATCAGCTAATAGCTCACGAGGGTCTCTTCATTACGAGGAGACCCTCGTTGCGTATTGATACGCAACCGTTATCGTGACGCTCTTGGCAGTAACATGCCCCGCGATACACTGGAGCGTATGAAGATTTCCGCTGATTTCACGGTTGTGCCTGACGATTTCGCCAAGGCCGCCGCGCCTGAATACAGGGCTGGCGGTGTGCCAGTTATCTCCTTCCCGTTCTACGTGGACGAGGTGAATCCGGAAGCGCGTTATCTGCACTGGACGTTCACCGATCCTGATTCGATTCCGGTATGCGGCTTCGAATGGATTCACTGGACCGTGGCAAACCTGCCCATCGACGCATTGATGTTCGATTTCAATGATTCGCATGCACTCGCCATTCCGCCGGACTTCTCCCGTCAGATGCCGGCCATGATTCCGGAAGCGGTGCAGGGGCGTAATTCCTCGGCATCCAAGTTCGTGGGGCGTGATAATGACCCGGCCGTGATTATGCGGTACAACGGCCCGCAGCCGCCAGACAAGGATCATGATTACTACCTGCACGTTTGGGCCACAAAGGAACCACTGCCTGGCTTGAATCAGGGATTCTGGATGAACGAGCTGCTGCACAAGCTGCGCGAATGCGGCGAAGCCCCTGACCAGGGCGGCATGTTCGTCACCGGCAAGGCGTGATTTTTATAAGGAATCGGCTTTAGCCGATAGTTTTTCTGCAGGCTTTCGCCTGCTATAGAACTACCCCTCAGTCGCCTTCGGCGCCAGCTCCCCTGACAAGGGGAGCCAAGGTTCTAGAGGGGAAGTCGAGATTAGAAAGGACATAACAGCACATGGCCTGCACCACCATTTTGGTAGGCAAGGACGCGAGCTATGACGGTTCCACCATCATCGCTCGTAATGAGGATTCCGCGAACGGCGAGTTCAACCCGAAGCGCTTCATCGTAGTGAAGCCGGAAGAACAGCCGCGCGAATACAAGTCAGTCATCTCTCACCTGACCATCAATCTGCCGGACAACCCACTGCAGTACACAGCAGTGCCGAACGCCGACCTCAAGGAAGGCATTTGGGGCGAGGCTGGCGTGAACGAAGCGAACGTAGCCATGAGCGCCACCGAAACGCTGACCACCAATGAGCGTGTGCTCGGCGCTGACCCGTTTGTGGAATACGTTCCGGCCAAGGGCGATGAGCCTGAAGTGCCTGGCGGCATCGGCGAAGAGGACTTCCTGACCATCGTGCTGCCGTATGTGAAGACCGCACGTGAAGGCGTGGAGCGCCTCGGCGCTCTGCTCGAGGAGTACGGCACCTATGAGATGAACGGTGTCGCCTTCTCCGATGTCGATGAGATTTGGTGGCTGGAAACCGTGGGCGGTCATCATTGGATCGCCAAGCGTGTGCCGGATGAGGCATACGTGACCATGCCGAACCAGCTCGGCATCGACGAATTCGACTTGAATGATGCACTGGGCGACCAGGAAGACCACATGTGCTCCGCTGATTTGGCTGAGTTCATCGAGGCGAACCACCTTGATCTGTCTGTGGAGAACACCACGCCGTTTAACCCGCGTGATGCCTTCGGCTCCCACTCCGATTCCGACCACGTCTACAACACCCCGCGCGCATGGTCCATGCAGCGCTTCCTCAACCCGTACGACGAGGTCTGGGACGGCCCGGATGCCGACCACAAGCCGGAATCCAACGACATTCCGTGGGCTCGCCAGCCTGAGCGCAAGGTGACCATCGAAGACATTAAGTACGTGCTGAGCTCCCACTACCAGGGCACTCCGTTTGACCCGTACGGGCAGCTGGGCGATGAGCGCACTCGCCACATGTACCGTCCGATTGGCATCAACCGTCAGAGCCAGCTTGCCGTGCTGCAGATTCGCCCATACCGCCCGCAGGCATCCCGTGCTGTGCAGTGGATGGCTTACGGCTCCAACCCGTTCAACACGCTGGTGCCGTTCTTCCCGAACGTGGACACCACGCCCGCCTACCTCGAAGACACCACCACCCGTGTGACCTCCGAGAACTTCTACTGGGCCAACCGCATCATCGCCGCCCTGTGCGATGGCGCATTCCGCTCCACCGCCAACGCGGTCGAGCGTTACCAGGAGAAGACCGGCGCAATGGGTCACCGTCTGGTGGCCGCCACCGATGAGCAGGTGGCTCGTCTTGGTCTGACCGCCGCTGAGGAAGCCGCACAGTCGGCTGCCGAAGAGGAGTTCGAGGCAGACAACGTGGACGGTGACGTGCAGCCGATGACTCCGGACGAGATTATTGAAGCCACTCGCAACACTGAGGTGCGCGGTATTCTCGCCGCCGCCAACCAGACGATGGCTGACCAGCTCAAGGAAGAAACTGAGAAGCTGCTTGACTCCGTGCTCTACACTCGCAGCATGGAGATGAAGAACGGCTTCCACATGTCCGATTTTTAATCCGCATCAGATCAAATAGAAAGGCCTATCAATGACCACTATTGAAGACTTCACCAGCCAGTACGGTCTGGTCAAGAAGATCGACGCCTTCGGCTACATGAAATACCTGGCCGAAAACCCGGATGCCCCGCGCAAGCACGGCAAGGTGGTGCTTGTCACCGCCGATACGCCGCTCAAGGCATCCCGTGGCGAGGGCAAGACCACCACCACCATTGCCCTGATTGACGCTCTGAACAAGCGCGGCATTGACGCAACCGCAGTGCTGCGCCAGCCGAGCATGGGCATCACCGCAGCTGGTTCCAAGGGCGGTGCCTCCGGTGGCGGCAAGGCATCCCTGACTCACCCGGAACTCATCGACTGGGGTCTGTGCGGTGAAATGGGCTCTATTGAGGCCGCCCAGAACCTGCTCGTCTCCTTCGCTGAGAAGGCTGTGGACGAAGGCAAGCTGGACGATATTCTCGTGCCGCGCGTTTCCGAAGTGCCGAGCCGCTCCCTGCGCTCCATCGCCGTGGATTACGGCAAGGGCAACGTCAAGGAGAAGATGGTGCTCACCCCGACCTGCGAGCTCATGCAGATTGTGGTGCTCTCCCGCTCTATGGATGAGATCGCCGATCGTGTCTCCAAGATGATCGCCGGCACCAAGGATGGCAAGGCCGTGACCTTCGGTGAATTCGTGGATCTGTGGCGCATCACCGGCATCCTGGCCGATGCCGTCAAGCCGGCCCTGACCGAAACCGTGAACGGCTCCCCGGTCTACGTGCACGGCGGCCCGTTCGCCAACGTGTCCATCGGCATTCCGACCTTGATCGCCGTGGAAATGGCGTGCGCCCTGCACGATGTGGTCATCGTCGAAGCCGGTTACGGCACCGACGCTGGCGCCCAGAAGTGGTTGGATATCGCCTGCCGTGAATACGGCGCTCAGTGGCCGTCCGCCGCCATCGTGGTGACCCGCGCCTCCACTTGGCGTGACGACGAAGAACTCGCATGGCGCTACCCGTTCCATGTTGATCGCTTGGAGAAGCTCGATATTCCGGCATTCCCGCTCATCAACCTGTGGGAAGGCGAGGACGATCAGATTCCTGAACTGCGTGAAACCGCTGCCAAGCTGGAGTTCCGTGACCCGATTATCGGCAACCTGTACCGTGATGGCGGCGATGGTCTCGCCGACCAGATTGACGCTTTCGTGGACGTGCTGACCAACGGCTCCATGCCGCCGGCCCAGCACAGCCACAAGGGTATGCCGATCATCGACAATGCCAAGTGGGTTGCTGAGCATGCCTACGGTGTGCCGGCTGAGCGCGTGCTGCTTAAGGACGGCTTCCTGGATTCCTTGGCTGAAGCCAACAAGCTGTGCCAGTCCGCTGGCATCTCGCTGGATGATCTCGCCTTCGTGGCCGTCAAGTCCCCGGCTACCATGACCGACAACGACCGCGCACCGGAAGAGGAACGCACTGTGACCCTGAAGAAGGTCGAAGTGCACGCCGGTGCAGGCTTGGCTCACGTCAACCTGACCACGAGCCTGACCACTCCGATGCCGAAGATCGTGTGACCTATCACAACTAAAAAGCTCCCTCTGATGAGGGAGCTTTTTTATTGCAACTAGAAGTTGCCGCCATTCCAGCCCCAGTCGGTGGTGGCGGTGTAGCGGATGTACGTGCGGTCCTCAGGAATGCCCAGCGTGGAGTTCAGTGCGGCCATAATGGATTCGGTCAGCTTCTCCCATGCGGAGCCCGGCACGGAACGGCCGAACACGTTGACCTCAACGTAGGCGGCTGGCTTATCGTCGGAGCCGCCGAAGTAAATCGGCATATTGTCTTCGAACGGGCACATCAGCCAGCCTTCGGACTTGCCGGGCACGGCGGTGATGGCCTTGCCGTAAGCGGCCTTCAAAGCCTCGCGCTGCTCAGGAGTAGTGGACACGGAAACGTGAGTGTGAATAACGGGCATGGATTCCTCCTTATGAAATCCTTACATAATGGCGTACACCTGCCAGTGTAGTAATTCCTGAGGCGTGAATTGAGGAGATTATTGGCTAGAACAGCCAAAATACCGCCCAACGGTCAGCCCAATAGTGTTGAATACCCACTGTGAGAAAACTGATTGCACAGCTTATGAAGTTCGGCATTGTGGGCGTCATCGCCTTCATCATTGACTGGGGTATTCTGAACCTTCTGGTTGGCGTATTCCACATGCACAATGTGATTGCCGCCACCATCTCCTTCATCATCTCCCTGATTTTCAACTATCTGGCGAGCATGAAGTTCGTGTTCAAGCACCGCGACGACATGGCCCGTTGGATGGAAATCGTTATCTTCGTGGCTGGCGCAGTTGTTGGCTTGTTCATGAATGACGCAATTATCTGGATTTCCACCTATGGCATGAACCATGACGCCTTCGTTTCGCAGCATGCCGAGTATCTGCTGCGCACGAACGTGGGTAAGCTGGTGGCCACCGCCGTGGTGATGGTGTGGAACTTCCTCATCCGTAAGTGGCTGCTTGACGATACGCACACCAACGCGATGAACCGTTTGAAGTCCAAGGAGAATCGCCTCACTGCTGAGGAGCTGGAGGCCAAGTGGCAGAGCAGCTTCTCTCATAAGCTGGGTGTCTGGTCCATCGAGCACACGCCAAAGGGCTGGCCGAAGTAATAAAGCTGATATGAAAAATCGGGGTTCCATTTACTGCAACGGAACCCCGATTTTTCATACCAGGCTAGCTGTTCGCCCAAGCAAATCAGTACTTGAATGCAGGTTCAACCTCACCCTTGTAGTTGTCGTTGATGGCCTTGGCCACTTCCTTGGAATGGTAGGCGTCCACGATCTTCTTATAAGTGGCGTTGTCTTTATCGGCGGTGCGAGCCACGATAACGTTGATGTATTCCTTGAATGCCTTGTTGTTCAGTGCGTCAGGCACCTGGTAGATGGCATCAGAGGTCTTCATGCCGGCGTCGATGATGAAGTTGGTGTTGGTGATGCCGCCCGCATAATCAGGCAGCAGGTTGATGATGGCGGCAGCGTCGTTCAGCTCAATCTGCACGCCGCTGGGGTTTTCCGCAATATCATCAACGGTTGGGCTGGCGGCATTGGGATCCTTGAGCTTGATTAGGCCGGCGCTGTCCAGCACCTTGAGTGCGCGGCCGGTGTTGGAGGCGTTGCTCGGAATGGCGATCTTGTCTCCCGGCTTGAACTCATCCACGCTCTTGTACTTCTTGGAGTACAGGTTCAGCGGCGAAATGTAGGAGTCGCCAATAACGGTGAAGTCGTAGCCCTTTTCCTTTTCCTCCTGCTCAAGGAAAGCGTAGTGCTGGAATGCGGTAAGGTCGAGCTCCTTGTTGGCCAGCGCCTGGTTGGTGTAGATGCCGTCCTGGAATGTCTTCAGGCTGATCTTGATGTTGGCGTTCTCTGAGTCGAGTTTCTTCTGTACGGCATCCCAGATGAGATCATCGGAATTGCCAACAACGCCTACCGTCACCACGGTCTCGTTCTTCGCGGAAGCTTTCTGCGCGAACGTGAAACCTGCAATGACGAGGATTACAACAACTGCGGCGATAAGCACGGCAAAGAGCTGTATTTTCGCCTTCTTCTTCGTGTTAGTGGTGGCCATGATATTTTCCCTTCTCTATTGATGATTGTTGCGAGAGACGTGTGTTGATTGATCAGTGCTCGGTGATTTCCACCAGCAGGCGGCCAACGAACTCGATGAGTCCGATAAGCAGCACGAGCACAATAATGGTGGCGTAGGTTGCGTCCAGCATGTAACGCTGGTAGCCGTAGCGGATAGCGAAGTCACCCAAGCCGCCGCCTCCAACGATGCCGACGATGGCGGTAAGACCGATAAGGCTGACCATCGTGATGGTGGTGACTCGAATGATCGCCGGGATACCTTCACGCAGATAAACACGGAAAATGATCTCTGGCGTGCTCATGCCCATAGATACGGCCGCTTCAATGAAGCCCGGATCCACGCCACTTAACGCGGACTGAATCTGGCGAGTGAAGAATGGCGTAATACCTACAATCAGCGGGAAGATGGCACCTTTGGTGCCAATGGCGGTGCCTACCAAAGCGCGGGTGACCGGCACAAGTGCGGCGGCAAGAATAATGAACGGGATGGAACGGAACAGGTTCACTATCTTGTCGATAACGTTGAACACCACCGGATTCGGCGTAAGCCCGCCCTTTTGCGTAATGGTCAAGATGACGCCGAGGAATGTTGCCGCGATGAAGGAGATGAATCCGGTGACGCCGAGCATAATCAGCGTTTGTACGAAACTGTCGAAGAATTCCGGCAGTCGGGTAACCACGTTGGGGAACCATGTGGAAAGCAGTCCGGTCATGATGCCAGTACCTCGATTCCGATATTGCGGTTTTTCAGATAGTCAATAGCTGCAAGAATGTCGTCGCGCTGCCCGTTCAACACCACGACGAGTCCGCCCAGCGGGGAGCCGTCGACCACGTCGATATCGCCGAACACGATGTTCGCGTCGATGTTGAATTGGCGGGAGATATGGGAGACGAGCGGCTCGGAAACCTCCTTGGACACGTACTTCATGCGCAGCAGGATGCCGTTCTTGCCGGTATCGATAAGCGGCGAATGTTCTGCGATAAGATCGTTGACCTTATCGAGGTTGGAGGTGGTGGCCACGAACGATTGGGTGAGCGGCGCTTGCGGGTTGGCGAAGATATCGAATACGCGTCCCTGCTCCACAATGGTGCCGTGGTCGAGCACAGCCACTTTGTTGCAAATCTGCTTGATCACGGACATCTGATGGGTGATCACCACAATGGTGAGCCCGAGCGAGTCATGCAGTTGACGCAACAAAGCCAGAATGGATTTGGTGGTGTTGGGGTCCAACGCACTGGTCGCCTCATCGGAGAGTAGAATATCGGGCTCGTTGGCTAGCGCGCGTGCAATGGCCACGCGCTGCTTTTGGCCGCCGGATAGTTCATTGGGGTAGTTCTCGGCTTTATCCGCCAACTCCACGAGTTCCAGCAGTTCGGCCACGCGCTTGGCGCGCGCTTCCTTATCGAGCCCGGTATTCAGCAACGGCAACTCCACATTGCCGGCTACGGTTCTGGATGGCATGAGGTTGAATGACTGGAAGATCATGCCGATGCGCCGCCTGAGACCGCGCAATTCCTTAGGCTTTAAATCACTGATGCTGTTGCCGTTGACGAGTAGCGAACCCTCATCGAATTGTTCGAGTCCGTTGATACAGCGGACCAAGGTGCTTTTGCCGGCACCGCTTAAGCCCATAATGCCGTAGATATCGCCCTTCTCAATGGTCAGATTGATATCCTGCAGTGCGGTTTTGCTGCCTTCTTCAGTGTGGTAGATCTTCTTGAGGTCGCGTATGGCGACCGCTGGGGAATGTGGTGTTTCCGCCATCTTGAATCCTCTCTTGTGACGGTATGCGGTACGTGGAAAGAACCCGCGTGAGCAGTAACAGTGCTAATAGGCGAGCTCGAGTATGGCGATCACATCGTCGCGATTAAGCGGCGAGTAATTGCCCACGGTCTTAGTGCCGTTGCCGGTGAGCACATCGGCAACATGTTCGATGCCTGAACGCGGAATATCCAACTCGTGCAGACTGACCGCCAAGCCGAGCGCGCGGAAGTGTTCTTCGAGCCGGTCGGCCAGCAGATTGGCCGCCTGCTGCGGCGTGTAGTCGTACGGGTCGGCTCCGAACACGCGTGCCGCCAGCTGCGCATATCGCTCTGGAGCACGCCGGCCCACGTAGCGAATGATGGAAGGCAGGATGGCTGCAATGCCTTCGCCGTGAATCACATCGTATTCACCGCCCAGCTCATGCTCGAGGCGGTGCGTGGTCCAATCGTTCACACTGCCGGTGGCCAGCCAGCAGTGATTGAACATGGTGGCGGAAAGCCAATGCAGTTCCGTGCGGGTGGCAAGATCCTGAGGGTCGGCGGCGAATCGTCGGCCAGCGGTCAGCGCTGCGATGAATCCGCCTTCGAGCAGTCGATCTGCAGCTTCGATATGAGCTCCGGAGGTGAAGTATGGCTCCAGGAATCCTACGGCCAGATCAGCCACAGCAGCTGCCTGATAACGGTACGGCGTGGTGCGCGAATATTCAGGGTTGACAATGGCAAACTTCGGAATAATCAGTCGCGTTTCCAATGCGCGCTTATCCTTGCCCTGCTGCAGCACTGCGCAATCGGACACCTCGGAACCCGAGCCTGGAATCGTGCTGATAACGCCAACCGGCAATGTCTCAGTGGGCTCGTGGGTGCCATCGAACAAATCCCATACATCGCCGGCATAAGGCACGCCTACGCCAACGGCTTTAGCAGTGTCGAATGAGCTTGCACCACCTGCGGCCAGAATGAAGTCAACATTATTGGCTCGCGCGGTGTCTACCAGCTCGCGGACGAGCTCAATGCGCGGATTCGGCACCACGCTGCCGTTCTCAAGAACCTTGGCGCCGAGAGCATCCGCTGCTGCGATTACTGTGTCATGGATACCGAGGTCGAAGACGTAATCGCCGCTGTACACCAGCAGGATGGAAGTCGGATGATATGGAGCCAGCAGCTCTTGGAGGTGCTGCTGCGCATCAGTGCCGAAGACGAGGCGGTTATCGCTGTAATACGTGAAGCTCATTGGATTGAATCTCTCCAGGTCTGTGGTACGAAAGTGTGCTCCAGTGGCTTGAGACGGCCATCAACGTCGACGTGCAGCACGGAATTAAAGGTGTTTCCGGCGATCATTTGGCCGGCGAAGCCAACCAGCACCACGATGTCGTTGTCGTTGAAGTACGTGCGCAGACGGGTGAACAGTTCGTCCGGCACTGCGGTTGGGTTCTTGACGATGGCTTCGGCGAAGTCAATCAAGAGTTGCTGGCGCTCGTTAGGCTCGAATTCATTGGGGTCGATGCCGAGGTCTCGCAAGTCGCTGACGAAGAACAGCGAGCAGAGCAGACAGCTGCCAGTACGGGAAATGGCGTGCGCGAAGATGGTGGCATCCGTGCTGCCAACCGTGGCGTTCAGGCTGTCCCACGAGTGATGCCATGCGCGATAGGCGAGGAAAGTTCCGTAATCGCGCAGCAGGACCTGCTGCATGTTGGTCAGCCCATTGTTGGCTTTCAACTCATCCCATGCTGCGTGGGCCTCGGCGGAAATCTCCTGAGGATCGGTAGCGGCGACTCGTGCCATGAAATGCCCCTTCTGTGTGGCTCTTTAGCGATGCTTGTTGTTCGGTTGCATTCGTGGGCTCCATGCTAGAAGCCATGCGGTGGGGGGAGCGGCGGCGTGGCTATATGTGGAATCGATAGTGGTGTATCAAGCCGTTGTCTAAGAAACTGTTCAAAGAGATCGTAAATTCAAGAAAATGATGTTCCCACTCACATAGTGAGACGATTGTGGTGTGAAAATATGCGCAAGGCGGCGGCCGGCGACTCGATATGCTTACTTTTTGTTAGCACTGCGCAATACCATGCAAATCATGGCGTTTCCTAGCAGTGAGCAGTATGTCGGACGTGTCGCATCCTCACGCCAACACCGTGAGAACAATGTCGGCGGTGCGACAGCAATCAACATAACTAAACCAGTGAAAGTTCGTCGGCATATAGGAGCCATCGACGGACTTCGTGCACTTGCCATCCTCGGCGTTGTCGCCTACCATACCCGTCCCTCACTGTTGCAAGGCGGATTCCTGGGCGTCACCATGTTCTTCGTTATCAGCGGTTTTCTTATCACCCGCAGTATTACTGCGGAAATCAGCCGCACGGGCACCATCTCCTACGGCACATATCTGCACAAGCGTGCCAAGCGACTCGTGCCACCTGTGGTGGTGATCATTGCGCTCGCTGCACTGGGCGGTTATCTGGTTTCGCCGAGCCTGCTGCCCAAAGCACAGTCCGATGCGTTACCATCGTTGTTCTTTGTAAGCAATTGGGCATACATTTTCCGCCATGTTTCTTATTTCGCTGCAGCAGGCTTGCCCTCGCCACTCACGCACCTGTGGTTCCTCGGCCTGCTAATGCAGTTCTATATTCTGTGGCCGATAGTGTTGTTCGTGCTATGTCGCCTGTGCTCGTCGCGCAAGATGCGCGCGGCAGTAGTCGCAGCGTTGATGATTGCGTCCACTGTGCTGATGGCAGTGCTGTTCGATCCGAACGCAGCAGGAAGCCGTGTGTACTACGGACTGGATACGCGCCTTGCGGAATTGTTGGCCGGTGCGCTGTTGGCTGTGCTGCTGCCGAACGGCCGCGCTAAGTGCGCTGATGCTGATCAAACAACACAGCCGAAGCACTCGACTATTGCCGATGCTATTGGCGGTGTGGTGCTGCTCCTGCTAATTATTGGATTCATTGCCATCCGCTCGGATATGACGATTCTCTACCGCGGTGGTTATTTGGTTGCAGCATTGCTGACCGCGGTTCTGCTGGCCGTGGCAATGAACCCTGCAAGCATGGTGGGTCGTGTGCTTTCGGTTCGCCCGCTGCGGTATATCGGTTCGCGTTCGTTCTCGCTTTATTTGGTGCATTATCCTCTGCTGGAAATGATGAACCCGGCCACCAGAACCACCGATTTGGCATGGTGGGAGTGGATTGTGCAGGCGCTGGTATTGTGGTTCACCGCGGAAGCGTTCTATCAGCTGGTCGAGCATGCGCCACGCGCTCTTGCCGAGGCTGTGCAGCCGGTGGCGGCGACTCGTGCGCAAAACCGTCAAGCTAAAGCTGCGGTGGCTAAGCGTGCTGGTATTGAGCGAGCGCGTGTCATCTGCCGCCGTGTGATTGTCGCCATATGTGCGGCGGCGACTGTGCTGCTGTGCGTGCTGCCGCTTGACTGGAATGACATTGCGCAGGCACGCTCCGCGCAGTTGCGTCCGGTAGTGGCGCAGACCTCTACGGTGAAGCGCCAGGCCAAGCCTGATAGGAAGTCTGCAGTCGACGACCCATCGGAACCTGATGCCGCTAACCAACAGGTGCAGCAGGAGGATGATGGCAAGTTGAAACCGGTGGCGGAAAAGGTGCCGGAGAATCTCGACACGTCTAGCTGGACGTACGATGCCTCCACCGGTGTTTGCAGTGCCGATCCGCTGATCATCACTGATTCGGTGGCGATGGGCGCCAGAAGTGTGCTGGATGTCACGTTGCCGAATGCCGTTGAAGACAATAAGGTGGGTCGCCCAATCACCGAATTCCCTGCCCTATATCAGCAGCATCTCGCCGCAGGTGACGATAAGAGCGTGGTGATTGCGGCCCTAGGCGCGAACGTTGCCAGTACGAGCCGTCCGGAGGCGTTTGAAGCTGTGGTGTCGGCGGTCAATGGCAAACCGGTGTATTTTGTCACGGTTCGCGATCCGGGCATCGCTCAGGATTGGGTGAATCAGAACCTACGCTCGGTGGCTGCTAATCATGCGAATGTCGGCGTGATTGATTGGCATGGGGTGAGCGAAGGCCATAGTGAATACTTCTATGATGATGGAACGCATCTGACCAATGGTGCCGGACTGGGTGACGAAGCCTACGCCAAGATGATTGTCAGTGCCCTGTGTGGTCAGCGGTAGTGGTGATGACTATACGGCGACTTGATGGCCGATGTTGTTTGCCGTGAGCTAAATTTGCGGACATGTTATCGGACATGTCCGATAACATGTCCGATAACATGTCCGCAATGTTGTAAGTGAGGGCAGCGTTGACTCCACACGAACTGAAAATAAAAATTGCCCAAGGCGAAGGTATCGCTCAAGAATTTAAGCGATGTGGCTCAATGCCGGAGCCGGATACCTTTGAAACGATATGCTCCTTCGCTAATCGTCAGGGTGGCAGTATTTTCTTGGGGATCGATGATAAAGGTAACATTTTGGGTATTAATCCCAAACTGGTTCGCGATATTGAGCGCAATATCGCGAACGTGACTTGTAACCCGAATTCGTTCAATCCAGCGCCGGCATTTGAAACTGAGCGTATTAGCACAGATGAAGGCCTGATTCTTAGAATATGGGTACCGGCTGGCCCGTCAGTTTACCGGTATAAAAACATGATTTATGATCGACGGGCTGATGCCGACGTTCGTGTGTGTGACGACTCGCAGATTTCGTTGATGTATTTGCGGAAGCAGAGCATTTATTCTGAACGTCGTATCTATCCATATGTGACGATTGAAGATTTACGCCCGGATCTAATTGAACGGACCTATGACCTCATTCGACTGCGCGATCCTAATCATCCGTGGCTTTCATTGAGTCGTGAACAGATGCTTCGTGCGGCGAAACTGTATAGCCGCGACCGGCAAACCGGAGAACAAGGATTGACCTTAGCTTCTGTGCTGTTGCTTGGGAATGATGAAGTTATCGGTGATGTTTGCCCTGCGTATAAAACTGACGCGATTGTCCGTCGTCGGAATTTGGACCGATATGATGACAGGCTTACTGTGTCCACCAATTTGCTCGATGCATATGATCAACTTATGGCTTTTGTTCAAGCCCGAACGCCAGATGCATTTGTATTGGAAGACGGTGTTCGAATAAGTGCCCGTAACATAATATGCCGTGAGTTGATTTCCAATCTACTTATTCATCGTGAATACACCAACCCTTTTATCGCGCGCGTTGTGATTGATAATGCGGGTATCCATACTGAAAATGCAAGTCGTGCCCTATTTGAAGGGCGTGTTACGTTGGACGATTTTAATCCAATGCCTAAGAATCCTGTGATTGCTGGGTTCTTTACTCAAATTGGCCGTGCCGATGACTTAGGTAGTGGAACGCGCAACATATATCGATACTCGCACTTATATTCCGGCCAAGAACCTATGTTGGAAGACGGAGATGTATTCAAGGCTTTTGTTCCGGTGCCGCATGAGACGTTCAAGTCAGATGATGGTAGGGTGCTACCATACACGAAGCAACGCGACGGAAAAATCCATGAAAACGATGATGCATCGGGCGGTGATGATGTTGATGCCGTGATTGAAAGATTACTGTCAAAACATGGATTGGTTTCTAGTTCTGAAATAGCTCAGGAAGCGCAGGTTACTTCACGCACGGTATTACGGCATTTAACCAAATTGATGCAATCTGGGAAAATCATTGCGGAGGGTGAAAACCGTAATAGAAGGTACCGCTCAGCATAATTATGATTTAAGTTTCATACTTGCGCGAAAGACCACTGCTGTGTGGCCAGTGATGTGGGATGCAACTGCAATGGTGAGCGTTATGCGGTTTTGCAGTTGCATCCCACGAGGGACATATTTAGCGCTTTCTCACACCGTGACTTCGGTGAGCGTGGGCTGCTCAGTGGAGCTCTTGATCTGCTTGAAGCCGACCAATGCAATCACCAGCGAGGCGATAGCCAAAGTGGTGACCACCATGAAGCCGCCGTGTGAGCCCATACGGTCGATGAACTGTCCGGCGATAGCCGAACCGGCGGAGGAGCCGATGGAGTTCATCGCACCCATCCACGCCATACCCTCGGTCAGGCGAGACGGCGGCACCAAGTGCAACATCAGCTGATTGCCGTTAATCCAGGTCGGTGCCTGGCACACGCCAATCAGCAAATAGATGATCATAATCACCCACAGATGCTTGGCGAACATGAACGTACCGATGCCAAGGTTCACCACAGCCAAGCAGAAGTAGAAGCGCTTCCACAGGGCGATTGACCAGTTCTTCGCGCCATACACCAGCGCACCCATCAGGGAGCTGATGGAGAAGCATGCGAACACGAAGCCGGTGTACTGCTTCATATTCGACTCGGTGGCGAACGCAATAATCGAAATGCCGGCAGCCGATTGGAATGCACCAAGGCCGAACCAGGTGACGCACACGGCAATCAGACCCGGGCCCCAGATGGAAGCCTTCTTGCCGCTGCGGGCCTCAGCCACCGCAGTATCAATGGCAGCCCTGATTTGAGCCTCATCAGTAACGCCTTCACGCTCCAGACGATGACGGGTCTCTTCCACGGCAGTCTCTGCCTTCAATGCTTCGGCACGAGCGGCCTCGCGTTCGCGGTATTCCTTGCGGGTGATGCCCTCCGCGCGAGCCAGGGCAGACTGCGACGGCGGCTCGGTAGTGAGCTCGGTCAGGAACATTAGCGCGCCCACCACCACGCACACGCCAGTGAACGAGAACGCCAGCAGGCCGGAAATTACGGCCAGAGTGGAGGCCAACGGATTGCCGACCACCCACATGCACTCATCGAGCACGCCGCACAGGGAAAGCGCGCGATTCGTGCGCTCGTGGTCGCCCTTCAAAATCTTGGTCCAGCGCGCGCGGCTCATCGCACCCCACGGCGGGATCGCAGCAAGGAACGGAGTCAAGCAATACAGCACCCATTCCGGCGCACGGTTGGTAATCGACGTGGTCAGCGCGATGGCGGCCACAATCCACACGATGATGGTTGGAATCGAAACCTGGCGCTGACCAAACTTATCCGTGAGCTTGCCCAGCAATGGCGTGGTGACGGCCAATGCAATCGCTTGAATGGCGGTGAGCATACCGGCCAGCGAATAATTGCCGTAGTAATGCTGCACGGAAATGGTGATGGTCATACCCACCATCGGGAACGGCATGCAGGCGATCACGCCGCCGATAGAGTAGCGGGCGGTATGCGGAATGCGCAGCAGCTCGGCATACCCGCCAAAAACCTTATGAGTTACTTCCTTAATGGCGGCCGTAACGGTGTTCGTATTGGACATAACAGCACTACGCTCCTTTCCGCTCCCGATTGGATGTCCCTCGCTGCCCGTGGCGTTGGGTGGCGAAGCCCTCATCGAATGATGTGTTTGTCCAGGGTCGCGCAAAGTTTGCGTGGATTGAACTGGCTTGTGCGAAGATCTTTACGGTCCATTGCCGAACCGCTCGTAAACCGAACCCCAGCCCGCATATTTGCGTCACGGCTACTCTATGCGGTGAGCTAGATTGACACGCGGTAATTTACGATAGTTATTCATCAAGTTCACTTGCTTTATGCCAGCGTTCTGCACTGGGGTCTGTTTCACTAAGATTGATGCTGATTTGTGATTGTTCGTAAAGGAGATTCTGATGCCCGTCACCACTATCCACTTCGTCCGCCACGGTAAGGTCTACAATCCCGATCATCTGCTGTACGAACGTCTGCCGGACTTCCATCTATCCGATGTGGGCCGCCGCATGGCTCGGGCTACGGCATCCTATCTGGCCAGCAATCCGCAAACCAATACGATTGCGGCGGTGTATTCCTCGCCGCTCGACCGCACGCGTGAAACCGCAGGTGCGATTCTCGACGCGCTCAATGGCGTGCGCGAAAAGCGTGGCGAAGCGCCGCTCGAACTCACTACGGATGAGCGTGTGATTGAAGCGGGCAATGAATTCCGTGGCAAGCGCATTGGTCATGGTGAGGGTGCGCTGTGGAAGAACGGCAACTGGAAGCTGGTGCTGAACCTGTACAAGCCCAGCTGGGGCGAGTCTTACCAGCATATTGCTCAACGTATGGATGAGTTCGCGCGTGAGAAGGTGGCGCAGCATCCCGGCAAGCAGATTGTGGTGGTTAGCCATGAATCGCCGATTTGGTCGTATCGTCACTATCTTGAGACCGGCCACCCGGAACATTGGATGTTCCTGCGTCATACGGCGCTCGCATCCGTGACTTCTGTGACTTACGACAATGAGACCGGTCGTGTGATGTCCATCACGTATGTGGACCCGGCTGCAGATGTCAAGTAGCTGGGAAACGTTGTGATTGCAGACTTTTTCGGCTCTTCTCCCCGAATGGAACTGCTGACAAAGCCGACTAAGGCTCGCGCTGCATGAACACTACAATCGATTGGTAGACACGACCGGCCCACTGAGGGGTGAGGGCGCTCAAGCAAAGGAGCATGCAATGACCGTTGATTTGAATCGTGATGCTATCGCGCGCGTGGCTGCGCTGCCGGAAGTCGAGCAAGCTGCCGAAGCTGGGGCATCGTTGATTGCTCTGTGGCCGCTTACTCAAGCCATGCACATGGATAACGATGCCAAGTATGCAGAGAATCTGCAGGTCCGCGTCACCCGCGCGTTCGCGCGCGTTCTTACTGGTGAAGATGTGACGGTTCCGGATGCTGAGTTTGTCTATGAGGGTGCCGATGCGATCCCAGGCCGCCCGCAGGATATCGTTGATACGCTGCTCGCAGCCAATGATGCCTACGATACGATGCTCGACTATTCCGAAACCGGCAACGCGGCGCTGGTGTTTACCGCGGCCGAGGCTTTAGGCGTCGAATGGAATGTGGCTACGCAGACTGCGATTCGCAATATCATCGCTGCCGCTGAATCGCATGTGCAGGTTGATGCTGCAGCCGAGGGAGAAGGCGCTGCAGATGCTGCCGCAGTAGCGAGCCGATTTGCGGCAGCGCTTATTGTGTGCGATGCATTGCTGGGGGCGGTGGCTGCCGGTACTGCTTCGGCTGGAGCCGGCGAATTGGATGATGCCGTTGCTCGCCGTATTGCCGCGCAGTCGCTGCCGATTTTGCTGTATGTCAATGAGCTGCGTGAACAGTGCTCGATTCCGCGCATCTGCCTGACCGACGACAAGATTATCGCGTTGGTCAAGGCTCGCGCTGCGGCTTCCGCCGGCGAGACGCTGGAGGTGACCGCGAAGCTGATTGCTCCGCTGGCCGAAGCCGAGTGGAATAAGCATCACGAAGATGTGCTGTGGAATCCTGCCGAGGCCAAGAAGAAGGCCAAGGAGGAAGACGAAAAGCGCAACAAGGAAGCCCTCGCCGCCAAGTTCGCACATGTCAAGAACGATAACAAGGAGACTGTGGAGCTGTAATACGCGCCCTTTTCGCCGGCTTTTCTACATCGCTAACGCGGAACTGGTAATTTTACTTTGCCAATTTTCCCCAAACTGGTAACTTTACTTTGCCAGTTTAGAGAAAATTGGTAAAATAAAGTTACCAGTTACGGTATTTGGCGAGATAGGGGAGTCATGGCGAATCCGGTGATAGCAGAGAAACTGGCGAGCTTCAATATCGAGGATTTTCAGCCGATTGTGAAGCGAGACCTGGATTTAGGCGCCCCTTTAGTGCCAAAGGCTGGCAACTTAGTCAAAGTCGTAACTGGTATGAGGCGAAGCGGTAAAAGTTATCGTCTGTTCCAGGAAATGGAGAGGTTGCACCAATCGGGTATTTCATGGAATCGCATCTGCTATTTCAATTTCGAAGATGATCGTTTGGGGTCGATTACGTCGTCTGTTGGAGACGAGGTTCTGGAAACGTTCTTTGCTGCGCATCCTGAAGCTCTGCGCGAAGGTTCTTATCTATTCTTTGATGAATTACAGGAAATGCATGGTTGGGGTGCATGGCTGCGTCGCGTGGTCGATAGTGTGAAGGCCACGATTTATGTCAGCGGCTCTTCGTCCAAGATGCTGTCGAGTGAAATTGCCACGGAATTTCGTGGTCGTGCGTTGGATTTCGAGTTGTTGCCGTATTCGTTCCGCGAATTTGTTCGGTCGTATAACGTCATTGATTCCGGGCGTATTGGCATCGGTAATCGTACCGGCGATGATTACTCATTGGAAGAGCGGCTTGCATTGCAGCAGGCCATGAAGGATTATCTGACCATTGGCGGCTTCCCTGCGGTTCAGGGCCTGCCCATTCCTCAAAGAATTGCTTTATTGCAGTCGTATGCGCAACGCGTGGTATTGCGTGATGTGGTTGAGCGGCATAACATCGCTCGTCCGCGAGTTGCATCCGCATTGGCTCGCCGTGCTTTGGGCTCCAACGGTAAACAGTTGTCGTTGCGCAAGGTGGAAAATGATTTACGTTCGGTTGGTTTGTCGACCAGTCGTGAATTGCTGGGGGATCTTCTCGGATATTTTGAGGATGCATATTTGCTGTTTCGCGTGCGCGAATTGTCGATGTCCTTAAGCGAAAGAACCACTTCGTTACCCAAGATATATGCTATTGATCCAGGGCTTGCTGCAGCTGTATCCAGTGCTGCTACTCGCGAAGATGGTCAACGGTTGGAAGAGGCGGTGTATCTGGAGTTGCGTCGCCGCAACATTGGCTTGCGTCGGGATGGCATCGCTTCATTCCATACGCGTGAACATGCGTATGAGATTGATTTCGTAGTTGGCGATGCGCTGGAAAGTGAAACTTATGAGCTGTATCAGGTCACAGCAAGCATGGATGATGAGATGACAGTTAAGCGTGAGACGCGTGCGTTGTGGGAGATGATGTCAGAGCGTGATCTCAATGAGGGCATTATCATCGTGGGCGATGGTGCAGAGCGTGATTATGAGCACAATGGTTCTGTGATTCATCAAATCCCAGCGTGGAAGTGGTTTTTGCGCGGATGATTTGACTCGCGAAGAAGGAAGTTATCCACCTGATCATTGATTCGTGGCTCGGGAAGCGGCGCGGAACTCTAGAGGGGTTACCCCGAAGTTCTTTTTGAAGGCGGCGCAGAAGGCGCTGGTGGAGGCGAAGCCACATTCGGCGCAGATTTCCTTTAACGTGGCTTCGCCCGTGAGCAGCAGATATTTCGCCGCGTGCATGCGCGCGTTGATGATATAGGTGTGCGGTGTGTATCCAGTGACCTGTTTAAAGACGCGAATGTAATAGTATTCACTCATCAGCGCCATATCCGCGAGCTGGCGCAGCGGCAATGGTTCATTCAGATGCGTGGTGATGTAGGAGAGCGTTTCCTCGATGGCGTGCTGATTGTATGGGGTGCCGCTGCGTTCGGCATCTTCTCCGGCGGTCAAACACTCGGTGAGAATTTCCGTGATGGCCAGATTCATGCGCGCTTCGCTCATTTTGCGTTCTTCGGCGAATGTGTCGTAGATCATGCGGAAGCGGCTGATGGCATACGTGGCGCGCTTCAAGGTAATGACGTTGCCGAGTTCGGCGTGGATGGCTTCGAAATAATCGTGCGCCAATCGCCCGTCGAAATGCATCCATAGCAGAGTGCTGTCTGTTTCGGCTTGAGCCTGGTACACGTTCGGGTCGTGGCAGTCCAGTAGTACGAGATCACCGGTTCTGGCGATCGAACGTTTGCCGTTCACGGTGAATACGAATGTGCCGCTGTAGACGGCCATCAGAATGAAACTGCCGAACGAGCTGCGGTTGAGCCAGTAGCCTTTGAGATATCGGTACAGGCCGATACGCGTGGGGTATAGGAACATGCGCAGGGCATTGCGGCTGGGGACGTATACAAAGTAGTGCGAAACCGCCGTGTCAACATGATGTTCAACCGGAGTCATACGCGTCCTTCCGATGGTATCGGCTCGTCTTTGTGAGGGGAGTCACTGGCGGAGTCGACTGAGGGAAGCTCCGCAATGTATCAAAAAATTGTTCTGGTACTCATGAAAATTGTACTGCTGTAATCAGAGGCAACAATCATATATAGGTGAGAAAACATTGTGATTTCAAGGTTTTCTGCACTTTTGGCGCGCGGTATGGAATTTGTTAACTATGTTTCAATAGTAATCAACGATATATGTGGATTGTGCTGGCAACGAAGTTCGTGCACTCCACGAGCCACTGCATGTAAATCAGCGAATGCGAAGGGAAGACAACATCATGGCAGACATCGACGCCGAAATCACCGCCGTTGCAGACCTGTTCCAGTTGGAAGGCGATGTGCAAAGCATCAAGCCGTACGGTGACGGCCACATCAACGTGACCTACCTCATCGTTACCAGCGAGCGTCGCTACATTCTGCAGAAGATGAACACTGACGTTTTCCCGGACACCGCCGGACTGATGCGCAACATCGAACTGGTTACCAGCTTCCTGAAGGAGCGCGGCCAGGAAACGCTCGACATCATCCTCACCAAGAGCGGCGAAACCTATGTGACTCGTGAGTCCGGTGCGTGGAGGGTATACGCCTTCATCGAGAACACCAAGTCCTACAGCCTCGTACCGAATGCAGACGTGTTCCGTGAGTCCGGCCGCGCATTCGGTGAATTCCAGCAGATGCTGGCACAATTCGATGCCTCTCAGCTCACCGAGCCGATCGCTCACTTCCATGACACCCCGCATCGTTTCGCTGACTTCAAGGCCGCGCTCGCTGAGGATAAGCTCGGCCGCGTCGCCACCTGCCAGCCGGAAATCGAATTCTTCCTGAACCATGAGAGCCAGTACTCGGTGGTTATGGACGGTCTCGCAGACGGTTCCATTCCGCTGCGCGTAACCCACAATGACACCAAGCTCAACAACATTCTGATGGATGCCGAAACCGGTAAGGCTCGCGCCATCATCGACCTTGACACCATCATGCCGGGCTCCATGCTCTTCGACTTCGGCGACTCGATTCGATTCGGCGCATCCACTGCTCTCGAAGATGAGCAGGATCTCGACAAGGTGCACTTCAGCACTGAGTACTTCCGCGCCTACACGGAGGGCTTCGTGGGCGCTGTACGCGAGAGCGTCACCCCGCGTGAAGGCGAGCTGTTCGCATTCGCCGGCAACCTGCTGACTATGGAATGCGGCATGCGCTTCCTCGCTGACTACCTGGCCGGCGACACCTACTTCGCCACCAAGTACCCGGAGCACAACCTGGTCCGCGCTCGCACGCAGATCAAGCTGGTGCAGGAGATGGAAGCCAAGGCCGGCGAAATCAAGGCCATCGTGGCTGATGTGCTGGAAGGCGAGGCCCGCTGATGACTGCCGCTACCGAAAACCTCACCGAGGTGTACGCCTCCATCGACTCATTGGTTGCATTCGCTGAGCGCAACCTAGGTTTGGATGAGCGTGACGCCGACTGGACGCGCAACAACATTTTCGCCTTGTTCGGGCTCGATTCCTACGATGTGTCCGCCACTCCGGCTCCCTCTGATGAAGCGTCTGACGCCGAAGCCTCCTTCGCCTACCCGGATGCCCTGATTGCAGACTTCCGTGCAGCTGCCGTTGCAGCCGGCCTGTTCGAGCCGGAAGAAGGCCCGGTATACGCCGACATCATCATGGGTCTGCTCTCCGGCACGCCGTCCTCCATCGAAGACAGCTTCGAAGAGGAAGAGGAAACGGACGGCGGTATGGAAGCCATGCATTGGTTCTACCGTTACTGCGTGGCCAACAACTACGTCAAGAAGGCCGTGCTCGACAAGAACCCGCGCTTCGACTCCCACGGTCTGGTGGTCACCATCAACCTGGCCAAGCCGGAATTCAAGAACATGAAGAAGGCCGCAGCCGGCAATTCGGTGGCAGGCGGCTACCCGAAGTGCACGATCTGCCATGAGAACGAAGGCTTCGCCGGCCGCAACAAGCGCACGCTGCGCACGATTCCGGTCACGCTCGGCGGTGAGCAGTGGTTCTGGCAGTTCTCCCCATACGGCTACTTCCACCAGCATGGCATCTGCGTGAATATGGAGCACACGCCTATGCATGTGGACCGTGACACGTTTGGCCATCTGCTCGACTTTGTGGACCGTTTCCCCGGCTACTTCCTCGGATGCAATGCCGCACTGCCGCGCATCGGCGGCTCTGTACTCGCACACGACCACTATCAGGGTGGCGGTGAACTGCTACCCATGCACAAGGCGGCCACTTGGGCTTCGTTCACCGTGCCGGAATACCCGGATGCCACGGTTGAGATTTTGGACTGGCCCGGCACTGCCGTACGCGTGGTCTCCAAGAACCGCGAGTCGATCGTGGAAGTCAGCGACAAGATCCGCCTGGCTTGGCAGCAGTTCGATGATGCAGCCGCCAACATCGCCAGCCATGATGCAGATGGCAACCGCCAGTCCGCAGTCTCGCCGAGCGCCATCATCACCGAGCGCGGCTATGAGATGAGCCTCATCTTCCGCAACAATGCAGTCAGTGAGGAATACCCGGAGGGCATCTTCCATGCGCACCCCGAATTCTGGCCGATTAAGCAGGAACCGGTTGGTCTGATTGAGGCTCAAGGTCTGTTCATTTTGCCGGGCCGACTGGTCGATCAGCTGGGTGTGATTGAAGATGCGCTCGCAGCTGGCGAATCACTGCCGGAATCGGTGAGCGAATTCTCGCTGGAATGGGATGAGCTGACCGCCGCATTGAACGGCAGCCGCGATCGCGATGCCATTCATGCTGCGGTGCAGGATGAGCTTGGCAGCGTATGCGAGCGAATCCTCGGCAACACCGCCGTGTTCAAGACCAAGGAACAGACGCGCGCGTTCCTTGCCAACCTTGGCTTCAACGAAGCCTGAACCAGAACCTCATAAGCCCGGCTCTCTGTTCCTTCCTCGGGAGAGCCGGGCTTATGATATTGGAACTTTCCTATTCAGATCATGTTCTTAGGAGGCAATATGAGCAGTGGTTTTGCTCTTCGCAATCTGAATAACAGCCTCGGCAGTGCTGCCGTGAGCGACTATGGCGCACACGTACTGCGTTGGCGTCCAGCCGGCCAGAATGAAGACGTGGTGTGGAGCCCCTCTTCAATGACTTTGGCTGACAACAAGGCGATTGTTGGCGGTGTGCCGATTGTGTTCCCGTGGTTTGGTCCGGGCTTCGCCGACGGTCACGGTCTCGGTAAGAAGCCGAATCATGGGTTTGGCCGTATTCGCACCTGGCAGTTGGATGCCGAGTCCTTCAGCCATGAGTATGCGCATTACACGCTGGATTCCGCTGATCTTGAGCCCGGCGATGTGCCGTGGCTTGAGCCGGCAGAAGAAGGTGCCCCAGCTCCGCAATTCCATGCTGATTTCGAAGTTCATGCCACCGATACGCTGACTGTGACGCTGACTGTGGCGAACACGGGAACTGCTGCTTTCTCCTACGAGGCAGCACTGCACACTTACTTCCATGTGAGCGATGTTGCTAATGTGCGTCTTGCTGGTTTGGGCGGCGCGCACTATGCCGATGCCACCGATGGCTTCAAGCCGTGCGTGCAGTCCGACCCTGATGTGACCTTCAACGGCACTGTGGACCGCGTCTATGAGTCTGATGGCATCCTTGAACTGCATGATGCCGGATTGCAGCGCACGATCCGCATTGCCAAGTCCGGTTCTGCGCAAACCGTGGTGTGGAATCCCGGCAAGCCATACGGCACGTTGGTCAATGATGTTGTGGCTGGTGAATGGCGAGGATTCGTGTGCGCCGAGGCTGCTAACTGCCGTGAGCACGCGGTGACGCTGGCTCCCGGCGAATCCCACGCACTCTCTCAGAGCCTGAGCGTGGCGTGAGTTCCTAGTTGATTTCGATGCCAGCCATTTGGCTGAGTGCGCGCATGTACTCAGCCAAATGGCTTTTTTGCTTATGACTGTTAGATGCTGAACCATGTAGTAGCGGGGTTGTGCAAGGCTGGGTTCAGGGTGCAAACGGCAGAACAAGGATGTGCCGGCCTCATGGCCGGTGAAATGAAGGGCTGAAGCGATGACTGCAGGCAGAGGGAAATCGGTATCCATTATCGATGTGGCAAAGGCCGCAGGAGTCTCACAGCAAACCGTCTCACGCGTGGCCAACGGTAGTGAGAAGGTCCGGGAATCAACACGTCGCAAAGTGCATGCCGCCATGAAAGAACTCGGCTACACGCCGAACCGGCAAGCCCGAGCGTTGCGCATCGGCCGTTCGAAGATGATCGGTCTCGCTGTGCGCTACTACCGCAACAATGCGCTAGGCGACTTGCTGGAAGGTATGTCCGCGGTGACCGCACGGCTGGGTTACAGCATCATCATGATTCCTGTGGCTGATGATGTTTCCGCGACGCTGCAGCGTGACGCCGAATATGTGCAAAGCCTGAATCTTGATGGGCTGGTTGTATTTTCTGATGACGATATCCCTAAGGAAGCCGCGGACGCCATTGGCCGCATTCCTGCGGTTGTGTTGGGGGCGCTGCAATCCTTCCCGCCGGAATGGTCGTTTGTGGACATGCAGGAATCGCGCATCAGCGAACTGGCCGTTGAACATTTGCTGGATCTTGGTCACCGCACGGTATGGCATGTCAGCGGTCCGCTTTCATTCCCTGCAGCGCAGACCCGTGTGAATGCATGGTGCAAGGCCCTCGAAGATCATGGAGCCCCGGTTCCCGACTACGTGCAGGCGGATGATTGGATGCCGGATGACGGCTTCCGTGCCGCAGACAAGTTGTTGGATCGTTACCCGGATTGCACGGCCATCTATGCTTCGGATGACGCCATCGCCAATGGTGTCATTGCCGCCTGCCGGAGTCGTGGCCTTGCGGTTGGTCGTGATGTGAGCGTGGTCGGCGTGGATGATGTGCTCGGAGACTTTGTGCCGAACAACGTACTGACCTCGGTCAAGCGGGATTACATCAAAGCCGGTGCCGTCACAGTCGAACTGTTGATGAACATGATTAAGGACCACGAAAGCGGAGCCCATCGTGCTGCTGTACCGCCGCAGTTGGTGGTGCGTTCCTCCACCTGTGCCATCGCATAGTTGTGAAGATCGCGCAGGCGTGGAACTGTGCAACTTCGGTGCCGGGGGCATAGGCGAGCGGGCCGTATGAACTTTCATATACCCCGGTGGACATATACCCCGGTGGAATATCGTCGGGTTACTGATATGGGCGACATGCGATATTCCGTAATATTCGAGAAATGTTGACGTTAACATAAAGGGGTGATACTCTAAATGACGTCAGGTGATGATGACGTCACCATTCAAGTCAGCTCAACGAATACGCCATAGCTGGACTTGCCATAGCAGGGAGGAAAGTCTATGGGCAGGCAAACATATTCACGGTTGGCTGCCGCGGCAGCAGCCGTGCTCTCAATGGTGTTGGTCGCCGGATGCGGAACAGGTCCGGCGGGAGATGGTGTAGTGAATCTCACTTTCTCCGCTTGGGTGCCGGGAATCGACAAGGCAGTCGATTTGTGGAACAAAACTCATCCGAAGATCCATGTGCAATACACCCGTATCTCCTCTGATGCGCAGAATAATTACGCCACACAAATCATGGCTGGCACCGCAGCCGACATACTGCAGCTCGATGCCTCCTATCTAACCGATTTGGCTATTGACGGCAACGTCTACGATATCGGTCAATACGTTGGCTCCCATGAGAAGGAATTCACCAAAAGCTCTTGGAAAACCGTGGCTATGAACAACACGGTGTACGGTGTCCCGCAGGATTCCTCGCCCATCGCACTGATTTACCGCAAAGACCTGTTCGAGAAATATGGCGTCGCAATTCCCAAGACATGGGATGAATATATCGATGCGGCCCGTAAGCTTCATGCTGCTGATCCGAACCTATACATAGGCCAGTTTTCGCCTGATGAGATTCAGCTGTTTGACGCGCAATTCTTCCAGGAAGGTGGTTCATGGTATGGCACCGCCAGCGGGCACTGGAAGATCACACTCGACGGTCCCGCCTTCCAAAAGGTAGCTAAGCGCTACCAGACCCTGTTGGATGAAGGACTGTTGAAGCGTGTGGACATGTGGACGCCGGACTTCCTCTCCGCCATGAACCATGACGAAATTGCCTCCGTTAACTTCGCCTCATGGTTCACCGCACAATTCGAAACCAGCATGACCAAGCAGTCCGGCAAATGGGCGGTGGCACCAAGCCCCTCCGATACCGGCAACGGCCCATACGCGGACGTCGGCGGTTCGATGAACGTGGTGTCCAAGACCTGCAAGTACCCGAAGGAAGCCTCAGAATTCATGCTGTGGCTCAATACGAATCCCGATTCCTTGAAAATCCTGATTTCCGAGGGCGGTCTGTTCCCCGCGGCATTGTCTGGTTTCAATAATCCCGCGCTGAATGAAAAGAAGAAGTACTTCGGTGATCAGGTCATCGCCGATGTATACAAGAACGCTGCCGAAAACGTGTCGTCCGATTTCATGGTCGGCCCAATGATCTCTCAAGGGCGTGCGGCGCTGTCTGATGAGCTGGCCAAAGTCTCCAACAACAAGGAAACCATGTTGCAGGCCGGTAGCAATGCCGCCAATGCTTTGCGCGAAGCACTGCGCAACAAGGGAATGGAAGTGGAATGATGAGTAAGCAATCAGTGCAAGCCGTTCATGGCGCTCGCCGTAAGAATTCCGTTACGCCGTATCTATTCGTAGCGCCATTCGTCATATCCTTCGCCGTGTTCCTGCTTATTCCGCTTGTGGAGGCAGTATATAAAAGCCTGTTTACTGCAAAATACGAGGGACTGGGCTTCGGCGGCCCGCATCCGAGCTTCGTGGGCTTCTCCAACTATGCGGCGATTCTGCAGGATTCCGACTTCATGTACGGCTTCGTGCGCGTATTCCTGTTTGGCATCGTGCAGGTTCCGCTGATGATGTTCCTCTCGCTCGTCTTCGCATTGCTGATTGACTCGAGTTTGGTTCGATTCAAGAAACTCGATCAGATCATCATCTTCCTGCCATATGCTGTGCCGACCGTTGTGGCCGCCATGCTATGGGGCTTCATGTACCAGCCCGGCGTGAGTCCGATAGTCAAAGGTCTGCAGCAGATGGGCATCCCGGTGGACTTCCTGGCTCCTGAATCCGTGCTGTGGTCCGCCGCAAACATCACCACATGGTGCTGGGTCGGCGTGAATATGGTCATCATCTATTCCGGCTTGCAAGCCATTCCCAACGAGATCTATGAAGCGGCGCGTATTGATGGTGCGAACGAACTGCGCATCGCGTGGTCCATCAAGATCCCGATGGTGCTTCCATCCATCGCGCTCACGTTGTTCACTTCAATCATCGGTACTGTCCAGCTGTTTAATGAACCGACCATTTTGGCCACCATTACCAGCAATGTGCCCGACAGCTTCACGCCAATGATGGACGTGGTGAACACCACAGTAACTCAGAACAACCAATACAAGGGTGCGGCAATGTCCATCGTGGTAGCCGTGGTGGCATTCGTACTTTCGGCACTGGTCTCACTTATGGATAGGAAGAAGGAAGTCCTATGAACATCCTCAATCGCAACCGCAGTAAAGCCATAGCCGTTAATCCTTGGGTTCGACTGGTCGTTATCCTATTCTTCGTAGCAGGATTCTGTTACTTCATTCTGCCGGTAATTTGGCTGTTCATCGCAGCCACAAAAACCTCAGGAGACCTGTATAACACACCGAGCTTCGAGTTCGCGAACTTCCACCTGTTCCAGAACATTGCCGCTACCTTCCAATACGACAACGGCATTTATGCCCGTTGGCTGTTGAATTCCGTAATCTACTCGGGCCTCGGCTCGGTTCTCACGGTGCTGGTCAGCGCATTATGCGGCCACGCGCTCGCCGTCTATCGCTTCCCGGGCCGCGGCATTATTCTGGGCGTGGTGACGGCAAGCTTCATGATTCCCGGTACGGCGTTGACCCAGCCACAATATCTGCTGCTCGTCAAGCTGGGACTCAATCGCAACATGCTTGGTCTGCTGCTGCCCGCCCTGGTCTACCCGTTTGGCGTAGTGCTGTGCTGGGTTGCCGAACGAGCCGCCGTGCCATATGAAATCATCGAAGCCGCCCGTGTGGATGGCGCAGGCGAGTGGAGAATCTTCTTCCAGATTGTGCTGCCGATGATGCCGGTGGGTCTGACCACTGTGTTCCTTTTCGCCTTCATGGGCAGCTGGAACAACTACATGCTGCCACTCATGCTGTTTAACGATCCGAAGCTCTACCCGGTCACCGTGGGGCTTGCCGGATGGAACAAGCAAAGCGTGGCGTTGCCGGACCTCGGCACTGTGACGCTGGTTGGTGCGTTCGTTTCCATCCTGCCGCTGATTATCATCTTTGTGATTTCTCAGCGCTACTGGAAGACCGGCCTATCGGCAGGTGCAGTGAAGGTGTGATGATTGCCCCAGAGGCCATCAACCATGTACGCCGAAAACCAACAAACCAGACCACAAGGAAAGCCAATGGCAATGAGCAACATCTGTGATTACGCATTATGCAAGCAGTATTTCGGCATGACACGGAGCATGTATGACTCCGCGGTGAACGTGCTCGAATGGTTGCGCGCTGATCAGGTGGGTTCAGTGGCATTGACGCAGCTTGCCGATTTGGTGATTCGTCGCAATAACGTGCCGGCCGCCGCAATGCTGGCCGAAAGGCTACGTGCACATGCCGGCACGTTCTACCGGCCGGATCCGCAGCAGGGCGCGGATATGGCGCTCGCAGCAGTAATGATTGATTTGCTACCGGATGCTGTCGCCTCATTGCGCGGTATGGGCATTCCTGAAACGATTCTGCAAAACACGTTGCGTGATTTTGCGATTTGGGCAGATGCCTACCGGGAGAAGACCGGCCGTGAGGGAATCAACGAAACCGAATGGAATCTGCTGTTCCTCACCGGGCAAATCCTGCGCATCGGGCGCTTGCAATATGAATCATTCACTTTCCTTGAACCGTATTACATATATCGCAGCCTCTACAGCGACGATTTCGTGGTGCTTGCGGCCTCTGGTGTGCGCATCAGTGCGGAAGGCATGCCGTTGGTGAGCACAGTGCCGGATTCGCAGGCGCAGTATGTTACGCAATTGCATTCGGACGGCGTTACCGTGACCGGAAACTTGGTAGACACCACCGCTGGCACGATTCATCGGGAGCGGGCAAGCCTTGCGCTGGCTGGTTACGAATTACTGCTGGCTCCCGGCATGCCGGCCACCAATATGCATATTCCTGCGGATGGCCCGCTTACCCCTGAATTGGTGGATGAATCCATCACTCAAGCGGTGCCTGTGCTGAAGCGGCTTGGCAGGTATACGCCGGTTGGGGTATGCGAAAGCTGGCTACTGGACCCGGCACTGGAGCGCATCAGCCGCCCCGAAAGCAACATTTGCCACTTCATGCGCCGATTCGCCAAATTCCCCAATCCCACACCGGGATCCGCCATCGTCGAGCGCGTGTGCGGGTGGGGAGCCAATCGACTGCCGGTTGACGAGCTGCCGGAACGCACCAGTTTGCAACGTAACCTCAAACAGTACCTTCTGGCTGACGGCATCGTGCGCGATGTCAGCGGAGTCATGCTGTTCGCCCGCTAACCCGTGCGCCCATTGGAGCGGCGCATAGGCACATTGCAACATATCGCATAAGCACATTGCATAAGACACTGGAAAGGATGCAGACATCGTGGTCTCCTACGTTGTTACGCCTATACATGCACTTGAGAAACTGTTTCCGCAGAACGATCCTGATGACTCGCGTATCAGTCGGGTCACCGGTCTTGCGGGGGAGACGGTCTCATTCCAGCTCGCCTATCGTGTCGAATCGGGCGGCGATGCTGATGAGCAGCCGTTATCGCAACGATGCGTCAACGAATTCGTGACGCATCTCAAGGTTTCCGGGAAATTCGCCGATCGAGCGCATGTGCGAACCGTGCAATCCGTGTATGTGGATTTCCCTGCCTATCCAGGCACTACTGATGACGCGTATCTCTCCGAGGAGCCAGGCCTGTACCCGGATTTGCTGCAGGATACCGATGGCTGGGTGGCATTCATGCCGAACCAGTGGCGTGCCTTGTGGGTGGATATCGATTTGCCTGCCGATGATGTGGCGTCTGCGCAACTCGAGCACAGCGAAGATAGCTTATTGGAATTCGTGTTTTCTACGCGCAACGGCGACGAGGTGGCACGCGCATCCGTGGCTGTGCACTGCATTCCAGCCCAGCTTCCAGCCTTGACATTGCAGCATACGGAATGGCTGTATGCCGATTGCCTGGCTCAATGGTATGGCGTACCAGTGTGGAGCGAAGAGCATTGGGCGATCATAGAGCGATTCGTGCGACTTGCAGCCAAGCGCGGCATGACGATGATTTATACGCCGCTGTTTACTCCGCCGCTCGATACGGTGGTCGGCGGTGAGCGACTCACTACGCAGCTTGTTGGTGTGAGCCGCACGAATGGCGAATGGTCCTTTGACTTCGTACTGTTCGAACGCTGGGTGGCCATGTGCCAGTCGGCTGGTATCCACCAGTTCGAAATGAGTCATCTCTTTACCCAATGGGGTGCGGCGCATTGTCCGAAAGTCATCGCAACCATTGATGGCGTGGAACAGAAGCTTTTTGGCTGGTCGGCCAGCGCAACTGACCCGGCAGACGGGTATCCAGAATTCCTGGGTGCGTTCCTGCCGGCATTGGATCGCGAACTCCACCAGTTGGGTATTGCGCACAATACGGTGTTCCATGTATCCGACGAACCGATTACGGATAATCTCGACTCCTATCTGGCGGCCAAACGCATAGTGCAGCCGTATCTGAAGGACTATCGCATCATGGATGCGTTGAGTCATGTGGAATTCTATAAGAGCGGCGCATGCGAGCATCCGATCCCGGCGGATGATGCGATTGAGCCGTTTGTTCAGGCTGGTGCTAAGGATTTGTGGGTGTACTACTGCTGCGCGCAAACCACGAATGTGCCCAACCGGTTCATGGCCATGCCCTCCTACCGGAATCGTGTGCTTGGTTTCCTGCTGTATACCTATGATTTGGCCGGATTCCTGCACTGGGGATTGAATTTCTACAATTCGCAGTTCTCCATGCGCCCAATTAATCCGTATACCGAGGCCGGTACGGCAGAAGGGTTCGCCGCAGGTGACGCATTCCTGCTCTATCCGGGCCCTGGCGGAGTGCCGGAAGAGTCCATTCGCATGATGGTGATGGAGGAAGCGCTGAATGATTTGCGTGCATGTCGTTTATTGGAATCGTTAATTGGCCGAGAGGAGGTGCTGTCGCTGATTCATGAAGGACTGGATAGCCCATTGACGTTTGAGCGCTACCCGCATAACGCCGATTGGTTGCTTGGTCGCCGTGCCGCTATCGATCAGGCAATTGAACGCGCGCTCTAATGGTGTATGCGCAGTCGTTTGACTGCTGCAGTCAATTCGTTTTGACCCATCACTTCCCAATACAGATAATCCCCGCCCGATGATTGTCGAGCGGGGATTATCTATGTGTGGATTACTGCGAAGTTACCGTATCACTGACCTTGCCAAGGCTTCTGAGCATTGTCGTTCTCGGCAGTGTCAGAGGAGTCAGAGGAAGCGGACGGGGTTTCAGGAGAACCGTAAGCGGGAGTATCTGCTGCCGGAGCTTCGGAGCTGGCTGCAGCTGGCTGACCGTAAGCCGGTGCTGTCGGAACCGGCTGCTGCCATGCAGGAGCTGCCGGTTCAGGTGCTGCAGACGAATCGCCAGCGGGGGCTGGAGCATAAGTCTGCGGCTGCGGAGCTGGGGCACCATATTCCGGAGTTGGTACTGGGCCATTGAATCCGGGAGCTGGCGGGACCGGAGCACCATACTGCGGATCGTATGGCTGACCATATGGCGCTGCACCTGGGGCGGCGTAACCCGCAGGGTCGGCATCCTTATCGAAACGAGCACCTTCAGGCTTGCTGGCCTGCGCCATGAACACGATGTACACGATGGTGGCGGCGAGAAGAATGAGCAAGCCTACCACGAGCAATCCAATGCTGCCTGCAGCAATAGTGCCGTAGCCCTTGCTGTACGTGCCACCGTAGGCCATGCCGCCAATGCCGCCGAAGAGCGCGCCTGCGCCGCCGGCAATCAGAAGAATGATGCTGACCAGCCATGCGCCGTAGTAGACGGCAACCCACCAGCCGGGACGGTTAGTGTCGTGCAGACGACGGACTGCAAGAGCGATGCCTGGCACAATGACGGCGAGGCTCCACAAGCCACCTAGGAATGCGAGCTTGTCATCCGTGATATCAGCAAGAACTTCGAGCACAAACGTGATGCCAGTCTGTGCCAACGTCCACCACCAGAACTCGCTACGGGAAGCGCGGCCGGAGAACACGGCGTACTTCTTCCAGAAGCGTAGGAAGGCTTCCGGGAAAGAGCATCCATAGTACGGCTTATCGAGCGGAACCGCGGCAGCGCTGGATGTGGAGTATACGGGAGCGGATTGCGGAGCGCCATAGGGAGCGTTACCGTACTGGTTGCCATATGGATTGGCGTATGGGTTATCACCATAGGGGCTCGTATAGCTCGGCTGAGCGTACTGTGGCTGCTCGTACTGCGGCTGTTGTGGCTGGCCGTAGGCCGGAGGCTGTTGATTCACAGGCGACTGCTCAAATGGATTCGGAGCACTGTACTGCTGGTTCGTGGGCTGAGACTGCTGCCCATACTGCTCGTACTGCGGCTGGCTGTACTGCGGTTGAGTGTACTGTGGCTGACCATATTGTTGGGGTTGGCCATACTGTTGCGGTTGTGCATACTGCGGCTGGCTGTACTGCGGCGTTGCAGGCGCACCCGTGTTATACGGATTCTGCTGTTGTGGAGCTGAGTTGTTAGCGTTGCCAGACGGTGGCGTTTGTGGCAGCGGTGTATTGTTGGGATCGGTCATTGATTCCCCTTTCATCAAGGACGATGTCGTCCTTCACTATTCTTCCAGCTTTTTTGGGAAAACCAAGCAAATCAGCGGAACATTGTCTGAATTCTGTGTGTTGCCTGCCCGGGAAAGGCTGTGAGGGCAGTGCAGTGGATTGTTATGAAATCGATATCAAACAAAGATGTGCGCTTTAGTGTGATTTGTTATCGTTAAACCAGTTTTGCACACGACTGCGGCGACGGAGTCAGGGAGCAACGAGTGCTTCCGGTGCGTCAATAAGGGGAATGACAATGAACAACGACTACATGACCATAACGGTGAACAACACGAATACTGATTTCCATGAGATTCGTGAAGACGATTCTCAGGATTGGGCTGATCTGTTCAGCGGGCTCGCTTGCTAGAGCCTGCTTCAGTTAGATCCCTGCGCGTCCGGCGCGCGCGGCACAATAGGGGATTATGACTGATGCTGAAAACACCAAACCTGAACTCCCTGCGAACGTTCGTGTTCGCTTCTGCCCGTCCCCGACCGGCACCCCGCACGTCGGCATGGTACGCACCGCCCTGTTCAACTGGGCTGAAGCTCGTGCCACCGGTGGCAAGCTGATCTTCCGTATCGAAGATACCGATGCCGCCCGCGACTCCGAGGAAAGCTACAACCAGATTCTTGAAGCCCTGCGTTGGCTGGGCATCGACTGGGATGAGGGCATCGATGTGGGCGGCCCCCACGGCCCGTACCGCCAGTCCGAGCGCACTGACATCTACAAGGACGTCGCCGCCAAGCTACTCGAAGCAGGCTACGCCTACGAATCCTTCTCCACTCCTGATGAAATCAAGGAGCGCAATCTTGCTGCCGGCCGCCCGGCTGAATTTGGTTACGACGGCTATGATCGCAACCTCACCGAAGAGCAGAAGGCCGCCTTCCGCGCTGAAGGCCGCAAGCCGGCTCTGCGCATTCGCATGCCTGACGAAGACATTGCCTTCGACGATCTGATTCGTGGCACCATCGAATTCAAGGCCGGTTCCGTGCCGGATTACGTGATCGTGCGCCCGAACGGTGACCCGCTGTACACGCTCACCAACCCGGTGGATGACGCCATGATGGACATCAACGTGGTGCTGCGTGGCGAGGATCTGCTGAGCTCCACCCCGCGCCAGATCGTGCTCTACCGCTACCTCGAAGAGTTGGGCATCGCCAAGACCACCCCGCTGTTCGGCCACATGCCGTACGTGATGGGCCAAGGCAACAAGAAGCTTTCCAAGCGCGATCCGGAATCCAACCTGTTCAACCACCGTGACGCCGGCTTCATCCGTGAAGGCCTGCTCAACTACCTGGCCCTGCTTGGCTGGTCCATCGCCCCCGATCGTGATGTGTTCTCTATGGACGAGATGATCGCCAAGTTCGACGTGCGCGACGTGAAGGCCAACCCGGCCCGCTTCGACTTGGACAAGGCCATCTCCATCAACGCCGAGCACATTCGTATGCTCGACCCGGCTGACTTCCTGAAGCGTTCCGTGCCGTACCTCCACCGCGACGGTGTGGTCTCTGCCGACAACTGGGACGCTCTGACCGCCCGTGAGCAGGAGATTCTGACTGCTGCCGCTCCGCTGGTTCAGCCGCGTGTGCGTCTGCTCGGTGAAGTTGCTGGCATGGTGGGCTCCCTGCTCTCCGGCGAGGAATACATTGAGCCGGCTGCCGATGCTCGCAAGCAGCTCAAGGATTCCGCCGGCGAAGTACTCGACGCCGCCATCGCCGCCCTCGAAGGCGTTGATGAAGCTGATTGGAAGACCGATAACCTGCACGAGACCCTGAACAAGGCTCTGGTGGAAGACGGTGGATACAAGCCGCGTCTGGCCTTCGGCCCGGTGCGCGTGGCCATGTCCGGCCGCCGCGTTTCCCCGCCGTTGTTCGAGTCCATGGAAATCGTCGGCAAGCCGGTTTCCATCGCACGTCTGAAGGGTCTGCGCGAGCACCTGTGATTCTTTTGCGAACCTCCTTCTGATGAAGGAGGTGGCGCGCAAAGCGTGATGGAAGGAGAGAAGGCGGGCATCTGTTCATCGCAGATGCCCGCCTTTCGCATAATTCCGATCTGTCTTGATCAGTCATCTAGTGAACTGTAGTGTTCGTTTACATACTCGCTGTACTGATTCCTGGTCGCTTATTGCATAAATCATTTATGAAGATACGGGTCTCACTTCATAAATGATTTATGAAGTGAGACGTGGAACAGAATGTCTCTGCTCTACGCTTGAGCGGTGCAAAGATAATCTTTGGCGGTAATGAATTTGCCATTCTTGCTGGTGAAGCTCTCGGTGCCTCGATAGATAACCGTTCTGCGATCAACGGGCACTCCTAGATCTTCTCCGACTGTGGCGAGATGTTTGAAAAAGTCAGGTCGTGCTGTCATACCCGATTTGATTTCTAACAGAGTGGGATTGCGGCGCTGCGTGGCGTCCACCAAGTCGATTTCTCGCTGGTTTGAATCACGGTAGAAGCAGAGCTCGCAGTCTTTATTGCGATTGCGGTAGCGTTTCACCGTTTCCGAAATAATGAGATTTTCGAACACGTCGCCACGTTTGGGGTCATCAGCAAGTTCTTGCGGTGAATGGATACCCAAGAGATAGTTGAGTAAACCGTTGTCGTAGAAGTAGAGCTTGGGTGTCTTGATGAGTCGTTTGCGGGTATTTGTGGAGTAGGGGGCCAGCCTGAATACGATGAAACTCGCCTCCAGAATTGACAGCCATTCCTTGGCGGTGTTGAAGGATATGTTCGCGTCTTTTGCCAAAGCGGTGAGGTTGAGTAAGCCGCCGGCGTTCTCCGCGCAGAGCCGCAGGAAGGTATTGAAGTCGGTGAGATTACGGACATCGAGGTATTCCGCCACGTCACGGCTTATATAAGTGGCCGTATAGTTCCGGAAGTAGACATCTGTTGGTGTTGGTACGTCATACAGGTGCGGGTATCCGCCGCGGAACATGAATTCATCCACGGTCAGATTATGTTCTGATTCCAATGCTTCCTCATAAGAGAGAGGCAGCAGCTGGAGCATGCCGACTCGGCCCGCTAATGATTGCCCGATTCTTTTTTCCATCAGGAAGTTCTGCGAACCGGACAACACGTATTGACCCATAGATTTACGTTCGTCAGCCACAACTTGTATTTGCGAGAACAGGCTAGGGGCGTATTGTGCCTCGTCAATGATGAGCTTGTCGCCATGCGAATGGATGAATCCTACCGGGTCGTCGATGGCGCTAAGTCGTGTGGTCTCATCCTCAAGATTGACATATTCGTAATCCGGAAGCGCATTTTTGATAAGCGTGGACTTGCCGCTTTGCCGCGGACCTGTCACGGAAACAACGGGGAACCATGACAGCATGGGAGCAAGCTCTTGTGCAATAGTTCTTGGAATCATGTTGCCTCTTTTGCGCTTCCATCAATACAGTATCGGATGATTCATCAGTAGAGTGTATGCAAATTCATCAGTAGGATTTATGATAATTCATCAGTAGAGTGTATGCAAATTCATCAGTAGGATTTATGATAATTCATCAGTAGAGTAGATGAGCCTTTGAAATCAAAGGGTTTTGCCGCAGTGCTGTTGCCAAGCAATGACCTCTATGGCTCTTGCTCCGGGGCTTACCTTGCGGGGGCCGGATTCGTTGGTTGACGATTCGGATCAGTCGGCTCGGTGGTAGATGTGCACAACGCGATCGTGCAATGAGCAAAACGTTGAAATTCCACGCGACACGCCGTAAGTTGCGTACGGGTGAATAGTTGCGTATATTTATCACTCGTTGCGCGGTTCACCGAGCAGCCGGTTGAAAAACTGAATATGCCCCCATCGTCTAGCGGTCTAGGACTACGCCCTCTCACGGCGCCAACACCGGTTCAAATCCGGTTGGGGGTACGACGAACAACTCTTCGGAGTTGCTACGCCAAGCCAAATTGGGATGTGGTGTAATTGGCAACACAGCTGATTCTGGTTCAGCCATTCTTGGTTCGAGTCCAGGCATCCCAGCCAATGACCCTCGCGGAATGCGAGGGTTTTTTGTTTTTTCGGACGGGCTCACGATGGGACCCGTAATGTGCACAAGAGCAAAGGAGATCGAAGTATGTCCGCTGAGCAGCAGACTGCACCAGCAAACAACACCAACGCAACCAATGACGGTGCTCAGAAGAAGCACGTTTCTAAGGTGGCCATCGCCATTATTGCCGTGGTGATTGTCGCCATCGTGATTGTGGCTGGCGTGTTTGGCTTCCGTGCTTACTCTGACGCCCAGTACAACAATGCGGTTGCCGCTTGCGCCACCGCTTCCGAAAATGTGCGCAACGCCACTAATGACTACAACAACTTGGTCAATGGCGATGCTTCTGAGGCTGCTGCGCTCACCAAGAAAGATGTAAAGGATGCCTCCACGCTGGACGCCCTCAACAAGGAACTGAGCGTGGAGCTGCCGGTATACGAAGGCTGCGTGGCTGACGACACTGCCGGCTTCAAGTCCGCTACTGCGAAGCTCAACGAGCAGGCTGATTGGTACAAGGCTCATACTCAGTCGCTGCAGAAGGCTGTGGATGCCGTGAACGATTCCAAGAAGTAGGCGGGCATCTCTTCACCATTGTCGTCAAAGCCGTCTTGCGGTTGCGCAAGGCGGCTTTTGCTATTTTGCTTAATCGGCTTGCTGCTGTAATGCTGCTGCATTGATTGCGTCGAATGCAGGTAAATTCGTCTTACTTTTTTGCGCAGTTTTTCCCCTGCGCGTGTCGCGATGATGCGAATATAGATGTGAAGGTTAACAACGTAGTCGTTTATTGGGTTTTGTGATTTCACTCACGTTGTAATTCGGTGTCAAATATGCGGCGATTCTTCGTATTTGCTGAGATTGCTCTTAAGAATAGCTTCTTGTAAAGTGTCTTATCGTAATTGCGAATGCGTATTTTTCAATGAAGAAGGCATTTGCTTCACCTCGAAGAAGAGATTAAGGAAAATATAGTTAATGAAAAAGAAGAAGACTATATCAGCTGCGCTGGCAACAGCGTTAGCCTTAACCTGCATGGGCAGCGGGGGGGGTACTGCGTTCGCAGTACCCCTGTCTGATGCTGACTTGCAGACTTTGGCAAGTCAGATTCAGCAAATCAACGATACTTCTGATTCTGCAACTGCTTCCGAGACTCCTTCCGCACAAGCCGATGCGGTTGAAGGCTGGACCATTGATTCCAACATCGCTCAGGGCGGCGAAATCCTGGAGATGGCAAACGGTTGGCTGCACCTCAAGTCCACTGCCTCTAACGGTAATGCGGCAGCGGACCCCAGCTCCAGCAACAACTGGCCGGCAGTAGCCGTGTGGGGCACGGATTACGACTTCTCCAAGGCCGGCTCCTTCCATGCCACCATCAAGTCCCCGCAGGAAGGCGAAGCGAACCGTTTCGGCTTCTACCTGGGCTACAACGATCCGGGCAGCGGCCTGTTCATCGGCTACGATGCACAAGGCTGGTTCTGGCAGACCTACACCGGTGGCGGTAGCGGCGGCTATTACAGCGGTACTCGTATCGCTGCTCCGAGCGCCAACGACGAGCACGACATTCAAGTCTCCTGGACCGACGCCAAGGTCGCCACGCTGACCGTGGACGGCCAGAAGGCATTCGACGTCGACTACTCCGCCATGACGAACCTCTCCAACAAGCTCGCCATCAAGGCCGGCTCCTGGAAGTCGTTGAGCCAGGTCACCGACGTTTACATCAAGGACTTCCCGGAGGTTACCGAAGTCGCCAAGCACGCGGTTTCCGGCAAGGTTGTTGATGCTGAAGGCGCCGCCATCGCAGGCGCTGCTGTTCGCCTGGGCAAGACCAAGGCCAAGACCGCAGCTGATGGCACCTTCTCCTTCGCCGATATCGAAGCCGGCGAATACACGCTGTCGATTGCCAAGGAAGGCTATGAAGACGTCTCCCAGCAGGTGACCGTGGGCGATGCCGATCTCGCCATTGATCCGATCACCCTCAACAAGACCGTTCCGGTTGCCTCCGAAACGCTGAAGACCAAGAAGATGGAAGTTCAGATCAAGAAGAGCTTCCCCTCCGTGCTTCAGTACACTCTGACCAACGGCAAGGTGATGTACGGCCAGACCAAGGATGTGCGCACTGTTGAAATCAACGGCACCAACATCGAACTGACCGACGATGACGTGACCTTCAAGAAGGTATCCGATACCGAAGCCACCTACACGCTGAAGGTCAAGGACGAGGCCAAGAAGATCGACGCGGTGATCACCGTTCAGATCACGGTCAAGGCCAACCAGCTGCACCTCAACGTCACCAAGATCAAAAACAACCTGTCCGAAGGCATTCCTGAAGGCAACGGTGTGGAGAAGAACGCCATCCAGACGCTGTCCTTCCCGAACCAGAGCCTCGTTTCCGTGCGCTCCAGCCAGGAAAATGCCCAGTTCACTGGTGCTCGTATGTCTTCCAACACGCAGAAGCCTGGCGATACCAACTTCGCAGTGACCGAAGATACTAACGTCACTGATAGTGACTACACCTACGGCTTCATCTCCGGTGCTGGCCTGAGTGCCGGCCTGTGGAGCAACTCCGAGCATGATGGCACCTATGTGGCGGCTCCTGTGCGCGGCGGCAGCCAGAACACGCGTGTCTACGCCACCACCCAGCAGACTGGTGACGCCACTTCTCTGGGCCTGGCCAGCGCTCCGTGGTACTACCACCGCACGGTTACCGATTCCAAGGGCAAGAAGTACACCGTGGCCGAAACCGCTCTGCCGCAGATGGCCGTGGCCATCGCCGGTGACGAGAACGAAGACGGTGCCGTCAATTGGCAGGATGGCGCAATCGCCTACCGCGACATCATGAACAACCCGTACAAGTCCGAGGAAGTGCCCGAACTGGTGGCATGGCGTATCGCCATGAACTTCGGCTCCCAGGCGCAGAACCCGTTCCTCACCACGCTTGACAACGTCAAGAAGGTGGCCTTGAACACCGATGGCCTCGGCCAGTCCGTGCTGCTCAAGGGCTACGGCAATGAAGGCCACGACTCCGGCCACCCGGACTACGGCGATATCGGCCAGCGTCTCGGCGGTGCCGACGACATGAACACCATGATGGAAGAGGGCTCCAAGTATGGCGCTCGCTTCGGTGTGCACGTCAACGCCTCCGAAATGTATCCGGAAGCCAAGGCCTTCAGCGAGGACATGGTGCGCCGCAACTCCAAAGGTGGCCTGAGCTACGGCTGGAACTGGCTTGATCAGGGTGTCGGTATCGACGGCATCTACGATCTGGCATCCGGCTCCCGCGTAAGCCGTTTCGCTGACCTCAGCAAGGAAGTCGGCGACAATATGGACTTCATCTACCTCGATGTGTGGGGCAACTTGACTTCTTCCGGTTCGGAAGATTCTTGGGAAACCCGCAAGATGAGCAAGATGATCAACGACAACGGCTGGCGTATGACCACCGAATGGGGTTCCGGCAACGAGTACGACTCCACCTTCCAGCACTGGGCAGCCGATCTGACCTACGGCGGCTACACCTCCAAGGGCGAGAACTCCGAAGTGATGCGCTTCCTGCGTAACCACCAGAAGGACAGCTGGGTTGGCGACTACCCACAATACGGTGGCGCTGCCAACGCTCCGCTGCTCGGCGGCTACAACATGAAGGACTTCGAAGGCTGGCAGGGCCGCAACGACTATGCCGCCTACATCAAGAACCTGTACACCCATGATGTATCCACCAAGTTCATTCAGCACTTCAAGGTGACCCGCTGGGTCAACAACCCGCTGCTGACCGCCGACAATGGCAATGCCACTGCCGTGTCCGATCCGAACACGAACAACGGCAACGAGCAGATTACCCTGAAGGATTCCAACGGTAACGTTGTGGTGCTCTCCCGTGGTTCCAATGATTCCTCCAGTGCGGCTTACCGCCAGCGCACCATCACCTTCAATGGTGTGACGGTCGCCTCCGGCGAGGTTTCTAGGGGTGACGGTAAGGCTACCGGCGACGAGTCCTACCTGCTGCCGTGGATGTGGGATTCCTCCACCGGCGAGTTGGTCAAGGATTCCGAGCAGAAGCTCTACCACTGGAACACCAAGGGTGGCACCACCACCTGGACCCTGCCGGACAGCTGGAAGAACCTCTCCAGCGTGAAGGTGTACCAGCTCACCGATCAGGGCAAGACCAACGAGCAGACCGTGGCCGTCTCCGGCGGCAAGGTGACGCTCACCGCTGATGCCGAAACCCCGTACGTGGTGTACAAGGGCGAGGCCAAGCAGATTCAGGTCAACTGGAGCGAAGGCATGCACGTTGTGGATGCTGGCTTCAACGGCGGCTCCAACACCCTCACCGACAACTGGACCGTTAGCGGCTCCGGCAAGGCTGAAGTCGAAGGCGATAACAACGCCATGCTGCGCCTCACCGGCAAGGTTGACGTCTCCCAGCGCCTGACCGACCTCAAGGCTGGCCAGAAGTACGCACTGTATGTCGGCGTTGACAACCGCAGCACCGGTGACGCATCCGTCACCGTAACCAGCGGCGGCAAGGTGCTGGCCACCAACTCCACCGGCAAGTCCATCGCCAAGAACTACATCAAGGCATACGGCCACAACACGAACAGCGATACGGAAAATGGCTCCAGCTACTTCCAGAACATGTACGTGTTCTTCACCGCGCCTGAGAACGGCGATGCCACGGTAACCCTGTCTCACAAGAGCACTGACGGAGCACACACCTACTTCGACGACGTGCGCATCGTGGAGAACCAGTACTCCGGCATCACCTATGAGAAGGACGGCACGCTGAAGTCCCTCACCAACGGATTCGAAAACAACGCCCAGGGCATCTGGCCGTTCGTGGTCTCCGGTTCCGAAGGCGTTGAGGACAACCGCATCCACCTCTCCGAGCTGCATGCTCCGTTCACGCAGGCCGGTTGGGATGTCAAGAAGATGGACGATGTGCTCGATGGCACTTGGTCTGTGAAGGTTAACGGCCTGACCCAGAAGGGCACGCTGGTCTACCAGACGATCCCGCAGAACGTGAAGTTCGAGGCGGGCGCCAAGTACAAGGTGAGCTTCGACTACCAGTCCGGTTCCGATGACATCTACGCCATCGCTGTGGGTCAGGGTGAATACTCTGCCGGCAGTGTGAAGCTGACCAACCTGAAGCAGGCTCTGGGCAAGACCGGCAAGGCCGAGTTCGAGCTGACCGGTGGCGTCAACGGCGATTCCTGGTTCGGCATCTACTCGACCGCAACCGCACCTGATCTGCAGGGTTCCACCGGCAATGCACAGGACTTCGGCGGATACAAGGACTTCGTGCTCGACAACCTGAAGATCGAGCGCATCGAGTCCCAGACCCGCACCAAGGCCGAAGTGCAGGACAAGGTCAAGGAAATCCGCGGCAAGTACGATTCCAAGCGTGCTGAGCTCTCCGATGCCGCATGGCAGCAGTACCAGGACACCTTGGTCAAGGCTCGCGTGCTCATCGACAAGAATGGCGCAACCGCTGAGGACTTCACCAAGGCGTACGACATTCTCGTGGCCCTCGACGAGTACATGAAGACTGCTCCCGGCAACGAGAGCAGCGACAAGTACGACGTGGCAGCTGACGGCTCCGACGAGCTGGGCGGCTACACCGTGGCCACGGGCAGCGAAGAGCCTACCGCAGGCCTGCCGAGCGAAGGCCCGGCCGATCTGGCACAGGATGGCAACGACAGCACCCACTGGCACACCAGCTGGAGCGAGAACGCAGTCGGCAACGGCACCGCGTGGTATCAGTTCAACCTCAACAAACCGACCACCATCAACGGCCTGCGCTACCTGCCGCGCTCCGGAGGCATGAACGCCAACGGCAAGATCAAGGGCTACAAGATCACGCTGACCCTGGCGGATGGCACCACCAAGGATGTCGTCACCGATGCTGAGTTCTCCACCACCACCATGTGGCAGAAGGCCAGCTTCGACGCCGTCGAGAACGTGACCGCCGTGCGCCTGACCGTCCTGTCTTCCGCAGGCCAGAGCGACTCCCAGGCCAACAAGTTCGCCTCCGCGGCTGAACTTCGTCTCACCACCGACCGCGAGGTCAAGGAAGAGACCGTCGCTCCGGACAAGACCGACCTCAACGACACCATCGCCAAGGCTAACGGTCTTAAGGAATCCGACTACACGGCCGAAAGCTGGACTGCGCTGGTCAAGGCCCGCGAAGCCGCACAAACCGTGGCGGATAACGATAAGGCCGCCGCTTACGATGTGGCTCTGGCTCTGACGAACCTCGAATCCGCTATCGCTGGTCTCGAGAAGACCGGTGAGGAGCCTGGCCCTGGCCCGGTTGAGGTGAACAAGACCGACCTGCAGGCTGCAGTGAACAAGGCAAGCAAGCTTGAGAAGGCCGATTACACGACCAACTCGTGGGAAGCTTTCGCCAAGGCACTGAAGGCTGCACAGCAGGTGCTCGACAACGATGACGCCACCCAGCAGGATGTGGATACCGCCCTGAGCGCTCTTCAGGACGCCATCTCCAAGCTGGAAGCCGCCACCGAGCCGAAGCCGGATCCGGAACCGGGTGTGGTTGACAAGGCTGCTCTGAACGCGACCATCAACAAGGCCGCCGCCATCAACCTGGGTCTCTACACCGATGACTCCGCCAACGCTCTGCGCGCTGCGCTGAAGAAGGCCCGTGAGGTCTCCGACAACAGCAACGCCACGCAGAAGCAGGTCGACGCGGCTCGCGAGGCTCTCGAGAAGGCAATTGCCGGCTTGGTGAAGCGTACCGCTGCCAAGGGTGATGGCAATGTCGTCTCCAACACGGGTGCCAATGTCGCCACGATTGCTGTGGCTGGATTGCTGCTGGCTGGTGCCGGCGCCGCAATCGCCTACCGCCGCAATCGCGAGGAGATGTGATCGTGAAACCGTAAGGTTCGCGACCACATAAGGAGCACTCCTTATCTCGGCCGGTGCCGGGCAGCAATGCCCAGCGCCGGCCGATTTGTATATAAATCAGTGTTTTCCGGTCACCCAGCGGGCATCGGAATGCACATGCGGAATCATCATCACAATGACCGCAATCAGACAAACAATCATCACCATCAAAATAACGTCTTCATGACCGCGCGTCTGCAGCGTGGCTCCAGTCAAAGCGCCAAGCGCCAAAGCCAGCATCACAATCGCGCGCCGGCCAAGTTTGGACTGCTCATGACCATGCGCCGAAGTGTCAGCGATAATCCCAGTTAACGTCATCGTCAACACAGTCGTGGGCAAATCCGGCACCGAAAGCTTACGAGCAGTGGAATTCTGAATGCCCATAGCGGGAGCGAGCAGCACAATCAGCAGAATAATATGCAAATCAATATGCCGAGCAGTAGGGAAGTTCAGACTGGGCTGTGCCGCGCGGGCGATGGCTGAAGCATCAGTGCCACCCATCGAGGGTTCAGGCGCAAACTGATTGAGCAGATAAATGCCTACGAGCGCGGCTGCCACAAAAGCCAGCTGGATCGATGTGGACACCAGCAGATGACGTGCACGATTGGCTCCAAAGTAATGAATAATGCGCCCGCCGATGAACGCACCAATCATGAACGTGGCCAACGTCAGCGCCGAAGTCCACCAGACGAAGCCCTGCGCGTGGGCAAATGCAAAACCAAGGAACACAATGTTGCCGGTCACATTGGCCACAAATACATGACCGAGTGCCAAGTAACTTAACGCATCCACCAGTCCGGCGACAAACGTGAGGATGACCAACGCAGGTGAAAGCAGACCATAGCGATCATCCTTGCGGGGAATCAGTGTGCGTCCTGCTTCGGCAAGGTGTGAGGTCATGGTGTGAGAGGCTTTCCTTCGCTGTTTGGTGGTATTCAATAGCTGGCGCGCGGCCTTGCACATTATGAAGTGTGTGCCGGACGGTATATGTCAATGAGTCTGCGCCCGCATGCGGAGTGTGTGCAACAGTTTGCTATGAGTTCACTTGCGATTCGCTGAACGCGCATAGTTCGGTAACGCGATTTCGCTATATCTGGTCGTAATACCGATGAGGCTAGGAAAAGGAATGATTATGCAGTCTGACAACAACCATCATGAATCGCATCACAACGATATGAGCCACGGCAACGACTACCAATACGATGTGTACATGTATGCCGAGTACGGCATCGAGTGGTGATTGAGAGCCCCGAGTGAGAATTGGACTCACGACCTCTTCCTTACCAAGGAAGTGCTCTACCACTGAGCTATCGGGGCGATAATGTGCGCACGGCTTGAAGGCCATCAGGCAACTTGCACAACAATACACGCAATCGCGTATTACGCAAATCGACGGGTGTGCGAGGAAGTATTCGGGTGCTCTAAGTTGTACACATGAGCGCAATATTGGCTATTTTGCGCTCATGTGGCATTCGGATGTGCCACGTAATCGCATTTTCGTGTTTTTATGCGCTGTTGTGGCACGAAAATTGTGGGAATTCGGTCATCTCGGAATATGTGTCATGCCACGCCACTGCAAAAACAGTGAATGTGCACGATTGTGCACATATTTGAACCGTTGCGTATATGCATGTGGGCGCGGATAACAAAAAAGGTTTTGGTGAAAGCCAAAACCCTGATGGCGGAGGATACGAGACACCGACCTTCAGGTCGGCTCAGCCTTACTGCTGCTTGGGGTTTGGGGGATTCGCGCGCTCGCCGTACCACCTCTGTTACCGCGTCCGCGGCGCGTCGTGACGGGCCCTCACGTCATTCACGGGGTGGTTGCGATGGGGTGAGAATGTGCCATGTGCCGCGTGTCCGAACCGGTACGCTCGATCTCCACAGGAGGTTTGCCGTTCTCGCACAACTGCACTATCTGTCTCTTGAACTCCTCCGTGAACCTGCGCGGATGCCTCGGATCGGCCATGACCATCAACTCCTTCGTTGCCCGGTCCCTCACAAAACCGTCCAATACCTTGTAGCCAATCCAATCTGGTACTTCGTGTGAGCATGTACTTTGAGGGTCCAATGCTGGAGGCGGGATGAATATGGCAACGGGGATACCTGCGCATACGCAAGTATCCCCGTATTGCATGGTGCGATACCGGTATCTGCCGGGGCAGAAGGTGGCATCGCGGGTCAGGGAAGGAATCAGTGAGCCAGCATCTCGGTGGCTACTTCCTCCTTGCTCATGGACGCCGGGTAATACGTGGGCCAGTTGTCCATTTCCTTCAAGGTCTCTTCTTGGGAATCATTGCCCATGAAGATGTGGAAGTGCGCGGCCTTGGTTGGCGCGATGCCGTGATCCGAGAACTGCACGATCTTCGGTGCACCTTCGGGCGCGTCGCCGGTGGCGGTGAACAGATAGCGCACGCCGCGATTGCCCTTGGCGTAGTCGAGGATTTTGAAGCCGCTGTACTCATAGGTGGCGGTGGCCGTCTTGCCGCCTCGGGTGAAGCTCATCTGATCGCCCTTGATGGCGATTCTCTCCACATCGGTCTTATAGCCGACGTCGTAGTACTTCGTGTATTCGGCTGCGGTCATGTCGCCCTTCTTGGCCTTGGCCTCCATCACCTTGTCGAGTGTGCCGTCCTGGAGCAGCGGGTAGACGGACTGCCACTCGCCCTCGTAGTCGGACAGGCTGCGGTCCTTGACGTCCTGGGTCAGGAAGTAACCGTTGGTGGTGTCGGCAGCCAGAGCCTGGTTGGCGATCAGCGTGAGCCAGCCAAGCAGCGTCTTCTGGTTCTCCGGCAGCTGTTCGGTTACGGAGATGATCGTCTTGTTGCTGGATTGCGCGGCCTCGTTGAGTTTCTTGGCGAAGCCGTTCATTTCCTGCGGATTGACGACGAGCAGGTCCATGTCATTGCCGGAGACGATGTTCATGGCGTTCTTGAGGTCCGCCGCGGAGGGCTCGGCTTCGCTGTTCATCGCGTTCGTGTAAGTTGCGGGAGTCTTGTCGATTGCACCGATGTATTCCAGCAGATAGCTGATGATGGATTCGGTGGCCACATAGCGGCGCTGCACGTCGGTGGAGCGGGCCTTGTTCACTAGGGTCACGAAGTCGGCGTACTCGCCATTCCACTCGTTGAAGTGACGCTGAGCGGTGGCGGCGGTGGCGGAACTCGCGCCGGCCTTGTCCGTATAGGCGGCGTTGATGGCCTCGGCGGCTTTCAGCACGGCTTCGGGGCTGAACCACAGGTGCGGGTTCGTGGAACCGTGGTGATGATGATGTCCTTCCTCGCCGTCGGCGTGGTCGTGATCATGCTCGTGCTCCTCAGTGGCGGTGATGCCCATGAGATCGCCCACGTTCACAACGGCCTGTCGCTTGGTATCAAGCTGTGCTTTCTCAGCCCAGCTGTCATAGCCTGCGCCGTTGAGCACCACGATGTCCGCCTTGGCGAGTTTGGCCAGGTCGGATGCGGTGGCCTCGTAATCGTGTGGGTCGGCGGAGGTCGAGTTGATGAGCGAAGTCACTGTGGCGCAGGAGCCGCCGAGCTGCTGGGCCAAGGATCCCCATTGGTTGACTGAGGCGACCACGGTGAAGGTGGTGTCGCAGGAGTCATTGGTGGCGTCTGCGGCTGGGCTCGCGGTGTTGCCTACGGTTGATGAAGTCGAGCCGTTTGGCTTGAGGGAGGTGAATGCGCCGAGAATCAAGACGCCTAGTACGGCGCCGATAACGAAAGCGACGACAATGCCGATGATGGTGTTGCGTTTGGAGACGGTGGTTATGACAGCGGATGCATTGCTGCTGCGCGCGGTGCTATCGGATGCACTGCCGCCAATCGGACTGTCGGTCTGATGGTTCTTGGAGTGGTTGGTTGAGGGCTGGCTGGTATTTGGATCAGTCATGCTCTGACTTTCTACCTAATGTTTTTCTCTCGAAAATACGTGTGGATATATGCGGATGGTCGGTCGATATGGTAGCGGCGGTTCGTGCCCATGAACGGCGGCATGTGGAGGAAATAGGAGAAGAACACGTGCCGTGACTATTCGGGGCGGAACCGCCGCTGTCATGTTGTTGCGAGACTTGATGGATGTGGAATCCATCGATGGTGGTTATGGTTTCATATACCCCTTTCGTACGGCGGCGGCCAGATTCTGCGGAACCTGAGCCACTTCGCCTTCGGGCGTTCTGACCGTGGCCAACTGGGGTACTTTGGCCTTCCAATTGGCTCGGCGAGAATGCGTGTTGGCTCGGGACGTCTTGTATTTGGGCAGTGCCATTAGCCTTGCCTTGCCTTCCAGTGGGGATTCTTCTTGTTGATCACGTACAGGTGGCCGCGCCGACGGACAACATAGGAACCGTCTTTGCGAGCCAGTGAGCGGACTGATGCTTTGACTTTCATATCCGTTCCTTTCTTGTTGCGGATGGGGTGGGTTCGGACTACTTCCTGCCGTATCGGGCGTTGAACTTCTGCACCTGGCCGGCGGTGTCGAGCACCACGTTCTTGCCGGTATAGAACGGGTGGCTGTAACTGGACACCTCCACGTTGACGAGCGGGTAGGTGTTGCCGTCCTCCCAGTCGATGGTCGGCAGACTGTTGGTCTTGGAAACCAGTGTGGATTTGGTCAGGAAGTACTTGTCGGCGGAGCGGTCATAGAAGACCACGGGGCCGTATTCGGGGTGGATGCCTTCTTGCATGGTTATGGACCTTTGGTTGTGATTGATGGTTATTGGATTGCGGCCGCGCCGGTGAAATCACCAGCTGGACTTCACCACGCCGGGCAGCTCGCCCTTGTGCGCCTTCTCACGCAGGTTGATGCGCGAGAGTCCAAACTTGCGGTTGTAGGCACGCGGGCGGCCGTCGATGGAATCGCGGTTGCGCAGGCGGGTGGGACTGGCGTCGCGGGGGAGTGCCTGCAGTTTGCGCATCGCCTCGGCGCGTTCTTCGGCACTCAGATGCGGGTTGACGCTGTCGCGCTTGTACTCGGCGCGGCGTTCAGCGTATTTGGCGACCATGCGTTCGCGCTGCAATTGCCGGTTGATCTTACTGGTTTTGGCCATGTCTGGCTCCTTCTCAGCGGGTTTCCCGGAACGGCACCCGTTTGCGGACCACCGGGTCGAACTTGATGAGTTCGAGGCGATCCGGTGTGTTGCGGCGATTCTTGGTGGTGGTGTAGGTGAAGCCGGTGCCTGCGGTGGATCGCAAAGTGATGACCGGACGCACTGCGGCGGATTTGCTTGCCATGATTGGTGCTTTCTATCGGGTGTCAGGGTATGGAGTGCGGATCGCATCTTGCGTGCGTCAGTTGAGTTCCTGATTGCGCTGAATGCGCGCGAGGGCCGCCTCGATGCCGATGCGGTCGATGGTCTTTATGCCCCGGGCGCTCACGGTAAGGGTGACGTGGCGCTGCAGGGACGGCACCCAATACCGCTTGGATTGCAGGTTCGGGGCGAACGTTCGGCGTGTTTTCCTGTGCGAGTGGGAGACGCTGTTGCCGACCCCGGCGCGCGTTCCCAGAATTTGACATGTTTTGGACATGCCTGCGACTATAGCATAATGATAATCATTATCAAATCAGAAAGGCTGTCATGATTCATCCGGCATTGCAATCACAGGGAAACGCGGAGGGGAGCACTCCCGTGGTGCTGCTTACTGGCGCCGATCGGCTCAGCGCCGACTCGGTGGCGTTCTCGCTTGTCGACTCATGCCCATCTGTGTGTTCGATTTCCTATGACGTGCGTCCGAATGGTGCCGTGGAGTCGGGGCTCGACATCATCCGCAACATCGTGCGTCCGCAGGCGGGCGGGGTGGCGTTCGGCGAGTCCGACTCATTCGGGCTTGAGGAGTGTTGCCTGAGCTGCACCGTCAAGCATGATCTCGAGCGAGTGCTGGAGTCGCTGTGCGGGCAGGCGGGCGTATTCCTGGTCTCGTTGCCGGTGGGTCTTGAAGCGGCGCCGATCGCGCAGTACCTGGCCGATTCCTTCCGCATCAATGAGTGGGGCGAGTCGATGTTCGTGGGTGCCATCGCCAATGCCGTGGGTCTTGACGAATTCGAGGAGCGCTTCTTTGACGACGACCGGCTGTGCCTCTACGGCATGGGCGAGGCGGATGGCGTCTATGACGAGCGATCCACCGGCGCGGTGGTTTCCCGTTTGATTCGTGAGGCCTCGTGCGTGCTCGAATTGCCGGTGGTCGGTGCCGGTTGCCTGGCTCGCCATCTGGACGCGGACGGCGAATGCAAATGCCGCGACATCATCCGGGCGATCGCCTCGGCCGATGCGCTGATTTGTGAGGATGCCCACACCGTGGGGCTTGCTGATGTGGTGAGGGAGCCGTCCGGCGTTGTTTCGCCGCTGCTGTGAAGTGACGTGTCAGGAAACGGCACTGTGCGGCAGCGCGCGATGGTGCGCAATCGGATAGGCTGTTCGGATGGTGCGGCGCGACATTGTGCCAAGGGGAGTGGACTCGCGCTATCGGGGAAGGCTCCTGGTATTCAAGGGTGCTTCGGTTCATGCCGAGGCACCCTCTGCATTACTCTGGAAGGGAGTCAGAGAACAGTAAAGAATCGCACATAATCATAAAATCCCAAGGTTGTGCGGGAGGTGGGGCTCGATGTATTCCGGTTGACGGCGAGCAACTGCTGGACGCCGGTTGCAAGTGGTTGAATGTGGTCGTCGGCGTTGGGGTTGAGCATTGGCCTGCGGACTCCAACCTGTCACGGATGGATGTACGGATGTAGAGGGGCCCTGCTTGGCAGGAGGTAATCGGCTACGGGAAACCGCTTTTCCGTTAATCGAATGCGACGATGTGTCGCATTTCCGTGGATAACTGTGCCGTTATGGCTGTCCCGAGGCGTTCAGGCTGTGGACAATTCACCAAAAATCGACAATTCGGAGTGGTTTCCTGCGGTGAGGCTATTTGTGATTGCTCCGTAGGTTCTTCGGGAGATGCGCCCGGTTTGATTGTCGTTTGCGGTTGAGGGTCTTGGGGCGCTGCGGTGCCCCTGCGGAATAACCCAGCAAGGGGATGACCGGCTCGGTGAGTGAGCCGTGCAGAGGGAGCATGACATGGTGACGGACTACGGCGCTCCCAGAACGGGGTTATAGGCCAAAATGTGTGTCTGTTTTGGCTTGTGAGGCCTTGGAATGATTGGTGTTTCGTTGGTTTGAATGTGGTTGCCGGGACTTTCAGGGCCGGCCAGAATGTGTGTCCGGAATAGGCTGTCAGGCCTTGCACCGCAAGGCCTGGCGGGTGTTTGAATGTCTTCTGTTTGACTGGGTGCATGAGGACACCCGGATGCGCGGCCTGCGGCGGCGAGATGAAAAGGAACGGCACCACCTCGGCGGGGCGAACCCGCTGGAGGTGCAAGGACCCGGGATGTGGTTCATCGACGTCGCGCGTCTATGACGTGAAGGCCCGTGGCCTGCGCTGCGGATTGGATTGGTTGTTTTCGAAGCGATCCCAGGC
>NZ_NMWV01000059.1 GCF_002860405.1 Bifidobacterium imperatoris | reverse complement strand
ACGCCGAAGGAACCGCGTCATAATGCCGATTCCTCAGGTTCTTATGCGCCCTGATTTGCGCGAATCGAGATAACCGTGTAAGTTTATCCCTTGCTGCCGCTCAGCGAGTGGTTCTCTGCTTCAGAGAGCTTCTTGATGAATGTGTGGTGGTGGTTTGAGAACTCAAGAGCGTGTTTGTACTACTTCTTTATAGTCAATGATTGCCAGTTCATTCCAAGCCTGGTCGCCTGTTGTGGTGGTCGGGTTCCCCGGGAGGGGTTGAATTGGGGTGAGGTTTTTGTGAGAGTGGTTCCTTCCTTAAGGAATCGTCTCGTCTTTTTCTTTTGAGAGTCTGTTTTTCGGATTCTTTTCATGAATTTTTTTGTGGAGGGTTCGATTCTGGCTCAGGATGAACGCTGGCGGCGTGCTTAACACATGCAAGTCGAACGGGATCCATCAGCTTGCTGGTGGTGAGAGTGGCGAACGGGTGAGTAATGCGTGACCGACCTGCCCCATGCTCCGGAATAGCTCCTGGAAACGGGTGGTAATGCCGGATGTTCCAGTTGATCGCATGGTCTTCTGGGAAAGCTTTCGCGGCGTGGGATGGGGTCGCGTCCTATCAGCTTGACGGCGGGGTAACGGCCCACCGTGGCTTCGACGGGTAGCCGGCCTGAGAGGGCGACCGGCCACATTGGGACTGAGATACGGCCCAGACTCCTACGGGAGGCAGCAGTGGGGAATATTGCACAATGGGCGCAAGCCTGATGCAGCGACGCCGCGTGAGGGATGGAGGCCTTCGGGTTGTAAACCTCTTTTGTCAGGGAGCAAGCGTGAGTGAGTGTACCTGTCGAATAAGCGCCGGCTAACTACGTGCCAGCAGCCGCGGTAATACGTAGGGCGCAAGCGTTATCCGGAATTATTGGGCGTAAAGGGCTCGTAGGCGGTTCGTCGCGTCCGGTGTGAAAGTCCATCGCTTAACGGTGGATCCGCGCCGGGTACGGGCGGGCTTGAGTGCGGTAGGGGAGACTGGAATTCCCGGTGTAACGGTGGAATGTGTAGATATCGGGAAGAACACCAATGGCGAAGGCAGGTCTCTGGGCCGTTACTGACGCTGAGGAGCGAAAGCGTGGGGAGCGAACAGGATTAGATACCCTGGTAGTCCACGCCGTAAACGGTGGATGCTGGATGTGGGGCACGTTCCACGTGTTCCGTGTCGGAGCCAACGCGTTAAGCATCCCGCCTGGGGAGTACGGCCGCAAGGCTAAAACTCAAAGAAATTGACGGGGGCCCGCACAAGCGGCGGAGCATGCGGATTAATTCGATGCAACGCGAAGAACCTTACCTGGGCTTGACATGTTCCCGACAGCGGCGGAGACGTCGCCTCCCTTCGGGGCGGGTTCACAGGTGGTGCATGGTCGTCGTCAGCTCGTGTCGTGAGATGTTGGGTTAAGTCCCGCAACGAGCGCAACCCTCGCCTTATGTTGCCAGCATTTCGGATGGGAACTCATAAGGGACCGCCGGGGTTAACTCGGAGGAAGGTGGGGATGACGTCAGATCATCATGCCCCTTACGTCCAGGGCTTCACGCATGCTACAATGGCCGGTACAACGGGATGCGACAAGGCGACTTGGAGCGGATCCCTGAAAACCGGTCTCAGTTCGGATCGCAGTCTGCAACTCGACTGCGTGAAGGCGGAGTCGCTAGTAATCGCGAATCAGCAACGTCGCGGTGAATGCGTTCCCGGGCCTTGTACACACCGCCCGTCAAGTCATGAAAGTGGGCAGCACCCGAAGCCGGTGGCCTAACCTCTTCGGAGGGGGGAGCCGTCTAAGGTGAGGCTCGTGATTGGGACTAAGTCGTAACAAGGTAGCCGTACCGGAAGGTGCGGCTGGATCACCTCCTTTCTACGGAGTAATTCAGGATGCTGTTCGGCATCCGGTGTGTGCCCCGCGGGCCGGATAGTCCGGTCGTCCGCAGGGGTCGCTGGTGTGGAAGAGATCATGGGCTTTGGCCCGCCGGTCGTGCGGTGGGTTTTGGTTGTGGTGTGGATGCGCTTTTGGGCTCCCGGATCGCCACCCCCGAGGTTTTCTCGGGTGCGGTCCGATGCCCCGTGGGTCTGGTCGCCCGGATTGGTTTCCGGTTGGCTGGTCGTGCGGGTGCGTGGTGGTTTGAGAACTGGATAGTGGACGCGAGCAAGAAACATGCTTCGGCTTGTTTTTTGCTGTTGATTTCGTTCGGACTCCGAACAGTTTTGTTTGGTGTTCGTTCCGATCGTTTTGTGATCTGATGTAGTGTCGATTGATTTGTCGTCTGGCAGCATTGTTGCGTTGCGCGGGTGTTTCGCCCGCAAGGGCGTATGGTGGATGCCTTGGCAGACGGGACCGATGAAGGACGTGTGAGACCGCGATAGGCCTCGGGGAGCCGTCAACAGGGCTTCGATCCGAGGATCTCCGAATGGGGGAACCCGGCCGCCGTTGTGGGCGGTCACCGCACCGTGGTGCGGGGGGTACGCAGGGAAGTGAAACATCTCAGTACCTGCAGGAAAGGATACTCCGTGAGTAGTGGCGAGCGAAAGCGGATCAGGCCAAACCTTTGCCGTGTGATACCCGTCGGGGGTTGCGGCAGGGGTGTTGTGGGAACGCGTGCGCCGGCTCCGACGGGCCGGCCGGCGGTGATAAATCCATGTGCGAGGGGAACCGGGTTGGATACCGGGCCGTAGAGGGTGATGGCCCCGTACCCGAACGCGCATGGACCGCCGAGGCGCGTCTCCCAAGTAGCACGGGTCCCGTGGAACCCCGTGTGAATCCGCCCAGACCGTTGGGTAAGCCTAAGTATTCCCGTCTGACCGATAGCGTACTAGTACCGTGAGGGAAAGGTGAAAAGCACCCCGGGAGGGGAGTGAAAGAGTTCCTGAAACCGTGCGCCTACAAACCGTCGGAGCCTTTAGGGGTGACGGCGTGCCTATCGAAAAATGAGTCTGCGAGTCAGTGGCGGGTGGCAAGCGTAAGCCGTGTGGCGGACGCGTAGCGAAAGCGAGTCTTAAAAGGCGTCTTTTAGTCGCTCGTCCTGGACCCGAAGCGGGATGATCTAGCCCTGGGCAGGTTGAAGCGCGGGTAAGACCGCGTGGAGGACCGCACCCACCTGGGTTGAAAACCGGGGGGATGACCTGGGGCTAGGGGTGAAAGGCCAATCAAATTCCGTGATAGCTGGTTCTCTCCGAAATGCATTTGGGTGCAGCGTCGGGTGAGTACATCCGGGGGGTAGAGCTACTGGATGCTTGAGGGCCCGTGCTGGGTACCGACAGCAACCAAACTCCGAATACCCGTGATGCGTATCCCGGCAGTGAGTCGGCGGGGGATAAGCTCCGTCGTCGAGAGGGAGACAGCCCAGACCGTCGTCTAAGGTCCCCAAGCGCGTGCTAAGTGGGAAAGGATGTGGAGTCGCATAGACAGCCAGGAGGTTGGCTCAGAAGCAGCCACCCTTGAAAGAGTGCGTAACAGCTCACTGGTCTAGTGGTTCCGCGCCGACAATGTAGCGGGGCTCAAGCACGCCACCGAAGACGCGGCAGTAGTTTTCTACTGGGTAGGAGAGCGTCCCACGAGGGTCGAAGCGGCCGCGTAAGCGCGTCGTGGACTTCGTGGGAGTGAGAATGCAGACATGAGTAGCGAGAGACGGGTGAAGATCCCGTCCGCCGGATGACCAAGGGTTCCAGGGCCACGTTCATCGTCCCTGGGTGAGTCGGGTCCTAAGGCGAGGCCGACAGGCGTAGTCGAATGGATGAACGGGTCGATATTCCCGTACCGGCAGGCGACCGAAATGACCGAAAGGGCGAGTACTAACCTTGCGTTCCTCCTGATCCTTCCTTCGGGTTGGTGAGGGTGGTTCGTCTGGGACCGTAGCCCCGGTAGGTGAGCGCAGGAGTGACACGGAAGGGCAGCCGGCCCGGGAGGTGGTTTTCCCGGGCCAAGCACGCAGCCCGCCCCCCAGGCAAATCCGGGGGGCGCGAGGGTGAGGTGCGACGGGACGCGCGTTACAGCGTGGATCCGGTGATCCCGGCCGTCGAGAAAAGCTTCGGCGTGAGGGCGTCTGGCGCCCGTACCCCAAACCGACACTGGTGGTCAGGTAGAGAATACCAAGGCGATCGAGCGAATCCTGGTCAAGGAACTCGGCAAATCACTCCCGTTCCTTCGGTTTAAGGGAGACCCCCGATGGTGAACACACTCGCTGTGGGAGCTTTTGGGGGTGGCACAGACCAGGGGGTAGCGACTGTTTACCAAAAACACAGGTGCATGCGAAGACGCAAGTCGCGGTATATGCACTGACGCCTGCCCGGTGCCGGAAGGTTAAGAGGATCCGTCAACTTTAAGCGAAGCGGTGAATTCAAGCCCCGGTAAACGGCGGTGGTAACTATAACCATCCTAAGGTAGCGAAATTCCTTGTCGGGTAAGTTCCGACCTGCACGAATGGCGTAACGACTTCCCCACTGTCTCGACCAGGAGCTCGGCGAAATTGCAGTACGAGTAAAGATGCTCGTTAAGCGCAGAAGGACGAAAAGACCCCGGGACCTTTACTATACCTTGGTATTGGCATTCGGTGTGGATTGTGTAGCATAGGCGGGAGACTACGATGCATGGGCGCCAGCCCGTGTGGAGTCGCAAGGTGAAATACCGCTCTGTTCGCATTGGATGTCTCACCACGAGCAGTCATCCTGCTCTGGGACAGTGCCTGGCGGGTAGTTTAACTGGGGCGGTTGCCTCCCAAAGAGTAACGGAGGCGCTCAAAGGTTCCCTCAGCCCGGTTGGCAATCGGGTGGCGAGTGTAAGTGCACAAGGGAGCTTGACTGCGAGACTGACGGGTCGAGCAGGGACGAAAGTCGGAACTAGTGATCCGGTGCCGGTGTACGGACGCGGCATCGCTCAACGGATAAAAGGTACCCCGGGGATAACAGGCTGATCATTCCCAAGAGTCCATATCGACGGGATGGTTTGGCACCTCGATGTCGGCTCGTCGCATCCTGGGGCTGGAGCAGGTCCCAAGGGTTCGGCTGTTCGCCGATTAAAGCGGCACGCGAGCTGGGTTCAGAACGTCGTGAGACAGTTTGGTCTCTATCCTCTGCGCTCGTTGGAATGTTGAGGAGGCCTGCCCATAGTACGAGAGGACCTGGGTGGACGAACCTCTGGTATGCCGGTTGTCGCGCCAGCGGCACGGCCGGTTGGCCACGTTCGGAAGGGATAACCGCTGAAAGCATCTAAGCGGGAAGCCTGCTCCAAGATAAGCATTCCATAGGATCCCCGGATCCTTGAACCCCCCATGAAGAACACGTGGTCGATAGGCCGGACGTGGAAGCCCCGCGAGGGGTGGAGCCGACCGGTACTAACGGGGAAAGGCGAAACCCTATGCCAACATCTTCGATTGTTGGCGACCGTGCTGCGCACAATGACACGCGGACGACAGAAAGACACTGCATCGTCGCGGAACATCGGAAAACGAACATCAGGAAGCGTCCACCATCCGGTCCCCGAACCACCACATGCCGGCCAAGACATGGTCTTGGACCGTATAACAGAAGATTTGCGGCGGTCATGGCCCAGGGGAGACGCCCGGTCCCATTCCGAACCCGGAAGCTAAGGCCTGGCACGGCGATGGTACTGCACCCGACAGGGTGTGGGAGAGTAGCACACCGCCGCATCACACGTCAAAGAAAACCCTCGGTGGAGCAACAGCCCCCGAGGGTTTCCGCATATTCCACATCGTTAAAAAGTAACGGTAGTATATTGTGACACTACAGCAGTGTCTCAATGCTTAGAGACCAAGTCTGTCAAGGACAATTGACGAGGAGGAATCCTGTGAATA
>NZ_NMWV01000058.1 GCF_002860405.1 Bifidobacterium imperatoris | reverse complement strand
GGCTGCTGCCAAGGTCGAGGCCTGATTCAGCATTGGTCTGAAACGGTAAAGCTGCACGCTTCAGACTGATTGATCTCTGAACCGCTCCTGCTTACTCCCGATTGATGTATNGCGAGGTGCCTCATTTGAAAATGAGCGCGTAATCCGGAGTGGTGCCTCACCTGTGGTGAGCGTGAAATCCTAGTCCGCGTCGGCTTGTGGGGTTTCGTCGTCTTCCGGTTCGACGCCCGCGATCCGGGCGAGCGTCTTGTTCAAGTATGCCATGTCCGGGCCCATGCGTCTGGCCAGCCGCGCGGTGCGCGGTGCCGCCAGTGCTTCGAGCCGGTCCTGGATGTCGTGGATGCGGCGGACGAGCTCGGCCGGGTTCNCGGTCGCGAGCGTGTGTTCGATCTCCTCTCGCTTGTCGTCGGGTATGAAGCCGGGGCCGCCGGCGGCCCTGTCCGCCNCGTCGAACTCCTTGAGCCGCTCCCACGGGGTGCGTGGTGCGTCGTAGACGCGGCGGGGACGGCCGTCCCGGGTGCTTTCGCGCGCGACCGGCTTCTTGGACGGGGTGAACAGGTTGGCCTTGACGCGCACCAGCTCCCATAGCTCGTTGAGCAGGCCGAGCTCATCGACGGTGTACCGGTAGTAGAACGCGTGGCGGCGCACGACGTGGNTGTTGCGGGACTCGACGGTGGCCTGGTCGTTCTTCCTGTAGGGGCGGGGGCGGGTCTGCTCGATGTCGCGCTCCTGCAGCCAGGCGATCAGGTCGCGGTTGATGAACTCGCTGCCGTTGTCCGTGTCGTAGGAGCGGATGCGGAACGGCAGACGGGCCTCGACCAGCGCCTCGGCCTTGGAGAGGTTCGCGAACGCGTTGTTGCGGCACGACGCGTTCTCGGTCCATCCGGTGGCGACGTCGACCACGGTCAGGGTGCGGCAGAACTCGCCCCTGACGCTCGGCCCGCAGTGGGCCACGGTGTCGGCCTCGACGTTGCCGGGCAGGCCGTCCAGCTCGTCGCCGGCCTTCCTGATCGTGATCGAGTTGCGCAGCAGCTCCCCGGCGGGCCGGGTAGTGGAGATGCCTCTGGGCCGTGCCGCGTCGCGCGTCTTTTTGAGGTACCGGTCCATCGTGGCCGCGCTCATCCGCTCCAGCTCGCGGAACGCGAANCCGTCCCAGTCGGCGNGCTCGCCGNGCGCGCGCAGCATGGGCATCCACAGGGGCAGCATCGCCTTGAGGTNCTTCGCGCACGGCGCATCCATCATCAGCCACNCCTGGACCAGCAGCTCGCGCGACTGCTCCGAATACCGCTTCGGCCGCTCCGCGGGCGACATCGACGGCCTGCCGCGCCCGGCTTCCGTGAGTCTGCGTCTCGCGGTGCTCCTGCCGATTCCCAGCACGGAGCACATCTCATCGAGGATGCGTCCCTTGTCCTTCTTCGACGCCTTCATGTATTCATCCCTGAATCTCAGGGTGACCTGCCGCTTCGTCGCCATGCTGATCCTGTCTTCCATAAGACAAGCCAAACAGGACCGATACCGTTCGCGCTCATTCCCGATGAGGCACCACCACACCCTACGCGCTCAAAAAACGTGAGGCACGTCGTCTCCACCAACAAAGTGGTGGGCACATTAAAATCAGCTGGTATCGGCATTACCAATTTGACTGCTGACAATCAAATTGATGCTTTAGAGAAAGCGTTCATCATATACGGCTGCGAACAATCTCGG
>NZ_NMWV01000057.1 GCF_002860405.1 Bifidobacterium imperatoris | reverse complement strand
CCACATGCACCACGTGATGGACCTCGTCCACCAGCGGCACGGGAGGCCACAGGCTCCACATCAGTTCGCACCGGCGGCGCAGCGTGCGCGCCGGCAACCGGTGCTCGGCCTGGGATCGCTTCGAAAACAACCAATCCAATCCGCAGCGCAGGCCACGGGCCTTCACGTCATAGACGCGCGACGTCGATGAACCACATCCCGGGTCCTTGCACCTCCAGCGGGTTCGCCCCGCCGAGGTGGTGCCGTTCCTTTTCATCTCGCCGCCGCAGGCCGCGCATCCGGGTGTCCTCATGCACCCAGTCAAACAGAAGACATTCAAACACCCGCCAGGCCTTGCGGTGCAAGGCCTGACAGCCTATTCCGGACACACATTCTGGCCGGCCCTGAAAGTCCCGGCAACCACATTCAAACCAACGAAACACCAATCATTCCAAGGCCTCACAAGCCAAAACAGACACACATTTTGGCCTATAACCCTGGGATGCCCTGTATGGCATGGTGCGTGGTTTAGATAATGTAGCGCTTATATTATCGCGATAATAATAATCACGATTATACAAATCGTGATTATATAAGAGCGATATATGTGGATTGCTTAAGGTTCACAGGCAAAGTGAACCGCAATGTTTCACGTGAAACAATTGTATTTAAGTAGATGAAGCGTCCGCGGAAAAGCAGTCGGCATGTGCGGTAGGGATTTCCTGTAATGCGCCGGTATCCTTGAAGCCAGTACCGATAGCCGATGAGGGAGCCTCAACATGAGTATTGACGAGATTTTCGCAAAAATCGTGACTGAATCGGTCGATAAGCGCGAACAGGGGACTCGTTTCGAGCGTGCCGTTGAGTTCTTCCTTGAACATGATCCCGCATGGCTGGAGCGCATCAAGCAGGTGTGGATGTGGGATGAAGCGCCTACCAATGACGGCAAGATGGATACTGGCATCGATTTGGTTGCCGAGGATGTGGATGGCTCGCTGTGGGCGATTCAGGCCAAGTGCTATTCCAAGCCTAAGCTTGCGGCCGGTGATGTCTCCACATTCTTCATGAATGCGCTGGCGGATAAGCGCTATCAGCATTACATGATTGCCGACACAGTAGCCGGCTACACGTCCGTACTTGAGAACTTCATGCTTTCGCATCCGGATATGGATTTGGTGCGCCTTGATATGGATACCATGCGCGAATCGAATTTGGATTGGCAGGCGTTCTCCAACGGTTCCGCG
>NZ_NMWV01000056.1 GCF_002860405.1 Bifidobacterium imperatoris | reverse complement strand
TCAGGTGGGAAACTCCCCGTGTTCTGCATACTGAACCGCGCGTATTTGAGCGGCTGGGTTAGCGAATCCCTCAGCGTATGAGGGCGTGCTCCCATACGCGTTGGGCTTCGCGCAGTATCTCGCTGTCAGGGCGTAGGTAGTAGCGGGCCGTGGTGGCGATTGACGAGTGACCTAACGCGCGGCTGACCACCGCCACGTCCACGCCGGCGCCCAACGCGGTGCTGGCCCAACTGTGGCGCAGGTTGCGGCGTGGCACATACGGCAGGTTCTGTGACCTGCACCATGCGGCGTAGCGTCTGGCGACCTGACCTGGATTCAATAAGCCGATGAGACGGCCGCCCTCATGCGGTCTGATCTCGCGCAGTCTCAATACCGCGAATCTGGGGAGCACGACGGTGCGGCGCGATAGCTCGGTCTTCGGCTCCACGATCACCTCGTGTCCGTCCACCCACTGCAATCCGCGTCGGACCTTGACCTTGCCTGTATTGAGGTTCAGATCGTTCCATTCCAATCCAAGGGCTTCCTCGGTGCGCAGTCCGAGGCATACGCTGCAGAGCAGCCAGGCCTCGAGCTCGTGCCCGTGAAACCCGCGCAGCAATTGCCGTATCTGGCGGATGTCCAGCACTTCCGGCTCATAGCCGCTGGGCTTGGGTGGCGTGACCCTGTCGGTCACGTCCACATCCAGTAATCCGAGCCGTACCGCTGCTCGCAGCATCTGCCGGAGCACGGCCCAGGATTTACGCGCCGCACCGGCCGGCGTTATCGAGTCCAGCCACGACTGGATGCGCGGTCCAGTCAGATACGCCAGCTCCATGTCACCCAATTCGGGTCGTATGTGCCGTTGCCATGCGCTCCGGTATCCAACGCGCGTGCATTCGCGTAGTCTGCCGCACGCCGGCCAATACAACCGTTCCCAATATTCGTTCAACAGCATTTTCAACCTCCGGAAACCCGCACGCCGCATGGCCGTCCCAAGCGGATGATCGTGCGGGTTTTCGGCTCAATGATGAAGGAGGAGGCCAATGTGCCAGTAGATGATTTGCCCGTGTGGGCGGTGATGCTGAGCGCCCTGCTGGGCAGCGGGGCCACGGCCCCGATCACGGCATGGCTGCTACGACGGTTCGACCGCCGCGAACGCACCATCACACGCGAGGAACTGGACGCAGCGCTCGCGGATTCCGCCACCATCCGTGATCTGCAATCCAAACTGGACAGGGATTACGAGCGGCTGGAGTCATCGGAACGCGACCGCCGGCATTTACGGCTGGACGTGCTCCGCCTGGACCTGTTCGCGCATACCAGGAGCCGTACACAGCATGAACGTCAATTGGAGGCCGGCAAAGAATACATCGACCTGGGTGGCAACGGGTACGGGCACGCGCGCTACGAGGCGTTGAAGACCGACTACGTGCGCCGTGAGACCGCATGCGATTGGGAATACCAGCAGTAAGACAAGGAAAACCAAATGATCCTGAGGAGGAGATTATGACACAGGTGCATATCAGCATCAAGAAGGCGAACGCGGACGGTTCGCTGGAACCGGTGGGGGGCAAACTGCGTTTCCGTCCAGTCCGCCGTCATTTCGACACGGCCAAGAACCTGATCGTCGCGGAACCGTTCGAGGCGGCGCTCGCGGCTGACGGCACGGTGACGGTGACGCTCATGCCAACCACGCCCGCATACGTGTGGCAGATCGTCGAATTGG
>NZ_NMWV01000055.1 GCF_002860405.1 Bifidobacterium imperatoris | reverse complement strand
GAGGAATAAGTTCCGGAGGATCTTGCAAATCAGCATCAATAATCACCAGAGCGTCCGTATTCGCATGCTGAATTCCAGCAAACATCGCCTTTTCTTTTCCGAAATTACGGGAAAGAAAAATATACTTCACGTACGAATGCTGCTGCGCGTACTCGCGAACCAACTGCCGAGTATCATCCTTCGATCCATCATCAACAAAGAGCACAGTATATTTCAAACCACTCTCAGCTTGCTTGCTCACCAACGCATCCATGCGTTCAAACAGGATCGGCAATGATTCCTGCTCGTTATAGCAAGGGATAAGCACGGTGATGGTTTCTTTACGCGAATCAATTTGCTCGCTTTGCATTATGCTCCCGTCACTTCAATATCACATTACACAACGTCACACTGCACCCAAGGTTAGTATGCTTTCAAAGGATTGCGATGTCACTCACCCATAAACTGCAAACCAGGTTTGCGCCTGTCTGTCATTTCATCATCCGAATAGCGAAAGACTGAAATTACCCCAAACAGTGCATACGAAATGAAGAAAATTCAAAACAGCTGGAACCCCGATAATCCAATACCAGAACTTATTTGGGTACCATTCACGAATGAACTGTAGAACCGTAATGAACAGTAGTGAGGAAATAAACATCGATCGTGGACCGGAAGCATAGATCGTTGGAGAGAAATACATGACCGCTGATGCTGCAATTCCTGCCAGCAGGATAAAAGCAATCAGTAAACGAGATTTTGCGCAGCATAGCACAACAATGACGAGGCTTACCAGCAATATAGTCCAAAACACTAGTGACGAGGCTTTACCCAGACCACTATCAAAGCTCATGAGAAATGCCCTAATTTGAATTAGATCCATACATGCCAGCACCGCAAGCAAAGCAGCAGCTACACCCATAGCAACACGGCTTAAGAACGAAACCCACTGGTTGCCTTCAACATCATTGCTAGACGAGAGTTCCTCCTCAGTGAAATGTCGCCGCTGTGCCGTCACCACGAGCAAACCAATAATAAATACTGCAATGATGAGGAGCATGTAATTTGCCGTATATGAAAACTGCCAGATAACGCCACGCGCTATCTTGCTGTGAAGAGGAAGCGTCGTAAATTCTGGGTACCAGTTTTTTGTTTCCGAAATTGTTCGCAAATGAGAACCTGGGGAAATCATTTCAATGACGACTCCCACCCCAGTAACTAAAGCGAACACTAGTGCCGGAACAGAGATTTTCTTATTACGAATCCACCAAGAAATCACGGTG
>NZ_NMWV01000054.1 GCF_002860405.1 Bifidobacterium imperatoris | reverse complement strand
TTATAGGCCAAATTGTGTGTCTGGTGGCCTAGTTGTTTGATGTCCATTCGACGTGGGTGTGGAAGTCGTTCCAGTCGATGCCGGTGCCGTATCGCATGGGAATGCCGAACGTCTCGTGCATGCCTTGTGGGCTTTGCTCCCATGCGTGCTTGTAGAGGTCCTCGAGCCGCCGGTCGGTGATCGCGTTGGCCGCGAGCCACGCGTCCGTCTCGGGGCGTTCCGTGTGCTGGTGGCACCACCAGCAGATCGCCTTCAGCCGTCGTATCAGGCGCAGGCCGCGATGATGGCGCAGCATGTCACGCAGCCGACCGTTCCATGATTCGACGAGGTTGTTCGTCGACGGCACCGGACCGGCGGCCATGAGCTCCTCGTCGAGGAACGTGAGCAGCTGGTCCTCGCGGATGCGTCTGCGGATCATGCGCCTGGCCTTGACGAGCCGCTGGTGCGCGTCGTTCACGCTGCCGTCCGCGTACCGGCTTTGCTCGTCGAGGAAACCGGCGAAGTCCTGCTCCCATTGGTTGTAGGAGACGAGCCACGCCGCCGCGTCATCCTTGTTCCTGACGCGCGCCAACGCCACGGCGATCCGACGCAGTCGTCTGCCGGCCTGAAGACGCGGCCTCATGCCGGTCAGTTCCATGATGTTGGCCTGCACGTGGAACAGGCAACGCTGGATCCTCGTGCCCGGCCACACGGTCCTCGCGGCCTTGAGAACACCGCCGCCCCCGTCGCATACGAGCACGTCCGGCGGCGCGATGCGCGCCATCAGGCACCGCCAGGCCGCCGACCGCTCGCTTCTGGCGACGTGCCAGCCGATCACATGCCCGTCGGCCACCGCGATCAACACCACCGCGTCGCGATGCAGATGAAGACCGTCCACATGCACCACGTGATGGACCTCGTCCACCAGCGGCACGGGAGGCCACAGGCTCCACATCAGTTCGCACCGGCGGCGCAGCGTGCGCGCCGGCAACCGGTGCTCGGCCTGGGATCGCTTCGAAAACAACCAATCCAATCCGCAGCGCAGGCCACGGGCCTTCACGTCATAGACGCGCGACGTCGATGAACCACATCCCGGGTCCTTGCACCTCCAGCGGGTTCGCCCCGCCGAGGTGGTGCCGTTCCTTTTCATCTCGCCGCCGCAGGCCGCGCATCCGGGTGTCCTCATGCACCCAGTCAAACAGAAGACATTCAAACACCCG
>NZ_NMWV01000053.1 GCF_002860405.1 Bifidobacterium imperatoris | reverse complement strand
CTGGTATGCCGGTTGTCGCGCCAGCGGCACGGCCGGTTGGCCACGTTCGGAAGGGATAACCGCTGAAAGCATCTAAGCGGGAAGCCTGCTCCAAGATAAGCATTCCATAGGATCCCCGGATCCTTGAACCCCCCATGAAGAACACGTGGTCGATAGGCCGGACGTGGAAGCCCCGCGAGGGGTGGAGCCGACCGGTACTAACGGGGAAAGGCGAAACCCTATGCCAACATCTTCGATTGTTGGCGACCGTGCTGCGCACAATGACACGCGGACGACAGAAAGACACTGCATCGTCGCGGAACATCGGAAAACGAACATCAGGAAGCGTCCACCATCCGGTCCCCGAACCACCACATGCCGGCCAAGACATGGTCTTGGACCGTATAACAGAAGATTTGCGGCGGTCATGGCCCAGGGGAGACGCCCGGTCCCATTCCGAACCCGGAAGCTAAGGCCTGGCACGGCGATGGTACTGCACCCGACAGGGTGTGGGAGAGTAGCACACCGCCGCATACACACGTCACACAGGCACGGTAGAGCACACGCTCCCGGGCCTCAACTTATATCTAGACATTTGTGGTTCGTCCGTATAATGCACGAACCACAAATGTTCAAATGTTCTTTCTATATGTCAATGCGTTCTTTACACTAAGAGATTGCTATGCATTACTTCACCCCCAAACGTTGCGCCACCTCGAACAAAATCATGTACCACGACAAGGTACAGGCGCAGCGTGCCGCCGATCAAAGTTTTATTGAGCGCGGGGCGGAACTCTGGGTGTATCGCTGTGAATATTGCAATTGCTGGCATTTAACCCATCGTGATCCACAACTTAGCTACAAGCATGTGCCACTCAACCAAGAATTAAAGCCTCACAGCCGCAAACGTGGCTATAAGCCTCGTCGCCGCTAACTACGTTATCCTCTGATATGCAGCAGTTTTACCAATATTGCCAAACGAAACAGTCAGCGTATACGCAATAAATGTTTGCACCGATTGGTCGATTTCCACGCTTAAGGCGAATACAACAGCAACGGATTACTTAGGGAAATCGTTAGAACGCGGCTG
>NZ_NMWV01000052.1 GCF_002860405.1 Bifidobacterium imperatoris | reverse complement strand
CTGGACCAGCAGCTCGCGCGACTGCTCCGAATACCGCTTCGGCCGCTCCGCGGGCGACATCGACGGCCTGCCGCGCCCGGCTTCCGTGAGTCTGCGTCTCGCGGTGCTCCTGCCGATTCCCAGCACGGAGCACATCTCATCGAGGATGCGTCCCTTGTCCTTCTTCGACGCCTTCATGTATTCATCCCTGAATCTCAGGGTGACCTGCCGCTTCGTCGCCATGCTGATCCTGTCTTCCATAAGACAAGCCAAACAGGACCGATACCGTTCGCGCTCATTCCCGATGAGGCACCACCACACCCTACGCGCTCAAAAAACGTGAGGCACGTCGTGCTCGGCGTTGTACTGGTCGCGGCGATTATCATCACCATTGCGGTGAACAAGAAAACCGTGCGCGATGTAAGCGTGCGCAAGTTGGTGCATTCCGAATCATGGCTGGTCGTACTCGTTGCTGCCACTGTATCGATTGCATTGATGCTTACTGGCCCAATGGCCACATTGCTCAACAATGCCACCGCTAAGAAATACAAGCTGAGCGACGAAACCATCGCTGCCGCCAACACTCAGGCGCAGGACCTGTACAGCGAAGCAGTCACTATGCTGCAGAACAACGATAATAACCTGCCGATTAGCGGTACCAAGAAGCTCAACGTGTTCGGTTGGGGCTCCACGCAGCCGATTCTCGGCGGTTCCGGTTCAGGCTCCATGTCGAACGAGCATCCGATGGCCTCAATCTTGAGCGGTCTGAAGCAGGCTGGCTTCGAAACCAACAGCGAACTGACCGACCTGTACACCAAGTACCGTGCCGAACGCCCGACCCTCAACATGTTCCAGCAGGATTGGACTCTGCCTGAGGTTCCTGCCGACCAGTACCCGGACTCCCTGATTTCCGATGCCAAATCCTTCTCCGATGAGGCGGTGGTGGTAATCACCCGCTTCGGTGGCGAGAACGCCGACCTTCCGCGCGATATGAAGGCTGAAGGCGTGGTCTACAACAACAATTCCAAGGATTACGAGGACTTCCAGCAGGGCGAGAGCATTCTGCAGCTGAGCCAGACCGAAAAGAACATGCTCGATTTGGTTTCTAAGAATTTCGACCATGTGACGCTGGTCTACAACGGCTCGAATCCGCTGCAGTTCGACTTCCTTGCCAACTATCCGCAGATCAAGTCTGTGCTGTGGTGCCCACCTGCAGGTCAGACCGGTTTCAATGCCCTCGGTGATATTCTTGCCGGTAAGGTGAATCCGTCCGGCAAGACTTCCGATACCTTCCTGAAGAATGTGCGCAGTACTCCGACCTTGAACAATATCGGCAACTTCCCGTATGACAATGTGGACGATCTTTCCGTTAAGGTGAACTTCGTCGGCAGCGAATACACGTCCAGCCCGACGTTCGTGAACTACGTCGAGGGCATTTACGTGGGCTATAAGTTCTACGAAACCGCAGCCGACGAGGGCCTGATCAACTATGACGATGCCGTGGCCTTCCCGTTCGGTTATGGTTTGAGCTACACCGACTTCGAACAGAAGATGGGCGACGTTTCTTATAAGAACGGCAAGGTATCGTTCGACGTGACCGTGACCAACACTGGTGACAAGGCCGGCAAGGATGTGGTCGAGGCTTACTACAACCCGCCATACACCAACGGTGGTATTGAGAAGTCCTCGGTAAATCTCGTGGCTTTCGAGAAGACCAAGGAACTCAAGCCCGGCGAATCCGAGACCGTGAAGATCTCCTTCGACGATGACAGTATGGCTTCCTACGACGCCAAGGGCTCGAAGGCATATGTGCTGGAATCCGGTAATTATGATGTCTCCATCCAGTCCGATTCGCACACGGTGATTGATTCCGCCACCGTGAACGTGCCGAAGACTATCACTTACGATTCTGATTCCAACACCCATTCTGGCGATAAAGTGGCTGCCACCAACGAGTTCGACGATGCCGAAGGTGACGTGACCTACCTGTCTCGAGCCGACCATTTCGCCAACTATGAAGAGGCCGTTGCTGCTCCATCCAGCATGTCCATGTCCGATGAGGCCAAGAAAGCCTTCAGTAACAACGACACCTATAAGCCGGCCGAGCATGATAACGCCGATGACGAGATGCCGACCACCGGCGCCAAGAACGGAGTGCGCTTGGCTGACTTGCGTGGCAAGGATTACGACGATCCACAGTGGGACAAGCTGCTCGACCAGCTGACCTTTGACGATATGGACAACATGATCGCTATGGCTGGCTACGGCACCGCCGCAATCAAGAACATCGGTAAGATCAAGACCACTGATCTTGACGGTCCGGCCGCTCTGATTAACAACTTCACTGGCGTCAGCTCTATTGCCTTCCCCTCCGCAGTTGGCATTGCAAACACGTGGAACAAGAAACTCGCCAATGAATTTGGCAAGACTCTGGGCAAGATGGCTCGCGAAATGCATGTGGACGGCTGGTACGCCCCGGGCATGAACATCCATCGCTCCCCGTTCTCCGGCCGTAACTTCGAGTACTTCTCCGAGGATTCTCTGCTTTCCGGAGTGATGGCCGCGGGCGAGATTGCTGGTGCCCGTTCTCAAGGCGTGTACTCCTTCATGAAGCACTTCGCGCTGAACGATCAGGAAACCAACCGCACGGCCATGCTGGTCACCTGGGCTAATGAGCAGTCCATTCGCGAAATCTATCTGAAGCCGTTCGAAATGGCGGTTAAAGATGGTGGTGCACAGGCTGTGATGACCGCATACAACTACATTGGCACGACTTATGCTGGCGCTAACCCTGCACTGCTCAATACAGTGCTGCGCGATGAATGGGGCTTCCGTGGTTTCACTCTGACCGACTATTTCGCTGGTTTCGGTTACCAGAACGCTGATCAGGAAATTCGCAACGGTGGTGATGCGATGCTCGCCACGATGGATGTCACCAACCATGTGACCAGCAAGTCTGCCACCTCCCTGAAGGCCATGCGTACCGCTTCCCACAACATCCTCTACACCGTGGTGAACAGCTGGCAGTACGAGAACGGCGAGCCAAAGACTGAGCTGCCGATTTGGCAGACGGGCATGTGGATTGGCGTTGCGGTGGTGGCCGTGCTGTTCGCTGGCCTGGAGATTGTGACTGTTCGTCGATTTGTGGCCCGTCGCAAACCTGCGGTGGAGGTGATTGCCGGCGAACAGTAAATGAATGAAGCAATGTCAGTAGAGCGGAAAGCTTCCGATGATTGAGTAGCACATCGCCAGCTGAGTCGAAGGCTCCTCCTCGCTTCCGGCCATCTGCTGTGCTGACCAATGGCAACAGCCGATCTGTGGTTCATCATCACTGCCCATTGATGATGTACCGCGGATTCGGCTGTTTTTTTATTGTTGGCGTGGTTGCGTGCGGGTGAATTTGCGAGGAACATGCCGGTACGAAACAATTTTCAGGCAATTTGTGGTTGTTTTCGGCGCTATATTGATAGTGACGAGGTTGAAAACGGCATTTTCGACACGCCGGGCGGAGCCTGTCGTTTCAACGATTTGGGCTGTTTCTGTTGTGTCTGGGTTGCGCTTGTTCTTGTGTTCGTGTAAGTTATTCATTCGCTGCCGCTGAGCGGTTCGGGCTTCTCCCCGTGAGGAAATAAAGAGTCCGGATTGGTTTGTGTGTGGTGGTGGTTTGAGAACTCAAGAGCGTGTTTGTACTACTTCTTTATAGTCAATGATTGCCAGCTTGTCTCGTGCCTGACTGTTTTTGTCGGTTGGGTCCTTGGTTGGTTGAAACGGGACGAGGTTTTTGTGAGAGTGGTTCCTTCCTTAAGGAATCGTCTCGTCGATTTTGTTTTGAGAGTCATCTATTCGATGTCTTTCCGCATTGTTTTTTTGTGGAGGGTTCGATTCTGGCTCAGGATGAACGCTGGCGGCGTGCTTAACACATGCAAGTCGAACGGGATCCATCAGCTTGCTGGTGGTGAGAGTGGCGAACGGGTGAGTAATGCGTGACCGACCTGCCCCATGCTCCGGAATAGCTCCTGGAAACGGGTGGTAATGCCGGATGTTCCAGTTGATCGCATGGTCTTCTGGGAAAGCTTTTGCGGCGTGGGATGGGGTCGCGTCCTATCAGCTTGACGGCGGGGTAACGGCCCACCGTG
>NZ_NMWV01000051.1 GCF_002860405.1 Bifidobacterium imperatoris | reverse complement strand
TGGTGCGCGTCAAGGCCAACCTGTTCACCCCGTCCAAGAAGCCGGTCGCGCGCGAAAGCACCCGGGACGGCCGTCCCCGCCGCGTCTACGACGCACCACGCACCCCGTGGGAGCGGCTCAAGGAGTTCGACGAGGCGGACAGGGCCGCCGGCGGCCCCGGCTTCATACCCGACGACAAGCGAGAGGAGATCGAACACACGCTCGCGACCGTGAACCCGGCCGAGCTCGTCCGCCGCATCCACGACATCCAGGACCGGCTCGAAGCACTGGCGGCACCGCGCACCGCGCGGCTGGCCAGACGCATGGGCCCGGACATGGCATACTTGAACAAGACGCTCGCCCGGATCGCGGGCGTCGAACCGGAAGACGACGAAACCCCACAAGCCGACGCGGACTAGGATTTCACGCTCACCACAGGTGAGGCACCACTCCGGATTACGCGCTCATTTTCAAATGAGGCACCTCGTGGATTGAAGTGCCCGGGCGATTTGCTGGGCGGCTCGCAGCCTCGAACTTCGATACAGTGGTCTGCATGCATATGCCGACAAAACGAGAAATCAAATATGAGTGGGAACGTGGTGGCCCGGTAATCACATGGGCGTTGATTGCCGTGTGCACCGTGGTGTGGCTGATCGAGGTGCTGTTGGGCTTTATTTCGCCCCTACTGCAGTCAGTGCTGATGTACCAGGGCATGATGTCTCCGATGACGCTGGTTGACCGCCCGTGGACGGCCATAACCTCAATGTTCTTGCATGCGCCGAATACCATCATGCATGTTTTGTTCAACATGATTGGTCTGTATTCGGTGGGCGTGGTGCTGGAACGCATGATGGGCCACTGGAGATTCCTCGGACTCTATATGATTTCCGGTCTTGGCGGCGCGCTGGGCCTTATGGTGTGGGGTGCGTTCGCTCCGGGCGGCAACGGCTGGCAAATGGCTGTGTATGGCGCTTCTGGTGCTATTTTTGGCCTGTTCGCCGCAATCTTGGTGGTGTACCGCCGTGTTGGTGCGGATATTCGTTCAATGATGGTGTGGATGGCCATCAATTTTGCGCTGCCGTTTATTGTGGGTGGCGTGGCATGGCAGGCGCATGTCGGTGGATTCCTTATCGGCGGGTTGCTGACATGGTTGTTGACCAGTGGATTGCCATTCTGGCGGCACAAGAGCCTCGCCTGGCGTATGCAGGTGTACGGCTGGTCCGTCACCGTGCTCGTGGTAGCGGCAATTCTCCTGTGCAATATCGCCAATCCTTACGCCTAGCAATGATGAGCTTTCCAAGGGGAGGCTCATTTTTTCGAGAGAATCCTTAACTTCGTGAAAACACGCCACTGAGCCATACACAGTGGCGTGTTTTTTGAAATGAGACCATATTTCGTGAAAATAAGCCACTCTGATAGTTATCCACAGCTTTTCCACCTCGGTGACGAGATATGGGGGCCATTTTGGAATGGGAACACCAGATATAGGGGCGTGTGCAACTGAGCTGACAAAACGAGTGGATAGTTGTGCACAATTGTGGAAAAGACGGTGGATAACTGCAGTGGAATGTGGATAACTTTGGGTGACTGGTTCACGGCGGTGAATAAGTCATCGTCGCCGCAGTGTGGATAACTCGGTGAAATGCACAGGTTTGATAGTGCACAACCGCAACACAATCACAGTAATGAACACTTATCCACTACTTATGCACCGCTGAATACCCCTTATCCACGGGTTATCCACTAGTTATCCACAAAGTTTTCCACATTCTGTGGAAAACTACAGCGTTGTAATTCATCCACATTGTGTGGATAAGAGTGTGGATAACTCGTGGATAAGTGGTGGATAGCTGGGGATAAATAGGTACGACCTGCGGCGTTGTGGCACGGCGTCGCCATATATCGCCACAGCACATCAACAAAAAGGCCGGCTTCCCATTTTTCGGGAAGCCGGCCTTACTGATATCTATGCGAGGAAAAGCGAACTCAGCGCCAACCCATAGTCATCAGGAATCCAATCATGATCAGCGCGAAACCAATCGCCAGATTCCAGGCACCGATGTTAGGAATCGGCCAAGCGCCGGAGGGGGAGAGGTAGTACACCACGCACCAGATCAGACCAATGATCATGAATGCGCAGAATACCGGCACAAACCAACGCGGGTTGGACTTGGTGCCCTTAATGGTCTCCTCAACGCGCTTGGTGTTCTCGGCCTGGCGGCTCATCATGCGCTGCATCTGCGGGGTCAGCGTGGCCTTATCGGCGGTAGCGTTCAACACAGCCTG
>NZ_NMWV01000050.1 GCF_002860405.1 Bifidobacterium imperatoris | reverse complement strand
CCGAATACCGCTTCGGCCGCTCCGCGGGCGACATCGACGGCCTGCCGCGCCCGGCTTCCGTGAGTCTGCGTCTCGCGNTGCTCCTGCCGATTCCCAGCACGGAGCACATCTCATCGAGGATGCGTCCCTTGTCCTTCTTCGACGCCTTCATGTATTCATCCCTGAATCTCAGGGTGACCTGCCGCTTCGTCGCCATGCTGATCCTGTCTTCCATAAGACAAGCCAAACAGGACCGATACCGTTCGCGCTCATTCCCGATGAGGCACCACCACACCCTACGCGCTCAAAAAACGTGAGGCACGTCGCGGCCTCGGGTGCGAAGGCGACACTTGGTACTATGGCGGTGGGCTTTATGACCGCGTGCCTTGCGAATCCCGAGATGCTGGACAAGCTTGTTACCTCGCTCCAGCATCTGCACTTTTCCGAACGATTGATTGCATTAATTGAAAAAATGCACACGTCCAAAGGCCAAGAGCCTCTCGCCGTGATCCAGACGCGCTGTGACGCCATGCAGGAACTTATTAACACCCGTGCGGCGGAGCTGGCTGATGATGCGCCTATCGAAGCGTGGCATGCCGAGCTGAATAAAATCCAGCGTGGCGTTGAAATGCTTCAGAAGGATCCTGTCCAGGACCGCAAGAAAATCAAGGCTTTGCAACAGCGTTCCAAGAAGCTCTGGGATAGTGCTTTCCGTGCTGCGGCGGAATAACGAAACGAGGCATCATGGACGAGGAACTTCCCCAAGGTTCCGGCGATGACGCGCAGGTCTTACGTGTTATCGAAGACGAGCAAGGTCTGCTGATTCTCGGCGAGAATAAGCAGATTGATTCATGGCTGGCTAGCGTAGGCATCGACGCCACGAATACGCGAGAACTCAAGAAGCAGTCATTGCAAAAGGCGAGTCACGCCGCGCAGGCGCTTGGTGAAGCGATGGCCAGCGATGGCCGCTGGGTGAAGATGACGGAGGAATCCGCCAAACTCGTCAAGCAATATGGCTCCAACGGTACGGGCGTGGTACGCAACAAAGGTAGGATTGTGGCGTACCTCAAGTTTGAGAATCTTTCGCAACTTAAGTCGTTGGCCAATCCTCAGATGGTGACCGGTGCCGCTGGCATTATGGCGCAAATGGCACTTGAGCAGGCAGCGGAAGAGATTACGGATTATCTCAAAGCCATCGATAAGAAGGTCGATGCTCTGATACAGGACCAGAAAGATCAGATTGGCTCAGGACTGGAGGGGGACGCTGACCTTATTGAAGAGACTCTGGAGATCCGCGGGAAAGTCGGTTTGATCACAGAAACAACATGGTCAAAACTCGCTAATTGTCCGAGAGGCCTTGCGACTGCGCAAAGTTATGCGTTGCGGAAGCTTGAGAATATCGCCAATGAACTTCATGAGGCTTCAGGCGTGGCGGATGTGAGGGATGTTGCACAAAGGTTACATAAGGACGCTGCGGATTGGCTTGGCTTCCTCGCAGTCACTATCCAGCTGCAGGACAAGGTGTCGGTCTTGGAATTGGAGCGTGTGCTGATAGAGCGGCCAGATACGGTGGAACAATACCGGCAAGGCTTGCAGGCAGCCCGGCGTCGGCGATTGCATAATGTTGAAAACAGACTGATTCAGCTGAATGATAGTATTGCCGAATCGGCGGAACTCGTACGACAGCCGACGTGCCTCACGTTTTTTGAGCGCGTAGGGTGTGGTGGTGCCTCATCGGGAATGAGCGCGAACGGTATCGGTCCTGTTTGGCTTGTCTTATGGAAGACAGGATCAGCATGGCGACGAAGCGGCAGGTCACCCTGAGATTCAGGGATGAATACATGAAGGCGTCGAAGAAGGACAAGGGACGCATCCTCGATGAGATGTGCTCCGTGCTGGGAATCGGCAGGAGCACCGCGAGACGCAGACTCACGGAAGCCGGGCGCGGCAGGCCGTCGATGTCGCCCGCGGAGCGGCCGAAGCGGTATTCGGAGCAGTCGCGCGAGCTGCTGGTCCAGGTGTGGCTGATGATGGATGCGCCGTGCGCGAAGTACCTCAAGGCGATGCTGCCCCTGTGGATGCCCATGCTGCGCGCGCACGGCGAGCTCGCCGACTGGGACGGTTTCGCGTTCCGCGAGCTGGAGCGGATGAGCGCGGCCACGATGGACCGG
>NZ_NMWV01000005.1 GCF_002860405.1 Bifidobacterium imperatoris | reverse complement strand
AGGAGTTCGACGAGGCGGACAGGGCCGCCGGCGGCCCCGGCTTCATACCCGACGACAAGCGAGAGGAGATCGAACACACGCTCGCGACCGTGAACCCGGCCGAGCTCGTCCGCCGCATCCACGACATCCAGGACCGGCTCGAAGCACTGGCGGCACCGCGCACCGCGCGGCTGGCCAGACGCATGGGCCCGGACATGGCATACTTGAACAAGACGCTCGCCCGGATCGCGGGCGTCGAACCGGAAGACGACGAAACCCCACAAGCCGACGCGGACTAGGATTTCACGCTCACCACAGGTGAGGCACCACTCCGGATTACGCGCTCATTTTCAAATGAGGCACCTCGTGTTTCCGATTTGACATACTTGCATAATTGAGATATATTAGTTATGTCAGCAAAACAGAACAGTGAAAGGAGGTGAACATGGACGAGGTCTGGAAAGCGATTGAAGCCATCGGCTCCCTGCTTGTCGGGATTGCGGCCGTCATCGCCGCGCTCAAGTCCAACGGCAGCGAGCCATCGCCCAAGCCGAAGCCAAAACCGCCACGCAGGCGGCGCAGGCCACGCAGGTAGAGCAAGAGCCGTAGATTCCGAATAACCCTACTATCCGGAGCTACGGCTCCCTTCCCAGACTAATCCATGAATCATCATGAACGCAAAAAGCGCATACAGGTTCGTCTCGCTGGCATGCGGCGCGATGTGCCTCATCCTCGCCATCGGCGGACGGACCATCGCCGCCGGGATCTTCGGAGCCGCCGCCGGCGTCTTCGGCTACCTCGCGGGAGGAGAACGATGACCGAACGTTTTCTGAGCCTCAAGGAGATCGGCGAGCGCCTTGGCGTGAAGAATCCCGCCGCGAAGGGCTACAACCTGCCGGAGCCGGACGCGCTGATCGGCACTACGCGCGGCTGGCTGCCGGAGACCATCGACCGGTGGAACGCGGCCCGTCCCGGCCGTGGGGTCGGTGGCGGCAGGCCGCGCAAACATCCCGTTGAATAGGCGAAAGCCCCCGGCACTCATTGCGAGCGCCGGGGGCTTTCGTTTGTTTCGTTTATGAGGCTTCCTCGATGACTTCGGCTTCGATGACGTCGGCGTCGTCGTGGAGGTCGGGTATGGCCTGGCCGAGGAGTTTGGCGAGGCTGGCTTCGTCTCTGTGGGTGTAGTGGTTGGTCATCGTGATGCTGGTGTGGCCCATGATGGCGGTGCGTGCGTCGTCGGGCATGTTGGCGCGTGCCGTCATGCTGGCGGTCCAGTGGCGCGCGCTGTGGATGGTGACCAGTGGAAGGCCTGCGGCCTCCAGCGCCTTGTTCCAGTTGTAGCGTTCGGTGCTGCTGCGTATCGGGTTGCCGCGCGAGTTGGTGAATATGAGCTGGCGTGGGCCGATGCCGAGTCGTTTGATGCGCGCCCACAGCCGTTGCCACAGGCTCATGGAGATGGGCACGAACCGGTTCGCGGCGTGGGTCTTTGGCGTGGTGAGCCACAGGATGCCGTACAGGTGCTCGGCCTTGAGCCAGGCGGGGATGACCGCCTGTTCCGGCTTGCCGTATTGCTGGATCTGCTGCTGCACGTTGATGCCGGGCACGCCGTCGCGCTGTTCCAATTCGTAAGGCATGAGCGCGTAGCGTTCGCCTTCGCGCATGCCGGCGGCGAACGCAAGTTCGAACAGAAGCATCCAGGATTCGTCCACGTCCACGGTCAGGGCCGGGCCGCGTCGTTTCGCTCCCCGGTTGGGCACGGCCTCGATGAGCTGTTTCGGCTGGTCGGGCGAGAGGATCCTGGTCTCGGTGGGCTCCACCCTTGGCGGTTTGACCCTGCGGCACGGATCCACGGGGATGAGCTCTTCGAGCTCGGCCTGGTCGAGCATCATCTTCAGGCTCACGAAGTGGTCCTTGAGCGTGGAGGGCGCGAGCCGCTTGGAAAGCACGCGCATGCACTTGCGGATATGGTCGGGGGTCAGCTCAGTGAGGCGGACGCAGCCGATGATCTCCATGCACGCGTGGATCCTGCCGGCGCGGGTGCGGTATGTGGTGGGCTTGACGTTGAGCCGGTATTCCTCCAGCCACCGCTCCGCGTAGTCCTTCAGGTACGGGCTCTTGGCTCCGGGCAGCAGGCCGGTGCGTTCCATCTCGGCGACCTTGGCGTCGAACCGTTCGCGGGCGTCGGCCTTCGTCCGGCCGGATGCCGCTATGAACCGGCGTTTGCCGGTCGCGGGATCTCGGCTGATCTCGCGGCGGAATTCCCATCGTCCATCCGTGCGGTGGATGATGCTTCCCGCGCCCTTCGTGCGCCGCGAACGTGCGCCCGTCTTCCGTGAGGCTGTCGCCGTCATGGTGTTCTCCTTGTGTCCGAGAGCACTCAATGAGCGTCCACGCACATGGCGAGAACCGATGCGGCGAGTGTCCTCCGGTGTTTCCGAAGTGCACTCTATTTACACTCTATCGCCGCGTAAAACGGCGGAATACGTGCGTAAAACGGCGGTTTTCCGTAAATCGAAAAACGGCGCGATTCCAACGTTCCGACACCCCGGAACCCTTGGAATCACGCCGTTTTACAGGGTCTGAAGACCCTACTTGGAAACGTTGAACTTGAACTCGACGATATCACCGTCTTGCATCACGTAGTCGCGGCCCTCCTGACGGAGCTTGCCTTCCTCCTTGATCTTGGCCATGGAGCCGTCGGCGGCCACGAAATCGTCGTAGGAGACGATGTCGGCCTTGATGAAGCCCTTTTCGAAGTCGGTGTGAATCACGCCGGCGGCCTGCGGGGCGGTCCAACCCTTGTGGATCTGCCAGGCGCGCACTTCCTTGACGCCTGCGGTCAGGAAGGTCTGCAGGCCGAGGATGTCGAAGCCCACGCGGGCCAGCTGGTCGAGACCGGACTCGCTCAAGCCAGCGTCGGCCAGCATTTCGCGGGCATCCGCCTCGTCGAGCTCGGTCAGGTCCGCCTCGAACTGAGCGTTGAGGAACACGGCCGGAGCCGGGGCCACGGATGCGGCGAGCTTAGCCTGCAGGTCCTTGTTGGCCAGCTCGTTGTCGTCCACGTTGAACACGTAGATGAACGGCTTGGCGGTCATCAGATGCAGGTCGTAGACGGAATCCTTGTCGAAGCGGCCTTCGCGTGCGGCCTTGTCGAGCGTCTCGCCGGCTTCAAGGATGGTCTTTGCCTGCTTGACTGCGTCCATGTAGGCCGGCTCGATCTTCTTGCCCCTCAGATCCTTCTCCAGCTTGGGCAGCGCGTTTTCGATGGTCTGCAGGTCGGCGAGGATCAGCTCGGTGTTGATGGTGTCGATGTCGTCGGCCGGATCCACCTTGCCGTTGACGTGGACGATGTCGTCGTCCTCGAAGGCGCGCACGACCTCGCAGATCGCGTCCGCCTCGCGGATGTTGGCCAGGAACTTGTTGCCCAGGCCTTCGCCTTCGGAGGCGCCCTTGACGATGCCGGCGATGTCCACGAAGGTGACGGTGGCCGGCACGATCTTTTCGGTATGCACGAGCTTGGCAAGCACTGGCAGACGGTCGTCTGGCAGCGGCACGATGCCGGTGTTCGGCTCGATGGTGGCGAACGGATAGTTCTCCGCCAGCACGTTGTTGCGGGTCAGTGCGTTGAACATGGTGGACTTGCCGACGTTGGGCAGTCCGACGATTCCGATAGTAAGAGACATGATTCCCTAGCTTAGTATTAGGCTTCGATGGCGTCGACGGCCTTGATGACCGCACCGCGGAACGCGCTTTCCTCCAGCGAGGTCACACCCTTGATTGTGGTGCCGCCCGGCGAGCAGACGGCGTCCTTCATGACGCCCGGATGGGTTTCGTTTTTGAGGTATAGCGCACCGACGCCTTCCACCATCTTCGCGGCTAGACGGTAGGCGGTGGCACGTTGCAGGCCGTATTTCACGCCCGCGTCGCCGAGCGCCTCGATATACATGTCGGTGAATGCCGGTGCGCAGCCTGCGATGCACATGCCAATGCCCATATGCGCGGAATCAACGCGTTCGATGAGGCTGATCGATGAGAACAGCCGCTCGAACACTTCGGCTTGCGTGTCGGTCAGCGTGTTGTCGGCTTCGGTGACGAGTACCCCCTTGCCGACGGCCATCGGCGTGTTCGGAATGGTGCATTGGATATGCGCCGCGTTGAAATCGGCGCCGAACAAGTCTCGGTATTTGTCAAGATCCCAGCCCGCCGCGATGGATACGACGAATTTGTCTTCGTCGGCAATCGCGCCGATGACTGGCTTGATGACACTTTCGATTCGGTACGGTTTGATGGCGATGACGACCATGTCGGACGCTGCAACGACTTCGGCCGCGTTGTGCAATGGCTTTGCACCCACTTTCATCGTGGTCTTTTCCAGCTTGTCGTAATGCGCGGCGCAAGCCACGATGTCGGCACCGTCGACGGCGCCGGCTGCGACGAGTCCTTCGGCGATGGCCTGCGCCATATTGCCGTATCCGATGAATCCGATGGTTGGATTGGACATGGTGTCCTCCTTGTCGTCTTTTCTAATGGACGTAATTGTTTTGGATGCGATGGTTTCGGAGAATTTCGGGAATGTCAGAACAGTTCTTCCAGGTCTCCCCTGTTCAACGCCTCGTCGAACAGGTGCTTGAACACCACGGAACCATGTACGCCGTCGTGCTCGAATTCGTTGGTGGTCCAATAGTGCGATCGTCCCACACGGGACAGCGTATCGAATTGCAGACCGGAGTCGACATACATGTCGTCAAAATAGACGGCAGCCTGCAGCGGAACCTCATTGCGCGCCAACTGGTCGGCATCGTAGATCGTGCCGAAATGCGTGTCTTCCATAAGCACGTCCATGGCTGGTTTGAACGGACGCAACGCACGTTCCTGCTCGAACATCCACGGGAACATGGCCTCGCCGGTGAAATTAAGCGGACGAATGTCACCCGCGAATTCCGGATACTCGCCACGCACGCGCTGGGCGGCCCAGCAAATCGGCGTTTCCAGCTCACCATTGGCGTAGATGAACTCCTGCAACGGCCAATACAGCGGGCGAGATGAAGTCGCATTCATCACGGAAGACAGGAATTCGTCAGACAGTTCCGCCGAGGTCGAGGCCGAACCGTCGCCGTCAAGGAATGCCTGGTCAAGAATCCAATGCACGCGTTCGAAACTCGGCTTCATACCGAAATCGGATCCCAAGCATTGGAAACGTTCCACCGTGAGCGGATCGCCGTCCGGCAATGCGACCTTACGCGACTGCAGAACGTCGGCAACGGCCGCGGCACGTTCGATATCGATCGGGTAACGCTCGTAGAACTGCTTCGTCTTTGCCACCATGCGTGGGAACGTATGACGGTACACGTCGGTCGCATCGGCGGGAACATGCGGAATGCCACCCGTGGTGAAACTGGCGATAACTCCTTGCGGAAACAGCGAAAGATACGTCAGCGTCAGGAATCCGCCATAGCTTTGGCCAAGCGTGACCCAACGTGCGCCCCCGAATTCGGTACGACGCAGATGCTCGAAATCACGAACGATCGAATCGGCGAGGAAACGCTTCAAAAACGCGGCACCTGCCTTGCCGTCGCCATCCATGCCCTCAATCACATGCGTATCGACACGAGACGAACGCCCCGTACCACGTTGATCCGGCAACACCACGCGGAAATGCTTGATAGCCTCCTCGATCCAACCATCGGAACTTGGGCCGAGCGGACGCGGACCGGAACCGCCGGGACCACCCTGCAGGAACACGAGCAGCGGCAGGTCGTCATGCACATGTTCGGGAGAGGTGACCACACGGTAGAACAGGCTGATCGATTCGCCATCGAACCCATGACCAGGCTCGTGGCCCGTCCAATCCAACGGCACCTTGATGGAACGATCCTCAATATGCAATCCGGGCACGTAGTATTCGCTCAGCAACGTCATGCATTCACCTTTCCCTTGGCATCATCGGCATGTTCAATGCGGGTAGTGACTTTTTGATGGCTTCCATCCCACCCACATGCGGAGACAACCTTACCTCACAAAAGCGGCTTTATCTTACCGCTATTTCATTCCTGCGCATGATGGCGTCACAGCATATCTGGCGCTAGGGTGGAACGTATGCCGAATCTCAAGCAGCGTCTCTTGTCATGGATGCATGGCCATGTTTTCGCAGGCGATCTCATCATCACGCTTGTTATAGGTGTTCTGCTGTTCGGCGTGACCGGCGGCATCACCTATAATCCGGGATTGCTGTTTGACCTTAAGCCTTCCACGCAGATGACATGGGAAGCGGCAATGCTTATTCCGCTGCTAATCCGTCGATGGTGGCCACAGACCGGAGCGTTGCTCTGCGTGGCATTGACCTTGGCGCATCTCATATTCGGCCCTTGCCTGTTGGGTGCCGATATTCTGGCATTGTTCATGCTGTATTCAGTGATCGTCTACGGCAATCCCAAAAACACGAAAGCCTTCATTATTCTGGCGTTGACCATCGGTCTTCTGGCTTCGGCGCTGGCGGCATGGACCATGACCAATGGACCACTGCTCACCGGAGGCAAAGTGCATACATGGAGCAGCTGGAATGACTCAAATCCAAATGGCGTTATGGTCACGGAAGACACTCTCGGTTCCATCTACACAGGAACATCCATATCGGAAGTCGCCAACATGGTGGCGCAATACATGTTGGTGCTGACGCCGATTTTCGAAGTATGTATCATTTCCACCGTCATTGTAGCGTTCTGGCAGCGTGCCCGTCTGGCAACCATTCGCATGATGCGGGAACGCAATGAGGCAATCGCCGCGCGAGACCAGGATGAACGCGATATCGCCGCGTTGGCGGAACGCGCACGCATCGCACGTGACATGCACGATGTGGTGGCGCACACCTTGTCAATCATCATCGTGCAGTCTGATGGTGGTCGCTATGCAGGCACGCATGATCCCGCGGTGGCCAGAAACACCATGGAGACGATTCGACACGAATCGGAACGCGCACTGCATGACATGCAACGTCTTCTGGGAGTATTCGGGGGTTCACCGCACGCCGATTATAACGATATCGGCAATCTTGTGGAACAAGCGCAAAACGTCTCCCCCGACATTCGAATCCGACGGAATATCACCGGCACCGCCAGCCCGGAACAACTCGGCGAACAAGCCTCGATAGCTTCCTACCATGTAGTGCAGGAGGCACTGACGAATATCCGCAAGTATGCGGGGCCGCACGTCGATGTGCACATTAAAGAGTCATGGAACAACGGTTTGCTCACTTTGACCATCACCGACAATGGTCATGGCGCGGCGGCCAATATCGACGGGCATACGCCAGGTTACGGCCTGCTGGGCATGAAAGAACGCATCGAATCGGCCGGAGGCTCGTTGCAGGCTGGCCCTCAACTCGGCGGAGGCTTCGAAGTCATGGCCACCCTGCCTTACGGCGGTAAAGAACAGGTGACAGAAGAAACCGGCGAACAGTATGCCTCGGAACAGTCCGAATCGTGCAACACAACTGCCATATCCAGCAAAGCGAAATTATCCGACGAAGCAATCGCACCTCACACAGTCGTCAACATATCGGCGCGAATCCCAGATCAGCCATCGGAGCAAACGAAGGAAACCAACCAACCGACCGGTCGCGATCATCGTTCGAATGCCCTGCAACATTTGCGCATCACCGCACCCAATCTGCATGATTTGCTCAAATCATTGAAACTGAAATCCGTAGAACTTGCAAATACATCCAATTCGCGAGGGCTGAATTGGGTGGAACGTGTTTCCGCGTGGACGCAGCGCCATTATGCGCTCATGGATTCCGTTGGTGCCGTGGCATTGGTCATGCTGCTGAATCGCATGTCGGTTACGTTCTTTTTTGATAGTTCACCTCATGCGCAGCTCTCAAATGCGATCGCCGCATGCTGCTTGCTGGCGCTGGCTCTTCGACGCAGGTTCCCCGAGACTTGCGCGCTTATTGTGTTCGTATTGTCAGTTGTGCAATTGGTGTTTTTGGGATCGATTGAGGTTGGACATATCGTAGCGTCGCTGTGTGCGCTGTATTCAGCCGTATTGTATGGGCGTGAACACGCATGGCGTTGGACCGGTCTTGCCGCCGCTACCTGTTCGGTGCTGATGGGCTTGAAAATCGCGGCTGATCAACACGGATACACTACCTTGTTCGGCGCCATCGCCGCTTTTGCAGGCTTGACGAAACCGGTTTCAGTCACGTCAAGTACTACGGCGGCGTTCTTTACCGGCGTTATGTATACGGTTGCAGTGCTGATGCTGTGCGCCGGCATTATGGCGTGGGCACGTTGGGCTCGTTCCAGTGATTCAAACGCACTGGTGTTGCAGGCGCGAGAGGAAGCGCTGGTGGCCGAGCAGGAGAAGCAGCGTATTCTCGCGGCGAATATGGAACGTGACCGTATCAGTGCCAGCATTCAGGCTGAAGTCACCGCCACGTTGAACAGCGTGATTAGTCAAGCCGTCGATGGTATCCGCATGCTGGATAGCGCCGAAGCACAAGGCAAAGAGCCTACCGCCGACGAGATTTCCACAGCGTTCAAAGCCATTGGCGAACAGGGGCGCGCCGCGCTTAAACGTATGCGCGAACTGCTTGGCGTGCTTCGTGAGACTGGTTTCAGCGATGACGCTCATGCCGGTAGCGCGAACGAACTGCAGTTGAGGCCCGCAGCACCGTTGGAGGAGCAGCTGCAGCGCGCATCTCAATAGCCGATTCAAGTTTTCAGGGAGATTTAAGGGTTTGTTTCGCGCTGTGAGCGGAACAATGCCGATAAGGTGGAGAGTATGAGTGAAGAACAGAAGATTCGTGTGGTCATTGCCGATGATCAGGAATTGGTACGTGCCGGTTTCGCCATGGTGATCGGGTCCCAACCTGATATGGCGGTTGCGGCGCAGGCTCGCGATGGTGCAGAGGCTGTGGCGTTGGCGGAAACACTGCATCCTGACGTGGTGTTGATGGATGTGCGTATGCCCGGCATGGATGGTATTGAGGCGACTCGGCAGATCAGTTCGTTGCAGCATCGCTTTGCTGCCGATGGAACGCAATCAGAAGTCGCCCGTACCAAAGTGATCATTCTGACGACATTCGATTTGGATGAATATGTTATGGCTGCGATCACTGCCGGAGCTTCCGGTTTTCTGCTGAAAGATACGGAACCGGAAACGTTGTTGAATTCGATTCGCACGGTTTTTCAAGGTAATGCGATTATCGCACCGTCCGCCACGAAACGTCTTATCGAGAAAATGATGGAAGGCGATTTCATGGCTGCGAATGTTGGCGCACATGGAAATTCCACTGCTTCTTCCACTTCTGATTCGACGTACACCGATCCGGAATTAGATGAACTGACCGATCGCGAGCGCGAAGTGCTTATTGAGATCGCGCATGGATTGTCGAATCAGGAGATTGCCGACAAGCTTTTCATCAGCCTGCCGACGGTGAAAACGCATGTGGCGCATATTCTGGCGAAAATCAATGCACGTGACCGTGTGCAGGCGGTGGTGTTCGCTTACGAAAACCATTTGGTCTGATTGATTTGTTGTTTTGCGTATGCATGATACGCGAAAAGGACTCCTGCCATGTTTGTGGCAGGAGTCCTTTTCGTTGTGTTTGCTATGAAGCTTAGGCTTCGGCGAGCGCCTCAACAGGAGGCGTGCTCACTGCCCTGCGTGCGGGGAATACGCTGGCGAGCAATGCTGCCACGGCTGCCACGGCGAGTACGATGCCGTTAATGCCCCATTCGAACGGGAACACCACTTTGCCGTACATACTGAACACCACGTATGCGCCCAGCCAGCCGAACAGGGTGCCAAGTAGTACGCCCGCGATGCCGGATACCAGCGAGATGAGCAGGGCTTCCACCGCGAGGGAGCGTCGCAGCTGGCCTCGGGTCATGCCGATGGCGCGCAATGTGGCGGATTCTCGGGTGCGTTCGATCACTGACAGCGACAGCGTGTTGGCCACGCCGACAAGTGCGATGAGCACGGCCACGGCGATCAATCCCACCAGAAGCATCATCATGGAGTCGATCATGTTCGCCCATACGATGCGTTCGGCGATCGGTCCGGTCACTGTCGCATCAGCGCTCTTCTCCAATGCGGCCTGCATGTCGTTGTAGATGCCGTCAACGGAAACTCCTGACTTGTCAGTATCTGCCTTGACCAGCAACACATGGGTGGCGGCATCGAGGTCACCATTGGTGAAATGGCTTTCATCCACGAATCCGACAGCTCCATACTGTGCGGATACGCGACGGTAGTCAGCTTGGTTTGCTTGCAATGTCAGCGAACGCGTAGTGACGCCGTCCTGATTCCATTCGGTGGAGAAATCAGCCGTGCCATTGGCGAACTGCAGTTCCTTGCCGGTTTGCGCATTGTATGTTGGCATGAGCACGCTATCACTGTCGATGGAGGCGTTACCCAAGTTGGCACGCATGACCTGCTTGACCTGATCGATGTTCTTCACACCGACCAGCAATGCGGACGTAGGCTGGGTTCCATCCGCTTTCTCCAAGGTCACGGAAACCGCCGGCGCATACAATGTGTCGGACACGCCGTTGATGTCGGCTACATCCTTGGCCATTTGCTGGCTGATGTCATCGCCCATGGCCACGATGTCGACGCTATAACGGGTGGCGAGCGCACCATTCATAGTCTCTTTGGCGCTAGCGGCACCGGTTGCGATGGTGGAAACCAGGGTGACGCCGATGAGCAGAGCGGCACCGGTTGCTGCGATGCGTCGCGGATTCTTCTGAATGTTGGCGTGCGCAACCGTTGCGGAAGGGCCTGTCAGCGAGGCCAACGCTCCAACGCCCTTCATGAGGGCCGGCATCCAGAACACCGCGGTGACTATCATGCCGAGGAACACCAGTGCGGCGCCGGCGATGGCTACGAGCAGAATCATCGTGAATTGATCACTGCTCGCATCCTCGCCGCCATTGGTGGCTTGTACCTGCCAGATGGAAAATACCGCCATGGTGATACCGACCACCACCATCAGAATGCCGATTATGGCTCGTGTGAGGCTGGAACGACGGTTGTCGGTCAGTTCGATCGGGCGCAATGCCTCCAATGGTGTCACCGCAGTAGCGGAACGTGCGGATCCCAAGGATGCGAGCACCGTCACCACAATACCGAAAAGAATGGGTACGACGGCGGCTTGCCAAGAGAAATTGAATCGCATACCCTCTTGCATGATGTCGCTGACGCACATGCCCCACATGAGCAGGCTTCCCAGCACCACGCCAAGCACGGATGCGACGAAGCCAAGCACTGCCGCTTCGGACAGCACGGAACCATACAGCTGGCCTTTTTTCGCGCCGATGGTGCGCAGCAAGGCGAGTGTGCGGCGGCGTTGCGCCACGAGTACTTGGAACGTGTTGGCGATCACCAGTGCCGCCACGAACATGGCAAGCACGCCGAAGCACATAAGGAATGTGGTGGCGATGTTGGTTTGGTTGCCGCTTAAGGATTTGATGCTTTCGTCACTGATTTGCTGTCGTGACATCAGATCGAAATGCTTTGGCAGCAACGCTTTCACACCGTTGATGGTTTTTGCGGATACGCTGTTTCCATCCAAGGCAAGGTCGAGATACACCATTGTTGTTCCGGTGGCGTTGAAATCGTCCACTCCCTGCATTGCGGCAAGCAGATTGTTGGATCCTACGATCGCACCACCATAGTATGAGTAGGCGCCGTTCGGATCGGATGTGAGTCCTACCACGCGCACGTTGTCCGCCTTGGCTTTGCCATCGTCGCCTACCGCATATCGGGAGGTCAGGCTTACAGTGTCTCCAACGCCGACGTTCAACTGTTTCGCCATGTCTTCCGGCAGCGCGACTTCGTTGGAATCCTTCGGCTGGTCCCCTTCCGTGATATTCACGGGGAGCATGTTCTTCTGTGCCGCGGTGGAGATGATCTCGCCGCTGATGGTGCTGTCTCCCTTGGAAACGCTGGCGCCGGTTTCCACCGAGGCGCGGATGCCGTCGACTCCTTCGATGCCGGCGATCTGGTCGAGATGGAAGTCGCCGACAGTGCTGGAGTACGCCTCGTTGAGTTCCTTATCGCTCAGGTCGGAGCTGTTGACGGTCACCGCATAGTTGGCGTTTCCGAACATGGCGGTCAGCCGCCGTGTCAGGGAGTCGTTCATGGCATTGCCGAACAGGAAGGTGCTGGCGATGAACGCCGTGCCGATCATGATGGCGATGCCTGCGGGTATGAGCATGCGCTTGGTTTTTCGCATGAGTTTCAAAGTGATGGACCACATGGTGAATTCTGTTCCCTTCTTCGAATGCTTCTACAGTGCGTTTAGCGGGAATGTCTCGCGGAAGCCACATTCATTGTGGCGGCCTCACGTTCCTTCATCAGCAGTTCACTCATCTGGTCTGCCGTCGGCTTGTTTACGTCCGCCGCGATCTGGCCGTCGGCGAACACGAGCGCACGGTCGGCGTAAGACGCGGCGACCGCATCATGCGTGACCATGACGATGGTCTGTCCGAGTTCGTTGACCGAACGCTTCAGGAAGCCGAGCACTTCGGCGCTGGAGACGGAGTCGAGGTTGCCGGTCGGCTCGTCGGCGAACACCAGCTTCGGCTTGGTAATCAGCGCGCGGGCGATGGCCACGCGCTGCTGCTGGCCACCGGACAGCTCGTTCGGACGATGGTTGAGCCGTTGCTTGAGTCCCAAGGTTTCTACGAGCAGATCGAACCAGGCACGGTCGGGCTTATCACCGGCCAAAGTCAGCGGCATGAGGATGTTCTGCTCTGCGGTGAACATGGGCAACAGGTTGAAGCTTTGGAAGATGAAGCCGATCTTGTGGCGACGTAGCAAGGTGAGCTGCTTGTCGTCCATGCGGGTCAGGTCGGCGCCGCCGAACAAGATATGGCCGGAAGTGGCGGAGTCGAGACCGGCGAGCGTGTGCATCAGCGTGGATTTGCCGGAACCGGATGGGCCCATGATGGCGGTGAATTTGCCGCGTTCGAAACTCACGTTCACGCCGCGCAGGGCGTGAACCATATTGCTGCCGGTGCCGTAGTTCTTGACCAAGTCGACGGCCTGAATAACGATGCCGCGCGATGCGGACGGGTTCTGCACGTTCATAATGCCTCTCCATATTGGGCCGGGCCTTATGCCCGGATGATGATTCCAACTTATGAAGAAATAACGGCGCGCCCCATCGTGCGCCAGACTGAATTGGGCGGTCGGCCACGCGCCGGCCCTCATCCTTGAGGATTATGTCGTCTCAGGTCTCACACTATTCATGCCTCTGCGCAAACAGTGTGAGGCATACAGACGCAAGAAAGCCCGCACTGCATGACGTCAGTGCGAGCTTTCTACTCCTTGAGTCAAGTTATCGGACGGAAGGCACCCCATGCGGCTCGATGATTCGCGATGCACCCCATTAGCATCGCGCCCCTTCTCATCGGGCCGTCAACCCTCCTGTCGACCTCACTTGGCCAAGCCGGAAGCGCGAAGGGCCTCGAAGCCGCCCTTCAGGTCATCGAGAATGTCCTCGATGTTCTCGGTGCCGATGGACAGGCGGATGGTGCCCTGGTGAATGCCCTGGTCCTCGAGCTCTTCCAGGGTCTCCTGGGAGTGCGTAGTGGAAGCCGGGTGGATGACGAGGGACTTTGCGTCGGCCACATTGGCCAGCAGAGAGAACAGGTGCAGATTGTCGATGAAGACACGAGCTGCATCCTTGCCACCCTTGATGTCGAAGGTGAAGATGGAGCCAGCACCGTTCGGGAAGTACTTCTCGTACAGGTCATGGTCCGGGCGTCCCGGAATGGACGGGTGAGAAACGGATTCGACTTCCGGCACGGTCTGCAGGTATTCGACAACCTTCAGTGCGTTCTGGACGTGGCGCTCAACGCGCAGGGACAGGGTTTCAGTGCCCTGCAGCAGGAGGAAGGCAGCGAACGGAGACAGCGTGGCACCAGTGTCGCGCAGCAGGATGGCGCGGATGCGGGTCACGAATGCGGTGCCGCCCAGAGCTTCGTAGAAGTTCAGACCGTGGTAGGACGGATCCGGCTCGGTCAGGGTCGGGAACTTACCCGGCACCTCAGCCCAGTTGAAGTTACCGCCTTCAACGATCACACCGCCCAAGGTAGTGCCATGTCCACCGATGAACTTGGTGGCGGATTCGACCACGACGTCAGCACCGTGCTCCAGCGGGCGGAACAGGTACGGGGTGGCGAAGGTGTTGTCGACGATCACCGGCAGATGATGCTTATGAGCGATCTCAGAGATGGCCTCGAAGTCCGGCAGATCAGCGTTCGGGTTGCCGAAAGTCTCGAAGTAGACGAGCTTGGTGTTCTCCTGGATGGCGTCCTCGAACTCCTGCGGGTTCTCAGCGGAGACGAAGGTGGTGGTGATGCCATCACGCGGCAGGGTGTGACGCAGCAGGTTGAAGGTACCACCGTAGATGTTCTTGGCGGCGACGATGTGGTCACCGGACTGGGTGATGTTGCGCACGGCGTATTCAACAGCGGCTGCACCAGAAGCCACGGCAAGACCTGCGGTACCACCTTCAAGGGCGGCGATACGATCCTCGAAGACACCCTGGGTGGAGTTGGTCAGACGGCCGTAGATGTTGCCCGGGTCAGCGAGACCGAAGCGAGCCTCGGCGTGATCGAAGTTGTGGAAAACGTAGGAAGTGGTGGCGTAAATCGGCACTGCGCGGGAATCGGTAGCCGGATCGGCCTGCTCCTGGCCCACATGCAGCTGCAGGGTTTCAAAACGGTACTTCTTGTTCTCGGCCATTGGTGTGCTCCTTGCTGGTTGTGCTGGTCGCGAGGTTCTTTTTCCTTGCCACCCGCCTGCCGTATTCGGCGGTTGGCGAGGTGTTGGTTATGAAAGTACGCGCGCAACTCGGCGCGGCGCAAGCTGAGCGTTATCACGGTTGCCTATAGACCCTTATAACCCGTTGGAATCATTGGGATAGCGAACTCTTCAAGTGCCATTTTTTCTTGCTGAAAATCTCACGACACGCCGAACGACAAGTGTTGTATCTCGATGTGCTCAACATCATTTGCGCCTCTCCCGAGCACGGCGCCATATACATGGAAAACACATAGCCAGGGTTTTGAATTTGCAGGATGTGGGCACCGCGACCGTAATGATGCATGCACTGGGCTACGCTCATCATTGATAATCATTTCCGCCTGCAGAATCGAAAGAGACCCATGACTGACGTGACTCTGTATGACCGCGACCCGCATTACATTCCTCGTGTGGCTGCTGTGCATGACATGTGCGGGTACGGCAAATGCTCGCTGACCGCGGCGATTCCGATTCTTTCGGCGGCTGGCTGTGACGTGTGCCCTGTGCCTACCGCACTGTTCTCGGCGCACACCAAGTACAAGGTGTTCACTTTCCATGACACCACGGATATTCTGAATGATTATTTGGATGCTTGGCAGGCCGAGGATGTGGAACTTGACGGTATCTATTCCGGTTTCCTTGGCTCCCCTGAACAGGTGGCGATTATCGAGCGGCTTTACCGCGAGTATCCGAGTGCGTTGCGTTTGGTCGACCCAGTGATGGGTGATGGCGGCAGCATGTACCCCACCTATACTCCGGAGCTGTGTGAGGCAATGGGTGCTTTGGCGCTTGGCGCAGATGTGCTGATGCCGAATCTCACCGAGGCCGCAATCTTGACCAAGACTGATTATCCGGGCCACGATTTGGATGATGCCGCTGTGAATCGGATGCTTGAAGCGCTGCTGAACCTTGGTGCGAAGAACGTGGTGTTGAAAGGCATCGACCGCGGTGATGGTCGCATCATCAACTATGTGGCAAGCGCGTCGACCGGCGTGGAGCAGAAGATCAAGCTCGCTCATGAGAAGCTTCCGTACATGATTCACGGCACTGGCGATGCGTTCGCCTCTGCGTTGTGTGGCGCGGTGTTGGCAGGTCGAGGACTAGCGGAATCCGCGCATATCGCCGGCGAGTTTGTTCGTCATGCGATGGCCAACACCCGCAATCAGCCACATTTCGAGGATCGCGGCTTGAGTTTCGAGCTCAACTTGGGCGAGCTTACGGAACTTATCGGTTCTTGAAGTATTTCAGCAGGTGATTTTCTCGTGTGAGCAGCACGGCCAAGAATGCGCCCAGTAGTACGCCGAGCAATGCGGCAGCTGGTACTCGTAGCAATGTGTCCGTCAAGGATTCAGCCTCGGCTGTAGTGTTGTTCAGCCAAACCCATGCGAGCAATGGGCTGGCCAGTATGATGCCGGCGATTCCCCAGGTAGCTGTTTCCAAGAGGATTTGTGTAATCAATGCGGTTTTCGGCACACCGCAATGCAACGCGGATGCCATTTCTAGTTTGCGTATGCGCGTTGCAATAAAGCCCAGCACCAGTGCTGCTGCAAGAGCAATCCACGGCGCAAAAGCGGTCAGTCTCGATGTAAACAGCAACGCACTGTCCAGTTCGCTGCCTTTGGTGGTGTTGAGCTTATAGATCTGCGGCCGATCGGCCGTAGTTGCACTAGCCGACCCATCGCTGGCCAGGCGCAGTAGTGATTCGATATTCTTGGTCTGCGGCCATGCGCGCACCCAGCATTGGCTGAAGGACACGCTCGAATCGGCGGGCACCGGGGTCAGTGCGGCATAGGAGAAACCGGATTTTCTGCCGTCATCCGGCCAGTTGAATACACCGACAACATCAAGATGGCGTCCATCCTTCAATGCCAAGGATTGCCCCGATTGCGCTTGAAAGGGTTCCGCCGCCTCACGGGACAGCAATGCACCTTCTCGGCTTGCAGTCGTGTTGCCGGATGCTCGAGATTTCCCGTATTGCCATTGTGTTCCGGTGGTGCTCAACATGAATACGTCGGCGGCACCCGGCGTGATGTCATACAAAGGCACGCTGGTGGATGGCAAGGCCGCGAACACCAGCTTGTTGTCCGACTGCCGCACCGCTCCGGCCGCTTCGACACCGTCCAATGAGACGAGCCGATCGCAGGCTGCACCATCGATATGATTCGGGTATTCCAATATCCAGGTTGAGCCGCCTGATGCCACGTATCCGTCGGTTTGCCGTTGGATGCCCATAATGGTGAGCCCATCGGCACCGGCAAGCAACGTAATCAGGCATGCGAGCCCGACCGCGAGCGCACACGCGTGACTGGTGCCGGTAATGAGATCACGCCATGCCTCCCCTAGCATCCCGGTCAATCGCATATGAGGTCGGTGATTATTTGCTTCATTCATGATGCTCACCGCCTCGCTCAATCGAATGGGCATGCGCGGGCTCGTCGCTTTGCCAGTCGCGCAAATCAATCAGATCGGTGCAGGCATCACGAGTGCGTGGATCGTGCGTGGCCACCACCACGATGGCACCGCTCATTGAAAGATTGTGCAGGTGTTCGTTGACAGTGGCGGCGGTATTGAGATCCAATTGCGCGGTCGGCTCGTCAACCAACAACAGGCCCGCATGTGAGGCGACCCCTCGGGCCAGCATCAGTCGTTGCGCCTCACCACCTGATAAATCACGAAATGGCTTGCGAGCCAAGGCTGACAGACCGAATGCCTTAAGCAGTTCCATCGCATGGGTTTCGGCGTCCTTCCGCCGCCCTCCTCGTGCGATGAACGGCAAGGCCACATGGTCGATGGCCGAGCGGCGCGCTACGCCATACGGATTCTGCAGCACCCAGCACACGCGCCCGCAATCAATACGCTCCACCGAACCGGTGACCGGCGTGACCCATCCGGCGATGATGGACAGCAACGTGGACTTGCCGGAACCCGATGGTCCGGTCAACGCATAGACATGTTTGGGCAGCAGCGTCATCGTCAAGTGTCGGAACAGCATGTCTTCGCCGGTACGGTCGAAACTGTGCCCCACATCGGTCAATATCACTTTGTAATCGACCATGTCATACACCGCCTTGGGCTGTGCAGTGTTCGCTGGTCTGCGGGGTCACATCCACATGGTCGAATGATGCCCCATCGCCGACACTGACCATCGTCTTGCCGAGCTGTGAGGCGATGATTGACACTTGCACCGGCTTCGCATCGACGCTGACACAACCCGAGCCGGCAGCCGCATCATATACGGCGGAAGGCGGCACACTGAGCGCGGTCAACGGCTGCTTCAATTTCCAGTCATAGGAGACGCTTAGGGTTCCGCCGGCGGAGGCATCTGAAGTACTTCCAGCCGCAGCCCCGCCCGCATTCATTACACCGCCAGAGTCCGAACCAAGCGAAGCCATGCGGAACGCCACGGAATTATTAATTGCAGCCAGCATCGCCGCATCCGTAAGTTCCGTGGCATCGGCCGGCACATCAAATGTCTGATCGCCGATGGTTATCACACGCTCCCCTGCCACTAGGTCCGCGGCGGTAGCCGGCAATGTGGCTTTGAGCGGGATGGCGGCCGTAGTGAATAAATCCTGCCCAGCCGTGACTTGCCGGCCGACAGCGATGGAGATTTGTTTGACGGTTGCCGAATCGGCGGGCAGCCATACGAACCAACTGGGGTCGATGGCCCAGCCGTTCTCGCGGCTCAATTGCCGTGCGCCCACGGATTGCGCGAGCGCATTGTAGGCGGTAATGGTATCCCAAGTCATCAAGTCTGAGTCTGGAGCACCATAGCCCAACCTACGCAATGCAGCATTGAGTCCGGCGGCATCCGAGCCTCGCATACCGCTTTTGAGTTCCCGATACAGCGGCACATCGGTATGCAACGCCATGACCGGCGTGGCATCGACATTGAATACCACCTGCCCGGAAGCTACTGGAGAGCCAGCTCCCACAGCAATGCCGGTGACAGTACCGGTAGTCGGCGAAGCGACCACCGAAGATTCCCCTAAGCTCACGATCAGAGCAACCGAACGCGAGTCGTCGAATTGGGTTGCCGATACCTTCACCGTGCCAGCTTCGGTACTAGAGACCAGCGAGGGTGGGATTTTGGAGCGGGTCAAAAGGAACCCTGCACTCACGCCGATGGCAAGCATCACCAGCGCCAGCAGTATCACGATGGAAATCGCCACGCCATTGCGCGCGGCCCTGCGTTCTTTACGGGATGCCCTGGTCTTGGCTGCCACCTTGCTTCCCTGAGTCATGGCACTTGATCCCTTCCTCTTCGCTTGAGGTCACTATTATTGATGCAGTGGATCGGACTGGCATTGCCAGAACTGCTGTGCCTTATCGGCGTTGTAGTCAGGGTTCCTGCTGCCGTCTCCGTTGTATTCCATATACATGCTGTAGAACTCGTTCCATGTGCGGGTCTTCTCCTCTATCTGCGTCTCGCCATCCGCACTGCTGATTTCCATCGCCAGGTATTCCTGCTCACTCAACGGCTTCGGTAGCAGGTCACGTTGTTTGAGGCATTGATATGACGCCTTGTGAAGCGCCTCGGTGTCGAGGTTGCTTGGATTGCCCTGCATTTCGTCATAGAGTGCTTCGACGGTCCACAGGTCGGTCTTTCCGGCACATTCCGTGTTCTTTTGATTCATTTCGTCATCGGTCAAAGCACTCTCCCGCAAGCGGGCGAGCTGGCCTTTCGTAACAACCAATCCGTATGGTGCCAGGCATGCGTTCTGAGCGTCCAACATCTCATTAAGCTCCGCATCGGTGATCTGACAGTCCGCTACAATTCGTTTGGCCAAGTCGGTTTTGGACTGCTCGTAGGCACTCTTGAACTCGTTGGCGTAGGAGCCGGTGAAATCCGGAGCTTTGCAGGTAGCTGCAGTGGATCGCGCAGCATTGCCGTTTGATGCGGCACCTGACGGCAAACCACAGGCTGCGCACGTCGCGAGCAAGGATGCGGATATCAGCACTGCAAGCGCATATCGAACATCGTGTTGTATATGACCTTTGCTTGTTCCCCAACCAACCATGACGACCTCCCTGTCTCAATTCAGCATAGACACGATTAGTCGGAAATCATCAGACCGATGTAGTCGCGGAGATTACAGGCAGCAATGCGCAAACGACTCACTGAACATACCGTGGAATCATCGGCAGACAATGATGCTCGTCGGATTTGAGAACCGCTGACCGGCAACGGTTCTCAAAGCCACACACAGTGGAGATAGAAGGTGTTCCCCATGAAGCACATACTGGCACATCGTATAACCGTGTTGGCACTGACTGCCGCTGTAATGTGCTCAGCTGCCGCATGCAGCGGGCCATCCTTAGGCGCTACAGAACAGCCACAAGGCGAGCCCACGTTTTCAGGCCCTTGGGCTGAGGATTTCCAGTTAAGCTACGATCAGGCCCGCGAAAACGACAACACATTCGCACAGGATGTACTGCGCGATGAGCAGATCACTGAAGCGGAGGCCACGGAAGTGGCGAGCAGGTATCAGTCCTGCATGGCGGATGCCGGGTTCGTGTATGACTATGTGAACCCGGATGGTTCAGCCCAAATGCCAACAGACAATATGAGCGACGCCGAACAGCAGCGGCTCAATGAACAGGACATCATCTGTTCCAAGCAATCAGGCCAGTATTTCATCACGGCTCTCTACAACGCACTGGTTCAGGATCCGAATGGCGAACTGCGCAACCGCACTGCCGAGGAGATACGGCAGGATTTGACGGAGTGCTTGAAACGCAAGGGTGCGGTCGGCCCGGAATTCACCGCGGAGGATATTCCAATAGTCGATGCGGATGGCGAAGAGTACACCCAGTTCAATCAACAGTTCACCAACCCCGGTGGCAAGTATTACAGCGAGCAGAATTACGAAAGTTGGATCCAATGCAATGACGATCCGCGCAAGTAGATTGCGAGGAGGCAGACGCGTTTCTTTTAGCTTCCCTTAGTGCGGGTAGGCTTTTCTACGTCAATACGTCAATCGCTTCCCCATGATTTACTCGCAAACCTCAAGCTTCTGTTGGAATCCTGCATCCGCGCGTTGCGCTTCATCGAACGGACCGGTGCCGTTTCTGCTGTCTCGTTCATAATCATCAATCGAATATGATGCGCCAACTATCCCCTGCTTGATATAGCAATCGATGATGGTCTGCCTCGCATCCTTGCCATCGTTGCTCGGATTCAATTGCGCGGCGCTGGCCAGCTGCCAGATGACATTCGCCCCATTGCGTTCGGTGCAGGTTTGCGTATCCTGATTCACGGAAGCACCCCATGATGCCGATTCCTCGTGCGTCGCCCCGCTCGGTGGATGGACACTCATCTCACCCAACTCCCCCATGCTGATGGAATCCTTGCTATAGCCGAAGTCGCTCAAACACTGTACAACGCGATGGTTCAGCTCGGCCAGTTCGCTGTCCGCAATGATGCCATCCTTTAGGATGTTTGCCGCGAAATCATTGCCGTTCTGCTCCAACTGCTCGCGGGCCTGTTTCAGCTCCGTCGAATAGTGAGTATTGAGGTTGATGCCCTCGCTGGTGTGCGGCTGGGTTTGCGCAGTGTTATCGCCGTGCAGCGGTTCGGTGCAGGCTGAGGCCGAGCATAGGATGCAGCTTGCGGCGACGACGGCAATGATGGTTTTCATGAGTCGAGATCGACGGTAGTGCTGGTTCATTGCGACTCCTTTGTCGACTGTTCGGTGGATTGAGCATTGGCCAATGATTCCAGCCACTGGTAATCGGATTCGGCTCTGCATTGGTCGATGACAGCCGATCGTTGTTGGCTATTCATCGATCCGCGAATCGGTACGACGCTCTCGCCTATGGCTTCGCCGTTGCCATCCGTGATTGTTTTAGCCTGTAGTCCATAGACGGACAGGCATTCGTTATAGGTCTTGCGTACTTTGGCAAGCTCGACTGGTGTTACCACGCCATCTTCGAGTATGCTGCGCCCGAGTTCGGTGTGTAGGTTGTTCCAGGCGGTCAGCGCTTCGTATTTGTGCGGACCGGTAAATTCGGGATGTTCGCTGGTGGTAGGCAGTGTGCGGCTGGAATCGTTGCTTGCGTTGGATGCCACGTCGCTCCACGGCTGCGGGAGCAGCGATACCAGCAGTACGGCGATGATAATGCCTATGGCAAGGATGATGGCAACCGTCAGGTTTCGGCGATGCCACTGGCTGAAGCTGGAGGCGATGCGATGCCATGCATGATGATGGCGTTGTTCATATGATTGGTTGCTGCCGCGAATCCTGGTCATGATGCACGCCTCTCAAGCTCCGACGAACCGGGATGTGCGGGGATGCGGGCATAGAGTATCCAATCACCGTCTTCTGCAGTGGTATTGAGTTCTCCGCCAAGGCTGCTGATTATGCGCCGGTGCATGGCGAGTCCGCTGCCGTGCGGCTTGAGCGCGCCGGTCGGACTGCTGTCATTGTTCTGTACGTCATTGCTTGGTATGGCCACCGGATTGGTTTCCATGATTTCGATGGCAGCTTTGCTCACAGTGATTACGCAGCAGTATTCACCGGTATCCGGGCTCATGTGGCGGGTGATATTGGCGGCGATTTCACCGATGAGATTGGCGGCCTCTGCGATTGTTTCGTCTGCGCAATCATCCGGGAGACTGCCGCGCGTTTCAATGGTTCCTGAGAACCCCAGATGCGTGAGTTTGGTGTTCGCTTCCCGCATTGCCGATTGCAAGGTATTCCATCGCCGCGATGTTGCGCTGCTAGAGGATGAGGGTTCCGGCACAGTGCTTTCAACACGCTTCACCACGAGATTGGCGTGGGTTTTCCGGGCTTTGAAATTCTCAGGATCATCCGGCTGCGATGAGTCAGATGCTTGCGGCTGTTCAAGCAGATCGATAACGTGATGGATCTCATCGAGCACGGATAATGCCTGATCATTGACAAACTGCCAATCCTGACGTTCGGCGCTGTGCGCCTCACCGTCATCGATGCGTCGCAGCTCGCGTTGTGCAGTCAGGGCGATGTATGAGAGTCCGCCGCTGGCGGAGTCGTGGATACGTGAGGCCAGGCGTGTATTGCGTTGCAGCGTATCCAACTGCCATTGTTTGCGTTCCAGAACCAGAGCCTGTTCACGAATCTCGTCGCGCTGTTTGCGCCACCGGAATGACATGCCCGCCATCGTGGCGAGCGTGAACATGCCGATGTAGTTGACCATGCCGATCCATGTTGCTGAAAGCGCGTTAAAGGTGTTCAAGGCCACCGGCACGCATTCGGCAATCGTGACTGTGAGCAACGCGGCAATCGCCACGGGGATCGCACTGTCATAGCCGATAATCGCGAGCGCCAAATATGCCGCCCAGAGCGGGTTCGGGCCGGATAGGTCAAGCACGAACAGTCTGGCCACCACAGTGACGATGATCAGCCATCGGAGATTCTGGGAATGAATGGCGAGAGCACGATGGCGATAACCGATAGTCCTGAAAACAGGAAATTCAGCGGATAGATCGGCGGTATCACCGACCATTCCACCAAAGTGGCGGTGAGCGTGAAGGCCGCAATGGCGATGCGGAACCAGTGCGTCCGAATCCAGTGGGCCGCATTCGCAGTGGGCTTGCCGTTCATTACTCCCCCTCCGATGCGCCAGTCCACAAGGCTACGGCCGCACCGCGAGAGGTAACGCCGAGCTTATGGATGGCACGGGTGAGATAGGTTTTGGCGGTGGAGGCATTGACTTGCATTTCGGCGGCGATCTGTTCGGTGGACAGCCCTCTGGAGCATAGGTTCATGGCTTCGGCTTCACGGTCGGAAAGCAGGAATTGACGGGGCATACGCTGCCCGCTCAATCGGGTGTGCGCTTGGGCTGCGGTTTCGAAGCCTTCGCCCCATGTGCCGCCGGCGGCGATGGTGCGAATCGCTTCGATGATGGGCGTCTCCACCGATTTGGGCACAATGCCTTGTGCTCCGGCTGCGGCGGCTTTGTTGGAATATACGGCGAGTGAGAATGAGGTGACCGCCAGAATCTTGACGCGTGCGGTTTTGATGCGAATGGTCTTGCACACCACGAGTCCGGAGAGTTCATCCATCGACATGTCAGTCAGGAGCACATTGGGGCTTTGGCGCGTATCGAGGCAACGGGCGACCGCATCCCTGCCTGAGGTAGTTTTCCAAATGATGCGGGCCTCAGGCATAAGTTCGCTGATGGAACGTTCGAGGAAGGCGAGCGAAAACGCGTCATTGTCCACGAGGCCGATGGTGACGATGGGTCGTACGGTCTGCCGTTGATTGTCGCCGCTCATGATGCTCATGTCCTTCCGCGGCTTCAGTGCCGCCCCTTCTACGGCTACCGTAGCATCAGCAAGTCTGATGGGTTAAGGCGTGTTGTCATCCCGCGGATTACAACTGTGCCTCTATAATTTGCGTACCGTCTTAACAATCGGTGGATAACCCGGTTTCCATCCACACGTTATCCACAACACGCCAAACCCCGTCATAGTATCCACATTTGCCGGTTGCGCTTGTGCGGCGAACCGGTCTAACCGCACAGTGGATACATGAGCACTTCCACGTCACCGCAGACTTTCGAAGCCGGCAGCCAAGCCGCACCTCATTACCAGCAGCCTATGCTGGACTCTCCCACTCATGTGGATCTTCAACCAGCGCATCAGCTGGCCATAGCCCTAGCCGACCCAACAATCACACCCAAGCAATTCGGTGCCATCGGCGAACAGTATGCCGCCATGTGGCTTGAACAGCAAGGGTGGATCACGTTGAGCCGCAACTGGCATACCCGCTATGGCGAATTGGACATTGTCATGATGACACCGGAACGCATCATCGTGTTCGTCGAGGTTAAATCACGCCGCACTACGCATTACGGCGCTCCTCAGGAAGCCGTGACACGCACCAAGCAAACGAATCTTCGACGAGCCGCATGCGAATGGCTCATTGACCAACGCAACCGTATACCGCATACGGCAATCCGCTTCGACGTGGTGACGATTGTGATGCACATGGGTTCTCCAGTGGTGCATCACATACCAGGAGCTTTCTGAGAGGAACACGTCATGCCTATAGGAAGCACTCTTTCAGTAGGACTTATCGGTTTGAAGGCCTTCATCATCCAAGTCCAGGCGTTCATCAGCCCCGGATTGCCATATTTCTCCATCATCGGTCTGCCGGACACCTCACTGTCCGAGGCTCGAGAACGGGTGAAATCAGCATGCCAAGCCAGCGGATTTTCCTGGCCTCAGACACGGGTCACCGTGAACATGAGCCCGGCTTCGGTACCCAAACGGGGATCCTCACATGACTTATCGATAGCCGCAAGCGTATTATGCGCTTCGAACGCTATTCGGCATGATTGCCTGGAAAACACGATTGTGCTTGGCGAAGTCAATCTCGATGGCTCAGTGCTACCAATTCATGGCTTACTGCCTATCATGTTGCACGCCAAAGAGCGCGGCATTCACAAACTCATCGTCCCATACCGAAATCTTGACGAAGCCGCAATGGTAGAAGGACTGGATGTCATCGGCGTGCAACATGTAGGCGAGCTCATCGAAATCATGGGAGGCAACGCCACCTATCGAATACCGGATTTGCCACACAACAGCGATGATGCCACCGTGGATTCCTCACAGACTCCGGATCCACAATCATGCGGTGACATGAGTGAGGTTTTAGGCCAGGAATACGCCAAATGGGCCTTACAAGTGGCAGCCGCCGGCGGCCATAATCTCATTATGACCGGCCCTCCCGGTGCCGGTAAAACCATGCTCGCCTCCCGACTGCCCGGCATCATGTGCCCGTTAAACGAATCCGAACAACTGGAAGTGGCTTCCATCCGATCATTGTGCGGCACTCTGCCCCATTACGGCATTACCGATGTGCCGCCGTTCGAAGCCCCGCATCATACCGCCACCACGGCGGCACTCGTGGGAGGAGGCAGTGGCATAGCCACTCCCGGCGCCATTACACGCGCCCACCGCGGCATCCTGTTTCTTGATGAAGCGCCCGAATTCAGCGCCCGCGCATTGCAAACTATGCGCGAACCTTTGGAATCCGGGTATGTGGCCCTTTCTCGTTCAAAAGGCAGCACCTATTATCCCGCCACATTCCAACTCATCATGGCTGCCAACCCATGCCCCTGCGGCTACTACTACGGCACCGGAGAACGCTGCACTTGCAAAGAGAAGGAACGCATGCGGTATTTCTCCAGATTATCCGGGCCGATTCTGGACCGTGTTGATATTCAAATATCCGTGCCACCGGTCTCTCGTATAGCCCAACAGCACGAAACTCAGGGAGAGACGAGCCAAATCATCCGCGAACGAGTGATTCAGGCTCGCCATACAGCGATGAATCGGTTCAAACAGTTTGGATGGACTTGCAATGCACAAGCATCCGGCAAATGGCTCCATGCGAACACATCGCTCAAAGCTATGGAGCTGGTGAACAAAGCGCTGTCCAATCATCAGCTCACCTTACGCGGCGCAGACCGAGCCATGCGTCTCGCGTGGACGCTTGCCGACCTAGATGGAAGAACCAGCCCCACCGAACAAGATGTCCATCAAGGCATCGAACTGAGAACGAGGATGTCATGAACGAACACAACACCATCGCAATGCCGGTACTATCACGCGACGCCCTATTCCGAGCGGCACTCACATTCTGCCTTGACGGAGCCGACGCCTCCATGTATGCCCTGCTTAAAGGCTCTCCCAACGCAGAAACCGTATGGCGAGTACTCGTTGAATCTCATCCCGCCAAACCATCCAATATCTGCGCTCCCGCATGTAACGAACTTGAACGTATGTTCGCCAATGGGCTTGTCACATGGGGGCGTAAACCCACTGCCGACAGTATGAAAGCATTCCGTCTTGCTGTAACGAATTGGCATAATCGCATGCAGGATTTGCCGGATCTTAACCCGTTAGCGCTCGCAGACTGGTTCACTGCAGATGGAACGCAATGGATCATTGCACCAGGCAATCCATGCTGGCCCAATCAGCTGGAAGATCTGGCCATTCGCTCTGATTGGGCGCCACCGTTATGCTTATGGGGCAAAGGCGATCCAAGAGCGTTAACCAGCTGCCCCAAACCGTTGGGAATCGTCGGCTCTCGCGATGTTACGGAGTATGGCAGATATGTTGCCCATACGCTTGCAGAACAGGCAGCGACTTCGGGGCATCTTGTGGTTTCAGGCGGCGCTATGGGCACTGATGCGGCGGCTCATTGGGGAGCACTGAACGCATCACATGGGTGCAATCAGCTCACTGTAGGCAAGACGGTTGCCGTATTCGCCGGAGGCCTCAATCACATGGGGCCATTACGCAATCGCACATTATTCGAACGAATCGAAGGGCAGTCCGGCGCGTTGATCAGCGAGCTCTGCCCGAACGTGGTTCCTGAAGCCAGACGGTTTCTGTTGCGCAATCGGATTATCGCCGCGCTCTCCTCTACATTGGTAGTCGCCCAGGCTCGTCTGCGATCAGGAGCATTAAACACCGCCGGCTGGGCATGTGAATTGATGCGAGAAGTGTATGCGGCTCCAGGAGATATCAATCAGCCGGTCAATGCCGGCTGCAACAAGATCATCAGTGAGCAGAAAGCCGTGCTCCTTTGCGCAGCCACATCTACCGAAGACATATGCCACGAAGCTCATCAGCCTTTCATCGTTGACGACATGCCTGAGCCGCGCACAATCAAATCAGCAGCACCCACACAAACCAGCGTGCCACACAGCACTGCAACGCATGCTGTACAACATGCGTCATCGCCCATTTCAACCGTAGAGCAAGCATCTCAAACAGCAGAACATGAGAGGAAACGAAAAACACCGGATTTACGGACCTCATCACAGGAGGAATATCATGCCAAACGCGCATGTATACGAGTAGGAGAGCTGCCGGAAACTCAACGCATGATGGTTGCATTGATCCGCGAATGCAACAAACGGCATCTCATTGCCACGCCCGACACGCTCCTGCAAGTGGCACGAACCAGCGCCCCTGATGATATTCCGGATATCGCAACCGTATTGGAACTTCTCGGCATCATGGAGCTCAACGGTATCATCGAAAGAAAGGCGGATGCTCTGGTCTTAAGCGAATATGTCACCTGACCTATGCGGCGGCTGTTCGGCGGGTGTGCGAGAATCAAACCCATGAGTCCGAAACGTTTGGAAGATATGTATGATGCAGTCATCGTCGGCGCCGGAGCAGCCGGCCTGTCTGCAGTCCTAGGGTTGCTGCGCTCCCCCGAAATCACGGAGTTGAAAGAACAAGGCATCGAGCCGAAGATTCTTGTGGTTTCCAAATTGCAGCCATTGCGTTCGCACACCGGTTCCGCGGAAGGCGGCATTGCAGCCAGCCTCGGTAACGTGGAATCCGATGATTGGCACTGGCATTACTTCGACACCATTAAAGGCGGCGATTGGCTTGTGGATCAGGACGCCGCGAAACTGCTTGCCGAATATGCGCCGGAAACCGTGATCAATCTGGAACGTCAAGGCGTGGCCTTCTCTCGCACCGAAGATGGGCATATCGCGCAGCGTCGCTTTGGCGGCCATACCCGTGATTTCGGCGGTGAGCCGGTTAAGCGCGCCGCCTATGCGGCCGACCGTATTGGTCATCAGATCTTGCATACGCTTTGGCAGCAGTGCGTGGCCCAAGGTGTGGAGTTCGCCGAAGAATGGTATGTGACCGATTTGGCGCTCACTGAGGATGGCAGCCAAGCAGCCGGCATCGTGGCATTGGATACTCATAGCGGCAAAATCCAAGCCATTCATGCGCGCAATGTACTGATTGCCACCGGCGGTGCCGGCCGTTTGTTCCACACCACGTCGAACTCCTGGGATTTGACCGGCGACGGTATGGCCCTGGCACTTGCCGCGGGCTTGCAGCTTGAGGATATCGAATTCGTGCAGTTCCACCCTACTGGGCTTGCACATACCGGTATTCTGCTATCTGAGGCGGCTCGTGCGGAGGGCGGTATTTTGAGGAATGCGAATGGCGAGGCGTTCATGGAGCGTTATGCGCCTGAGCATAAGGATCTTGCCGCGCGTGATGTGGTGTCACGTTCCATCATGGCGGAGATTGATGCAGGCCGCGGTGTGGCTGATCCGAAGGACCCAGAAGGCCCCAAGGATTGCGTCTGGCTGGATATGACCGGCATTGATCCTGAGCATATGAAGCAGGTACTCCCTCAGGTGGTGGAAACCATCGAGCAGTATGCAAATCTTAATCCGGCCAAGGATTTGGTGCCGATTAAGCCCACCGCCCACTACACGATGGGCGGTCTGCCCATCACCACGAATGGTGAAGTGTACCGTTGGGATGGCGCTCATCGCACTGTGATTGATGGCCTATTTGCCGCGGGTGAATGCTCGTGCGTTTCCGTACATGGCGCGAACCGTTTGGGCGGCAATTCACTGCTTGACGCATGCTTGTTCGGCACCCGCTCCGGTCATGCTTTGGCCGCACGCATTGCCGAAAATCCGGTTGAGTCCCCCATGAGTGACGACGAAGCGGACGAACGCATCACCCTTGCGGTCGATCAGGCCGCCGGCCAACGCACTGAGGACCTTGAAGCACTGCTTCAAGGTGCCAACGCTGCGGAACAGTCCGAATCCGATGAGGAATCCAATGAGGAATCCAATGAAAACGCTTACGGGCTCATGGCCCGACTTGGCTCAATTATGGAGCGTGCTTTGGCTGTGCGCTGCAGCGCAGACACCATCAAAGTCGCTTTCGAGCAATTGAACAACACCGTCAAACCTGCTGCCGAAGCGTTGTACGCGCATGATAAGACGGCGGCATTTAACCAGGAAGTGACGGCCATCTGGGAAGTCCGCCATCTTACGGAATTGGCTCAAGCCGTATTGCAGGCATCCGATGCACGCCATGAGTCTCGTGGATCCATGCGCAGGCTTGATTTCCCCGAGCGCGACGATGAGCATTTCCTCGCTCATTCTATGGTGGACGCACACGGAACGGTAACGTTCAAGCCGGTGGTCATTACTGATTATCCGCCGAAGAAGCGCGAATACTGAACCGCCTAGGGCTTGTGGCACAATAGGTTGGCTGATTAGTCACATAATGACGCACTGTTTCATGGAGGCAAAGCATGGTTGAGGCGAGCAAAACAACGGTTACCTTGAAAGTGCATCGTTTTACGCCGCGCCCTGAGCGCGCGGAACGTGCACGCGGAGGTAGCCCGTTCGCCCGTAAAAGCTCTCCGTTCGGCGGCGGCTCCGATTCGGCGGCACGCCGCCGCCCGCGCGGTAAGCAATGGGTGCAGGAATACACGATTGCTGCACGTCCGGAAGATACCGTGCTTGACTGCTTGTTGACGATCAAACGCACCGTTGACCCCACGCTTGCGTTCCGTTATTCCTGTGGACATGGCATGTGCGGCTCTGACGCCGTCTCCATTAATGGCACGCCGACACTGCTGTGTACTGCTTCCATTCGCGACTGGGCTCAGCAGCCGGTCGCATTGCCGCAAGTGGATGATGAGGGATTCCGTCATATTGGCGATGATGAAGCCACTGGCAATGCCGAAGCAACATCTACGGCAGAGGATAATTCGCTTGGTGTTATTGAGCTGGCTCCCCTGCCAGGCTTCCCTCCTCAGCGTGATCTCATTGCGGATATTGATCCGATGCTCAACCAGATTCGCAAACTGACTCCGTATCTTGAGGCCGATGGCGTACTGGCCACAACCGCGGAAGGCAAAGTGAACGCGTTTGAATATCTACAGCATCCTGAACAGCTGGCCAAGTATGAGATGTTGAGCAACTGCATAGCGTGTGGCGTGTGCGAAGGCTCCTGCCCTGTGTTTGCCGGCGGCGACGCGTTCATCGGCCCGGCCGCGCTTATTTGGTCTTCGCGATTCATCAATGATTCTCGCGACACCAAGGCCTTGGAGCGTATGGATGCCATTGATACCACTGACGGCGTGGCCGCTTGCCAGTCCGTGCGTGCATGCTCCCGTCACTGTCCGCGAGGCATCGACGTTGGTGAAGAAATGTGGCAAATCGTCGCTAAAGTCCGCGAACGCTAAACTTCACATCAAGAATGCTCACAGTACGAGCACGAATATAGAGGGACGATTATGGATAAAGCGCAATATACGAACCTTGCTAAAGCGTGGGAGTTCACTGAAGAGCATGCCCGCGAAAAGGAATCCGCTCTGATTGCGGCGGCTCGAGAGAGTGCCGAGCAGTCCGGCCAGCCGCAAGGATCAGCTGCGCAGGCTCAGCTCTTAAGCATGTTGGTTCATATCACCGGCGCGTCGTCGGTGATTGCCGTGGGCACTGGCTCTCTTGTGGAAACCATTCAACTGGTTCAGGCACTGCATGGTAGCGGGCAGTTGACCGCTGTGGATTCCACGGCACAAGGTATTGCCATGATTCGCAAGGTATTCGCCGAACTGCAGGATACTACAGACACTTCTTTGCGTGCGGTGAACGCCCCAGCAAACGTATTTCTGCCCCGACTGAACGCCAATGACTATGATTTGATTGTGGTGGCCGGTGATGCCGCGAATTATGCCGCTACATTCGCTCAGGCTTCTCGCCTGCTGCGTTCTCATGGCATTATCGCGTTCACCGATGTGCTTGCGCTGAGCTCCCAACAGGGTGGCGTGCTTGATGCCGCTGATCGCAGCGGCAAAGCAACCGCGATGCGTGAGCTTCTCACCACTGTGGAAGAGGATGAAACCTTTGAATCCACGCTCACCCCAGATGGCACCGGCTTGTTGCTCGCGGTAAAGAAATAGGCTCTGTTAAACCAGAATTGACATAGGAGAATCGAAGTATTGTTCAGTCTGTTAGGTCAGGGCGTTGGGGTCTTATCCTGTGGGCCTGTTAGACCAAAGTGCGCATTCCATTCCAAGCACACGAAGGCCCGATCGCCAACTGGAGTCAACGATCGGGCCTTCGTGCTCAACGGTCTGCTATTCGCTGCCGTGGATTATCACTGGGCGGCGTCTCGGCTATGTCCGTAGTGTATTTCAGGAGCCTTTTGTAATGTTTTAGCGTCACACCACGCATGTAGTTTTCCATAAGCTCGTAATCCGGTTCGCCGGTTTCCGAAGCTGGAAGCATGACCTTGAGTTGTTTCAATCTTGCCGTGCCGAGCTTGCGACTGTAACTGAACGCGTTTCGTTGGGATGCGATGCATTGCGTGAGAAACAGACTCACATATGGTGAGTCGTTCCCTTTGACTGTGAGACGTCGACAATCATTACCGTACAGGGCTTCATACGGGTGGTAGAAGGCGCGGCCCACGTTGGCGCCGTTACGGCTGACGGATATGGCTCCGGTGGTTTTGGTCTCATTGTCGTTGCCGACAAAATAGCCGATGCCGTTATTGACAGTACCCGCCGTCACATAGGGCATGTTCCCGACTATCCTTTCGGCCGCATATATGTCACGGCCGGAGTCCACGTCGCAGATATCTCCGACGACGAATGCGTCCCACTTGGCTTCCGAGACGTCAACATGCTCAGCGGTTACTCTCTCGATTCCCGCGATCCGCTTGTTCAGGAATGCTTGCAGACACCGCAACTGGATGGCATCACGCTCCCGCATGTAATCCTCCATGAATTGCCAGTCAGGATCGCCGGAATCATTGACGGGAAGCATAATCTTCTGACGAAGCATACGCTCGGCGTTGAATTTGTAACCGTAGCTGTACTTCTCACGCTGTTGAGCAAAGATAGCAACGAAGAAGAGAAGAACCTTCTCGTTATCCGGGTAATTCTTCAAATGCAATCGCTTCACGTCGTCAGTAAACAGGCACTCGTATGGATGATAAAAAGCGACGCATGGTGCTCCGTTGTAACTCACACCGAGAACGTTGCGGTCACGAGACACGTTATCATTGCCAACAAACCCCGTAATGCCGTTACCGTTGAAACTCGCCCCGACAAACGGCCTGTTACCGTCAACCTTGTTGCGAGTCTCCAATCGCTTGCCTGAAGACACTTTGAAGATATCCTCGACGGTGAACGTCTTCCACTCTCTATCGTTCAAACTAAGCATCCTCGTTCTCCGCATCATCGAATAAGTATCCGCGTCCGTGGCTCACCATGTCCAGCTGGAAGGTGATGTAGTCCGCGATGGCCTTGTCGAAGTCAGCGTCCGATGGTATTTCGTCGTTGAAGTAGAAGTACGAGTGTAGCCATTCGTCCTCTGCGGTGACGGTGGATTCCACGCAGAATGCGCTTGGTGCCTGTTCCCTTCCCCGCCAGACCTTGAGCAGATGCGCGCGCTTGTCTTTCGCGGTGCTGCCTTCCTCCAGTCCCACGTGTGCGTGCGTGAAGTATCCGTCATCGCGGAAATCAATGAACTTGGCCTTATGCTCGGGGCTGTTCGGCCGGTGCGCCGTGAAGACCGCGATCACGGGATTGGTGCCGACACCGTAGAAGGTTTCGGTATTGCAGGTGATGACACCTTCCAATGTATGGTGCTTGAGAATGCCGGCCTTGTAGTCCTTTTCGTACTTGGTCTTGCCGGTCATGGCCGACTGCGGGACGATGACGGCGACTCGGGCGTCTTCGGTCATGGAATCAAGCAATCGTTCCACGAACGACAGCTCGCATAGGGTGGGTGACTTCTTTCCCTGCGAGTACGGTGGATTCATCATGCCGACAGTGGGGGCAATCTGTGTCTGCAATTTGGCGGGGTCATTGCTATCGTTGAAGAAATCCTCGCATTTGAGATTCGATTTACCGTCACCGCGTACGATCATGTTCGTAGTCGCCACCGTGAACATGTAGTCCTGGATTTCAATGCCGTGAAGGCGGTCTCGTCTGATAGCGGTCCGTTCCGCATCTGTTGACGCCTGTGCGAGCATATGCTTCATCGCGGCGATAAGAAACCCGCCGGTACCACAGCATGGATCGAACACGATGTCGTCGGGTTTTACGTCAAGCAGGTCACAAAACAGGTCGCAAATATGCTTCGGGGTGAGGATAATGCCGAGCGTCTGCCCATCGCCGCCCGAATAGCTCATAAATTCACCATAGAATCGTCCCAGATAGTCTTCGCTGCTCTGCGCCGCCGTGATGGTCTGATACAGCCTTTGGTATAGCTGCTCCGTGAAATACCGTAACGGTGTGTTGCCGCCGAGCTCGCCTACGGGTTCATTGAGCTTCGCGGAGTTCTTGATGATGTCGAACTGGGAGAGGATCTTGTCGCGTTTGACTTCCGGACGAACATTGGAGCGCTTGAGGTTATCTCTGATAGCTTCCCAGATTTTTTCGCCGTCAGACTTCAATGGATCGTGGTTGAGTTTTTCGATATCGAAATTACCGTGTTCCTTTTCACGCAACGCGAGAAGTATGCCGGAAACCACGATGGGCTTGTCCCTGTCGCCAAGAGTGCCGTAGTTTCGCAGGTACTCGTGCAGTTCTTCGGCGTCCTTGAGGATCTGCTGAGTGGTTTTCTGCTCGTCGGTCTGCTCTCCCAGTATCGCGCTCTGGTAATACTCGTCGATGTTGTCGTCGTTGAAGGAGATGAACTCCTCGATCTCAGGCAGTATCTTATAGTCAAGTCCGCCGCCGTCCTGATAGTGCAGCGGCTGGATGATATGGTGCTTCTCGTCACCGCTTACACCAATGGCGATGGCGTGTTTATAACTGGTATTGTCGATGATATGGCGTGCGTACCACCATGCGCCGTTCATTGCGTAATCGGTGATGGCCTTCACGTCATCCGATAGCAGACCGGTGTTGGTATCCGTCAATTGTTGGTTGGCCGTGTCCACCTTGTCTTCGATAACGAGGACGAAATCGCCATATTGCTTGGAATGGGATACCGCGACGAACTCGGGTTTTCCTACTTTTCCTGTTCCTCTTTTGGATCCTGTTTTCAGGGCCTCGTCAATCTCCTTGATTCCGGTGATTCCCTGTGGGTGACGCTCAATGCCCGCATCTCGCAGCTTGTCAGATACCCACTGGTCAGTAGCAGCTTCATTGGTGCTTTTCATCGTTCGCCTCCCTTCATGGCGAACGATGCATGGTCGATCTGGGTCAGCAGGCCGTTAGCGTCTGCCCCCCCCCCGATGCAAATCAGCATAACGGTGAATCTCCTTTTATCAGTTGCTCTCGTCGGTCTTGTCCGGCTTGACGTTCATGTCGATGGGCAGCCCCTGCTCGCGGATGACGGCCTTGAGGAAGATGGTGACGGCTCCGGTCATGTTCAATCCCAGTGGTTCCAGCACCCTCATGGCCTTATCCTTGAGTTCGGGGTCGAGGCGCATGGTCGTGGTCGGTGTGCTCGCCATGCCGCTCCTCCTTTCCTTGCAAATATCGGATATGTACAGTGTACTTGCAATCTACGCGGCCATACCCCAATACTCCATATATGGCGGCGTGACGCCGTTCCAGTCGCGGGTCACGCCCGGACATGGCTGCGCGTCGACCTGACGGATGATGCTGTCGTTCCTGTCGTCGCGGAACGAGCGCCGCCACAGGAACCACGTCAGATAGCTTTGCAGATGCTTCGTGGATACACCCCTGAACCCGGCGAGGAATCCGGCGAGGTTCGAGTGGAGCGTGTTGATCCGGTTGACGCGATGCGACCTCGCATCCACCCGCTCGAACACGGCACCCAGCATCTCCATCGCTCCGGGGTAGGCGGCGGCCTCGTCCGCCATGACATGAGCGCCACGGCCGATACGTCCGGCAAGCGATTCGATGGCGCGCCGCTTGGAGATGACGCCTCGACCGCTCAACACGGCGAACGCCGTGCCTGAGTCGGCGACGCCCGTCATCACGCATATCTGTTCTCTGGATAGTCCGCGCTTGTGCAGGGAGTCGCCACGATGGCGGGCGGGACGCGGCAACACGAACTTCCCCTTCCTGTGGTTGCCTTTGAAGCTCTCGCGCAGATACGTCTCGTCCAACTGGACGGACACGCCCGCGCCGGCCGCGAACTTCGGCAGATACCGTTCGAGACATTTCAGCAGACGGCGGCGCATGAGCCATGCGGTGCGCAACGACACCCCACAACGAGCGGCGCACTCACGCAGCGCGAGACAGTCCACGAAGCACTCCACATACATCATCCACTTGGCGACCGGCAGCTTCGACCGGCCGATCAACGTATCCCGCATCTGGGAGAACGTACGTTTGCAATCCCGGCACTGCCATCGTTGGGAGCCGTTCGGATTGCGGCCCTTCTTCACGATGCCGATAGAACCGCACAGCGGACAAGCCAGAGCGTCGTCGTGGTCGGTGATGGTCTCGTAGGCGTCCTCGTAGACGACCTCACGCAGCTCGCGCACCGCGTTCTCACGCTCGATGGGATTCATGCCCTTGAGCCGGTTGCGTACTTCGTCGGCGAGCCTCATCGTCATCACCTCCAATATTGTAACCTCAGTGTAGCTACAGTATTGGACATGAACGCCTCTATGTCAAAGCTGGTTTAACAGAGCCAAGAAATAAGCCAGCATATCGCCGCCAGTGCGCGGCAAGATACTACAAATACACAATGGCCGAGGGACGGTACATATCCCTCGGCCATTACTTTACATACAACTGAATATCAGCAATCATCTTGCGACTCACATCAGTGAATCGCACTTGTCGCAATATCTACAGCCTCATCCGGATCATCAGTGACCGTGAACAAATGTGGGTCGATGGAGGAAATCATGCCGTGTTCCTTGACCGGCCCCTCCAACCAGTCGAACAGCCCTTGCCAGTAGGCCTTATCGAACAATACGACCGGCATGTCCGCCACTTTGTGGGTCTGCACCAATGTCAATAATTCGAACATCTCATCCAAGGTGCCGAAGCCTCCCGGACAGACGATGACGCCGGAGCTGTACTTGACAAACATGGTCTTCCTGACAAAGAAATACCGGAAGCTCATGCCCAAGTTCACCCATTGGTTCAGACCCTGCTCATGCGGCAGTTCGATGCCAAGACCCACGGATTTGCCACCGGCAAGCGCCGCTCCCCTATTGGCAGCCTCCATAATGCCCGGACCGCCGCCAGTAATCACCGCAATGTTCTTTTTGGCAATAAGACTGCCCATGCGTCGGGCAGCCTTATACGCCGGCTCAGTGCGCGGTGTGCGCGCCGAACCGAAAATCGCCACAGCTGGCCCGAGCTCAGCAAGCGCGCCAAAGCCATCCACGAATTCCGACTGGATTCTGAGCACTCGCCACGGATCCATGTGGAGCCAATCGGTATCCTGATCAGGCTTCAACAGGTTGGCGGTGGTGTTATCCGAAGGAATCATCTGCCCGCGGAGAATCACCGGACCGCGATGGTAGGTGTCCCCCAATGGCGAGAATTCGTCATCCGACGCCGGATTGTGCTGGTCCTGAGTCATTTGTTATCTCCTTCAAGTGCCATCGCTTGCTCATACCGTTTGGATTGCCGGCTTAATAATATGCCGGAAATCAATGCGGACACTAAAGATCCAACAAGCACGCCGAATCTGGCTTCAGCGGAAAGCTCCGCATTGCTATATGCCAAGGATGCGATGAGGAAGGACACCGTGAAGCCAATGCCGCAAGCGCACGCCGTAGGAATCATGTCTCTTACGCGCAGTCCTTTCGCCATCTTTAGTCCGCCAAGATGAGTGGCCAGCCACGCTGTAGTAATAATGCCCAATGGTTTGCCAGCGGCGAGCGCTACCACCAAAGCAATAACCAGAGGAGACAGCATCAATGCCGGGCTGAGCTCTTCGAAGTGCACACCTGTGGCGAACAGGGCGAAAATCGGCAAAGCCAGAAGCGCGGAGAACGGCTGGAGTTTTTCGGCATAACGGGCGGCACGCGGCGTGGTTTCGCCATATACTTCACGGGCTGGCGTAGACAGGCCTACCACCACGCCGGCAAGTGTTGGATGCACGCCGGCTTCGAACATCATAATCCATGCAAGAATGCCAACTATGGCAACGGCAATCCACGGAACGTGGCGCATGCGTACCAGCATGGACCAGACCACTGCGCATACGGCGATGCCAATAAACCAGTACCATGCGTTCACGGAGGAGAAGAATACTGCAATCAGAATGATTGCCAGCAGATCATCCACCGTGGCAAGCGTCATCAGAAATGCGCGAATCGAACCGGGTAAGGCTTTGGCGAACAGTGCGAGCACAGCTAGAGAGAACGCGATATCCGTAGCTGTGGGCACAGCCCAACCATGTGCCATTTCGCTAAACGGTATACTGCTGCCCGTAGTGGTGAGAATCAGGCTGCCGGTCTCTCCCGGGCCGTACTGGGAGAATACGGCGATGGTTGCCAGAAACAGGATTGGCGGGGCCAGCATGCCTCCTACTGCGCACAGCATTGGTACGGCAGCGGCCTTGGGATTGGAGAGAGAGCCTGTGGTCAGTTCCTGTTTCAGTTCAAGTCCTACAGTCAGGAAAAAGATGGTGAGCAGGCCATCCTGAGCCCAGTGACCTATCGGCAAATCAATATTGGTGTACGGAATGCCAATATGTGTTTCCGCAATGGTTTCAAACAGATGATAGGTCCACGGCAGATTGGCGCATATTAAACCGAGTAATGCGAAGCTGAGCATAATCAAACCGGAAATACGATCGGATGCGGCAATTCGTTTGATGACATCCCATGCACTCCGTTTGGCGTCCGTCCCAGCCATTATTACTCCTCGTCTTACGGCCGATGCTGACACGGCCAAACCGATTACTCATATTACGGTAAAGCCCGGGAACGATTCCGCCCCGGGCTTAGGTAATGACATTGCCTTTATTGCTGTCAGTGTTTACTGACGCTCAGCCAATGCCTGTTCGATATTATTCAGTACGCGTTCGAGCAGCACTGTGGGGCAAGCGAGGTTGACGCGCTCGAAGAAGTCACCGGAATGGCCGAACAGGGAGCCTTCATCGAACCAGACACGTGCTTTGCCACGCAGGAACGCGCATTGTGCCTCCGGAGTTGCAAAACCGAGACCACGGCAGTCCAGCCATGCCAGATATGTGCCTTCCGGTTCAATCAATCGCACGCCATCCACACGGTCAGCAAATTCGCGCACTAGGGCAACGTTACGGTCGAGGACCTTCAGCAACTCGTCCAGCCACGCTTCAGCATGGTTATAGGCCGCCTGGCATGCCACAAGACCGAAATGACTGACGGTGAGCCCGCCAATGTTTTCCGCTGCGATATCAAATCGGCGCTTCAGATCAGGATTAGTAATGATGGCGTTCGAGCACAGCAAACCAGCAAGATTGAAGGTCTTGGTAGGCGCGGTGAACTCAAAAAGAATATCCGAGTACGCATCGCCCAATGTGCCGAACATCGTAACCGTATGGCCCGAGTGAGCGAAATCAGCATGAATTTCATCGCAGAGCAGGTAAACGCCATGCTCTAGGCAGATGTCTCCAATGCAAGTCAATTCGTCAACGGTCCACACGCGGCCGACCGGATTGTGAGGATTGCAAAGCAGCATGGCCGTACAGCGCGGGTCAGAAGCCTTGGCTTCGAGATCATCGAAATCAATCTCGTAACGGCCTTCGGCCTCATTCAATACCAGTTCGTTATCGAGAATGGTCAAGCCATTGCGCTCGGCCGCGAACGTGAACGGATAGTAGACGGGACGTTGAATGATGACCTTATCTCCCGGATGGGTTACGGCACGCAACGCGGTGTTGACGGCCGGCATCACGCCATCGGACAGGCTCACCCATGCCGGATCCACCGTAAAGTTGTGACGGCGCTTCATCCAGCCAACCAGCGCAGCAAAATAATCATCCGTGGCATAGTCGTAACCGAACACGTCATTGGATGCTGCGGCAGCCAGAGCCTCGACAATTTCGGGAGCCGGCTTGAATTCCATATCCGCCACAGACAGTGGAATCACGTCCTTGGAATCCGGTCCCATTTCCTCTTCAATCATGTGCCATTTGACTGACGTGGAACCATGTCGTTCGAGAACGGTATCGAAATCGTACTGAGACTGCTGCGTCACTGCCTGTCCTTTCTGCAGAATTGGAAAAGCCTCGGAAGCATTTCGCTTTCGAGGCTTTATCGTGCGCCAGACAGGATTCGAACCTGCGACCTGCTGATCCGTAGTCAGCTGCTCTAATCCGCTGGGCTACTGGCGCATACCACTGTTGTCCCCGTGGTTCGGGAGTGCGCCAGACAGGATTCGAACCTGCGACCTGCTGATCCGTAGTCAGCTGCTCTAATCCGCTGGGCTACTGGCGCATGTTGTCGTTCAAACAACTCGATTTATAATACACACTCTATTGAGCTTCGCAACTCGGCGTGTCGCACTGTTCTACATGTTTAAAAACCGCGGAACACAGCCTTTTCTGGACCTTTTCACATCGTGTCACTACGCTTCACGCAGTTGACGAATTTTCTCTGTTTTTACGGCTGCGCGCAGCAATTTCGGACTGCTTTGCCCCAGTACACTGGCTTGGTCCACGATGACCTGATGCACGTCTTCCAAGCTTGGAATCTGGAACATCGTGTCCTGCAGCGTCTTCTCGATAATGGAGCGAAGGCCTCGTGCGCCAATCCCCTGCCCTATAGCGGTCTGAGCTATGGCTCGTATGGCTTTGTCGGTGAATTCCAAATCCACACCGTCAACGGCGAACAATTTGCGATATTGCTTGACCAACGCGTTAGCCGGCACGGTGAGTATCGCTACCAGATCTTCCACATCCAGTTCGTTAAGCACACTCGTTACCGGCAGACGGCCGATGAATTCCGGTAGCAATCCGAATTCAGCCAGATCGTCCGCATTGACTTGTTCGAGCAGCTGCGCGTCATTGAGGTCCGCATCATGCCAGTTCGTACCGAATCCTGTTTCACGGCGCCCCAAACGCTTGCGGATAATATCAGTAAGCCCCACAAAAGCGCCACCACAGATGAACAGGATGCCCCGCGTATCCATTTGTACGGTGTCCTGATCTTTGTGCTTACGTGTGCCTTCCAATGGCACAGAGGCTATGGTGCCTTCAAGAATCTTCAGCAGCGCCTGCTGCACACCCTCGCCGGATACGTCCCGGGTAATGGATGTGTTTTCACCCGACTTGCGGGCAATCTTATCGATCTCATCAATGTAGATGATGCCGTGCTGCGCGCGGCTTACATCGCCATCAGCGGCTTCAAGCAACCGCTGCAATACGGTTTCCACATCATCGCCCACATAGCCAGCCTCAGTAAGCGTGGTGGCATCGGTGATGACGAATGGCACATTCATCACTCGAGCCAAGGACTGCGCCAAATATGTTTTGCCCACGCCAGTGGGCCCTAGCAGCAGAATATTGGATTTTGCCACTTCAACATCAGACAAAGCATCAAGTCGACTCTTCCCTCGCCGTGGCGATGGCCGGCCTGCAGTGTTGTTATTTGGAATGGAATCCAAATCCGAAGCATTGTTTCGCTCGCTACCGTCCAACTGTTCCGCAGCTTCGCGCAGTTCCATATTGACACGCTTGTAATGGTTGTATACGGCAACAGATAGCGTGCGTTTGGCGTTATCCTGCCCGACCACGTACCGGTTCAGATATTCGAAGATCTGCGTTGGCTTGGGCAAGCTCAGCGAGTTGATTTCAGCGTCTTTGACTCGCTCTTCGGAAATAATGTCCACACACAGCGCGATGCACTCATCGCAAATGGAGGCATTCGGCCCGGCAACCAGCTTCTTGACTTGACGTTCGGTTTTGCCGCAAAACGTGCAACGTGGTATGTCATCGTTGTAGCTCACCACACGTCCCATGAATGCCCCTTTGCGTTGTTATCAATGGCTTAATATGCATATGACTCCCCTCATTGAGGGGAGTCATTGCTAGTGGAATAACCGATTACTGTCGGTGCTCCAGCACCTCATCTACGATGCCGTATTCCTTGGCTTCAGAAGCGGTGAGGAAGGTGTCCACCTCGATATCGCGGCGAATCTTCTCCACGTCCTGACCAGTGTGCTTAGCCAGCGTGTTCTCCAGCCATTCGCGCATGCGCAGCATTTCCTTGGCCTGAATCTCAATTTCGGTAGCCTTGCCGAAACCTTGATCGATGGCCGGCTGGTGGATGAGCACGCGAGCGTTCGGCAGCATCAGACGCTTGCCCTTGGTGCCGGAGGCCAGCAGAATGGCGGCTGCGGAAGCTGCCTGGCCAAGGCACACGGTCTGCACGTCGGGCTTGATGTACTGCATGGTGTCGTAGATGGCGGTCATGGCCGTCATGGAACCACCCGGAGAGTTGATGTACATCATCACGTCACGGTTCGGATCCTGGGATTCCAGGACCAGCAGCTGCGCCATCACATCGTCGGCGGAAGCGTCATCCACCTGTACGCCAAGGAAGATGATGCGATCCTCGAACAGACGGGAGTAAGCATCCTGAGTCTTCATGCCGTACGGGGTCTTTTCCACGAACTGCGGCATGATGTAGCGGTTCGTCGGCATCTGGGCAGCCTGAGTGCGAGCGGCTGCAGGCATGAAACCAACGACGCCCTGACGACCGGCCAGACGGTCGGCGCGGGCTGCGAACTTTGCTTCTTCACTTGCCATCAGTCTCACTCCCCCTTGTTTCCAATAGTGTCTGGCGTGGTCACGAGCTTATCCACGAAGCCGTATTCCAACGCTTCCTGAGCGGTGAACCAGTGGTCATACTCGTTATCACGGTAGATTTCCTCAACCGTGTGGCCAGTCTGCTCTGCGGTCAGCTCACTCATGGTCTTCTTCATGTCCATAATGAGTTCGGCGTTGATGCGCACGTCGGTTGCGGTACCGCCGATGCCACCGGACGGCTGGTGCATCAGCACACGGGCATGCGAAGTCAGGTAACGCTTGCCCTTGGTACCGGAGCTCAGTAGGAACTGGCCCATCGAAGCGCACATGCCCAGACCCACGGTGGCCACATCCGGTTCGATGAGCTGCATGGTGTCATAGATGGCCATGCCAGCGGTAATGGAACCACCCGGAGAGTTGATGTACAGCCAGATATCCTTCTTGGGATCCTCGGCGGCCAACATCAGCAGCTGGGCGCAGATGCGATTGGCCATATCATCCTTGACCTCTTCGCCCATCCAAATGATGCGGTCCTTCAGCAGACGGTTGAAAATCGGGTCGACAGGGCCGGCCGGTACGTCTCCGCCCGCCATAACCGGCAAGGTCGCAAAGGTATTGCTCACCTTGAAACTCCTTCTAATAACTCGAACATTGTTCAGACTACCGCCTTGAAGCGACTGAAAGTGAATATTCGCCTGTATTTTGGCGGCTAGCGTAGGAGATCTTCAATCCTCCATCGCGTCAAGCACATCATCAATCAGCAGCCGCTCATGCGAACCTTCACCCTTCAGCCTGGGGAAACGCCGTTCGGCATTCGCGGGGCTTGCTCCTGCGGCACGAGCCACATTCGATTTGCTGGTTCCGTGGGCCACCGCTTTTTCCGCAAGCCGATCAACCAGGGAATCCGAAACCCGCCGCATTTGCTCCGCAACCCACAACTGAGCCACATCCTGCGGTAAATCATAATCTTCGGAGACATCGCTGGCAGCCTCTTGAATGGCTGCCCATAACACCATAAACGGCTTGCGATAATACATGATCTGCTCATCTAACGGCTCTGCCGCCAGTGACTCAAGCGCAGCCCTGATTTCCGTATTCTCAGACATGAGTGCTTCTCTTTTCCGATTCGCCAACAGTTATGGCTCAATGGTTATGGCTTAGCACCCACTTGGAGACGATGGAGGATACGGCGACCGCCAATCCGACCGGCACGAAGAAGGTTATCGGCGCTTCAGTAAGTTCCATGACCAGGCACATAGCCATCAGCGGAGCTTGCTGCGAAGCGGCCAGCAAAGCCGCAGCCCCAATCAGGGCACAAGCGGTCACCGAATCAGCGGGGAAACCAAGAATCCACACCAAACCAAGCAATGCGCCTAATGTAGCTCCCAAGGCGATCCCAGGCTGCAGTACACCGCCTGAAGCGCCGGAGCGAATGGTCAGCAACGTTGTCGCCACTTTTGCGGCAAAGGTTACAGCCAACACACCTACTGCCATCCATAGTTGGGTAAGCGTAAGCGTCGGTTCGGTATGAATAATCGGCCCGGCTCCATTGGCCAATAACGTCCACGGAGAAGCGGCAGCAGCCGCCTGCGACTGTATGGCACCGGAAGCTTTGGCCGTATCTGGAACGAACGTGCTGAATCCCAATTGTGCGGCAGCACGGCCATTGCCCATAATCTGCGGTATTGCCGTCGCCACCAGCCCGGTAAACACACCGGCAAGCGGCATTTGCCACAGTATGGCCTTGCCGGCTGGCTTATGCGATTCAGCCCATGAGGAGCCTTTGCGGAACAATGCGCCGGCAACGCCGCAAGCCACACCACAAAGAAGGGCAAACAGCATCAGACTTGGCGTTGACTCGGGCTGCATGGCGGTGATGTCATAGAACGTGTGATGCCCTTTGATGGAACTGGCCACAAATGCCGCCACAGCGGACATGCCCAATCCAAAGGCCACTTTCTCAAGCGTCACATCAACAAGCAGAATTTCCACAGCAAAGAACATACCGGCAAGCGGCGCGTTATAGACGCCGCCCAAACCAGCTCCGGCCGCCACGGCCACTACCATGCGCCGGTCAATACCGTGGTCGCCTTCGATGTGGAACAGGTCGCAGAATCGTTGTGCCAGCATGGCGCCGAGTTCACGCGGCGCTACTTCTCGGCCAATGGATGCGCCGGAGCCCACGATGAAAATCTGCAGCACTACATGCAGTACGGTCTGCCACGCTGGCATCCGCTCCCCTGCTACAGCTTTTTTCACTGAAGGAACCTTGGTGGTCTTATTGCGCAGTAAATACCAGATAACGCCGGCAATGGTCAGGCCAAACGTCACGGAGATTCCGCGACGCACAGCAGGTACAGCAAAAGGTCCAGGCTGTTGTGGCCCTTCAATATAGCCAAGCATTACATGTTCCACACCGTACAGCAGCAATGTCAACAGACCTGCACCTGCGCCGATCAACGCACCTAATACGATGGTCGCCGCAGCGAGCCAACCTACGCGTTTGACATTCATGGTTTGCGGCATGGTAGTTCCTTCCACAATGTATTGCTTGGTATGTGCTCAGTATGTACCAGCACAAGTAAGGCCCGAAACCATGAACGGTTCCGGGCCTTATCAAAAAGTTACGCTAGCGCGTGAACACTATGCTCACTCAGCGTCAGCAGCCTTGTCTTCATCAGACTGAGACAGCTCGTCAGCCACAGCGGCGGCAGCGGAAGCAGCCTCAACGGACTCAGCTTCCTCGTCCTCAGCGGCATCGCCCAGGAAGCCGGAGAGGTCGACGACTTCGCCGTCAGCGGTGAACTTGACGGCGCGCATGCCGGCGAGCAGACCCTTGGAGCGGCCGACTTCCTGCACAGCGGAGCCAAGCTGGCCGTTCTTGATGATGGCCTGAATGAAGGCGTTCGGATCCATGCCGTACTGCTGAGCGATGGAAGCGAGGAAGTTGAAGACGTCGGACTGGGAGACCTTGACATCCAGCTTCTCAGCCAGAGCGTCGAGCACCATCTGATCGCGCAGATCCTTCTCGACGGTCTTCTCGGCTTCGTCCTTCTGCTCCTTGGTGGCCTTCTCCGGATCCGGGGTCATGCCCTTGAGCTGCTCTTCGACCATGTTGGCCTTGACGCCCTTCGGCACCGGAATCTCGAGGCCTTCCTGCAGCTTGGCGATGAAGGCATCGCGAGCTTCGGTGGCCTGACGGCCTTCGGCATCCTGACCGGCGGCCTTGCGGATATCAGCCTTGAGCTCTTCCAGGGTGTCGAACTCGGAAGCCTCGGAAGCGAACTCGTCGTTCAGCTCAGGCAGTTCCTCAGCCTTGACGGAGTTGACCTTAACCTTGACCTGAGCCTTCTGGCCTTCGTGCTCGCCAGCTTCCAGCGTGCCTTCGAAGGTGGTCTCCTCGCCGGCGGACAGGCCGTCGAGAGCCTCATCCAGGCCGTCGAGCATGGTGTTGGAGCCGAGCTCGTAGCTCACGCCTTCCTGGGAATCAACGACTTCGCCGTCGATTTCAGCGGACAGGTCGATGTTGGCGAAGTCACCCTTGGTGGCCGGGCGATCAACGCCGACCAGGGTGCCGAAGCGCTGGCGTAGAGCCTCGAGGCGCTTGTCGACATCCTCATCCTTGACTTCCGGCTTGGAGATGGCGATTTCCATGCCATCGATTTCCGGCAGTTCGATGACCGGGCGACGCTCAACGGTGGCCACGAACTTCAGCTTGGTCTCGTCCTTAGCGGACTGCGGGACTTCCTGCACATCGAACTCAGGCTGGGCCATCGGGCGAATGTTCTTCTCCTCGAGAGCCTTGGAGTACAGCTCCGGCACTGCGTTGTTCACGGCTTCGCCGGCAACAGCGGCAAAACCGATGCGCTGATCGATGATCTTGCCGGGAACGTGGCCCTTACGGAAGCCGGGGACGTTCACCTGCTTAGCGATTTCCTTACGGGCCTCATCCAGGAACGGGTCGAGCTCTTCCGGTTCAACAGTGACGGTGAGCTTCACCTTGGTGGGCTCGAGGTTACGAACGCTGATCTTCACGCTAATGACTCCTCAAAAAGTCGTTAATTCTTACAATCTGCCGTTAGGCAACCTCTACATAATAACGCCACTCACGGACGGTGCAATAAGATTCACCTGCCATGTTCGTGCACCCTGCTCTTTGAGGAACTCAGCAACGTCTATGGTTTCCGGTTCTTCCACCCAGCACAGGTTGCGTACGATTTGCGGTTTGATGATAATCTCAGCCGGAGTGCGAGTGTCCTCGGCTATCTGGTTGATGAGCTTACGGACACGCTGCAGTCGTTCATATCGGTCCGGATGACGCTGCTGCCATAGTCGCATCGATCGTGGCGCATTCGTGATTCCATTTTCATCCGGTTGTTCGGGCGCGGGCATGGACGGCCATTGCGACGGCTTCAGCGCGAGAGCCCTATCGATGGCAATCTTCCAGGTCTTAGGCTTTACCATGCGCTGAATCGGCGCATAGCGCTCGAACATTTTGTCTTGTTCCGTTCCCGTATGCATGCGCACTCGCTCATTCAACGAACGCACCATGCGGAATTGCGCAGCATTGTGGGGCTTGCGCTGTGCTGCTTCGATAATTGAAGCATCCGAAAGTAGCAGACTGGCAGAAATATCGTATTGCTTAGCCAGACGGTCGCGTTCCTCCCATAGTGATTTGGCTATGGCCAGCCCCTGCGGGTCGCGTCCAAGTTCGGTAATGCGGGAGATGCGCAGCCACGGTACCGGATGAGGTTTTCTTGGCGCCAATCCTTTTTGCAGCGCGTAATCGAATTCCTCCTGGGCCCATTCGTCTTTGCCGCTTGCCTTCAAATCGCGGCGCATCGCCTGTTCCAGCTCAATTAGAACTTCCACATCGAGCGCTGCATAATTGCGCCAATCCCGGGGAAGCGGACGATACGACCAATCAGCTGCGGAATGCTCCTTGGCCAAGGTGATACCCAGATAATGTTCAGTAACGGAAGCCAGACCAAATCGATGCAGACCAAGTAACCGTGCCGCGATTTCCGTGTCAAACAGGTTTTTTGGCCGCAAACCGATATCCGCGAATCCCGGCAAATCCATTAATGAATCATGCAGAATCCACGTTGCATCGCCAACCGCTTCATTGAACTCGTTCCAGTCCGCTCCGGCTTCCGTCAACGCGATGGGGTCGAGCAATGCGATGCCGGCACCTTCACGCTTGAATTGAATCAGCCAGTCCTCATGCCCGTAGCGGAATCCGGATGCTCGTTCCGCATCAGCTGCCAAAGAACCGGTTGCATTGGCCAGTGCTTCGCACACGCGATGGTAGTCATCAAGCGTCGCGGTGACATTGGGCACTCCTCCACGAGGTTCCTTTAATAGCCGTGGTTGAGTGTCGCGGGCGTCGCTCACCTGTCGTCAGCCTCCTCAAAGCGAACAGTGGATGTTATGAATGCGGCCCACGAGTTCACTTGTGCGCCGGCGTCCATAGTACCGTCCAGTCCAGAACCGTCAAGCGGAGTCCAAGACACACGAATTTCACACCCTGCACTGGCGGTGCCGGCAAGACCCCCAAATGACGTATTCTGATTCACTGTCACCGTGCCAGATACCGAATCCGGTTCCACGCATTCAAGGTAATCACACATCTCATCCCAGTACATGCTGGGAGTCAGTGAATCATTTTCGGCGGCTTCCAAAGGCAGTCGAGCGAATGCCACGCATCGCCATCTCGACCCCCAGTCGACTCGGGGCTTTCTGCAGTACAGCAGCATCACCCATCCGGTAGCGGATCGAAGCAAACCATTGCTTGTTTCCGAGATGGCCTGTTCAGGAGGGTATTCCGATTCAAGTTCCACACCGATGCCATAATCGGCCAGCGTGGAGGGCACAGGAATCTCCCGATATCGAACGCCGGCGATTCTGGTGATGGAGCTTACTGATTTGACCGCAGCCCACAGCTCATCCGGCACACCTTGAGGGCGCAAGGGCTGCCCTTCATTGGGCACACCCACAGGAAATGCGTAGATGTCAGCCATATCTCTAGGCTACGAGCGATTTATTGGAATCGCGGTATTTACGCCTACGCCACGCGTAAATTACCACACTATTGCGCGGTTTGCTTTGCAGCTTCCGGCTCGCGCGCATTGAGTGGAGCCGGAAGCTGCACATACAATCATCCGCTGATCATTCATTGTTTTGGCTCCGATGCTTATAGAGCCAAATGAATGTTTAATACACGGTGAAGCCGTGGTCTTTGAACTGGTTGACCACACGTTCGCGCGTAGCTGCATTCGGACCTTTCTGGTTTTCCAGCGGATACGGAATGCGCAGCTCATGCCACTTCGGGCGGCCAAGCTGGTGGAAGCCGAGCACATCGATATGTTCCACAGCATCGCCAAAGGTTTCGCAGATCTTGGCTACGTTCTCCACGTTTTCCTCGGAGTCCGTAAGTCCTGGAACCAGCACAAATCGCACCCAAATCTTCTTGCCGGCCTTGGCGAGGCGCTGGCCGAAATCAATGGTGGGCTGCAACAGGCCTCCAGTCACCTTATGGTAGGTGGCTTCATCACCGGATTTCACATCGAGCAGGCACAGATCGATATCTTCGAGCATTTCGTCGGTGTAGTTGGTATTCAAGAATCCAGAGGTGTCCAAACAGGTGTGCACGCCCATTTCCTTGGCAGCATGAAATACTCGGGAAACGAATGCCGGCTGCATCATCGATTCTCCGCCCGAGAAGGTGATGCCACCGTGGGTTGCCTTGAATAGATCCTTGTATCGATCGACCTTCTTAATCATGGCGTCCAGATACACCGGCTTGCCATCGCGCATCTTCCACGTATCAGGATTCTGGCAATACTGGCAGCGCAATGGGCAGCCTGACATGAACACGGTCATACGAGTGCCCGGACCGTCCACGGAAGTGTTGATATCCCATGAATGCACAAAGCCGATATCGCCGGATTTCAGTGCAGCGATACGATCACGGCGGTCGAGTCCAATAGGTGATTCAAAACCGGAAAGTCCGCCCATTAATGTTTGGGAAGCATAAGTCTTTGATTCACGCAGCATATGGCGCGTGGTGGTGCGGAACTGGTCGTCGGGCATCATTGTCCTCCTGTTCCTGAAAGTGATGCTAGTGACTCTGTGAATTACTGGCCGGAGTCAGCCTCTCCCCTCAATCACATCATGGCGGTCTTCTTTCTGAGGGGATTCAAGAAAGACTGTCATAAGGAAGGGGTGGGACTTAAGCCCACCCCTTCATCGTCTACCGTTTCACACGGTTGATGTCAGCGGCTGATCAGTCGGTGACAGCACCCTGGTGGAAGGTACGGGAGATGACGTCGAGCTGCTGCTCCTTGGTGAGCTTGACGAAGTTCACCGCGTAGCCGGAGACGCGCACGGTCAGGTGCGGGTACTTCTCCGGGTGCTCGACTGCATCCTCCATAGTCTCCTTGCGCAGCACGTTGATGTTGGCGTGGTAGAGACCGTGGCCGTTGCCGGCATCGAGGATGCCAACCAGGTTGCCGATACGCTCTTCCTCATCGCGGCCAAGGCCATCAGGAGTGATGGTGTTGGTCAGCGAGATGCCGTCGAGAGCATCGTTGTAGTCGATCTTGCCAACGGAGAACATGGACGGCAGCATGCCGTGGGAGTCCATGCCGTTCTCCGGGTTGGCGCCCGGAGCGTACGGGGTGCCCTTCTTGTGGCCGGACGGGAAGGAACCGGTGTTCTTGCCGTACTCCACGTTGGAGGTGATGGTCAGGATGGACTGGGTCGGGACTGCACCGCGGTAGACCGGCAGGCGCTTGACCTGGCCCATAACCGTGGAGACAACCCACTTGGCGATGTCGTCGGCGCGATCATCATCGTTGCCGTAGATCGGGAACTCACCGTCGGTGCGGTAGCCGACGACCAGATCGTCGTCAGCGCCCTCGACGTACTCGTACTCGTGGCCTTCGAGGGTCTTGGCCTCAGCGTTGGTAATCGGGTACACCTTGGCGTACTTGATGGCGGCCAGGGAGTCGGCTGCGATGGACAGGCCGGACATACCGCAACCGAGGGTGCGGTACACTTCCTTGTCGTGCAGAGCCATCTCGATGGACTCGTAGGCGTACTTATCGTGCATGTAGTGGATGATGTTCAGGGCCATGACGTAGGTCTCGGACAGCCACTCGAGAGCCTTCTCGTAGTTGTTCTTGACCTTCTCGTAGTCCAGAGTGCCATCGGCTTCCGGCTTGATCGGATCGATAACGCCCTTGTCGATGACCTGCATGCCGGTCATCTCATCGCGGCCGCCGTTGATAGCGTACAGCAGAGCCTTGGCGGAGTTCACACGAGCAGCGAAGAACTGCATCTGCTTGCCCACGCGCATCGGGGAGACGCAGCATGCGATGGCGGCGTCGTCGCCCCAGTGAGAACGAATTTCCTTATCGGACTCGTACTGGATGGCGGAGGTGTCGATGGAAATCTTGGCGCAGAAGCGCTTGTAGCCTTCCGGCAGCTTCGGATCCCAGAAGATGGTGATGTTCGGCTCAGGGCCAGGTCCAAGGTGTTCCAGGGTCAGGGTGTTGAGCAGACGGAAGGAGGTCTTGGTGACCAGCGGGCGGCCGTCGTCGCCGAAGCCAGCGTCGGACCAGGTTGCCCAGTACGGATCGCCGGAGAAGATGGCGTCGTAATCCTTGGTACGCAGGAAGCGCACGATACGCAGCTTCATGACGATGTTGTCGATGAGCTCCTGGGCGTCGGTCTCGGTGATCTTGCCGGCCTTGAGGTCACGCTCGATGAAGCAGTCGAGGAAGGCGGAGTTACGGCCGAAGGACATTGCGGCGCCGTCCTGAGACTTGATGGAGGCCAGGTAGCCCATGTAGGTCCACTGCACGGCTTCCTGAGCGGTCTGTGCCGGGCGGGTCAGGTCGAGGCCGTACTCGTTGCCGAGGTTGATGAGCTGCTTCAGAGCCTTGATCTGCTCGTCGTGCTCCTCACGGAAGCGGATCCAGTGCTCGATCTCCGGCTCGGTGAAGTCGTTGCGGTACGGCACGGAGTCCTTGTCGCGCTTCTTGAAGGCGATCAGCTTGTTGACACCGTACAGAGCCACACGGCGGTAATCGCCGATGATGCGGCCACGGCCGTAGGCATCCGGCAGACCGGTGAGGATCTTGTTGTGGCGAGCGATCTTGATCTGCTTGGTGTAGACGCCGAAGACGCCATCGTTGTGGGTCTTGCGGTACTTGGTGAAGATCTTCTTAATCTCCGGATCCGGCTCCTTGCCGGCCTCACGGATGGCCTGCTCGACCATACGCCAGCCGCCGTTCGGCATCATAGCGCGCTTGCAAGGCACGTCAGTCTGAAGACCGACAACCACGTTGTCGACTTCCGGGGAATCAATGTAACCAGCCGGGAAGGCGTCGATGCCAGCCGGGGTGTGGGTGTCCACGTCGTAGACGCGCTGCTTGCGCTCTACTGCCAGATAGTTGTCGTCGAGGTACTTCCACAGGTGCTTCGTCTTTTCAGTGGCAGGTGCCAGGAAGGACTCATCGCCGGTGTACGGGGTGTAGTTCTTCTGGATGAAGTCACGGACGTCAATATCCTTCTGCCAATTACCCTCGGTGAAGCCTGCCCACGCCTTTGCGTCGAGCTCCTCCTGGGAGACAGCTGCATTCTCTACTGCGGTCATGTCACTCCTTTAATGGGGTTGTAGGTTTCGCATCTTCACGGAACCATTGCCACTAAGTGTAGTTTGCACATGCTTGGGAAAAGCTGAAATTGCAAGTGAGCTATCTCACATTCGTGTAGTTTGCACGTATTTGCAACGCTTTTCAGCCCCTTATAGCCCTTGTTTATGACCTATTTCACAAGAAAACCGCTCATCTACATGTGTAGATTTGAGCGGTTTTTCACCATATGAAAAATACCGTGACGTTCACGAGTGTTCACATCAACTGCAGCAGCCAAACTGCCAGTGCCGGTCAGTGGCGGTATCCTTCACCGTTCCACCGACGATTCTGTTCTTCCCATTTGGCGTTGCGATCGGCGACGATATCCCAAGCGTGCTCGGCATCTTCCTTGGTTTTGTACGGGCCCATGCGCTGTTCTATTGGAGAGATAGGGCCAAGTTCGGCCCGCCCCTTGACCATGTTGAAATACCACTGCTTATCGTTGCTGCTCATGCCGGCCCTCCCCCGTTATTCAAATTAGAAATGCCTTCTAGTGCGCATGGTGACTCACGGGTGAGACAGATGCGCCGTAGAAGGCATAATCATTGATATTGCGCGATGTGCTGAATCAATCAGATGATTCGAGCGACATCGGCTTCCTGGGTCTTAACGCGGGCCGCATGCTGCTCCTTGATTCGCGCCAGCAAATCAGGATCCACAATCACATCGAGCGCGGTGTAGGCCAAGGCCTTGGATGACCAGCGAATCGATTCCAATCCGAACGGGCTGGCCGCTGCGGCAGCGACCTTCTCGTTATGGCCGCCGAGCTTCTCGGGGGAAATGGAGAACATCGGCTGGATGGTCGGCACCACTTGGGAAACGTTGCCGACGTCGCTGGAGCCGAAGCTCACCTTGTCCTGTTCGGTAGGTTCGACCACCTGGCCCAGTGCTTCGGCGTTGCGCTGCCATACTTCATCGAACAATGGTGTCGGAATCATGTTGTCGACTTGATTCTGGTAGGGCTTCAGTGTGCCGGTAGCACCAGTGGCGAGTGCGGCGCCAGCCACGATATTCTCTACTTTCTTGCGCAGGGAGAGCAGTCCCGGCACGGATGCGGAACGCAGGTAGAACTTGGCCTTGGCGTAATCGGGCACCACGTTTGGCTGCAGGCCACCGTCGGTGATGATGCCGTGAACGCGCACGTCCTTGGGCAAGTGTTGGCGCAATGCGTTAATGGAATTGAAGGTTTGAATTACGCCATCGAGCGCGTTGATGCCCTGTTCGGGCGTGGCTGCGGCATGGGAGGCCTTGCCGTGGAATTCAATATCGATCGGCTGGCATGCGAGATTACGCGAGGAGAGGAAGTTGCCTCCAGCATGCGGGTGGGCGCATAGGGCGATGTCCACGTCGTCGAAGAAACCATCTTTGACGAAGCTTCCCTTGGCGCTACCGTTCTCGCCACCTTCTTCACCGGGGGTGCCGTAGACGCGCAGTTCGCCGCCGAATTCGTCAATGACTTGTTTCAGCGAAGCTGCGGCCAGTGAGGAGTTGGGGCCGAAGACACTGTGGCCACAACCGTGGCCGACGCCGGGCAGAGCGTCATATTCGGCGAGGAACACCACCACTGGGCCGGGCTTGCCGGTACGGTAGACAGCTTCGAATCCGGTGCGATGATCGGCCACGCCAAGGGTAACGTCGAAGCCTTCTTCCTTGAGCTTGTTCGACAAAGTTTCGGAAGCGAAGAATTCGTAGTTGCTGTATTCAGGCTTGTCGTGGATGGCCAGTGAAATACGCTGGTAGTCGGCCAGTGCGGAATCTGCATAATCGCTGATGCGCTGCTTGGCGTTGGCTACGCGGGTTTCGAGGGATTCTTGCTCGCTCATGGGTGCTCTCCTCATGATGATGGCGGCTCGTATACTGCCGAGCCGCCAGTTGACTATGTATTGATTATTGATTGCAGTGGAATGTTGGTTACTTGGACAGATCAGATTCGATCTGTGCGAGGTATCCCTGTAGTTCCTTGGCGCTGTAATCGGTTACCAGAACCGAGGTGCCCTTGGAGTCTTCCTGCACTGCATCGGTGACAGCCTTGGTCTTGTAGATTTCAACGATCTTCTTGTAGACCGGGTTGTTCACGTCTGCCTTGCGGGCAACGAACGCGTTGATGTACGGCTTGGCGGAATCCGCGCTTGGATCGTCCTGGAAGATGGCGTCCTTCGGGTTCAGGCCGGCATCCTTGATGTAGCTGTTGTTGATGATGCCTGCGGTCAGCTGCGGATCGTTGAGCGAGTTGGCAACCTTCTCGGCACCCAGCGGCACGACCTTCACCTTGGAGGCGGACTCGTCGATATCGGTTGGCGCGGTGACTGCGGTCCACTTGTGCTTCAGAGTCACAAGGCCAGCCTTCTGCAGCACGCCAATAGCACGAGCCTGGTTGGTTTCGTCGTTCGGAATGGCGATGGTGTCTCCCTGCTTGATCTCGTCAACACTCTTGACCTTGCTGGAATAGAGGCCGAGCGGCACGATCACGGTACCGCCGATGGGCTGCAGATCCTTGTTGTTCTTCACGTTGTAGTTGGCGAGGTAGAGCAGGTGCTGGAATTCGTTCAGGTCAAGATCACCGGAATCAAGCGCCGGGTTTTCGGAGGTGTAATCCTGGAAGTCGACGATGTCGACGTGGATGCCCTGCTTCAAAGCTTCCTGCTTGAATACCTGCCACGGTTTATCGGATGCGCCGACCACGCCAATCTTGACCGGGTTGGCTTCGGATCCCTTTTCGGCATTCGCATTGTTGGCGAAGGCACGGTAGCCGAAGAAGCCACCTGCCAGAACCAGCACCACAACCACGGCTGCGATGATGATGTTGCGTAGGGTATGGTTCACGCGCACCGGCTCCTGCGGGTTGGTGGGCGTCTGAGTTTGTGTTGCTGCGGACATGTTGTTTCTTCCCCTCTGTTTGGCGCCATGTCAATTCCTTGTTGGCATGACTTAACAATAAAGGCGGAAACCAGCCGGATAGCCTGTTTTGCCATACGCCCTGCTTATAGCCCGCTACGAGGCACTATGCTTTTTGTGCTTGATAACAGGCTATAAGCAGGCGATCGTCTCAAAATATGAGAAAAGCACCTCATATCGAGGTGCTTTTCCAAACAACAACGCCCGTCGAATTACTCGCGGAATGCGTTGGTCACCGGCAAGCGACGGTCACGTCCAAATGCCAGTGCCGTGACCTTGGGGCCCAGCGGGTACTGGCGACGCTTCCATTCGGCACGATCCACCAAACGCATCACCGTATCCACCGTGGCTGCATCGAAACCATCGGCGAGCAGATCGGCGCGGCCATGCGCATGTTCGATGTATGCGGCCAGCACCTTGTCCAGTAGAGCGTACTCGGGCAGGGAATCCGAATCCTTCTGACCAGGGCGAAGTTCTGCGGAAGGTGCCTTTTCAATGGATGCAACCGGAATCATCACACCATCCGGCAGCGGTTTGCCGGGATTGCCTTCCTCATTGCCGACGATCTTCAATCCGCCGATGCCAACGCCTGCAGCTGCGGCCTTGTTGCGCCAACGGCTGATTTCCCACACGCGGGTTTTCAGCAGATCCTTGATTGGAGCATATCCGCCAACGGCATCGCCGTAGATTGTGGAATATCCGCATGCGAGTTCGGATTTGTTGCCGGTGGCCACGGCGAGCAGGCCACGCGAATTGGAGCTGGCCATCACAATCACGCCACGGATACGGGCCTGCAGGTTCTCAGCAGCCACACCATCGAGGTTCAGCTGCTGCTGGTAGGCGTTGAACAGCGGTTCGATAGGCTGTACTTCATAATGGGCGCCAATGTTCTTAGCCAGATCGGCGGCATCATCTTTGGAACCATCCGAGGAATACATGGATGGCATGGAGATGCCCCAGACGTTCTCGCCACCGCAGGCATCAGCGGCCATCGCGGCCACCAATGCGGAATCGATGCCGCCGGAAAGGCCCAGGGTCACGCCGGTGAAGTGGTTCTTGGCCATGTAATCCTTCAAGCCAAGAACACAGGCGGTATAGACTTCCTCGTCCTTGTCGAGTTCGGGCACGATTTCGGCCGTGCCTTGATGCTCGGCAGATGAATCGAAGTCCCAGAAGGTGAGGTTTTCCATGAACATCGGGCTGCGTTCCAACAGCGTGCCATCGGCATCCACCACGAAGCTGCCGCCGTCGAAGACCAGATCATCCTGGCCTCCCACCTGATTGAGATAAATGACCGGAGCGTTCACTTCGGCAGCACGCTTCTGAGCGAGTTCGAAACGCGTGTGGGTTTTGCCTTCCTCATAGGGAGAGCCATTGATGGTAAGCAGCAGGTCGATATTCTTAGTGGCAAGGTCGGCCACCGGACCGCCATCCTGCCAGATATCTTCGCAGATGGCCACACCGATGCGTGCACCGTCTACATCCAGCGTCACCGAACGGTCACCGGCGGAGAAGATACGGAATTCATCGAATACGCCATAGTTGGGCAGGAAGTGCTTGTCGTAGCCGGCCCACACCACGCCTTCGTGCAATACCACGAGACGGTTGCGCGGTTTGCTGGTGGCGCGGTCGGTGCCCACGGTTCCCACGACGACGAACAGACCACCAAAGCCTTCGGCATTGAGCTGGGATGCCAACTCATTGGCCTTGTCCCAAGCCGCTTGACGGAATGTACGGCGCAATGCCAAGTCCTCAATGGGATATCCGGTAAGCGTCATCTCCGGGAACACCACTATCTGGGCGTTGCCTTGAGCAGCCTTGCGGGAGTAATCAAGCACTTTGGCTGCGTTGGCGTCAAGTGCGCCAACGCAGGTATCGATCTGGGCGAGTGCAAAACGTAGCTGTGTCATGGTTTCTTAGTGTACTCAGCTCAGCTCGTTGAGCACACGCAGTGCAGCGTTGACGTAGAAGTTCACGAACGTTGGAATCGATTCGTCAAGACCAACGAAATGCGGGCTGTGCCAGTCCGCGCAGCCTTCCTGACCGTTGGAGCCCACGAAGGCGAAGACCGGCAGCGTCACCTTGGAGAATTCGCAGAAGTCCTCCCCCGCCATCGACGGACGAATCGGCTCAAGTTGCGCGTAATCATGCACGTCTGCGGCCACGGCTTTGGCAAGTCCCGAATCGGAAACCAACGGATCCTGGAAGTCATCCCACATCACGTCGGCGCTAATACCGTATGCCTTGGCGGTATGCTCAACGATTTCTTTGAATCGGCGGCCCACAAGGATGCCGTCCTCCTTATGGAAGTAGCGCACCGTCCCTTGGAAGCCGGCCTCAGCCGGCACCACGTTCCACACATCGCCGCCATGCACTTCGGTTACCGAAAGCACCAGCGGATGGAATGGCGTCACATTGCGGCTCACAATGGTCTGCAAACTCATAATCATGCTGGCCAATGCTTCAATCGGACTAGTTCCCTTATACGGGTAGCCAGCGTGAGAGCCGGAGGCGTGAATGTTCACGCGGAACTTCACGCACCCGGCCATCATCGGCTCCACGCCGATCGCCAATTGACCGGGAGCATAGTTCGGATTGTTGTGAGTGCCGATGATCGCATCCACATCGTCCACCAATCCGGCATCGATCATCGCGCGAGCACCTTGGCCGGTTTCCTCGCTGGGCTGGAACAGAATCTTGATGGAACCGGCGAACTTGTCGCGATGCTCGGCGAGCCAGAACGCCGCTCCAAGCAGGCCGGTCATATGCAGATCATGGCCGCAGCCATGCATCACACCATGATTGACCGAAGCGAATTCCAAGCCGGTGTCTTCCACAATTGGCAGCCCATCAATGTCGGCACGCAATCCGATGCGAGGACCGGGGCCGGCTTGCCCTTCAATAAGACCTACCACGCCGGTTTCCATCGGGTTCGGCAACAGTTCGATACCGTGTGCTTTGAGCTGGTCGGCAAGATAGATGCTGGTATCGAATTCCTTGAAACTGCGCTCAGGATGGGCGTGCAGGTAATGGCGAATGGAGATAAGTTCAGGATCGAAATCGATATGTTCACTCATGGTTGACGATTCTAGTAATGTGATTGGTTCTCTTATGCGAAAATCTCTCACCAGCACTGCTGAGTGAGAGATTTTCGAGACCATAGGCAATGCCCGTGGATGATTGCCGGACAACTACTGCTGTCGCTTCAGCAGTTTCTTGGCGATGGCGTTGGCGATGCCCTGCACCACCTGCACGAGCACGATCATGATGATCACGGCAGTCCAGGTGACGGTCTGATCAAACTTCTGGTAGCCGTAGGCGATGGCGAAGTTACCAAGACCGCCGCCACCGATGTAGCCGGCCATAGCGGACATGTCGAGTACACCGATGAACAGGAAGGCGTAGGCGAGAATCAGCGGGGCCAGGGCCTCCGGAATCAGCACCGTGCGAATAATCGTCAGCTTGCTGGCGCCCATAGAGCGAGCAGCTTCAATCATGCCTGGGTCAACCGGTACCAGATTCTGTTCCACCAGTCGAGAGGTGGCGAAGGTGCACATCACGACCATTGGGAAGATGGCGGCAACGGTACCGATGGAGGTGCCGACCACCACGATGGTGAGAGGCTGCATAGCAGCCAGGAAGATGATGAACGGGATAGGGCGCACGATATTGACGATGATATCGAGCACACGGTAGACGACGGCGTTCTCGAACAGATTGCCTGGGCGAGTGCCGTAGAGAACCACACCGAGGATAAGGCCCAGCAGGCCGCCGACCACGAGAGTGATCAGCACCATCGTCAGGGTTTGGCCGATGGACTCAAACAGCAGCGGGCGGAGCACGGTCCAATCACTATGAGAGCTGGCGAGCGTAATCATCATTCTGCTCCTTCGTTGGTTGCGGCGGACGCGTTCTCGGCAACGGTTTCATGCGTGTTCGGCGAATATGCGGAGACTGCCTGCGCATAGTCCACCGGCTGATCGGCCGTGCCGAAGTCAACCACATCGCTGTCCTGGGCGAGTTCCTTCAAGAACGGTTCCACGTTTGGACCGCGGAATTCATAGGTGATGGCGCCAATGGCGGTGCCACGAACAGTGTCGATGCCGCCGTACAGCAAACTGGATTCCACACCATGCTTGGCGATCAGTCCGGAGATGTTCTGGCCGGAAGCGCCAAGCGCACGCCCATGCGAGCCTGAAACATCCTTCTGGCGAATAAGCACCGTGACGATACGGCCGGACCAATCCTGATGCAGGCGCTCGACGCGTTCCTCTTCGGGCAGACCGGAGAGCGCGGTTGCGATGAATCGCTTGGTGACCGGCTGCTGGGGAGCTGCGAATACGTCGTAGACATCGCCAGCTTCGACTACGCGTCCGGCGCTCATTACCGCTACGCGTCCGGCGATCTGCTGAACGACGTTCATCTGGTGGGTAATCAGCACAATGGTGATGCCAAATTCCTCGTTCACACGCTTGAGCAGATTCAGCACTTCGGTAGTGGTTTCTGGATCAAGTGCGCTCGTTGCTTCGTCAGCCAGCAGAATCTCCGGGTTGGTGGCGAGCGCACGGGCGATGCCAACGCGCTGCTTCTGGCCGCCGGACAGCTGTGAAGGATACTTATCCGCATGCTCGGATAGACCCACGAACTCCAGCAACTCGGCTACGCGGCGGTCCTGATAGTCCTTGCGCCAATGGTCCAGCTGCAGCGGGTAGGCGATGTTCTGGGCCACGGTTTTGGTGGAGAACAGGTTGAACTGCTGGAAGATCATGCCGATTTTCTGACGAATCGGACGCAGCTTGGCTTCGCTCAGCTTGGTGATATCCGTGCCAAGCACCGTGACACTGCCCGCAGTCGGACGCTCGAGCGCGTTGATCAATCGCACGAGCGTGGATTTACCGGCACCGGAATAGCCAATGATGCCGAAGATATCGCCACGATTGATGGTCAGGCTCACGTCGTCCACAGCGCGTGTAGCAGACGCGCCATGTCCACGCGTTTTGAATTCTTTAACCACATGGTCAAAGGTGATGATTGGCTCGCTCATGGTCCTCCCCTGATTGTGCCGGTGTTGCCATACGTAATCGGTTATGCCGAGTGAGGTTACTACCACGGCTAGTCGTGGTGATTAGTCCTCACTCGGCATGGTCGATCACGTTATGGATGCTGTTGGTATATGGCTGGCGTATGGCTCACTGAGCCTTGGCGTCCTTTTCGATGTCTGCCAGGTAGCCCTGTAGGTCCTGGGCGCTGAACTTGTCGGCGAAGACCGCGGTACCGCCGGACTTCTCCTGGAGTGCGTCGAGCACATCCTTTTCCTGGAAGATCTTGACGAGCTTCTTGTAGGTTTCGTTGTTCACGTCGTCCTTGCGGGCAACCCACACGTTGATGTACGGGCGAGCTTCCTCGGATTCGGCATCATCCTGGTAGATGGCGTCCTTCGGGTCGAGGCCGGCATCGGCAACGTAGTCGTTGTTGATGACGCCTGCGGCGATGGTCGGGTCCTTCAGGGTGGTGGCGACCTGCTCGGCCTTCAACGGGGTGACCTTGACCTTGCTCTTGGCTTCGTCAATGTCGGCCGGAGTGGAGAATGCGGTCCAATCGCCCTTGAGGGTCACGAGGCCTGCGGCCTTGAGCACGCCGATGGCGCGAGCCTGGTTGGTTTCATCGTTCGGGATGGTGACGGTGGAACCGGCTGCAATATCCTTGATGTCCTTGACCTTGGTGGAGTAGACGCCAAGCGGGTAGATGGCGGTGCCGCCGATGGGCTGCAAATCCTTGTTGTTGCTCACGTTGTAGTTGGCGAGGTACAGCAGGTGCTGGAACTCGTTCAGGTCCAGCTCACCGGAATCGAGAGCCGGGTTCTCGGAGGTGTAGTCCTGGAAGTCCACGATGTCGACGTAGATGCCGGCCTTCTCGGCCTTCTGCTTGAACAGTACCCATTCAGGGTCGGTGGCACCCACCACACCAATCTTGACCGGATTGTCCTTGGAACCCTTGGCGGCTTCCTGATTGGCGTTGTTGTATGCACGGAAACCGAAGAATGCGGCCACGGCGATAATGGCCACCACGACGATGGCGATGATGATGTTGCGCGGCGTGTTGTTGACGCGCACCGGCTCGTTATTGTTGGCCGGAGTTGCCGGCTGGTTTGCTGAAGTCATGAATCTTTCCTCTTCTTCATCATGTTGTTTACGTCAAGAACCATACATTGCAGCAGATGGTCTTATTGACGGACGTGTTACACAATAGCTGGCTCAGAGCGCGTAAAGCCCAGAAATCCGCGAATTGGCGTATAGGCGTTGGTTATGGCAAGCATATAAACGGCTGGAATTATGCGATTTTTGGCCTTGCCGTAAAACCGGTTCGAGGCGGCCGCGAGCATGAATTAATCACTATGTGGACTACTTTTGCGAACACTGCTCCATATACGGCGCGGCGCGGGTAGGCAGCGCAGACAATGAGAGCATGACCAACACTGATATCAAAGCCGTATTTTTCGACATTGACGGTACGCTCACCAGTTTCACTACGCATACGGTTCCGGATTCCACTGTGCACGCCATTCGCTGTTTGCAGGCTGCTGGCATCAAAGTGCTTATTTGCACAGGTCGTGCTCCTTCGCAAATGAAGGTGGTGCTGGATACCATGCCAGTGACATTCGATGGCATTGTGGCATTCAACGGGCAGTATTGCTGTGATGACACTGGCTTCTTCGCTTCACAGTCCATTGATCGAGCGGATATTAAGATTATTCTTGATTGGCTCAATAGTCACCCGCAAGTGGTGTGCAATTTCGGTGAGCGCGATTACGTGTATTTCAATCAGGATGATGATGCGTTGCGCGCCACATGGGCGCAATTAGGCAAGACTGCGCCTATCCGATATTTCGATGATCCACATGTGCGCGCTTTGGCTCATGAGACGTTCCAGATCAGCCCGTTTATCGGAGTTCGCGAAGAGGCCGAGCTGGTTGGATTGTGTCATAACGTTCGCGGAGTCAGATGGCATCCCGATTTCACTGATTTGATTCCCGCAGATGGCGGCAAGCCTCGTGGCATTCAACGGTTTATGGAGCATTACGGCATCACGCGTGAACAGACGATGGCTTTTGGCGACGGCGGCAACGACACTTCCATGCTCGCCTACGCCGGCATCGGTATTGCGATGGGTAACGCCACCGACGAGCCGAAAGCCGCAGCTGATTTCATAACCGATGATGTCGATCATGATGGCGTGCTCAACGCCTTACGGCATTTCGGGATTCTTTAATGTGATTCGAGCTGCAGCCTGTGCCATGCCGCCTGAGATAGGACGGGCTGCGGTTCACAGCTCGCACATACGCAAAAGGCCGGCACTTTAAGCGCCGGCCTTAGTTGTGGAGCTAAGGGGATTCGAACCCCTGACCCTCTCCATGCCATGGAGATGCGCTACCAGCTGCGCTATAGCCCCAAATGGGTTGATTCATAATCATGAATCTTGAGAAATCATTAGCACTGGCTGCCAGTGATTTCCTCGTGGAGCTAAGGGGATTCGAACCCCTGACCCTCTCCATGCCATGGAGATGCGCTACCAGCTGCGCTATAGCCCCGTTTTCAGTTGTTGGCCCGTTGTTCGAACCTCGTATACATTACGACAGAATGAACTATCCGGCAAATCGGCGTGTCGCGGGATGACACTGATGTAGTTTACGTGCGCTTCGCCGGATAGTTATCCCTTTGTTTTCAACGCTTTTTAGCGTTCCCGCTCCCATTCATCCGTATCCGCAATGGCTGGGCCGTGGTTGTAATCCAGCAGTCGCCAACGAGTTGGCTGACCTTCAATATCCATCGGCACAAGGCGCACCCAGTGGGCATTACGCATGGAGAGCAGGGAGGCGAATGTGGGATCGATTTGGCTTAAACCAAGCAGTGTCTGCAATGTTTGAGAAATCCACGCACCGTGGGAGAACACGAACAGATCGGTATCCATGCCGGCGCGCGTAGACCAATCGCGCAACGCTTCCACGCCACGCTCCCCCACATGCTCCTTGGCTTCGGCGTGATACTTCATCTCTCCGCCACGGTGTTCCATCCATGAGCGGAAATCCTCAGGGTAGCGTTCGGCCAGTTCGCTGACCGCGTGGCCATCCCAATCTCCGAAGCTGCGCTCACGCACGCGAACATCATCATGTACTGGAGCTCCTCCCAATGCATCAGCGAACGCTTGGGCTGTAGCGTGAGCACGTACCAGGTCGGAGCACACGATGATGCGATGGTCGGTTTCCGGCCTGCGATCCACATACAAGTCCTTGAGTGCAGCAGCGGTTTGCTTCACCTGCCATTGCCCTACTGCATCCAGAGGAATATCCACTTGCCCCTGAAGCTTGTGCGCGGCGTTATACGACGTGCGGCCGTGGCGCACGAGGAAGATAGAACGAACATGTTGAGTTGTCATGGAATACATCCTTACGCTTGGATAAAGCTCTATATGCGGTTCTGTGCCAATGCAAACGCGGTGGGGTGAAGTTCACCGCCACCGCGTCAGTGTTGCTTAATCAGCCAAATCGTCTGCAGCGCGATCATGCACTGCAGTTTCAGGGTGCTCAAGTTGCAAATCAATGGATTCGCAATCCTTCCACAGTCGTTCCAGACCATAGAATTCACGAGCCTCATCGTGCATCACATGGATGACGAAATCACCATAGTCGAGCAATACCCACTGGCCTTCGGTAAGGCCTTCGCGCGATCGAGGCTGGCGACCGTCACATTTAAGATACAGATCCTTTTCGATCTCCTCGGCCACAGCAAGCACCTGGCGTTCATTGGAAGCGCCGGCGATCATCATAATGTCGGTAATACCGAGCAGGTCAGCAACGTCAAACGCCACGATATCGGTGGCTTTGATGCGGTCGGCCGCTTGTGCGGCAATGCGCACGGCATTGATGGAATCTTCGAGTGCCGGCATCGATCAGCGCTCCCAGGCGGGCTTCCAGCCCTCAACGTTGTGCTGCGTGTTCTCAGAGTAGACCATCGTGTCATCCGGCACTGCGTGACGGACCACGGAGCCAGCACCGGTGGTGACGTTGTCTCCCACCTGAACCGGGGCCACGAAGAGGTTGCCTGCGCCGACATGGCAGCCGGAACCGATGACCGTACGGTTCTTGTGCACGCCATCATAGTTGGCGGTGATGGTACCGCCGCCGATGTTGGTGTGATCGCCGAGCTGGGCGTCACCCACGTAGCTCAAGTGCGGCACCTTGGTGCCGTTACCGATATGAGCCTTCTTCATTTCCACGAATGCGCCGGCCTTGGCATCTTCACCGAACTCGTTGCCCGGGCGCAGATAGGTCCACGGACCAATGTTCGTACGCGCGCCGATATGGGATTCCTGCACGCGGGAACGCTCCACCACGGCCTCGGCATCCACTGTTGCATCGATCAGTGTGGTATAGGGGCCCACTACAGCGTCCTCGCCAATCACCGTGTGGCCTTGAAGGAAGGAGCCAGGCAGAATGGTGGCGTCGCGCCCAATTTCCACATCGTCTTCGATCCAAGTGGTTTCCGGATCGAGAATGGTCACGCCCTCGCGCATCCAGCGTTCGCAGACGCGGCGGTTGTAGGTCTTGGACAAAGCAGCCAACTGTACGCGATCGTTCACACCTTCCACGGTCAACGGATCCGGAGCGGCGAATGCGCCGACCTTACCTGCGGCCTTGGCGGTTTCCAGAGCGTCGGTCAGGTAGAACTCGCCCTGAGCATTATTGGACTTCAAACCGGCGATGGCTTCGGACAGCACGGATGCCTCGAACACGTACACGGAGGTGTTCACTTCCTGTACTGCCAGTTCGCTGCGGTTGGCGTCCTTCTGTTCGACGATGCGCAACACATTGCCTTCGCGGTCGCGAATGATACGGCCGTAACCGGTCGGATCGTCCAAAATCGTGGTGAGCACGGTGGCACCATTGCCTGATGCGTTATGGAATTCCACCAGCTCGCGCAGCGTCTCGCTGTCCAGCAACGGCATATCGGATGCGGCAATCAGCACCGGACCGTTCAGCTCGCCGGCTTCGGCCAACTGAGCCATAGCGCACTGCACTGCACGGCCGGTACCGGGGATATCGTCCTGATTGACGATAGTGACGTGCTCATCGTAGGAGCGGGCGGCTGCGGCCACACGCTCGGCCTGGAAGTGCACAACCACGGCAAGCGTATCGGGATTCAATGCGGACACAGAGTTCATAACCCTGTTCAGGAATGTCTTACCAGCGAAAGTATGCAGAACCTTCGGCTTGTTGGAACGCATACGGGTACCCTCGCCTGCAGCGAGGATGATGGCTGCGGATAATGCCATAAGTGACGTATTCCCTTCAATCTGGAATAACTTATTCTCTTGCAAACAATCTAAAACAATAGACGGAAAAACAAATAACGGCCACTCGAATGTCGAGTGGCCGTATTTGGCTCCCCCACCTGGACTCGAACCAAGACAAAGGGTTCCAAAGACCCGTGTGCTGCCATTACACCATGGGGGATCGCGGGTTTTCAACCCACAAGTGTTCATTTATACCACATGTTCGGCATTTGTCGAATAGCACCGCCATGTCGCGCCGTGTGCACCGCACAATTGTGCGCTATTGCGCGGTGCACACGGCGGCTTCGCAGTCATTCATGCAACGTCGATAACCGGCGTGTCACGCAAACAGGAAGCCCTGTCCGTGATGTTCCGGATACGTGTCGAACAGTTCGGCAACGGAACCATCCTCAAAGACCGCGCGAATGGCGCTGGCCAGCAACGGAGCGATGGAAAGCACCGTCAGACCATCCCAGCGCTTTTCATCCGGGATCGGCACGGTGTCGGTCAGTACGACCTCGCGTGCGCCGCAGTTCTTCAGACGTTCCACAGCCGGACCGGAAAGCACGCCGTGGGTCGCGACCACAGTCACCGACTTGGCACCGGCCTCCTGCAGCACATGGCATGCACCGGCAATCGTGCCCGCGGTATCGATCAAATCATCAACCAGCACGCAATCCTTGCCCTGCACGTCGCCCACTACACGATTCGCCACGGCCTGATTCGGGCGCGTAATGTCACGAGTCTTGTGCACGAAGGCGAGCGGGCCGCCGCCGAGACGCTGCGCCCACTGCTCAGCCACGCGAATACGGCCGGCATCCGGAGACACAACGGCAACGTTGTCAAGCTGGCCTTGGAAGCGATCGCGAATGTAGTCCACCAGTACCGGCATGGCGATCAGATGATCCACTGGACCATCGAAGAAGCCCTGAGACTGTGCCGCGTGCAGATCAACCGACATAATACGATCGGCACCTGCGGTCTTCAGCAAATCGAAAATCAGACGGCAGGAAATAGGTTCGCGGCCGCGATGCTTCTTATCCTGACGAGAATAACCAACCAGCGGGCATACGGCGGTAATGGAGCGAGCGGAAGCACGCTTCAGCGCATCAATCATGATGAGCTGTTCCATGATGGCCTTGTTAATCGGCTGGTAGTGGCTTTGCAGGACGAAAACATCCGCACCACGGACCGATTCGGTGTAACGCACGTACATCTCGCCATTGGCGAAATCATATGCCGTGGTTTCCAACAAATCGATGCCGAGCTGCTGTGCAACATCTTCGGCCAATTTCGGATGGATTCTTCCCGTAACGAGAATCAGGTTCTTATCAGGCTTTCCTTCAAGGATTGCGCTCACCATTACTCCCAACGTGTGGTCTCGCTGATGCAAATTCCAAGCATAGCCGCTCTTGGCGACTGAGGTACACATCGGCGTCGCCTATCGTTTACCAAGCACGTGCACGCGAAATCATCCGTGATGTATTCATCAGTGGTTCGCTGCAATCCAATCGGATATGGTCTGTTTAATGGTCTGTGCATACAGGTCGCTACCGGCCTTTGGATGTATCCCATCAGACCCTAATACCTGCGGATTGGCGGCAGCCGCAGCATCCCAATCCACCAATATCACATTGTTTTTATGACTATTGGCATAGTCGGCCAGTACCTGATTGGTAGGAGCTATCCATGAGCGATCGCCGTGCGCGTTGATCAGCACCATGATGCGATCAGAGCCTATCTGGTTGTAAATGGTATCCAACTGCCCTGTGTTAGCGGCGGTATTGGTGCCCAAACCGACGAACACCCATTGGCGTAATGCTCCGGACGCGGCATCATCGCGTATGATGCTGGCACCGGCAATTAGCGAGCGAGATACGGAAGCGTCAACCTGAATGCCCGGAAATACATCCGATAATCCTTGCGAAGAAGCCAGCATCACTGAATCGCCAACAGCCGTAATCTGGTCTCCCGTAGGCATAGTGAACTTTGGCGTGGGCGGCTGCGGAGGTTCCGGCACTCCCCCACGTAGCAAATCACCGGTACGTTGCTGCTCTGCTTCCAATCGTTGCGCCTGGGCTTCAAGTTCCTGCTGCATAGCCGTCTTCGTCGGAGCATGCGTAACGCCTTGCACGCACCCGAACAACGAGGCCACCAGAAGCAAGTCCACAATCACAGCGCGAACAATATGCCCAACTGTCGTATTGCGAATGGGCAGAATCACAAACAATGCGGAACGGACACCGGCCGGGCGTTCCACCAATATCCATGATGCCGTTACAGCGATCGCTGTCAGCACCGCAGTCATAATCAATGGCCAAGGTCCGCGAGATGGCATCAAGTGCGGAGCTACAGCAAGCGACACAATCCACAGCGGCCAATGCCAAAGGTAAATGCCATACGAATATTTGCCAAGGCCGGCGAGCGGTCGGAACACCATGAGATCCTGCATCCAGGAATCCTCGCAAATCGTTCCGGCGATCAGCACAACGGCAAGCATACTGGCGATGACAATGCCGCCGCGGAAAGCAAAATCATTTTGTTTGCCGGCAATAGTGAAGGCAAACAGCAGAATCAGACTGACAAAAGCCAGCACTGGTGCGATGGCTCGCCATATGCGTATGCGCAATGGCTGCGGTACCTTGGGCAAAGCAACCGGTACTGATGTGCCATCCGGATAAGGTACAGTGCGAATGATTCGTGGCAGTCTTGGATGCCGTTGCTCGTAGCGAACAACCATCCAAGCCAATGCGACTCCCAGCATCAGCCCGACACTGTGAGTGTCCGTACCGAAATACACGCGAGTGGGATCAGCACCAGGCTTATACAGTGCCCACATAAGCGTGCCGCTTATAGCGGCGAGCGCTAACGGCACGGCGATGGATACGGCTCGTTGTATTCGCCACATCAGCCATACGATAAGCGGCACGATAACGTAGAACTGCATGAGTACGCCGATGAACCATAGATGGCGGAATATCTGCGGGTTCATCTGGTCGAAGTAGCTTTGGCCGCCTGCGATGGCGTACCAGTTATAGCAGCCGAGTAATACGGTGATGACCTGGTTGCGTATCGATACCAATATATCGTGGTCCCAGAGCCATCCGACGCTCACCATGATGGGAATCATGAAGAAGAGTGCCGGGTAAAGGCGTGCGGCACGTTTGGTGATGTATCGTTCAAGATGCAATGAGCCGGTGTCGAACAATGATCTTAGGAGACTGATGCCGATGAGGAATCCTGACACCGTGAAGAATACGTCTACTCCATAGAATCCACCTGGCAGTAATTGCTGTTGGGTGTGGTAGAGCACGATGGCGATAATCGCCAGACCTTTGATACCGTTTAAACCAACGTAACGTCCGTGTACCACTGTTGACACTGGCTTGTTCTCTGTTTCTTCTCTTTTAACCGCTCTTTCTCGGTAGGTATTACACCAATAGCCACAGACACTTCAGGCCGTGCGAGAAGCGGAGTAATCCTGCTTTTCGCACGGCCGGTTGGCGTGGGTTATTTGTGGTACAGGCTCACGCGCTCGTACTTCGGCTCGCAGCATACGTTGATGCCGAGTTTGCGGTAGAGGGCTTCGTCTGTTGAAGAGATGATGACGGAGAAGAACGCATCGCAGCCTCGCAATTGTTCGAGTCCGGCGATGACGCGTGCGGCCACTGGGCTGCTGGCGCTGGTGATGGAAAGCGCGATCAGTGTTTCATCCGAGTGCAGGCGTCGGTTGGCGCTCTTGAGGTGTTCGGTTTTGAGCTGGCAAATCGGCTCGATGGCGGCATCATCGATGACTTGTTCGGCATCGTCCACGCCGGTGACTGCTTTCAGTGCATGCATGAGCAGGGCGCTAGCGGCTCCGAGCAGGTCGCCGGTTTTGCCGGTGATAACGCGACCGTCCGGCAGTACCATTGCGCCAGCCGGTGCGCCTGTGGCGGCTTCCTTTTCAAGTGCTGCAGCTCGCGCTGGCGATAGGTCGGGCGTTACTGACGCCTTGTTCATGATTGAGCGCAGACGTTCCACTTGTTCTTCGCCGGTGCCAGTGCGCTTGACGCGTTCCGCTGCGGCGAAGTATCGGCGGACGATTTCCAAACGTGCGGCGTCTCGGCAGGCATCATCGTCCACTATGGCGTAACCGGCCATGTTGACGCCCATGTCTGTGGGGCTTTGGTATGGGCTCTTGCCCATGATGCGTTCCATCATGGCTTTGAGTACCGGGAAGGCTTCAACGTCACGGTTGTAGTTGACCGTGGTTTTGCCATATGCCTCAAGGTGGAACGAGTCGATGATGTTCGCATCGTCCAAGTCCGCGGTGGCGGCTTCGTATGCGATATTGACTGGATGATTGAGCGGCAGGTTCCAGATGGGGAACGTCTCGAATTTCGCGTATCCGGCTTCGATGCCGCGCTGGTGCTCGTGGTACAGCTGGGATAGGCAGGTGGCGAGCTTGCCGGAACCGGGGCCCGGAGCGGTGACCACGACGAGCGGGCGGCTGGTTTCCACGTAATCGTTCTTGCCGTAGCCTTCTTCTGAAACAATATGTTCGATATCGTGCGGATATCCGGCAATGGGGTAATGCAGGTAGCAGGTGACGCCCAATTGTGCGAGACGATGACGATAGGCGTCGGCAGCCGGCTGGCCTGCATATTGGGTGATTACCACTGATCCCACATACAGACCGTGGGAGCGGAAGACGTCGATAAGGCGCAGCACGTCTTCGTCGTAAGGAATGCCGAGGTCGCCGCGCATTTTGGCTTTTTCAATATGGTTGGCGTTGATGGCGATGACGACTTCCACGTCGTTTGCCATGCTTTTGAGCATTTGGAACTTCACGTCCGGCTCGAAGCCTGGCAGTACGCGCGACGCATGGTAGTCATCGAATAGCTTGCCACCGAATTCCAGATACAGTTTGCCACCGAACTGCGCAATGCGCTTGCGGATATTGTCGGACTGCAGCTCAATATACTTCTCGTTGTCAAAGCCCTGACGCATAAGGCGGTATTCCTTCCCGAACATCGTCATAAACGGAAAGATTATACCGGAAAATCTAGGATCATTTTTTCGCATGTAATAAGATGCCATATCCCACCAAGAACAACGATTTTGCAATGTTGCGGCACGACACACTATCGCAAACGCTCCACTAATATATCGAGATTATGGCTCATTGCATTAAAACGTTGGAATTAAGCCATTCGATACTTATTAAGCACTGCGCGCTATTTGCCATAATTTGAAATCAACGACTTCGCCGCATCACGAAAACTATGCAGCCCCTATATGCATAATCAGTATCCCCGACCAGCGGCCCCTCGAACACACTTTCGCAAAGGCAGAATTCCAATTATTGCCCCGTTAGCTTCACTACAGGCGGTCATCGAGGTCGACGAGCCGGCTTATGGCCCGTTAACCTCGATGAGGAGTTTTCATCGAAGTCGCGAACCGCGGCATGCCCGAACAGCTTCACTGAGAGCTCGCAGAGAAGGCAAAATGCCAAGTCTACCTCTCATACCATCGCTCAGATATCTACAGCAATACTTAGTGAAGTCGCGTGACCAGAATTTGGGCCCATCACATCAAAATGCCCCGGAGATGTTTTTATTCCCGTCCTAACACCGTCACGGGAATCTCTCAACGAAGGCGAACGGACAGGTCCTGCCCAGGTTCCATTTCACCACTGACAGGCACCGCATGCCCAATGTAGTCGGACGGCCATGCTGCACACAGCCCCATCTTGATATGTTCAGCATCATCTTTCTCCCCACACGTCTCACAGCCGGCAATCAAAACAAATCACGCTTTCCGAGACATCCCACTTTCATCCCGCGTATTGCGGGAAATTAAAAACGGACGACGCCGATCCTATGATGAATCAAAGGTTATAGAGTTATCTACTACATGAGTGGTTATGCATGGATCAACTCGGTCATCGCGTAGATGTCGATGTGAAGGAGCGCTTCAACATGCGTGGAGAACAGAGCCAACTTACCCGAATGCTTCAGGGCGCGCAGACGCGTTTCATCATTCCCGTATATTAACGTAATTACGACTGGAATCGCGAGCAATGCGAACGGCTATTTGACGATCTCGAAGATGTAGCACGCCAGCATCGCGAGTCCCATTTCTTTGGCAGTATCGTGTCTCAAGCGGATTCTCAAGCCCGCCGAATTCTCATCGACGGTCAGCAACGTATTACCACGGTGTACCTGCTGTTGGCGGCGTTGCTGACGCAACTTCGATGCGGTGCCGTCGATGACGGAGGAAACGCCAATCTTGAACTTTTCATCAAAGATGAGTATCTCGTTGATCGTTTCAGGGACGACGACAGCAAACTCAAGCTCAAGTTGGTAAAAGGCGATCAGAATGCCCTCATCAGAGTCATCGACGTCGCCAGTACCGGCAATGGCGAGCTTGACGAGAGCTCAAATGTCACATCAAATTACCGATATTTCATGAATCGAATCATCAAAAGCGGGCTTGACGCATATTCCATCGAACAGGCAATAGAAAAACTCGAAGTCATCGATATCAAGCTCGAATCCGGAGACGATGCGCAACTCATCTTTGAAAGCCTCAACTCAACCGGTCTGGATTTGAATGAAGGCGACAAGATACGCAATTATATGCTCATGAATCTTCCACTGGACGAGCAGGAAGAATGCTACGAACAGTTCTGGAACGTCATGGAACATAACACCAATTATGACGTAAGCGGATTCATTCGAGACTATCTCACCATGAAAACCCGCAGAACACCTGTCATCAGCCGTGTTTACCCCACTTTCCAGCAGTTTTCCAAGGAAATCGAACATCGGTCCTTGATGAATGATCTGCTCCGTTTCTCTCGCTACTACGCTCGCATAACCGGAGTCACGCCCGGAGGCACACGCATTGACGATGCGCTGAAACATCTCCGTCTACTCGAAATGAGCGTTATCAACCCATTTCTTCTGTCACTTCTCGAATACTCCGATGATGGAAATATCTCCGATGATGAGCTGGTGAACGTTCTGGACATCATCGAGGATTATCTATTCCGTCGATGGCTATGCAATGTCGCGACGAACGCACTGAACAAAATATTCGCCGGCCTTCATCATGAGGTACTGCGTGGTGTAAACGAGGGTGCTTCGTATTGCGATTCACTCACCTATGCACTGCTCCGCAGAGAAGATAGCGGCAGATTCCCCCGCGACGACGAATTCCGACGCTCCTATGACGAACGCAATCTGTACAAAATCAGGCGCATGCGTTTCTATCTGTATGACCGTTTGGAGAACGGCGATAACGTCGAACGCGTGAACATTGTGGACATGATGGAAAACGGGACACTATCAGTGGAGCACATCATGCCACAGTCGCTGTCCCGCCAGTGGAAACAGTCTCTCGGCGACGATGCAGACGAAATTCATAATCAGTGGCTTAACCGTATGGGTAATCTGACGCTGACCGGATACAATTCACAATATTCAAACAGCGAATTCACATTCAAACGTGATTGCAAACACGGGTTCAAAGACAGCGGCCTTAAAATCAACAGATTTGTCGCGGAATGCACCGAATGGGATGAAGCACAAATGGCCGAACGAAATGAACGACTCTGGCACCGTTTTCTTGAGCTTTGGCCTTCACTCGACACGTCCTACAAGCCCGCAGTCGAAGAGCACGAAAGCCACGGACTTGACGACGACTTCGACTTCACAAACAGAAAGATCGCTGCATATACGTTCCAAGGAGCACGCCATACCGTCAAAAACTGGGTTGACATGATGAAAGGCGTTCTGTCAAGCCTGGTCGAAATTGATTTTGCGGGTTTCCGCTCAGTAGCATTCTCAGACAAGTTCCCATCCCGGTACTTCTCCGACTCACCGCTTGAATACGGGTTTGAAGTAGCCCCAGGCATCTGGTTCAACCCTGGATCCGCAACGGTCACCAAGCTCGAAACACTGAGCAGAATCATCGATAAAATCAACGGAGTAGAGCCGTCTGACTTGTCGTTTGAACTATACGATTAAGAGATTTCCTGGAATCCTATCCTCAATAGTATTTCTACATGGTTCTGATAAGGAGGCATCATCGTCATAGGGAACCCCAGTCCATCAGTATTTTTCTCAAAACGTTTAAAACACTATGGAACAGTCCATTTACTCCCTGAACTTAGTACCTTCGCCGGGGTGACCGTGATTATGAGTGGGACAGTAATGCAAAAATGGCGTTATTGCAGTTGCGTGACACAAAGAAAACGCTTTCTCCACGCGCTGCGGCAAAGGCAGACTCGCATAAACCTTGGAAACCTTGGAATTAAGCCATTCTTGCAAAAAGAAAATTATTATACATGATGCGTAATTTGCCACACTGCTTCATAATTGCTGTTTTTGCAGTTGCGTGGCACAAAGCACAGGCACGATTGCCCATTCACAGTCAAAAGTATGAGCTGGATTCTGAACAATATTAAAAAACCGTCGTTTGCGAGAATATATTCCCGCAAACGACGGTAGCTAACGCTCCATCAGAGTATCTTGCCGCAGAATAAATTGAAATGACGTGTACGACTTCAAGGCGCAGCAGGCGAAGGCGTACAACAGTACGTCGAGCCAGCTGCAACGCAGAAGGCGCTCCGTCATTTCAATTTATTCCCATTCGATGGTTGCCGGGGGCTTGGAAGTGCAGTCCAGCACCACACGGTTGATCTGGCGGCATTCGTTGGTGATGCGCGTGGAGATGGTGGCGAGTACGTCGTATGGAACGCGAGCCCAATCGGCGGTCATGGCGTCTTCGGAGGAAACCGGGCGCAGGACGATTGGGGAACCGTAGGTACGTTCGTCACCTTGAACGCCAACGGAGTGGACGTCCGCGAGCAGGACGACGGGGCACTGCCAGATGTCGCGGTCGAGGCCGGCCTTGGTGAGTTCTTCACGGGCGATGGCGTCGGCTTCACGCAGGAGGTCAAGTCGCTCCTTGGTGATCTCGCCAATGATGCGGATGCCGAGGCCCGGGCCCGGGAACGGCTGGCGCCAGACGATTTCGTCCGGCAGGCCGAGCTCGGTACCGATGGCACGCACCTCATCCTTGAAGAGGGTGCGCAGCGGCTCGATGAGCTGGAACTTGATGTCCTTGGGCAGGCCACCGACATTGTGGTGGGACTTGATGTTGGCTGCGCCGTCGCCGCCACCGGATTCAACAACATCCGGGTAGAGGGTGCCTTGAACGAGGAACTTGACTTCCTTGCCGCGGGCGCCGGCCTCTTCCAGAACCTGCTGCTGGGCCTTTTCGAAGGTGCGGATGAACTTCTCACCGATGATCTTGCGCTTGCGCTCCGGCTCGGAAACACCCTTCAAAGCGGTGAGGAAGTCGTCTGCTGCATCAACAGTGATCAAACGAATGCCGGTTGCCTTGACGAAGTCATGCTTGACCTGCTCCACTTCGCCCTTACGCAGCAGACCGTGATCGACGAATACGCAGGTGAGCTGGTCTCCGATGGCCTTGTGCACGAGGGCTGCCGCCACGGCGGAATCCACGCCACCGGACAGGCCGCAGATCACTTCGGCATCGCCAACCTTTTCGCGAATCTTCTTGACCTGGTCCTCAATAATAGAGGATGCATCCCAATCGTTAGGCAGACCTGCGCAACGATGCAGGAAGTTTTCGATAAGCTTCTGTCCCAGCGGGGAGTGCTTGACTTCGGGATGCCACTGCACGCCGTACAGCTTACGGGATTCGTCTGCCATAGCGGCGACCGGCGCACCCTCGGTGTGGGCCAGCACTTCGAAGCCTTCCGGAGCCTGTTCGACGGCCACACCGTGGCTCATCCATGTGGTCTGCTCGGCCGGAGAGTCAGCGAGAATGCCTTCCGCATTATCAATGGTGGCGCTGGTCTTGCCGTACTCGCCAAGAGCAGCCTTGTCCACCTTACCGCCAAGCTCGTAGGCCATCACCTGGAAGCCGTAGCAGATACCGAGCACCGGAACACCAGCGTTGAATACCTTAGTATCTATAGAGGGAGCGCCGGGCTCGAATACGGAAGCCGGGCCGCCGGACAGAATGATTGCCTTAGGATCCTTAGCCAGAATCTCGTCGGCCGGCATGGAATGCGGCACAAGTTCAGAATAAACACCGGCCTCACGGACACGGCGAGCGATGAGCTGGGCGTACTGGGCGCCGAAATCGACGACGAGCACAGGACCATTTGCCATTGATATTCCCCTAACGTTCATTGGGACTTTACGTGGGTTGAACATGCACGATTATCACCGGTCAATACGACAACCCCGACACGCATGCAGAATGTGCGAAAAGTAAACAAAATACACGCCTTCACAATGCCAACACGCCGGTTTAGAACATCGGAAAACGAACGCGAGAACGTATGCAAAAACACCGGTTTTTGGCTCTATTATGCGGTTTTATGCAAGTACTATCAAAAAATAAATGTTGACAAAGTTAAGGCTTAAACGCACAAATACTGAAATTTCCGCAACAATTTCGAACACACCCGCAAGAAATCGTTCAAAAGTCGTGTTGTCCTCGTACCATGACGATTGATTGGGAACGGAAAACCTAGGAACCGCAAGGAACTAGGCCCGCGACCGAACAGAAATAATCAATCGCACGTCTACCGTGCAGGAGTACAGGAGTACACATGACGAGTCCTGTTATTGGCACCCCTTGGAAGAAGCTCAACGCTCCGGTTTCCGAGGAAGCCCTCGAAGGTGTTGACAAGTACTGGCGCGTTGCCAACTACCTTTCCATCGGCCAGATTTATCTGCGTTCCAACCCGCTGATGAAGGAGCCCTTCACCCGCGAAGATGTGAAGCACCGTCTGGTTGGCCACTGGGGCACTACCCCTGGCCTGAACTTCCTCATCGGCCACATCAACCGCTTCATCGCTGACCACGGCCAGAACACCGTGATCATCATGGGCCCGGGCCACGGTGGCCCGGCTGGTACCTCCCAGTCTTACCTGGACGGTACCTACACTGAGACCTTCCCGAAGATCACCAAGGATGAGGCTGGTCTGCAGAAGTTCTTCCGTCAGTTCTCCTACCCGGGCGGCATTCCGTCCCACTTCGCTCCGGAGACCCCGGGCTCCATCCACGAGGGTGGCGAGCTGGGTTACGCTCTGTCCCACGCTTACGGCGCCATCATGGACAACCCGAGCCTGTTCGTCCCGGCCATCGTCGGCGACGGCGAAGCTGAGACCGGCCCGCTGGCTACCGGCTGGCAGTCCAACAAGCTCGTGAACCCGCGCACCGATGGTATCGTGCTGCCGATCCTGCACCTCAACGGCTACAAGATCGCCAACCCGACCATCCTGTCCCGTATTTCCGACGAAGAGCTGCACGAGTTCTTCCACGGCATGGGCTACGAGCCGTACGAGTTCGTCGCTGGCTTCGACGATGAGGATCACATGTCCATCCACCGCCGCTTCGCCGAGCTGTGGGAGACCATCTGGGACGAGATCTGCGACATCAAGGCAACCGCCCAGACCGACAACGTGCATCGTCCGTTCTACCCGATGCTGATCTTCCGCACCCCGAAGGGCTGGACCTGCCCGAAGTACATCGATGGTAAGAAGACCGAGGGCTCCTGGCGTTCTCACCAGGTGCCGCTGGCTTCCGCCCGCGATACCGAGGCTCACTTCGAAGTTCTGAAGAACTGGCTGGAGTCCTACAAGCCGGAAGAGCTGTTCGACGAGAACGGCGCCGTCAAGGACGACGTCCTGGCCTTCATGCCGAAGGGCGAGCTGCGCATCGGTGCTAACCCGAACGCTAACGGTGGCGTGATTCGCAAGGATCTGGACCTGCCGGAGCTCGAGAACTACGAGGTCAAGGAAGTCAAGAAGTACGGCCACGGCTGGGGCCAGCTCGAAGCCACCCGTACTCTGGGCGCTTACACCCGCGACATCATCGCTCGCAACATGCACGACTTCCGTATCTTCGGACCGGATGAGACTGCTTCCAACCGTCTGCAGGCTTCCTACGAGGTCACCAACAAGCAGTGGGATGCCGGCTACATCTCCGACGAGGTCGACGAGCACATGCACGTCTCCGGCCAGGTTGTCGAGCAGCTGTCCGAGCACCAGATGGAAGGCTTCCTCGAGGCTTACCTGCTGACTGGTCGTCACGGCATCTGGAGCTCCTACGAGTCCTTCGTCCACGTGATCGACTCCATGCTGAACCAGCACGCCAAGTGGCTTGAGGCTACCGTCCGCGAGATTCCGTGGCGTAAGCCGATCGCCTCCATGAACCTGCTCGTCTCCTCTCACGTGTGGCGTCAGGATCACAACGGCTTCTCCCACCAGGATCCGGGTGTCACCTCCGTGCTCCTGAACAAGTGCTTCCACAACGATCACGTCATCGGCATCTACTTCGCCACCGATGCGAACATGCTGCTGGCTATCGCTGAGAAGTGCTACAAGTCCACCAACAAGATCAACGCCATCATCGCTGGCAAGCAGCCGGCTGCCACTTGGCTGACCCTGGACGAGGCTCGTGCTGAGCTCGAGAAGGGTGCTGCCGCTTGGGATTGGGCTTCCACCGCTAAGTCCAACGATGAGGCTGAGATCGTGCTTGCCGCTGCCGGCGATGTTCCGACTCAGGAAATCATGGCTGCTTCCGACAAGCTGAAGGCTATGGGCATCAAGTTCAAGGTCGTCAACGTCGCTGATCTGCTCTCCCTGCAGTCTGCTAAGGAGAACGACGAGGCTCTGACCGACGAGGAGTTCGCTGACATCTTCACCGCTGACAAGCCGGTGCTGTTCGCTTACCACTCCTACGCTCACGACGTGCGCGGCCTGATCTACGATCGCCCGAACCACGACAACTTCAACGTCCACGGCTACGAGGAAGAGGGCTCCACCACTACCCCGTACGACATGGTTCGCGTCAACCGCATCGATCGTTACGAGCTGACCGCTGAGGCTCTGCGCATGATCGACGCTGACAAGTACGCCGACAAGATTGCTGAGCTCGAGGCCTTCCGTCAGGAAGCCTTCCAGTTCGCAGTCGACAACGGCTACGATCACCCGGATTACACCGACTGGATCTACTCCGGCGTGAACACCGAGGAGAAGGGTGCTGTCACCGCTACCGCCGCAACCGCTGGCGACAACGAGTGATTTCCTCCACTCTGAGGTTTAGCCTAACGGCATAGAAAAAAGGCTTGGGAATTATCCCAAGCCTTTTTTCTATGCCGTTTAATGCCCCGTTCCCCTTCGGTTGCACTTTCAGGATTCTTCCCGCAATTACTCCGCGTCTTAAGCGTGAACGGTAACAATGGTCAGTACAATGATGTGTGGTCCTAATTATGTTGATCATCAAAGGAGACAGACCAAAGTGACCGTTACCCGTGTATATATCGCAAGCCCTGAAGGCGCTAATGGCCGCAACGTGGTGGCCTACGGCGTGCTTAATGCGCTGACTTCAAAGTACAAGACCATTGTGTTCCGACCGGCCGTATCCAATCATGACGATTTCACGCCGGTGTTGCTGTCCGCATCCAACGCAGGCCTTGGCGTTGCTCTTTCCACCGGCCTTGACGTGCATAAGGTGCGCGCTGATAAGGAAACCGCCCGCGGCGACATCATCGGCGCCTTCAACGACGCTATGGATGTTGCCCGCGCGGATGCCGCATTGATTGTCGGTACCGATAAGTCCCATGTCAATGACCCGACCAGCTATGAGTTCAACGCTAATGTGGCCGCCGATCTCAAGGCCGGCGTATTCCTGGCCGTCTGCACCATCGATCGTTGGCCGCACGAACTGGATGAAACCGTCAAGCTCTCCATCGAAGGCATGGAAGCTGCCGGTAACCGCGTGCTCGGCATTTTTGTGACCGGCTGCGAAACCCGCCACTCTGTTTCCGTGAAGGACACACTGGCCAAGTACGGCCTGCCGGTGTGGACCCTGCCTCAGGTCTCCTTCACCGACGAATCCGGCAAGGCACTGGCACTGGAGACCTTCCGCAAATACGCTCCTACCGAGGAAGTGCTCGCTGCGCTCGATGTGGACTTCAACCCACCGACCACCCCGTATTCCTTCCAGTTCGGCCTGCTCGGCAAAGCCAAGAGCAACAAGAAGACCATTGTGCTGCCGGAAGGCGAAGAAGACCGTATTATCAAGGCGGCCGACTACCTGCTCGAACGAGAAATCGTCAACCTGATCATCGTGGGCAACAAGGAAACCATTCTGGCTCGCGGCAAGGAACTTGGTTTGAACTACCTTGAGCGCGCTCGCTTCCAGGCAATGGATGATGAGAACATCTTGAAGCCCATGATTGCGAAGCTGTGCGAGTTGCGCGCCAAGAAGGGCATGACTGAAGAGCAGGCTCGTAAGCAGCTGACCGATGCCAGCTACTTCGGCACGATGCTGGTGGTGCTCGGCTATGCGGATGGTCTAGTCTCCGGTTCCGTGAACTCCACTGCCAACACTGTGCGCCCGGCTCTGCAGGTCATCAAGACCAAGCCTGGTCAGAAGCTCGTCTCCGGCGCATTCCTCATGTGCTTCAAGGATCATGTGGCTGTGTTCGCCGACTGCGCCATCAACCTGAACCCGGATGCCGAACAGCTTTCCGAAATCGCGCTGCAGTCCGCTGAGACCGCTCGCGCATTCGGCCTCGACCCGAAGGTCGGCATGCTCTCTTACTCCACGCTCGGCTCCGGCAAGGGCCCGGATGTGGATGTAGTGGAGGAAGCCACCAAACTGCTCAAGGACAAGGCTCCGGATCTGCCGGTGGTCGGCTCCATCCAGTTCGATGCCGCCTGGTCCCCCACTGTCGCCGCAACCAAGGCCAAGGGCAATGATGTGGCTGGTCACGTCAACGTGTTCGTGTTCCCTGACTTGTGCGCGGGCAACATCGCATACAAGGCAGTACAGCGCTCTTCCGGCGCTCTGGCCATCGGTCCGGTGCTGCAGGGCCTGAACAAGCCGGTCAACGATCTGTCCCGTGGTGCCCTCGTGCAGGACATCATCAACACCATCGCCCTGACCGCCATCGAAGCCCAGTAACCGGTAACCAAAATGCGGCTCTTCTTTCCATGAAGAGCCGCATTTTGTAGCAAGTAGCGAGTAATCTAATCAACGGTAACCCGTGTCTCACGGGAACATTCAATTCACAATGGAGGATGCCCACAATGGCGAAAACCGTCCTTGTCATCAATTCCGGTTCCAGCTCTATCAAGTACCAGCTGGTTGATCTCGAATCCGGCGAAGGCCTGGCTTCCGGTCTGGTCGAGAAGATCGGCGAACCGGTCGACGGCCACTACAAGCACGAGTACAACGGCGAGAAGCACGAGCTCGAAGAGCCGATTCACGACCACGAGCAGGGTCTGAAGCGCGTTCTCGGCTTCTTCGAAGAGTACGGCCCGAAGCTGTCCGACGCGGGCATCGTCGCTGTCGGTCACCGCGTGGTGCAGGGCGGCTCCATCTTCCCGAAGCCGGCTCTGGTCACCGACAAGACCATCAACCAGGTCAAGGATCTGGCTGTGCTCGCTCCGCTGCACAACGGCCCGGAGGCTAAGGGCGCTGAAGTCATGCGCGCTCTGCTGCCGGATGTTCCGCAGATCTTCGTCTTCGATTCCTCCTTCTTCTTCCAGCTGCCGAAGGCTGCCAGCACCTACGCTCTGAACAAGGAAATCGCCGACCAGTACCACATCCGCCGTTACGGCGCTCACGGCACCTCCCACGAGTTCATCTCCTCCGTGGTTCCGGAAGTCATTGGCAAGCCGGCTGAAGGCCTCAAGCAGATCGTTCTGCACATCGGCAACGGTGCTTCCGCTTCCGCTGAAATCTCCGGCAAGCCGGTCGAGACCTCTATGGGTCTGACCCCGCTCGAGGGCCTGATGATGGGTGGCCGTACCGGTGACATCGACCCGGCTGTGGTCTTCCACCTGATTCGTAACGCTCACATGAACGTGGATGAGCTGGATGCCCTGTTCAACAAGCGTTCCGGCATGATGGGCATGACCGGCTTTGGCGATCTGCGTGAGGTTCACCGTCTGGTGGCCGAGGGCAACGAGGATGCCAAGCTGGCTCTGGATGTCTACGTGCACCGTATCGTCAGCTACATCGGCAACTACACCTACCAGATGGGTGGCTGCGATGTAATCACCTTCACCGCTGGTGTTGGCGAGAACGATGACATCGTGCGCAAGATGGTGTGCGACAAGCTCGCTCCGTTCGGCGTCAAGCTGGACGAGGAGAAGAACGCTACCCGTTCCAAGGAACCGCGTATCATCTCCACTCCGGACTCCTCCGTGATCATCGCTGTGATCCCGACCAACGAGGAGCTGGCTATCGCCCGCAAGTCCGCTGCCATCGCAGAGGCCGGCGAAGACACCTACGGCAACCAGTTCACCAAGTGATTGATGAATTTCTGATCGCCTAAGTCAAGAGCCCTGATGATTCGAAAGAAATCATCAGGGCTCTTGCATAACCAACATAAAAAAGCTCTCCTCAGGGAGGAGAGCCAAACAACCGGACAAGAAGCAGCGACTACTCCCCCAGCATGCCGTTCCACATGCCAACGAAATCCGGCAACGTCTTACGCGTGGTAGCAACATTCTTCACATTGATACCAGTAATACGCAAGCCAAGCATTGCCGCAAACGTGGCCATACGATGATCGGCATACGTTTCCATATCCGCACCATGCAGCTGTTCAGAAGCCACCGGTTCGATACGCAAACCATCCGGCAGCTCTTCCGCCTTGCCGCCCACGCGTGTAATTTCAGCCACCAGTGCAGCCAAACGATTCGTCTCGTGCCCACGCAGATGACCAATGCCAACCATATCCGTGGGAGCGTCCGCGAACACCAAAATCGCAGCCAAGGATGGCGCGATTTCGCCGGCAGCAGTCAAATCAAAGGTCCCAAGACCATGCACGGTACCGTTACCAGTGACTTCGCAGTATCGGACATCGTCAATCACTGGGAAGGACACCGCAGCGCCCATCTGCTCCAGATATCCAGGCAACAAACCACCAGGCTGCGTAGTACTCTGCGGCCAATGTGGCACGCGCACAGTGCCGCCCGCAATCAATGCTGCACCTAGGAATGGCGCCGCGTTCGACAAATCAGGCTCAACCGTGACCTTATCAGGCAGCTGCAATGCGCGCGGTTCCACTGTCCAAGTACGTGCGGTCTCGTCAGCATTCACTTCGCCGCCAGCTCCGGTCACATCGGCAACCGTCATGCGAATATGCGGCAGGCTCGGCGTCTTCTCCCCCGTATGCTGCAACGTCAACCCGCCTGGCAGTCGGGAGCCAATCAGCAGCAATCCGGAAATGAACTGCGAGGAACCGGAAGAATCAATGCTTACCTGCGCACGATTTTGCGGCAGTGCTGTGGGCGGAGTAATCGTAAACGGCAATTTGCCGATTTCACCGTGGTATTCCACCGTGGCACCGAGCTGTTCCAAACCATCAAGCACAGGCTTCATCGGGCGGGCATATGCCTGTTCATCGCCATCGAAATGCGCAGGACCGTCAGCGAACAAAGCAAGCCCTGGTACGAAGCGCATCACCGTGCCTGCAAGACCACAGAACAGGTTGACATTGCCACGGAAACGACCACCAGCAGGAGGAGTCACCGTCACCGTGGTATCAGTGTCGGCATCAACCTCGCAACGCACGCCAAGGGCTTCCAAAGCATCCATCATCAGGTCGGTATCTCGCGAGCGCAGCAGACCGACCAAGCGCACCGGCTCAGTGCCCAGTGCCGCAAGAATCAGGTAGCGATTCGACAATGATTTGCTGCCTGGCACGGTTACTGTGGCGTTCAACGGTTGTGGTGCAAGCGGTGCAGGCCAAAGATTCATGTTTTCTGTCATAGAAGTCAATCTATCAAGCTTCATGTATTGAAGAACGGCTGTGTCCAGCATTGGTGCCGGGCACAGCCGTTCTTACTGACTGCTCAGGAGTTGATCAGGCGAGTGCTTCCTTGATAGCGGCAACGAAGTAGTCCAAATCGTCGGGCTTGCGGGAGGTGATGAGCTTCCAGCCGTTTGCGTCATCAACGGTCAGCTGCTTGTCGACATAGTGGCCGCCTGCGTTTTCGATGTCGGCTGCGATATAGCGGCATGGAGATGCGGTCTTACCTTCAATCAGGTCGGCGTTGACCAGCAGCCATGCACCGTGGCAGATGGCGGCGATCGGCTTGCCTTCGTGAGCGAATTCCTGTGCTAGGGTGATGGCATCTTCGTTCACGCGGATGCGGTCGACGTTGCAGGTGCCGCCGGGGACTACCAGCAGGTCGTAATCGGCGGCCTGCACGTCGGCGAGGCGTGCATCCGGGGTCAGGGTCTCGCCTTCGTAACGGTCGTGCTGCACGGTTTCGCATGGGTCGAGTGTGGTGGCGGCGAGCGTCACCTGGGCGCCGGCTGCTTTCAGGTCGCGCAGCGGGCGGGTCAGCTCGGTTTCCTCGATACCCCAGTTGTTGACGATGATCAATACCTTGGCATTCTCAACAGCCATAGTTCCTCCTTGATTGCAGTGGCTTGTTTTCCGCAATCTATTATGCGTCATTGCTGGTGGTTGAGCCAGTAAAGAACATAACAGTAATGCATCGGTGATCAGCGGTCCGAAGCGATGCGGGACTCGATTTCCGTTTCTTGTGCCGCATCATGCTGTTCCATGCCGTTTTCCATCATTTGCGCGTGCAGGAGCTGTGCTTCCACACGGTCCGCCTCGATGGCGGCGATTTGGCGGGAGAATACGATGAACCAGCCGAGGAACATGAGGCCGGCGAGCGCTTCCACGTTGGTGAGTGTGTTGTGTCCCATCATCATGTTGGCCCAGAATGCGGCGCACACCAGTGCTGCCAGGTCGGAAGCTACCATTACGGCTTTGGAGATGCGTGGAGCGAGCCACGGCAAGAGTACGAATAGGAGCAGCATGACGAATGGCAGGCCTTTGGCGCAAATGTTGTGCATGAGGTTATGTGGCGTGTAGCGGAATGCTCCGATGCCGATGAAGGCGAGGCCGGAGATGGTGAGCAGTACGGAGAGCACGCCGATGCGGGCCATAAAATGCGGGATCATATAGCCGCGGTTTGGGTCGGTTTTTGTGCGGTCGTGCCAGAGGCGTTGCAGTCGTTCGGTGGTTACCAGCTCGGAGATGGCGAAGTAGCTGACGATGATGATGCAGGTACCAGCCAGCATCAGTGTGGAGTTGAACATGCGTGCCGCGAACGTGGTGCGGTCGCCCAACTGGGAGAAATTATTGTGATACCAGTACGGGTCATCGGTGGTGACGCCTGCGGTGACCACGCCGGAGATGACGAAGAATGGCAGCAGGCTGGCGATGGTTTTAGCGTTCATCATTTCCGCTTGCACGAAGGTCATGTATCCCACTACTCCGGCGAATCCTGCGCATACGCTGGAAATGTAGCCGGCGAAAATGGCGTTGCCCATCATGTCGTTCGCGGCGCCGATGAGCGCGAATGAGGAAAGGAATATGGTGGAGCCGTATACCACGGAGAGTGCCACGATTTCCACAACGCGTCGGATGGGAGCCAGCCAGCCGTTTTTGAGGTTCAATGACTTTGATTTGCGGGAGTAACCAACGATGAAGGAAATCACGCCACAGGCCGCAACAATGCCGGCGCATACCATGAAACGGCGTTGCGTCAACTGCCAGATGGCTGGCGCGTATTCCATGTAGAAGTTCATGGCGACGGCACCCACTGCAGCGCAGATGACGAAGGAAATCAGTCCGGATGTTTCCGAACGCTGATGACGGCCCATGATTCCCTCCGTACCTCCGATGATTCAATATCCGCCTATGTCTATCGCTCTCCGCCAAGGCATGCAATGGCTGTATCAGCCAACGTTGCCGGCGTTTCAACATCATTTGCCCCATTATGTGAGCAATTCATGTCCAACATGACATTGTATCCCGTGTCCCGGTCCACCCATAATGTACAATGTTGGTTTGTGCCGTGAAACTGATTCAAGGTTTTACAGCATACGGGCTATAGCGCAGTTTGGTAGCGCGCCTGCTTTGGGAGCAGGATGTCGTGGGTTCAAATCCCGCTAGCCCGACCGAAAGCCCCTACTCCCTCTGGGAAGTAGGGGATTTTCTTTTTATCCGCCGCAAGGCGATTTGTCCGATCTTATCCGATGACTGCACGGTATCGTTTTGCGCAGTCCCTCGGACCTCGTGCGGCTCTCGACACCAGTGATTCCAATGCTTCCAAAGGTTTTCAGTATGATTGGGGCATGTCCACCACGATTGACGTGTATCCGACGACGGATTACCTGCCCTTGGTCGAAGAGACGAGAAGCCGCACCCAAGAGCTCTATCAGCAGCTGTTCGACCGGTACGGAATTCGCAGCACCGTGGAGGTGAAAGCGTTCTATCCCCGTAAGCCCGGCGAAGAGCTGCGGTACGTGGATCCGTCCACGCGCTGGAAGGTGGAGATGTACCTCGGCTTCGCGTATCTGATCAATGGCGAGTGGCGGGCGAGTTCCTGGCCTTCTACGGCAAAGAGCCGTTCCAGTAATAACTGGGAAGCCAGTCAGATTGGCCGGATAAAAGAGAACCCCCAGTGCATCACGGCTGAGTCAAAGACCGTCCGGAGAGGCCCTTTGGGGGAATTCATGGAATATGGTAGTGGGCTATGAGCCGACAGTCAAATCCAACAGCCGATTGCTTTCTTTCTCGCACACCCCGTAAGGGAAGCCCGCAGGAAAGAGCGTTGCGCGCGTGCATCACCGATGAACGACTCGAATCCTACGATTCCGAAGCTCGGCGACGCTCATGCCCTGCATTGGAACTGTATCTGTGGGATCATGACATGGCCAGCGCCTGCATGGGAGACATCGCCATCCTCGAAGTCGCCCTGCGCAACCACATGGATCGGCGGCTGTCACTCATTTCCTTGGAACAGTCCGGCACTGAGGACTGGTATATGGCGGGACTCAACTTCGATGACCGCACCCAATACCAAATCCGTGAGGCATGGAACCATCTCACCCCGCAACAGCGCAATAGCCATACGCACGGCCATCTCGTCGCGTCATTGACGTTCGGATTCTGGCGCAACCTTCTGGAGGATGGCGGCACGGTCCATACGAAATGGCCAGATCAGAGCCGTGCCGACTATGAGAACGATCTATGGCGCAAGGGGCTTGACAAGACGTTCTACAATGGACGTCAGTACGCGCGTGCGACGGGAGAACGGTGGACGAGACGCTACGCACTGGACATCGTCAAAACCGTTCACGCCCTGCGTAACAGGGTCGCACATCACGAGCCGCAGCCCAAAGCAACATTGCTGAAGTAAGACAAACTCATTAGGACAAGCCAAACCACGAATCCTAACAATATGTCGTGGGTTCAAATCCCGCTAGCCCGACCGAAAGCCCCTACTCCCTCTGGGAAGTAGGGGCTTCTTGCTATGCACGTGTCGTTGCATCATCGCAAAGGACCCGCTACCGAAGTAACGGGTCCTCACATCTGCCTATAAACCGTATTTACAGGCCGAGCGACGGCTTTTCGGGCTTCTTGGCGCTCATCAGCATCATGAAGCTACGCGATTGGGCGGTAATCATGAAGCCGGCCTCATAGCTTAGCTCCGGGCCGTCCGGATTATGCGTATCCACAATCAGCTGCCATTTGCGGCCGTAGCGTTCATCCGGCAGGGTGAACATGATTGGCTCATAATGGGCGTTGAAGATCAGGATGAAGTCATTGTCAACCATACGGTTGCCATACCAGTCGACTTCAGGAATATCCGAACCATTGAGGTAGATCATCATGGAGAAGGCGTGCGTGTTCTGCCAATCTTCCATATCCATGATGGAACCGGTATGGTCGAACCACTCCACCTGTGGAATCTTGTTTGAATCATCGCCGGGTTCGCGGCCAGTGAAGAAACGACGACGATGCAGCACCGGATGATTCAAGCGCAGGTGAATGAGCTTGGAGACGAACTTCAACATGTTCTTCTGATCTTTGTTGAGGTTCCAGTCCGTCCAGGAAATCTCATTATCCTGGCAATAGGCGTTGTTATTGCCCTGCTGCGTGCGGCAGACTTCATCACCACCGCAAATCATCGGAATACCCTGGCTCAACAGCAACGTGGAAAACATGTTGCGCATCTGACGTTGACGCAAATCATTCACGTCCGGAATATTCGTGGCACCTTCCACACCACAGTTCCAGGAACGGTTGTTGGATTCGCCATCCCGGTTGCCTTCGCCATTGGCCTCGTTGTGCTTCTCGTTGTAGCTCACCAAATCGTTCATGGTGAAACCATCGTGAGCGGTGATGAAGTTCACGGAAGCCACCGGTCGGCGGCCATTGACCTGATATAGGTCAGAGCTACCCATCAAACGGGATGCGAACTCCGGCAAGGTTGAAGGCTGCGAGCGCCAGAAGTCGCGCACGGTATCGCGGAAGCGGCCATTCCATTCAGACCAGCTGGACGGGAAGCCGCCAACCTGGTAACCGCCAGAGCCCAAATCCCACGGTTCGGCGATGAGCTTGACGCGGGAGATAACCGGATCCTGTTCCACGATGTCGAAGAATGCGGAAAGCTTGTCGACCTCTTGGAACTGGCGTGCCAGAGTGGCTGCCAGATCGAAGCGGAAGCCATCCACATGCATTTCAGTAACCCAGTAGCGCAGCGAGTCGGTGATGAGCTGCAAGGCGTGCGGCGAGCGCATAAGCAGCGAGTTACCGGTACCGGTGGTATCGAAGTAGTGCATCGGGTCGCCGTCCACCAGTCGGTAGTAGGAGGCGTTGTCAATGCCTTTGAAGCTCAGGGTGGGGCCCATGTGGTTGCCTTCGGCGGTGTGGTTGTACACCACGTCGAGAATCACTTCCATGCCGGCGCGATGGTAGGCCTTGACCATCGATTTGAATTCGTTGACCTGTTCGCCGCGTTCTCCAGAGCTGGAGTATGCGTTGTGCGGGGCGAAGAAGCCGATGGTGTTGTAACCCCAGTAGTTCGACAGGCCCTTCTCTTGTAAGAAGGAGTCGTTGACGAACTGGTGAATCGGCATGAGCTCGATGGCGGTGACGCCCAGCTTCTTCAGGTATTCGATGACGCTCGGGTATGCAAGGCCCGCATAGGTGCCGCGGATATCCGGCGGCACATCCATGTTGAGGTTGGTCATGCCGCGCACATGAGCCTCGTAGATCACGGAATCATGGTAGGGAATGTAGGGATGCTGATCGTTGCCCCAGTCGAAGTAGGGGTTGATGACGGCGGATTTCATGGTATGTTCCGCCGAATCCAAGGTGTTCATTGACGAATTGTCATCAGGGCTTTTGAACCAGTATGAGAAGAGGCTTTCATCACCGTCGATGTTGCCTTCAATGGCCTTGGCGTATGGGTCGAGCAGCAGTTTGTTCGGATTGCATCGCAGGCCATGTACTGGGTCGTACGGGCCGTATACGCGGTAGCCGTATCGTTGGCCAGGCTGCAGGCCTGGAATGTAGTTATGCCATACGTATGAGTTTTGTTCGGTCATCTCGACGCGAGTCTCGTTATCATCGTCGTCGAAGAGACACAGTTCTACTTTTTGCGCAACCTGCGAGTACAGCGCGAAATTCACACCGGCACCGTCATAGCTGGCCCCGAGCGGGTACATTGATCCAGGTCTGATCTGCATATTTCTAGTATCCCACTTTCTTGTGTTACTAAAGTCTGTTGGAGTTGAACGTCAGGAGAACAAGGATGGCTTGTTCTCATCGTCAGCGTGTTTGGCAATCAAACGACGCAATGCTTCATGTTGGATGGCAATCATTGAATTCGATGCGGTGATTCGCGTGGCTGCCAAATCGCTCCAAGGAATCCAAGCGGATTCCACATGCTCATCCGGGTCGAAATGCCGTTCCTCGTGCTTAAACGGGCCTAAATGCAGCACCATGATGTGTGCCAGTTCGTCGGTCATGCCTTCCGAGGAGTAGAAATCACCCACGTAATCCACGCCCATCGCATTGCGGTCCGGAACCACACCGGTTTCCTCGGCCAGTTCTCTCAAGGCGGCATCGAGAATGTCTTCGCCCTCATCCATCAGGCCTGCCGGAAGACCGTAGGCGAACATGTCCGATCCTGCACGGTATTCACGTTCGATTAAGTAACGGTCAGTGGACATGTCGTGCACCAGCATCACCACGCACGGCGCATGGCGCAATACCTGACGGCTGATCTCATGCTTGTTGCCTTGCTTATCCGTCAATGCGAGAGTCATATCATCAACGTGGAAGATACGCCCGGTGTATACGGTGGCGGTGTTCAACACTTCGGCTGGCACATCCATGTCGATGCCGTCCGAACTGGCGTTAAGCTTTCGATCCAGCCTATGTTCCAGCTGCTCCTGCTTGCTATGGCCGAACATGTTCCTCCTTGATGAGTGCTCGACATACTACTGTAGCTGCTCAAATCGGTTATTCGGTGATACTCAGCGCCCACGGATCGGTTGTGTCATGGAACCATTCAACACTTATCTGCTCGCCGGTGGCCTTCTCAATAGCCTGCGGAATATCGTCCAGCGCATAGTTGAACCACATGGATTCAATGGCGGCATGTGGCGTGTTAATAAGATATGGCCTGGTCTGTGTGCTCCCCTGCCCCAGTTGAATGCCTTGGGCGCGCATTCTGGCTTCGTAGCGAGCCTGTTCGATGGCATCCGTGGTCGGATGATGTCTCAAATCACTGGTGACATACACATCCGCTCCCGATGCGCGTACCTCATCGAACAATGAGTCTCCCGATCCTGGCAGGATTGCCACACTGCGAACTTCCGCTTCCAAATCTCCGCACACCTGAACGCCCAGCTTGGTTGCCATGCCATGTTCGGATACTTCGGTGAATACGCGCTGAGCGAAATCCCGCAACGTCATCGGTTCCGGTAACACACCGATTCGCCCCAATCCAACCGCATGCTCCGATTGATCGTCCTGGACAGGCACCAACGGACGCTGCTGTTCGAGTCCGAAATAATCGGCTGCGGCTTGGCCCACACCGCGCCATGCCGAATCCGCATTCGTATGACCTACCCATAATCCGCAACCGTGATTGTAGAGTCTGCGGACAATATCACCGCGGAATCCGAGTCCGCCCACTTCGTGCACTGAACGGAAGAACAGTGGATGATGGGTAATGAGCAAGTCAGCACCGGCTGCAATGGCCTTGTCCACAATGGCTGAAGTTGGATCCGCGGCAAACACAATGCGTTGTACATCATGGCTGAGATCGCCAACGATCAGTCCGGGTTCATCCCATTGTTCGGCGTAGCGAAGCGGATACAGTGTTTCAAGAATGTCAACGACTTGCTTGAGATTCGGCATACCGATTATTGTAACCGACCGATTATCATCCGCCTGTCAGTGCGCGGCAAGCTGCCAATCTGCACCAATACCACAAGACACATCCAGCGGCACGGCAAAATTCACAGCATGCTCCATAGCGTTCTTCACCAGTTCGGTAACCTGCTCAGCCTCTCCCGGTGCGATTTCCACCACAAGTTCATCATGAATCTGCAGAATGATGCGGCTGCGTACATGCGCATCCTTCAGTGCCTGATCGGCGCGAATCATCGCGATCTTCATAATGTCTGCGGCGGAGCCTTGAATCGGTGCATTCAATGCAGCTCGCTCGGCGGCGTCACGGGCCACCCTGTTCGTCGAGCGCAACGCCGGGAAGTAGCGGCGCCTGCCGAACATCGTTTCGGTATAGCCTTGCTCACGAGCCGAGGAAACCAGTGATTCAAGGTAATCATGCACTTTGCCGAATGTATCGAAATATCGATTCTTCAGTGCTTCAGCTTCACGCGGAGCAATCTTGAGCTGCTGGGCCAAACCAAACGTGCTCAAACCATAGGCCAAGCCGTAGCTCATTGCCTTCACATGGGAACGCTGGTCACTGGTGATCTGCTCAACAGGCAGCTTATAGACCATCGAAGCCACATACTTATGGAAATCAGCTCCGGAGCGGAAAGCCTCAATCAGTGCCTCATCTCCAGACAAATCAGCCATGATGCGCAGCTCAACCTGTGAATAATCACAGCTCATCAACGCTTCATAGCCCTCGCCTGGCACGAATACGCCACGGATTTCACGGCCTGCGGCATTGCGATTGGGAATGTTCTGCAGGTTGGGATCCACCGAGCTCAAACGACCGGTAGCGGCAACCGTCTGTTCGAACGTGGTATGGATGCGCACGTCGATCGGATTGACCGAGTCAATCAGCGTCTGCACAATCTGCTTGAGCTTATTGGTTTCACGGTGGCGCAGCAGCGCTCCGAGGAAACCATTGGCTCGCTCATTATCCACGGATTTGATATACAAATCCTGCAACGCGGAAGCATTCGTGGTGTACGAGCCCGATTTGGTGCGCTTGGTGGGCTTCAGACCCATGTCTTCAAACAGTACTTTTTGCAACTGCTTGGGGCTTTGCAGATTGATTTCGGAACCAGCGTGCTTCCACGCTTCCTCTTGGGCGAAACGGGCATCCGCAGCGAATTGGTCTCTCATGTCCGTCAAACGTGAAAGATCAACCTTGGCGCCAAGATGCTCCATGCCATACAGTACCTGTGAAACCGGCAATTCGATGGCACGCATCAGCCAATACTGCTTACGGGAATCCAGCACAGGGCTTAAGGTCAACGCGAGCGAACGAATCACGGCAAGATCGCGCATGCGCTGCTCATCAGGATGCTCTTCCGGCTGTTCCTCATCAAAGTCAAGCGTGCCCTGGGTCGGCTGTTCCGCCTGATCGAAATGAAGATCCAGGAAGTGTTCAGCCGCCTGCTGCAAATCATCGGCATGGAAATCCGGCTGGCTGATGTATCCGGCCAGTTTGGTGTCGAACATGGGCAAATCCATGTTGAGACCAAGCTGATTGAGGATGTGCAGCAGTTCCTTGTATCCATGAACGATGATGCGCCCATGCTGCGAATCCAAGAATTCCTGTAATTCCTGAACCAGTTGCGAATTCAGTTCGATGTTAGCCGTGTTGACGATAGCGGCTGAATCACCGGCGGCAATAGCCACCGCCTGGCTGGTCGCTCGCCCCGGACGAGCGCTCCCCCATGCATGAAGCGTCCATGCATGTGCTACGGCAGCACCGCATGTAATACTGCGATCAGCTGATTCCGAGTAATCCGAAGCCTTGAAATCAGCGATATTGTCAGGCACATTGACTGATGTCTGATGTGTTGCAATCCAATCATGGAACTGCTGAGCTGATTCGATGACCACCGCATCCGGAATCTGCAATGCGGCATCATCGGACTCAGTACCCGTATCATCGGCGGATGTGGAGGTAGTAGTTGACGCGGCTACCGTACTGCCGGCGTTAAAGGTCTTCAGCACACGGCTTTTGGTGCGCACACCAAATTCAAGTTCCTTGAACAGCTCATCGACTTGTTTGGTATCAACGGCGCCAAAGCCCAAATCATCAAGGCTGATGCCCAGGTCAACATCTCTCACCAACGCGTTGACCTTGCGGTTGAGCTTCACCTGGTCGATATTGGCGCGCAGAGCCTCGCCCTTCTTGCCACCGATCTCATCAGCGTGTTCGCAAATACCTTCCAGTGAACCGTACTGATTAATCCACTTGGCGGCGAATCCATCGCCCACGCCCGGCACTCCGGGAATATTATCCGCGGTTTCGCCGCGCAAAGCCGCCAGATCAGGGTATTGAGCTGGAGTGACCTTGTATTTATCCACGATGGATTGTGGGGTCATATGCTTCAAATCTTTGAAGTGATGCCCCGGGTACAGTACCGTGACATTGTCATCCACCAGCTGGAACGCGTCGCGATCGCCGGACAGCACCAGCGTATGATAGCCGGCTTTGTCTCCCATAGTGGCAAGCGTGGCGATAATATCATCGCCCTCAAAACCGGGCTTTTCAATATAGGTGACACCCAAAGCCTTCAGCATACGCTGAATCAGCGGCAGCTGGGTAAGCAGCTCCTCAGGAGCGGCCTCACGCGTACCTTTATACTGCGGCAGCATCGTGTTGCGGAAGGTACCGCCCTTAACATCGAACGCAACGCCAAGACGAGTTGGTTGTTCCGCGGTGATGACCTGCGACAGCATGGAGGCGAATCCCCATACCGCGTTGGTGGCCTGACCCTCAGAAGTGCTGAAATTCTCTACTGGAAGCGCAAAAAAAGCGCGGAAAGCCAGCGAATGACCATCTACTACAAGCAGTGTATCGTTGGCTGCCGCGCTTACAGGCGCTTGAGCGTCAGCGCTCATCAGCGTTCGAAGGCTTCGGATCGCCGTACTTGGCGATGATAGCCAGGGCCAGACGCTTCTTCGGAATGCGCTGATCCATAGAGGTCTTCTGAATCCAGCGGAAGGCTCCCTGCTCGGAGAAGTCCGCCTTATCCATCAGCAGGCCCTTGGCGCGATCGACCAACTTACGCTCTTCCAGCGTATCCTCGGCCTTCTTGAGCTTCTCTTCGGTTTCCTTCAGCTGATCAGTGGTTTCACGCAGCTTCTGCTCGCTACGCTCCACATTGTCCAGCAGGTCGTTGATTTCAGCGAAACGGCCCATAGCCACTTCAAGCGTCGGCAGCAGCTTGGATTCCTCGTACGGCTTGGTGACATACGCCATAGCGCCGGCACCGGTTGCCTTCTTCACCAGATCAGTCTGGGAGAAAGCAGTAAGCATTACCACTGGAGCGATGTTTTCATCGCAGATAATGCCGGCTGCGGCGATGCCATCCATGCGCGGCATCTTAACGTCCATGCACACAACATCTGGGCGGAACTTACGAGTCAGCTCAACAGCTTCCTCACCATTTGCAGCCTGACCCACTACTTCATAGCCGTTATCTTCCAACATGGCGACCAAATCCATGCGGTTCACGGCTTCATCTTCGGCCACGACTACGGTACGAGGAGCGTCAGCAGGCTTTTCCTTACGTTCTGCAGGAGCTTCATCGCCAGCGGCTGCAGCCCTCAGTTCCTCATCGGTAAGCACCTCATCCATATCGATGCTTGGTTCTTCAGACCTCTTCCTTGCAGCCATGCCAACCTCTTTTCTGTGAGATTTACTTGCTAGGGAAATATGAATTACTTCTCAGTAATAACCATATTAAGGGTGCCCTCGGTGGGACTCGAACCCACACTGCGCAGATTTTGAGGCTGCTTCCTCTACCAATTGGGATACGAGGGCGTGCTCAAAGCACTCTTCGAGAGATTAGCATACCAATTCGACCTATGCGGCCAAGACACGCATATTTCTTGATATTTTCTTTCCTTCAACCTTCGGCAACAGCCTCTAAACCTTTGGAAAATCAGGCATGATGGCTGGTGGAAAAACTTTGCATGACATGTTATTGCTTGCGTGTGTTGCCCCAAACAATCTGAAATCTCTCGGCATACAATAAGCGTAGTTTCGATGTACTACCTTGGTGAGGAGGGGTTATGAGCAACGAAACATATCGTCAATTTGACCCGTGGCGCACGGCTCCAGTGAAGGAAACGGGACGTCAGCAAATCGTTGAGACGCATTATTTCAATATCGATCATGTGTCTTATGAGTCAGCCAATGGTAAGACGTTCGACCGTTACTGCATTCAAGACAACAGCGGAGATACAGTTGCCGTACTTGCCTTGACCGATGACGGCAAAATTCCGCTCGTGGAACAGTACCGTGTGGCCAACCACCGTTGGACTTTGGAGATTCCCGGCGGTCATGCCGCTGATTCTGAGCGCCCGCTTGAGGCTGCTCAGCGCAAGCTTGCCGAGGAAGGCGGCTATGAGGCGGCTAAGTTCACGCAATTCGCGCGATTCCTGAATACGCCGAGCTATTCCACCCAACACACATCGTTGTTCTTTGCCACTGGTCTGTCTCCTGCTTCTCACCAGTCAATCGGCCCTGAGACTCCGCGTTCGCAGGTTCGTCTGGTGAGCGTTGACGAAGCGTATGAAATGATTCTCAACGGAACGATTGTGGATGCCAAGACGATTATTGCTGTGCTGCGTCTGAAGTGCGGCAACTTTGATCATCTGAATGATTGATATGTGATTGATTGCGATGGATTGCCTCTAATCACAAAAGATCTGAAGTACAGAAAAGCCCCATCCATACGGATGGGGCTTTTGCTATCTACAACGCGTTATGCGTAGCTTGGCTGACGGAAAAATCAGTCGCAAGCGCCAACGGTGTGGACGTAGATGGAGTCGGTGCGGCCCGGCTGGTGATCGCCCTGAGCGGAGCTCAGGATGACGATCTTGTCGCCGTCAACAACCTTGCCGGCATCCTTGAGGACCTTGTCGGTGAAGATCATGAGGTCCTTGCGGGACTTGTCGTGGTAGTCTTCCTCGGTCAGGAAGGCTTCGGTACCCCAAGACAGAGCCAGCCAGTGGTAGGTGTGCTCGTTGTTGGTGATGCCGTAGATCGGGGCGGCCGGACGCTCGCGGGAAACGCGGTGCACGGTGGAACCGGTCTGGGTGTAGGCAACGATGGCCTTGGCGTTGAGCTTGTCAGCCAGGTCAACGGCAGCGGAGGAAACAGCGCCAGTGGAGGACATATCCAGGTTCTTGAGCTCCGGGATACGATCGAAGCCGTGATCGGTGGCGTAGCCGGAGATGCGGGACATGGTGTCCACGGTGACTGCCGGGTACTTACCAACGGCGGTCTCGTTGGAGGTCATGGTGGCGTCAGCACCGTCGAGAACAGCGTTGGCGCAGTCGGAAGCCTCTGCACGGGTCGGGACCGGGTTGTTCACCATAGAGCCGAGAACCTCGGTAGCCACGATGACCGGCTTGGCGTACTGGCGAGCCAGCTCGATGATGCGCTTGGTGGCCAGCGGGACCTCTTCCAGCGGGCACTCAACGGCCATATCACCACGAGCAGCCATCACGCCGTCGAAGGTCTTGACGATGTCTTCGAGGTTCTCCAGAGCCTGCGGCTTCTCGATCTTGGCGACGATCGGGATGCGACGGCCTTCTTCGTCCATGATCTCGTGAGCGCGATCGATATCGGTGGCGAAGCGCACGAAGGACATAGCGATGATGTCAGCACCAGTGCGGATGGCCCAACGCAGGTCGGCCTCATCCTTCTCGGTCAGAGCCGGCAGGGAGACGGCAACGCCCGGCAGGTTGATGCCCTTGTGGGAGGACACGGGGCCAGCCACAACAACCTTGGTGTGCACGTTGTTGCCTTCGACCTTGGTGACCTCGAGACGGACCTTGCCGTCGTCGATCAGGATCGGATCGCCCGGGTGGCAATCGCCCGGCAGACCCTTGAAGGTGGTGGAGGTGATGTGCTCGTCACCCTCGATGTCGTCGGTGGTGATGATGAATTCCTGGCCGAGCTGGAGCTGAACCTTGTCCTCGCCCTCAGCGTTCTTCTTGAACCAACCGCAGCGAATCTTCGGGCCCTGCAGATCAACGAGAGCGGCGACGTTGCGACCGGTTTCCTTGCTGGCCTTGCGGACGTTGTTGTAGACGCGGAGGTGATCCTCAGGAGTGCCGTGGGAGCGGTTCAGACGAGCAACGTCCATACCAGCTTCAACGAGCTTGAGGAGGTTGTCGTAATCCTCGGTAGCGGGACCGATGGTGTCTACGATCTTGGCTTTACGCATGAATGCCTGCCTATCTTTTCTTTGTTGGTTCGAGGCTTGAAGCCTCACTTGCCGTGCAATAGTCTACTAGCGCTCACCGACGCATGACAAGTTTTTTACTCGGTGTGTTGTGAGCGCTCACATTGTTCTGCCCATTGGGTTTCGTGGAGATAAATTCCTCGTGAAATCAGGCCTTTTCAACCTTTTCCATACTCTTCATCTTGATAATGGAGGCAATGGCTGCGCCACCAATTGCCACCACAATCACAGCCAAGGACAGCCATGTCGGAATTTCCGGAACCCAGTGCACGCCTTCGCCACCATTGATGAACGGCAGCGTATTGCCATGCAGGGCTTCCATCACAAGCTTGATGCCAATGAAGCCCAAGACAATGGAAAGACCAGCCGGCAGGTATACAAGCTTGTCCAGCAAAGCACCCAGCAGGAAATACAGCTGCTGCAAACCAAGCAGAGCGAACACATTAGAGGTAAAGACCAGGAACGGATCCTTGGTCAAACCGAAGATGGCCGGAATGGAATCGAAAGCAAACATCACATCAGTGGTGCCAATGGTCAGGAACACGATAAGCATCGGGGTCCAGTAGCGCACGCCGTTACGCGTGGTACGCAATTTCTCACCATCATATTCATCGGTGATTTTGATGACCTTACGCAGCGTGCGAATCAAACCATTTTCGTGATATTCCTCGTCTTCATCGCCGCCGACAACCAGCTTGATGGCCGTGTAAATCAGGAATGCACCAAAGATGAAGAACACCCACGTAAAGCGGGAAATCAAAGCGGCACCAATCAGAATAAACAGGCCGCGGAAAATCAGCGCGATAGTAATGCCGACGGACAGCACATACTTCTGAATCTTTTTCGGCACTGCGAAATTCGACATGATGATGACGAACACAAACAGGTTGTCAATCGACAGTGAATACTCAGTCAGCCATCCGGAATAGAACTCGATGGCGGGCTTAGATCCGGCGAAATACCAGATGCAGCCGCCGAAGATCAGTGCCATGACCACAAAGAACGCGATATGCTGCACGCATTCCTTGGTGGACGGCACATGCGGTCGTCGGCCGATAATGAACAGGTCGACGATGAAGAACAGCGCGAGCACCACAAACGTGGCGATTTCAAATGCAAGAGGGGTTTCTGCCATGATTCCCTACCCTAACTTATGTAGTTGACGGCTGGACGTTCACTTATTCGCTTCCGTTATTTGACGAAGTTCCTTTTTGAGGTCGCGGATTTCGTCGCGTAGACGGGCTGCGAGTTCGAACTGGAGTTGTTCGGCGGCGGTATGCATTTGCTCGGAAAGCTGGCGGATGAGATCAGCGAGATCCTGGGCCGGCAATCCAGCCTTGAGGATTTCCTCATGACGCTTGTCGGCTTCCTCGGCATTCATGGTGGGTACACCAAGATGAGTATTGCCTGCCTTGCCGGCGTTACGGTAACCGCCTTCAAGCAGAGTCTGGGTATCCACATCCTCTTTGGCGAGCATGTCGTTGACGTCGCTGATCTTTTTAATCAGCGGCTTCGGATCGATGCCATGCTCCTTGTTGTAGGCCATCTGCTTGGCACGTCTACGATCGGTCTCATCAATGGCCTTGCGCATAGCCTCCGTGGTTTCATCGGCGTACATAATCACAGTACCGGACACATTTCGGGCGGCACGGCCGATGGTCTGAATCAGCGAACGATACGAGCGCAGGAAGCCTTCCTTATCAGCGTCCAGGATGGCCACCAGCGAGACTTCCGGCAAATCAAGGCCTTCTCGCAGCAGGTTGATGCCAACAATCACATCGATCTTGCCTTCGCGCAGCATGCGCAGCAGCTCCACGCGGCGCAGCGTATCCACATCAGAATGCAGATACTCAACCTTGATACCGCGTTCCAGCAGATAATCAGTGAGGTCTTCAGCCATTTTCTTGGTGAGCGTGGTGACCAGCGCACGCTCGTTCTTGGCCACGCGAGCCTTAATCTCGCCAAGCAGATCATCAATCTGTCCTTCCACCGGTCGCACATCAATCTGTGGATCGAGCAGACCGGTCGGGCGGATAATCTGTTCCACTACCCCATCGGAAAGACCCAGTTCATAGTCACCCGGAGTTGCGGAGAGGTATACGGTTTGGCCGACTCGTTGCAGGAATTCCGGCCATTTGAGCGGACGGTTATCCATTGCGGACGGCAAACGGAATCCGTGTTCCACCAGCGTGCGCTTACGCGACGCGTCGCCTTCATACATTGCGCCGATCTGCGGAACCGTCACATGAGACTCATCAATAACCAGCAGAAAGTCATCAGGGAAGAAATCCAGTAACGTATGCGGCGGGGTGCCCGGCGCACGACCGTCGAAATGCCTTGAATAATTCTCGACTCCAGAACACACGCCCACCTGAGTGAGCATTTCCAAATCATAGGTGGTGCGCATGTTGAGGCGCTGTGCCTCCAGCTCCTTGCCTTGCTTATGCAGTTCGGCCAACCGTTCGTCAAGTTCCTCGCGAATGGTTTTCAGCGCACGTTCCATGCGGGCGGGCCCTGCAACATAATGGGATGCCGGGAAAATGTGAACTTCGTTTTCCTCCGCGATCTCATCGCCTGTCAATGGGTGCAGAGTGGAGATACGATCAATCTCATCGCCGAAGAATTCAATACGAACTGCCAGCTCCTCATAGACCGGAATGATTTCCACGGTATCGCCGCGCACACGGAACGTACCACGGGTGAAGGCAATATCGTTGCGTTTGTATTGCATAGCGACGAATTGGCGCAATAAATCATCTCGGTTGATCTCCTGCCCCACTTTGAGTAACAGCATGCGGCCGGCGTATTCTTCCGGCGTACCCAAGCCGTAGATGCAGGAAACTGTGGCCACCACCACGCAGTCACGGCGGGTCAGCAGGTTTGCGGTTGCCTGATGGCGCAGACGTTCCACGTCGTCGTTGATGTTGGAGTCTTTTTCAATATAGGTGTCAGTTTGTGGAATATAGGCTTCCGGTTGGTAGTAGTCGTAATAGGAAACGAAGTAACTGACGGCGTTATCCGGCATCAGCTCACGGAACTCAGCACACAATTGCGCGGCGAGCGTTTTATTGGGTTCGATAATCAGCGTCGGGCGTTGGAGGCGCTCGATGAGCCATGCGGTGGTGGCGGTTTTACCGGTACCGGTGGCGCCCATCAACACCACATCGTTTTCACCGTTTTCGATGCGTTCGGCCAGTTCTTCGATGGCCTGAGGCTGATCGCCGGCCGGCTTGTACGGTGATTTGACGACGAAAGGCTTATTGGCGCGCTCAATATTGAATCCCATGCGGCCATCATAAGCACTGTAGGTTTTTGAACACTGACTGTAGGAGTTTCAACAACGACTGTAGGTTTCTGAACGAATTCTGTTCAAAAACTTACAGTCAACGTCCAAAAACCTACAGTCATAACAGTCATAGGTAGGGAAACCATCTTATAGAGGTTCCAGAGGTTCCCCTTATCGGAGGTTCATCTCCTTGTTGAGGAACACATCTCCTTTATCGAGTTTGTCTTATGAATTACCGGATTTGCCCTAGCAGGCGTTGGTATATTCCATCCACTTGCACCATCATCTTGGCCATCGGCTGAGCTGAGTCGATGACTATGTCCGCAATTGCCCGGCGTTCGGACTCACTGGACTGATGACGGATACGACCCTCTGCTTGTTCGAGGCTCATGCCGCGCTCCTCGATCATACGATCGAGTCGCATGCATACCGGTGCTTCCACAGTAATGATGTGGTCGAAGCTGAAGGGAATGCTATCAATGACTTCGGCAAGCAGCGGCACATCATGAATGATAATGTCCGAAGAGGTGCAGGTTTGTTCTTGTTGAGCGGCAAGTCGATATATGAGTGGATGTTCGATGGCATCCAACCGTTCCCGTGCGCCTGGCCTGGCATGAGCGCCGAAAACATGGTCGGCCATCCAAGCACGATTCAACGTACCGTCAACCAGCAGTGCTTCCGGCCCAAAAACCTCGGCGATTTCGGTAAGAGCCTCTCCCCCGGGCTCAACAATCCGATGCGCCAGTGCATCATAGTCAATGATTACCGCCCCCAGTTCGGCAAAACGCGCTGAAACCGTGCTTTTGCCGGCTGCAATGCCGCCTGTTAGTCCAATTCTCATAATGGCTATGCTAATACGAGAAAACCCGGCCCATATGGACCGGGTTTTCATTACGCACTAAGCGTCAGCAGTAGCTCACTTGCCGAGCAGCTGGTCGCGCAGGGCGGCGAGCTGGTCGGAGTCGGCGAGGGTACCGGTAGCCGGAGCGGCGGAAGAGTAGTTGGAGGTCTCCTCGACCGGCTTCTCTTCCTTCTGGCCCTGGCCGTCGGCAGCAGCGGACTCGGCTGCGTTGGCCAGTTCCTTGGCGACGAACTCCTTGTGCTCCTCCCACAGTTCGTGAGCGGCAGCATACTGGGATTCCCATTCCTCGCGCTGCTTCTCGTAACCAGCAATCCACTCGTTGGTGTTCGGGTCGAAGCCTTCAGGGTACTTGTAGTTGCCCTGCTCGTCGTACTCGGCCGGCATGCCGTAGATAGCCGGATCGAAGTCCTCGGAAGCCGGGTCAACGGAGTCGTTGGCCTGCTTGAGGGACAGGGAGATGCGGCGACGATCGAGATCGACGTCGATCACCTTGACGAACACGGTCTCGCCCGGCTTGACAACGGTCTCCGGGTTCTCGACGTGACGGTTGGCGAGCTCGGAGATGTGCACCAGGCCCTCGATGCCGTCTTCGACGGAGATGAAGACACCGAACTGAACGATCTTGGTGACCTTGCCCTTGACAATCTGGCCAGGAACGTGGGTGCGAGCGAAGCGCTGCCACGGATCTTCCTGGGTTGCCTTGAGGGACAGGGAGATGCGCTCGCGATCGAGATCGACGTCGAGCACCTCAACGGTGACCTTGTCGCCGACCCTGACAACCTCGGACGGGTGATCGATGTGCTTCCAAGACAGCTCGGAAACGTGGATCAGGCCGTCAACACCACCCAGGTCAACGAAGGCGCCGAAGTTGACGATGGAGGACACAACGCCCTCACGGATCTGGCCCTTCTTGAGCTGGGAGAGGAAGGTCTCACGGACTTCGGACTGGGTCTCCTCGAGGTACTGGCGACGGGAGAGGACCACGTTGTTGCGGTTCTTGTCGAGCTCGAGGATCTTGGCCTTGATCTTCTGACCGATGTACGGGGAGAGATCGCGGACGCGACGCATTTCGACGAGGGAAGCCGGCAGGAAGCCACGCAGACCGATGTCGACGATGAGGCCGCCCTTGACAGCTTCGATGACGGTGCCCTCAACAACGCCGTCAGCTTCCTTGATCTTCTCGATGTCGCCCCAAGCACGCTCGTACTGAGCACGCTTCTTGGAGAGAATCAGTCGGCCTTCCTTGTCTTCCTTGGTGACGACAAGGGCTTCAATCTGGTCGCCGACCTCGACGACTTCGTCAGGATCAACGTCCTTCTTGATGGAAAGTTCGCGGGAAGGAATCACACCTTCGGTCTTGTAGCCGATGTCCAGGAGAACTTCGTCGTGATCGATCTTAACGACGGTGCCCTCAACCAGATCACCATCGTCGAAGTTCTTGATGGTGGAATCGACTGCCTTGATGAAGTCCTCTTCGGTGCCGATGTCGTTGATGGCAACCTTGGTGACTTCAGTGTTGTTCTCTGCCATGTAAATATATGGTTTCTAATAGTGGATGGATAATTACTCGATATTCAGTTATGCTTGTACGCCCTTTCAGGCATACAAGCATTCAGAATACATAGAGCTATAGCCAAGAAACCCCTACTTATTCATAGCGTGTCGTTCTGCCATTTCCACTACGTTGGCGAGCAGCATGGCGCGGGTCATCGGCCCAACGCCTCCGGGGTTGGGCGTGTAGGCAGAAGCCTTGTCATAGCAGGCTTTGTCAACGTCGCCCTTGATGCGGTAGCGGCCGGCCTCTTCGTCGAAGACGCGGCTGACACCGACATCGACCAGCACCGCACCCTCCTTGATCTTGTCCGGGGTGACGAATCCGGCCGAGCCCATAGCAGCCACAATCACATCAGCGCGACGCATGTGATCTGCTACATCTTTGGTGCCGGTATGGCACAGGGTTACGGTAGCGTTGACAGCATTGCGAGTCAGCATCAGGCCGATGGTACGGCCGATGGTGATGCCGCGGCCAAGCACGCAGACTTCCTTGCCGTTCAAATCAATGTCGTAAGCCTTGAGCAATTCGATGACACCGCGCGGCGTGCAGGGCAGTGGCGTAGAGATATCCCCACGCACATGCAACACCAGTTCGCCAAGATTGTACGGATGCATGCCGTCAGCGTCCTTGGCGGGGTCAATGAGATCAATGATGGCGTTCTGATCAATGCCCTTGGGCAACGGCAGCTGAACAATGAAACCATTGCAGGCCGGATCTTCATTGAGGTCCTTAACCGCTGCAGCAATATCTTCAAAGGTAGCGGTGGCAGGAAGTTCCTTCTTGACTGAATTAATGCCGATTTCCTGGCAGTCGGCATGTTTGCCGGCTACGTATTTCACTGATCCCGGGTCCTCCCCTACCAGCAGCGTGCCTAAACCCGGCACTACACCCTGCGCCTTGAGACGCTCAACGCGTTCAGCGAGATCAGCCTTGATGTCGGCAGCGACCTTCTTGCCGTCGATTCTTGTAGCCATCGAAGCCCTTCCTTGCATGTTTCGGGAACAGTATCGAAACTGTAGACTATCGTTGAAATAAGTCAGGTATGTATCTCACGATGAAGAAGGCTTGCCATGAGGACTCGATTTGCACGACTTACGCGTTTCGCCGCTGCTTCGATTAGTGCAATGATGCTGCTTGCAACGGCCGCCTGCGGGTCCCAAACATCTCCGGAACAGCCTTCTACCAATACCGATAACACCGCCAAGCAGCAAACAGGTCCGATTACCGTTGTTTCTTCCTTAAATCAGTGGGGTTCGCTGGCTGCGGAATTGGGCGGTGACGATGTGAAAGTCACTTCCATTGTGAATTCCACGAATGTGGATGCGCATGACTTCGAGCCGAAGACGTCGGACGTGGCCAAACTCGCCAAAGCGCAAATCGTGGTGGCCAATGGTGCCGGCTATGATTCCTGGGCCACCAAGTCTTTAGGTAAAACCTCGAATCTGGTGTCTGCAGCATCAGTGGTCGGTGCTATGGAGGGCGACAATCCTCATCTGTGGTTCTCCAAGGATGCTCGCTCCGGCATGGCGGAAGCGATTACCGAAGCATATATAAAGGCACTGCCCAATAAAAAGAAGGATTTTCAGGAACGACTGAAAACATGGCAGCAGGGCGAAAAATCCTTGGAAAAGTGGACCGGCGACTTCACCAAGAATCATTCCAAGCTCACTTATGCTGCTACCGAGCCGGTTGCCTATTATTTGATGGCCGATCTCGGTTTTGACGACTCTACCCCTAAGGGCTATTCGCAGTCCGTGGCTTCCGGAGGCGAAGTAGCCCCCGCCGATTTGCAGTCGTTCCAGGAACTCATTGAAGATCGCGATGTGAATGTGCTGGTCAACAATACGCAGGAAGCCAGTGACGCCACGAATATGATTACCGGCACTGCGGGCCGCTCCGATGTGCCTGTGGTGGATGTTTCCGAGCAGATGCCATCGGATGCCACTTCGCTGAACTCGTGGATCAATCAGCTGGTCAACACGATTATCGACGCCGTCGATCCCACATATGGATGCGATACCAGCGCTGACGATGATGCGGATGCCACTGATACTGATAGCGACAGTTCCAATACTGACGGCGACAGCGACGCCGACTCGAACGATGACAACACGACTGACGGAACAAACACCGACGGCACTTCCAACAGCGGGGCTACCGGCGGCGAGCAGTCGAGCCAGTCGGATAATTCTTCGGCGCAAAGCTCCACCGAGGAGAACAAAACCCCGAACTTCATTCGCGAATGCAAGGCCTCTACCAAGAGCAATTCGGCTAATACCAATGGCCAGACCTCATCCGACAGTTCGACCAGCACCGAGGACGATTCCGCGCCGTCTAATGCCGGCCAAACCGACCCTGGTAAGTGATATCCAGCAGAAGAACGCTAGCGTTATAGCCTCTTAGCAGCCGCCACACTGCTGGATTATCGTCTTATTTCAGCCTTACGCAATCTGTCTCATACTCACACCCGCTATTGAGAACGATTGTCAGCATCATTTGCCACAATCGAAATCATGAACAGCAATTCCGAGTGCATCGCGTTCAACGATGCGGCCATCAAGCGTGGCGACCACATCATCTGGCAGCATGGCACGTTCACCATCCCCTACGGGTCAGTCACAGCCATCGTGGGCACCAATGGCGCGGGCAAAACCACGATGATGAAAGCCGAGCTCGGTTTGCTACCGCTAGCACACGGCACCGTGCACGTACTAGGCAAACCAGCAGGTCAATCAAACCAGCGTATTGGCTACGTGCCACAAAGTTATGTGGCGAATGTGGATTCCAATCTCACCGCCGAGCAATCCGTGCTGCTGGGACTCACCGGAACCCGCTTCGGCATTCATCCCGTCACTAAAGCCCAACGAGCCAAAGTGCATGAGGCTATGGAGTTCACCGGCATTGCCGATAAAGCAAAGTACCGGCTTTCCGAACTTTCCGGCGGTTTGCGTCAACGAGTGGCCATCGCACAGGCGCTCGTCTGCGATCCCAAGCTGCTCATGCTCGATGAACCGCTCGCCAACCTTGATTTGGCCAGCCAACGTGCCGCCGTGCATGTGCTGGCTCGACTCAACCAGGAACTGGGCATGACCATTCAAGTGGTGGCGCATGATCTCAATATGCTGCTTCCCATTCTTACCGGCGCAGTATATCTGCTGGACGGTCACCCTCATTACGCGGATATGGGCAAAGTGTTGGATTCCGACCTGCTCACACATCTGTATGGCACACAGGTTCAAGTAGTCACCACTCCGCAGGGCGACATGTTTGTGACCCCGACTCCGGATGAGCCCCGTGATCAAGAACAAGACATGCATTCCGCCCGTGAAGTGGCACAAATGCATCACCATAATCACAACGTCAAGCATACGAATTGAATTGATACAGGCAACGGTTGGAATAAGCAATGACTTCTATTGATTTCTCGTTTGACCCAGAGTGGATGAGCACGCTCACCGCCCCATTCATGATGAACGCCTTCATAGCCGGACTGTGCATCGCTCTGGCAGCCGGCGTTATGGGATACTTCACCATCGCCAGGCATTCCACGTTCGCCGCACATGCTTTGGCCCATATCGGATTGCCTGGTGCGACCGGCGCGGTTCTGCTTGGACTGCCGGTCTCACTGGGCATGGGAGTGTTCGCTCTTGGTGGCGCACTAGTGATCGGTGCGCTGGGCAAGAGAGTATCCGAACGCGAAATAGCCACAGGCACTGTTTTGGCTTTCGCCACCGGATTGGGCCTGTTCTTCGCCAGACTTTCCAGCTCCGCATCGCAGCAGATGCAGTCCATTCTGTTCGGCTCGATTCTGACCATTACTACCGGCCAAATCATCGGTTTCGCCATTTTTGATGTTCTGCTGCTGGCATTGCTTGCCATTATTTATCGTCCGCTGCTGTTCAGCTCGCTGGATGAGCAGGTTGCCCAAGCCAAAGGTGTGCCGATTGGATTGATGAATGTGGCATTCATGGCGATTATGGCTGGCGTTATTACCATCGCTGTGCCGGCAGTAGGTACGTTGCTGATTTTCGCACTGGTCATTACACCGGCTGCAGCCGCCAATATTCTTGCAGGCTCGCCATTGAAAGCCATGATTATCGCCAGTGTGCTGTGCTTGGTTTCCATTTGGGCAGGTTTGGTACTTTCCGCTATGTTCCCTGCTCCCCCAAGCTTCATCATCGTGACGATTTCCACGCTGTTCTGGGCTATCGCCAAAGGTATGGCAGCGCTGAAAACCCGTTAGCCCACACCACTCGTCAGCTCGATACAATCAAGCATCTCCTAGCGCAAGGATTTTGGGAAGAGAACCTATACTTCCCGAATTTCTTGCGCTGAGTCATTCTCAGTACAAGAAATTTGGGAGGATTTGCTACATCTCCCGAAATCCTTGCACTGAGATACCGTCAGTACAAGGATTTTGGGAAGTATGGACTCTTTTCCGGAATTTCTTGCGCCGACTCGTGCACACACGCCAATAACGGTTGCGACTTGGTAATAACGGCAAGACTTGGCCCCAGCCGTATGAATCAGTCCGTATATGTAACGAGGGTATTGGCAATGGCAGCAATGCCCTCACCTCGGCCGGTGAACCCCATATGATCCGTTGTGGTGGCTGTGACGGAGACACGACACCCTATCGCTTCGGATAAAACGGCTTCGGCTTCGGTACGGCGCATACCGATTTTCGGGCGATTGCCCACAATCGCCACCGATGCTGAAGTGGGCGCATATCCGTGCCGCGCTAGATATCCCACGGTTTCGCGGAGCATATCGACGCCATGCATACCGGCACCATGAGCATCGGCGCCCACACCGAATAATGAACCGATATCTCCCAACCCTGCAGCGGAGAGCAACGCATCGATAAGCGCGTGAGCGGCTACGTCTCCATCGGAATCGCCTTCGATGCCCTCATACTGGGCCGCCACGGTCGAATCAGCATTTTCCGGCACTGGCCAATGGAGACCCGCGACCCACAACGGGCGACCGGTACCAGCCGGAGCGAAACGGTGAGCATCGAATCCTTGACCAATCATCATGTTGCCGCGAGTCACGAATCCTCCAATATTCCGCACTACCTAGAGCATACGCATGCGCTTGAGCTCATGAGTCCGAGCACTATACGTGTGGTAAAGACAGATACAAAAAATCCCGGCTCATCGTTCCAGATGGCCGGGATGATGCTCACTTCTTCTTGGACTTCTTTTCAGCAGCCACGCGAGCAAGCGTATCTGCCGCGGCTTCTTCCGGCTCCTCGGTGTGATGCTTCTCATCACCCGGCTGAGCAGGTTCGTAGCCAAGGTTCACGTCAAGCAAACGCTGTGCTTCCGGTTCGTCAATCTTCTCAGACAGAGCGATCTCGGATGTGAGAATCGCACGGGCCTTGGTCAGCATGCGCTTTTCGCCAGCGGAAAGACCGTGCTCATCCACATCACGCTGGGCGAGGTCTCGAACCACTTCGGCAATCTTGTTCACATCGCCGGTGGCAATCTTTTCCACGTTAAGCTTATAGCGACGAGACCAGTTCATCTCTTTTTCGATAATCGGTGTACGCAAAATCTCGAACACCTTGGCCACTTCGGAACCGGAAACGATGTCTCGCACACCAACCTTCTTGGCGTTATCGACCGGCACGTTAATGACCAGACCATCTGAAGACAGCACGGACAGCTGAAGATATTCGCGCGTCACACCTTTGACCGTCCGTTCGGTGATGGCCTCCACCTTTGCTGCACCATGACGTGGATAGACGACCATATCGCCGACTTGATAAGACATGTATCCTCCGAGAACTGACGGCTCACACACAAAAACTCGAATAATTGTGCCACTTGGCATGGACCGGCCCCAATGAGAACGCTCACACTGCCTGAGGCAAGACAAATTTGACAGAAATTCGATATATTTACCGCGTTAATACGGCGTTTTCAACTTCCACACACGTAGACTTTGGGGCATGGATACTGAAAAGCAGATCAAAGAAGATACCATCACCGTGCCTGTTGCTCAGGGCGATCTCGACGCTGTGAGCAACGCCGAATTCTACAACCCCCACGAGGTTCTCGGCGGCCATCTTGGCATCGGCAAGCATGCCGACACCGTGACTATTCGTGTCCTGCGTCCACTCGCCAAAGCCGTTACCGTCATCACTCAGGATGGCGAATACCCGATGCGCCATGAGCACAATGGTGTGTTCGTGACCACCGTGCCGGCAGCGGGCGACGCCAAGAATCCCGCCGTTCCGGATTACCGCGTGCGTACCGAGTGGGAAAGCGGCGAGGTCATTGTTGAGGATGACCCGTACCGTTACCTGCCCACCCTTGGCGAAATGGATACCTACCTGTTCGGCGAAGGCCGTCACGAGAAGCTGTGGGAAGCCCTTGGCGCCCATGTGCTGCGTTACGACGACCCGATGGGCAGCGCCAACGGCACCGAAGGCGAGCAGCTGGTTGGCACCGCGTTCTCCGTCTGGGCACCGAACGCTCATGCCGTGCGTGTTGTCGGCGATTTCAACGGTTGGGATGGCCGCCGTCACGCCATGCGTGAACTCGGCTCCTCCGGTGTGTGGGAGATCTTCATTCCGGGCGTCGAGGCCGGCGAACATTACAAGTTCCACATCTTGAATGCCAACTATCAGTGGGAAATGAAGGCTGACCCGATGGAACGTCAGCACGAGGTGCCGCCGAACACCGCTTCCATCGTGACCGACTCCCACTACGAGTGGCAGGACGATGCATGGATGGCTCATCGCCGCGCCACCAATCCGGCCAATGGCCCCGTCGCAATCTATGAAGTGCACGCAGGCAGCTGGAAGCAGGGCCTGACCTACCGTGATCTGGCCAAGCAGCTCGTGGACTACGTCAAGGAAGAGGGCTACACCCACGTCGAGTTCATGCCGCTCGCCCAGCATCCTTTCTCTGGTTCCTGGGGCTATCAGGTCACCGGCTACTACGCGGTCGACTCCCGCCTCGGCTCCCCCGACGATTTCCGCTACCTTGTAGACCAGCTCCATCAGGCCGGCATCGGCGTAATCATGGACTGGGTGCCCGCCCACTTCCCGAAGGATGCCTTCGCGCTCGGTCGCTTCGACGGCACCCCGCTGTACGAGGATCCCGACCCGCTGCGCGGCGAGCACCCGGACTGGGGCACCTACGTGTTCAACTTCGGACGCCGTGAGGTGCGCAACTTCCTCGTAGCCAACGCTCTGTTCTGGCTTGAGGATCTGCACATCGACGCCCTGCGTGTGGATGCTGTCAGCTCGATGTTGTACCTCGACTACAGCCGCGAACCTGGCCAGTGGAGGCCAAACATCTACGGAGGCCGCGAGAACCTGGAAGCCATCGACTTCCTCAAGGAAGCCACGGCAACCGCATACAAGAACAACCCCGGCATCATGATGATCGCCGAAGAGTCCACCGCATGGCCGGGCATCACCGCACCGACTTCCGCAGGCGGCATCGGCTTCGGCCTGAAGTGGAACATGGGCTGGATGCACGATACCCTCGAATACCTGCACGAGGAGCCCATCAACCGCAAGTGGCATCACGGTGAGATTACCTTCTCTATGGTGTACGCCTACTCCGAGCATTATGTGCTGCCCATCAGCCATGATGAGGTGGTCTATGGCAAGGGTTCCGTCTACGGCAAGATGCCTGGCGACGGCTGGCAGAAGATGGCTGGCGTGCGTTCCCTGTTCGGCTACCAGTGGGCTCACCCGGGCAAGAAGCTCTCCTTCATGGGCAACGAACTGGCGCAGTGGGGCGAATGGAACCACGACGCTTCCATTGATTGGGATTGCCTGAATTGGGAGGAGCATCGCCAGATTCAGAAGTATGTGGCGGATCTCAACGCCTTCTACAAGGCCAACCCTGCTCTGTGGAGCCAGGATTTCGATCCGGCCGGCTTCCAGTGGCTCACCAGCGATGATGCAGATCACAACACGCTGAGCTTCCTGCGTATCGGCTCCAAGGGCGAGACTCTGGCCGTCGTGGTCAACTTCTCCGGTGAGGCTTGGCCCGACTATCAGGTGGCTCTTCCGACCGGCGGCAAGTGGACCGAAGTGTTCACCAGCGACGACGCCAAGTACGGCGGCTCCGATATCCACAACGGTACGGTTGAAGCCGAGGAAGGCGAATACCATTCGCGTCCGTTCTCGGCAAAGATCACTGTTCCGGCTCTTGGAGTTGTATTCTTGAAGCCAGAAGACTGAACTAGTCAACAGGCTGAAAGGTAACTGTTTTTATGCTCAATACCACAGCGCGTCAGAACACTGCGGTGCGTACGGTGTTGGTGGTGGAGGACGAACCTACGCTCGCCACCGCCATCGCCCAGCGCATCACTGCCGAAGGTTGGAGCGCACGCGTATGCGGAGACGGCGCATCGGCCGTGCAGGCGGCTTCTCAGCTCAGGCCTGATCTGGTCATCATGGATATCATGCTGCCGGTGATGGATGGGCTTGAGGCCACCAAGCGCATCGTTGCCGAGCGCCCTGTGCCGGTGCTGATTCTTACCGCCCGAGATGATGAGGCTGATAAGGTCATCGGATTGGGCGCAGGCGCAGACGATTACATGACCAAGCCGTTCTCCATGCGCGAGCTTATCGCTCGTTGCAAGGCGTTGCTGCGCCGTGTGGAACGTGCCAAGGTCATTGCCAAGAACTCCGAGAACGAGAAGATTCTCGATTTCGGTTCTATGGTTATTGACCCGGCTCAGCGTATTGTCACGCTTGACGGTAAACAGGTGCATCTGACTCCTACTGAATTCGATTTGCTGGCCACTTTGGCGCGCAGGCCGAAATCAGTGCTCACGCGAGAGAAACTGCTTGAAGAGGTATGGGACTGGGTTGATGCTTCCGGCACCCGTACCGTGGATAGCCATGTCAAGGCGCTGCGCCATAAGCTCGGTGCGGATATGATTCGCACCGTGCATGGCGTCGGCTATGCATTCGAGCCTCCTACTGAGTAATGGCTGCAGCAAAGAAACCTACGAAATCCCGGCTTGGCGTTATCGGCGTCAAGCCGGTTGATTTATTCTCCTCCCTCAAGCTGGAACTTAGCGCACTCATTGTGTGCGCCACAGCCATTGCTTTTGCTATGTGCTGGTTCTTGCTTAAATTCGGCTGGTCCGGCTGGATTGCCATGCCGCTGACCTTAGTTGTGGCACTGGGCATCACTTATGTGTTCTCCCGAGGCATTACCGCTCCCCTACGCCAGATGCGCGATGTGGCCGAGGCGATGGCGGACGGCGATTACACCGTGCGCGTCACCATCGACCCGACCCGCCATGATGAAGTGGGGCAGTTGGCCCGTTCCTTTAACGAGATGGCGGAAGAGCTCGAGCATGCGGATAAAATGCGGCTCGATATGATTGCCAACGTCAGCCATGAGCTTCGCACGCCTGTTTCAGCATTGCAGGCTATGGTGGAGAACATGGCGGATGGTGTTACGGAACCGACGCCAGCCAATTTGGAAAGCATCCTCACCCAGACTCAGCGTCTTTCCGATCTCATCGCCTTCCTGCTTGATTTGAGCCGTATGGAGGCGGGAGCGGCAAGCCTGAATATCGAACAGTTCAATATGGCTGAGTTCCTTGACGAAACCGTAGAGCCATTGGAGATTACCGATGGCGGCCATGCTCATGATATTCAGATGCATGTGCCCGGCGATATCACAATGGAAGGTGATCAGGACCGACTCAGGCAACTGTTCACCAATATCATTGCCAATGCGCTCAAGCACTCCCCTGATGGCACTACGGTGCTTATCGAGACTCACGAAGACACGAATAACGGCACTATTGTGACCAACGTGGTGAACTTCGGTTCACAAATCGCCGCAGCGGACCGTTCTGCCATATTCCGTCGCTTCGTCAAGGGAAAGCCCGGCCCCGGCACCGAATCCGGAGGTACTGGTCTGGGATTGTCCATCGCTCGATGGGCTGCCCAACTTCATGGAGGCAATGTTAAAGTCGTTGACGACGAACGCGGCGCCGACTTTGAAATCACACTGCCCAAATATCATATTTCAGCACTCTGAAGCATGTTGGAATGCTGACCAGCTACATCGGCAAGCGCCAATGCGCCAAGCACCTGAGCTCCTGACTGCCTCAATGCTTGCGCGCATTGGCGCAATGTAGATCCTGTTGTGACAATGTCATCAACCAGCACCACCGCTGCACCACGATATGCGGATGGTGCAGTCACATGAATATTTCCACCTATGCGTTGTGCTCGCTGCGCCGATGATATCTGCTGCACGGATCGTCCACCCGATGCACGGCTTTCCAATGCCTGAGTCATCATTGCGGCAATGGATTGCGATTGAAGAGCATGCACTACCGCTTGGGCTAACGGCAACGTATGCCATCGCCCTCGTCTGCGCATGGACGCGCGTGACGATGGTGCGGGAACCACCAATACCGACTTGCATCCGGCAGCAGCACAACGTTGAACAATGCCGCAGCGCAGAGTCAGCGCCTCCATAATCTGGGAGAATACGGCATCAAGTTCCACATCATCGTGATCTTTCCACTCCAAAATCGCATGACGGGCCACTCCCTGATAAATCGCGGCGGACCATACAGGCAAGCCGGCTCCCGCGGTGGCGGATTCTACCTCTAAATCACGCAACCTGCACTGGGCAAATAATCCTAGGCAATCCGCGCATAATATGTCATCAGGAGCATCGCAGCCTGCACATCCGCGCGGCAACAGTACGTTGAAAGCGGCACGTGCAACTGAGCTCAATGCCGTATGCACCGGAATGGACTGCGGTGCATCACAGTGAAGCGTTGCTCTTGAGGCTCGTGCTCGTGGCATAAGGCATCAGACTACATGCGAGCCAGACACCGCTGGTATGCGTTCTAATACCGCGTCCAGAAGCCCTAATGCGTCCTGAGGATTGCGCACAGCCACTCCCCTGGCTCCAGCCATCACCGCTGGATAATCATTGCCTCCGGGGCTCATGCGATCGCCTACGAACACAATGCGGTCAACGTTGATGGACATCACACTGGCGAGTTTACGCACGGCATAAGCCTTATCAATGCCATGCTTGCTCACATCCACGCTGGAATAGCCACCGGTGCGGACTCGCAGATCAGGGAAATCCTGACTGACCAATGCGCATAGCGCCTGCTTTTTGCTGTCGTCAGGATCCCAATGCTGCTTAACTTCCACCGGCGCATACTGGCCCAATGCCGAGAAGGTGATTTGGCTGCCACGGTTCTCGATGCGCGCCCCCCAGACCTGTTCCTCCCACAGTCCGAGCTCTCGGGCGTGCCGCTCCAAACTGGATTCAATGGCTGCAACCGTAGGTTGGTCCAAATCATGCGCGTATATCAAAGTCCATTGATTATCGAGCCAACGGTAGTATCGGGAGCCGGACGTGGGCATTACATGTAGATTGCTTTTCACGGCGTGCTCATTAAGTACATCAAGCACCTGCATGGTGACCACAGCCATGCTGCCACCGGAAATCAACGCCACTGGTATACGCGCCGTCAGTTCGCTGAACCGCGCGATCATCTCCGGTTTCATAGGCTGTTTGGAGCTCGCCAAAGTATTGTCAAGGTCGAATCCGAAGACGCTGGCGTTGGCGCATAGTTCGTCCAAATCAAGTTCACTCCACGACTGCACTGGCATTCGCCGGGTCCTCCTCGCTGACGAGATTGCAACCAATGAACCAATCCTAGCGCATAATGCCTTCGCCTTGGCCTATGGTGGAAATCATGCTTCAGCCACCTTGGAACGCCAGAATCTATCGAAACCGTCATGGCAGGGGTATGCGCACCCCCATGTTCGGCATTCGCATGCCTCGCTATCGCACCCGCACCGGTATGTTCGACGATATGGTGGCGGCGCAAATACGCAGGTTGAATACCGCTTGGCCTGAATTGATCAGGCCGCTGCAGTTCGCCGTGGAAGATGTGCCACCCTCCGATCCCGTGCCGTGGCAATCTGAACCGAATATGACGTCGCAATGTTTCCCCGCCTCGCACGGCATTCCCGCACGCGTGGTGCTGTACCGTCTGCCGATGCAGACCGAAGCACCTACAAAGCTGGAGCTTCAGCTGGCGATACGCGACGAAGTGGTGTCGCGCGTGGCTGAATTGTATGGCCGCAGACCCGAGGAAATCGATCCTGATTGGGGAATGTGAGGCATTCCCCAATCAGCAGGCGCATCAGCGAACGATGGCCTCGTTGCTTCGCGCCCATACATGAGAGGTGACGGGCATCAATGAGGTTGCTGAGATGGCGGACAGCCCAGCGATTTTGCCGTCGCCAAGATTGTCATGCTCAAGCCGTGCTCCCCAGCCCACCGTCTGTGAATCATCTTCCATCGTGAAAATCGTTGCCGCGGTATCACCATCGTTGAAATCCTTGGCGGCGATGGTCTGGGCAGCGTTCGCTCCCAAGGTTATTTCCTTGCTGTTTACCGTCTTGCCATCCGCATCATACGCATTGATTGTCACCGTATGCTCGCTGTTAGACGTGTTCACCACGGAGAGAACAGCCGTAACATCATCCGGCACCACCAGAGCCGAAAGCTTGGTGGGCGATGCCGCATTCATCAGCGCGAAATCAGCCTGATCGGACTCACCGGAACGCGTGGCTTTGACACTGAAGGACAACTTGTCTTCAGAAGTGGACATAACGCCCAAGGCTTCCTTCGGAGCCTTGCCCAAATCAACGACTTCCACTTGTTCGGCGGACACATCAACATCCTTGGCATGAACCAAACCATGTTCGGTAATCCAAGACAGTTCAGTATTGGTATCAGTACGAGAGAACAGGTAAGCGCTGACGGTATCGGAATCGTTGACCGAAGGAACCACGGCAGCATTCGATGCCGAGGAAAGCGGCAGCGCGAAATCCGATCCCTTGGAGGTCAAACCATCCATCACAACCGTGCGCACCACGGCGGCAATCGGGGTCTCCTTGCTGGAAACCACGACATACAAGCCATTCTGATCGGATACCGAAGCTGAAAGATCAATCGAAGATTCGCCTTGTGCCGGCACGGATAGCGAGGATTGCGTAGACAAGGCCAGTTTGCCGCTGCTCGCCGTGCCCCAAATCGACAGATCCACCGCAGTTGGCTTAGTGGAAGGGTTAGCCACAATAAGCTGCTGCGTTGTGCCGGTGGAGGAACCAGAAAGCAAGAAGGACTGCGACAGGGCCGTAGCGATGCATGATGCGGCGGAAACACCCTTCAGATCGCCTTCATCAGCCCATGATGCGATAGCGCCTGCGGTACCTGTGCCCTCGGTTGCCTGCAGCATGCGCGTATCCATCAGTCGTGAACTGTCAAGATCCTGCGAGCCGGTTTTCACATCGGAATCATCGGTGACATCGCTATCCTGCAGGGTTACATCATCGGAACTCGTACCATCCACGAATGCCGAAACCGTGGACGTGTACACGGAGCCGAACGCCGCATACCGCGCTTTGGTACTCAGATTACCCACCGTGGCTTGGAAAGCGCTATCGCCGTAGGTACCGGTATCGGCCAGCTGCATTGGCGCAGGGCAATACATTTCGGATTGCGTCGGGCTCACGGTCTGATCAATGGCATCATCGGTCGCGGCAACGGAATCCACCCAAGATTTCGGCCCCGGCAGGATAAATAATGCAGCCAATGCCGCAATAAGGATGATGGTGGTGATAGTGCCCAGCACAATGTTGGTCACTCGTCTCGAACCAGATGTGATGTGCTTGCTCATGCTTCCTCCTCCAGTCCGGCCGACAGCTTCCTACGCGGTACCGCCACCAGGCAGTAGAAGACCATGATGACCGCAAGACAGGTCAGCCATGCGTATCGCCATCCGCTGCGCTGAGTGCGCTGCTGCCATGAAGTATCCACGTTCTGATCGTTGACGTTCTGCAAAGTCAAGCGGAAATAGCTACCGTCATCCGTAGCCACCAAAGATTGCGTGCCATTGGAAGCCGCGATATTGGCGCTCAACTGCTCATAAGGTGAAGAGGCTTCGCTTGCCTGACCATTGGCAACCACATAGATGCCGCCGAATCCAAGCTCGCTGATAGTGGCGATGGCTTGCTCATCCGGATTGGACAGCAGCGTCGCGCAGGCTTCAGCAAGTTTCATATCGACATCATCATGCTTGCCATCCAGCAGACGAGCGCGCGCAATCGGCGAACTATCGATCAAATCGCCTCGGGAAGTGCGCATCACCGAATAATCGACTGCCGTGCGAGTTTCAGCACTGATGGCAAGTACGCGATGGTCAGCGCCGGATTGCAGATAATCAGTGGTCACCATCGGCAGACCGGCATTGGAAACACCCAGTCCCTCATCCTGGTAACGAACAACGCCATACCAGCATTGCACAGCCACGCATGCGGACAACACCACCGCAAGCGCCACACGGCCCACGGAAATCATGCGCTGATTGCCAGCCGCCTGCGCATCGGATTCAACATCCGATGCCGAAACATGCAATGGATTGAATCGCTTGACCGCACCACCGGCAACCAGACAGGTGCAGGAGAGGAATCCAAGAATCATCAGGAGATTGCCCGGCTGGGCGGAACCTGCGATAACACCATCGGAGTCCACGGCGATAGCCACACGACTGGAGACTAAGGACAGTGCGCCGCCGCATACAATGAGCACCCACATCAGTCGAGAAGCTCGCAAAGCAAACGGCAACACCAATGAGACAATGGCCAGCAGCGTAATCAACGCGAACAATACCGCCAACGCCACATCAACAGCATGACCGGACATGGGGTCCCAGCCCAATGCGCGTTGAGCGGCATCAAACAGGCTCAGCGCCGCAGGAGATCCATTCATCGCGCTGGAAGGTTGCATGATATCGCCGAAGATCTGGCGCCATGCCCCTTCTTGTGCATATCGAATCGAATTGACGAGCGTTGGGGCTACGGCGAAAGCGGCCGGTACAGGAATCAACAGCAATGCCGAACGCTTGCGCTTCACGAACATCAGGAATGCGAGGAATGCCACGATCAGCGCCAATAACAATTGGGGCTCGGAGGCCACAACCGGCACGAAGCACAATGAGGCGATGGCGGCAGCCTGCACCGAGGGACGAGGCTTCAGCGGATCCTCCGTATGGTACATGCCCACGGCGCGGAATACGAAGGCAAAAGCGGCCGGCAGGAACACCAGCACCGTCAGCATGGGCAGATCGGCCTGCGCATACCATCCGAACATCACGCCGGTGGAAGCCCACAGCAGACCGCCTAGAATGCGCACCGCATTGGAACGGGTAAAAATACCAGCCAAAGCCCAGAAAGACAGCGCGCTCAATGGCGCGGATGCAAACAACATGAGCGCCAATGCCGCACTGACATGACCGAAAGTCACCACGCTGGCCAGCAACAGTACAAGCAGCCACGGCGTAGGCGGTGCCGGAACACCGGTACCGGAGCCGAATACCCATAACGTTGTGGCGGATTGCGCCAGCTGTTTGAAGCTTGCACCGGTCGGCAGCAATCGATTCGAGTACAGGGAACCGCCCGAGAATACGTCTTTGAACACTGACCAGTACATCAGCATCACTGCAAGGAAACAGAACAATGCCATGCAGCAGGCGGCAATCCAACGGCGTACCAGGCGTGCGCGTAGATGCGCGCGCTCCAGAGGGCTCAGCAATACAAGGTTCCGCTGAGCTTGGAATGCATCACGCCGATCATGGAACTGTTTGATTTGGCGACGATCCGCAGTGAGCACCTGCAATGAGGACATGCCGACTTTGCTTTGGCGAGCCACCAGTCGCCTTGAACGAATAGCTCCCGGTATTGATGTCAGCGCGAGCCACGGCAAGCACAATTGCACCAGCGCCTGATACGGCTGTTTGCGGAAGAGCAAGGCGATGGTCACGCCAAAGCTACGAACCAAACGCCATAGCCATACCAGAATCCATGTGGACATATGCACATCAGTGTAGAAGTAACGCTGCTGAGTCCGGGCAACGGTCATTGCCGCGGATTTGGTGTGCTCATGGTCCAGAGGCTCGCCGTTGCGATTGCGCACGCCCTCGTAACGGGCGCGGCGGTGCGAAATCTCCGCCTTCGGCACCACCACCACTCGGCCACCGCTCAAGCACACACGACGGCAGAAATCCACGGATTCGCTATATGTGGTGAACCATGAATTGATCTTCAGCCGTTTGAATTCATCAAACGAAACGAGTGCGCCAGCCAAGGAAACCGCGAATACATCCTGACGGCCATCATATTGTTCCTGATCGGGTTCGCCATCCACCACCAGCGAGTGCACGGCATGAGAACCGGCATACATGCCGACGTCATGAAGCTGGGTGCCTTCCCAATCGCATTGCTTGCAGCCCAGCACACTGGCACCGGGCGCGTTGCGCCATGCTTCAAGCAGGTGCTCCAGACAGTATGCATCGGATGGGCGTGAATCATCGTGCAGCAACCACAAGGCACGAGTTGAACCGTTAAGATCGGCTTTGGTCAAGGCTTTCGCTACTGCGTCGCCGAACGAGCGGGCTCCCTTGGCGCGCACGATCTGGATGCTGACTTGTTTGGCCTGTGGCATTTGCAATACCGGGCCGGACGGTGAGGGAATGACCTCGAATGATGTCTTTAATGATTGAGTGGTGCTGCCAGTAGCATCGGCAATAACGATGACACCCGGTAGCACACTTTGCGTCAACAACGAGTGCAACGTGGCTTCAAGGAACCGGGTATCGTCTTCAACGGTCACCACGGCCACAATTCCGGCATCCACGTCCTGCCTGTGCGTGTACGGACGCGCAGCCATTGCATTGGCCAAAGCATTATGGATATCGTTATTCGCTGTTGAACTCATAAACTCCCAGTGTACGCATGAACCTTGAAAGGGCTGTGCATGCGCGCATACTTCACGCAGACTGTTTGCTTAGCGAGCCATGTCACTCATTCGGCAAGCGCACCATGCCTGCATCATGCCTGCTCGCGGTGCTCTTTCTTATAGCGGCGGCGTTCACGCTCGCTCATACCGCCCCATATGCCGAATCGTTCATCGTGATCGATGGCCCACTTCAAGCATTGTTCACGCACCTCGCATTTGGCGCATACCCGCTTTGCGTCGCGGGTAGAGCCGCCTTTTTCCGGGAAAAAGGCTTCGGGGTCGGTCTGCGCGCACAATGCCTTGTGCTGCCATGACACATCGCCATCCGGCTTGAACAGTCCCCATAATTCATTCAATGGCTCTTCGGCGGAATCGTCGATCACACCCCACATGCGATCCTCCTTGCCTTTGAGCTTTTTCATAACGCCTAAATTACACACATGCTACTTCGAGTTTGTCAAATTACTTCTCGTGTCAATACATATGTTTATTGAAGTTTGTGCTATAAGAGCATCTGGTTTGTCTGACAAACCGCTGTGCGGCAAGAGTCAATTATGGCGCGTATGTGCCGTTCCTGCGTAGGAACAAGGCACCCCAGCTATCGCAGGCGAACGCTGTGCCAAAGTGTCATTCAGACAAGCGACGACATTGGGAGGGTTTTGCATGACGCAGGAATCAGGTGAAGCGGATCAGTACATTAATCCGCCAAGCTTCACTCCTCCTGCCGGCCGCCGTACCAGGCCATCCGGTCAGGTCCCTCGATCCTCCAGCGCGGCAGCACCTTCCTCTGTGCCGTCCTATCAGCCGCAACGTTCAATTGGCAATGCAGGGCAAAGTGCTCCGGCATCTTTTGCTCCCCCCGCTTCCCGACGCACATCATCGGGGCGTTCAGCCGCACCGAGTTTCTCTCCCTCGAGTACTCGCCGGCAGATCAGCGAATCAGCCCATCATAATGATGCACCGCAAAGCATTCCACCCGCTCGCGCCAGACGTTCTACCGGTTCATCGCGCAACGCGAGTCGTTCAACCGCCATTCGTTCCAATCAAATTCAGCCGACCGCGAAATCATCGGCTGCGACTTTTGCCCGCAGCGCTGGGACCACATCAGCCGTGCATGCAATGAAACCTCATCGGGCAAGGCATATCATCATAGGCGCTCTTGCTCTTGTGCTGGCCATTCTGGCCATTAGTGTCTTCAGCGCTTGGAATTGGGTGGACGGACAGCTGAACAAAACCGCTTGGCTGACCAACACCGCCGATACGCCGGCATCCACATGGCTGATTCTCGGTTCAGATGAACGCGATGACCCAAACAGTGACATCTCCGGCTTCCGTACCGACACGATTCTGGTATTGACCAAGCCCAAGAGCGGCCCGAGCTCACTGATCTCCATTCCGCGCGACTCCTTAATGGAAGTCGACGGACAATACATGAAAATCAATGCCGTGGCTCAGGCCGTGGGCAAGAAAGCCCTAGTACAGCAGGTCGAAGATATTACCGGCCAAAAAATCGATCATGTGGCTCAGATTAAATTTGGCGGCCTGGAACAGGTCGTGGACGCTTTGGGCGGCGTGCAGCTGTGCTATGACGAGGATGTTGAAGATGCCTATTCCGGTTTGACCTGGCAGGCCGGTTGCCATAACGCGGACGGCGGCGTGGCACTCGCATTCTCCCGTATGAGGTATTCCGACGCCAATGGTGATTTCGGCCGCAACGCCCGCCAGCGTCAGGTGATTGCCGCCGTTATTCAAAAGGCCTCCAGCAAGGAAACGTTGACGAACCCCAAGAAGGTCATGGCCGTAGCCAAAGCCGGATTGGGAGCACTGACCGTAGATGAAGACGCCTCCACGATGAGCCTGATTAACATGGCGCTCGCGTTTAAGGACGCCACTGGCTCCAAGGGCGTTTCCGGCAGCGTGTATTGGACCGACCCTGATTATTACGTGGATGGCGTTGGCTCATCGGTATTGTTGAACGATGAGAAAAACACTGAATTGTTCGCTCAGCTTGCTGCCGGCACTCATGCCGCGGGCACTGTGGGCACGCTGGCTGAAGGCTGACCTGCATGCAATCGGCTTATGGCCGGTGTATGACGTGTGGCCATAAGTGCGCTATCGGTCAATTCATCAGACAATGTGGATAACTCGGCAAGCTAGAACCACATACCCCGTTTCAGCTTGCGCATCAGCGGCAGTGTCCTTCACGCTGGAGGTATGAGCAAACCATCAGCATCAAACGGCCAGATTGCACAGCGACCGCACACGGCTCGAACAAGGCAGAGCCGATCCCGCCATCGTGGTCTGTCGCATCATCGTTGGCGTGCGAGGCTTATGGCATTCGCGATGGCAGCTCCACTTCTGGCGCAAATCACAATGGTCGCAATCATGATTGTGCAGGGACACTGGCTGTATGCGCTCATGATCGTGCCCGGAGCTGTTGGCTGCCTGGCTTCCATACTGGTTTCCTTGCCTGCTCCCCCACTTGATACGCCATCGGATAGTACGCGCAATCATTCCGCTCGCGCCGGTAAGTCATCTGATGCCGCGTTGTTTAGCACACCTGCGGCAGCACGTCACACCCAATATTCGTATGATTTCACAGTCATTCAGGCAGCCGAACTAGAGCAATTACTGGAATTCGACTCCCTTCCTTGGAGAACAATGGTGCGTTATTGGCTTGGCTCACCTCAGTGGGACACTCCGCTGGGCATGGCGGAGAATGGGCCCTGCATCGTCAACCTGCGCAGGCAGGGGCCACATGCTCTTGTGGCAGGGACCACCGGCTCCGGCAAATCCGTGCTGCTGCAAAGCTGGTGTTTGGCTTTGGCCGCGCGCAACGGGCCTGACCGTCTGAATTTTGTATTCCTTGATTTCAAAGGTGGTTCGGCGTTCAGAGAGCTCGAACAACTGCCGCACTGCATCGGCAGCGTGTGCGATTTAGACCTTGCCCATGCCACCCGAGCATTGCGCGCCTTGGAACGAGAACTCACACGTCGAGAGCGGCTTACCGCCGAATACCGCACGTCATATATCGACGATCTGCCCGACCCGCCAGCACGATTATTCGTGGTTATCGATGAATTCCACGCATTGAAGGACCAGTTACCGGATTACATCAACCGTCTCGTACGAATCGCTTCCCTCGGACGATCATTAGGCATGCATCTTATCGCATGTACGCAAAACCCAATGGGTCAGATAAGTGCCGATATGAAGGCCAATATGGCCATGAATATCTGTCTTCGAGTTCGCGATGAACTTCAATCAGCCGAATTGTTAGGAGATGGCAGAGCGTCACGCATCAGTCCCACCATGCCAGGAGCCGCCTACTGCAATGATTCCGAGCATGTTGTAGCCCTGCGTTGCGCGAGCGCCGCCAATATGGGAAGCATTATCGGCAATATCGCGCTGACTGCACGATTCATGGGAAAGCAGACGGCTCCTCAGCTATTCTCCGCTCCTCTGCCTGTTGCTGTTCGCGCTCGTCCGCAAGCGCTCGCCGCACAACAACATGCCAATCAGCGCCTCATCTGGTTCGGCCTGTGTGATGACGGCATCACGGTGGGTGATGCCATGTTGAATCCGTTTCGCGGCAATATCGGTATTATTGGCGGTCACGGTCGTGGCAAAAGCACGGTTTTGGAGACTATTGCCGAACAGGTAGAGCATATTGAGGGGCTTGTGGCACGCATCAGTAGACCTGTGCATGGTATTTGGCGGACGCAAACCATTCATCAGTCCTCACGTAGCTTTCCCTGCAGAGAAGCTATATCTGCACCGCCTGAGCCACCGAGATTATTGTGGCTGGTCGATGATGCCGATGGCTTGTTTGACCCGTTTCTCACCGATGAGCATGCGTTGCATTTCAGGCAGGCTTTGGCGAATCCGTCCATCACCGTGGTTTTTACCGCTTCTTCCTTACGCCATATACGAATCCCTGAACACTGCATCACCAGAATCGTGTTTCCCAGTGGCGAGAAAACGGCTGATGTTATGGCTGGTATTCCTTCCTCATTACTTACATCACTCGGTCATCATGATTACGAAACCCCGGGCAGGGCCGTGCTCATTACCGGCTCATCGGCACAACTAGTGCAGTGCGCTTCATAAAATACCTGATATTTTCTCAGTGAAACCTCTTGAAAATGGACACAGTTCGTGGTTTCCTAGTGTAGGAATCAAGGAATAACAATCAGCCACGTGGCTTTTAAGGGAGGCAAGCAATGAGCAGCGCTTTTGATTGGCGAGCCAAGGCCGCATGTCGCGATAAGGATCCGGAACTGTTCTTCCCGGTGGGCAACACCGGTGCCGCATACCAGCAGATTGAGGAAGCCAAGGCCGTGTGCCGTACCTGCAAGGTGATTGACGCTTGCCTGAAGTGCGCGTTGGACACCAATCAGGATTACGGCGTGTGGGGCGGCTTGAGCGAGGATGAGCGTCGTGCGCTGAAGCGTCGCGCCATGCGCGCCCGCCGTTCGCAGGCCATGCAGATGCAAATCTGATATTCGCGTAGCATATCGCCGTCGTATACGAAGAGACCCTCCCATTCGGGAGGGTCTCTCTTTTTGTGGGGCTAACTCCCCTCAGGCAGCTCCGCTGACGGCTCCCTCTCAACAAGGGGAGTCGGGAACAGACTATTCTTCCTGAGCGGCGCGCAGCTTCATATCGAGCACTACGCGGGTGCCTCCTTCACGCCTCGGCTCCCAGTGCACGGAACCGCCAAAATCGTTGGTAACGAAGGTGTTGATGATTTGCGTACCCAAGCCGGATCCGGAGGATCGTGCCATACCGCCCTGTTCTTCGGAGCCAAGACCGGTACCATCGTCCTCGACCACCACGTTGAGGTTGGAGCCGGAACGTCCAACGGAAATCGTGATGTTGCCTTCCTTGCGCCCTTCGAATCCATGTTCAACGGAGTTCGTGATGAGCTCGGTCAACACCAAGGAAAGCGGCGTGGCATCCTGAGCCGGCATCATGCCGAACTTGCCCATGAAGTTCACGCTGATGTGTTGATCCTTCATTGTGGCCAGATCCACCGCCATGCGCAGCAGGTTGGAAATAACCTTGTCGAAATCCACGATCTCATCAGCGGTCTGGCTCAAACCTTCATGCACCATTGCAATGGTTTGTACGCGACGCTGAGCCTCCTGTAGCTCCTTCTTGACTTCCTCGGACTTGGTCTTACGAGCTTGCAGCCTCAGCAGGGCGGACACAGCCTGCAGGTTGTTCTTCACACGGTGGTGAATTTCGGAAATCGTGGCGTTCTTGGTCTGCAGTTCCTTTTCACGGCGTCGCAGTTCGGTCACATCACGGCACAGGATGATAGCGCCCACACGGCCGTTGTTGTCGTACAGCGGCAGCGAGCGCATGGAGACTGCGGAACGGTTCGCGTTGATTTCGGAATCGACGGCCGCCTTGCCGGAAAGCACCAGCGGCAGTGTTTCGGGAACCGGATCGTTTTCCTTCAGCAACTGGGTTCCCAGCTCGCTCAGGTATTGGCCGGGCATGGTGTTCAGCAATCCCAGACGTCTGAAGCAGCTGATGGCATTGGGAGCCGCGTAGCGTACCACACCGTCGATGGTCAGAATGATGAAACCGTCTGCCACGCGAGCAATATGACGCTGGCTCATCACGGAATCCTGATATGGGAATTGGCCGCGCGGAATCATCTCATAGAGCTGTTTGCCGGCGTTGATGCTTTCCGACTCATAACGACCGTTGGACTCTCGTGTGGCCATGTTGGTTTCACGCACCACCAGACCAAGCGTTTTGCCGTTATGCCGCACCGGAGCGTACACGTTGCACACCGTGGCCTTGCCTACGGAGCGCAGCACGGTGGAACGGAATACCACGCTGGACTGCATTGCGGCATCCAATTCACCGGTCATGTCGTCGGGCATGACATCGCCGACTACATCCTCGCCGCGAAGAGTCATCACTGTGGAGGGGCGGCATTGTTCGGCAACCACATACTTGCCGTCACCGTTCTGTACCAGCAGCAATAAATCAGCGAAACTCAGGTCGGCAATCACCTGCCAATCAGCTACCAGGTGATGCAGCCATTCACGGTCCTCATCGTCGAAATCCGGGCGGGTCGCAAGAATATGTGAAAAATCAGCCATGTCTTACATCATACGCAATGGCTTCGCGAAATGAGCGTTACCGGTAGCCATTGTTATGCTCTTAGCTCGAAGCGGAAAAGCATGTAAGGCCATAGGCGAGGACACCTGTCAACTGACTCATGCTGGCAACCTGCTTTGGTGTCATAATGTGAATGGAAATGGCGGGTTGCCATTGACAATCCAGCTACTTACGTTAACGTAGGTTACGGTAACGTAAGCAATGTTCGCACTGCGGCAGGAGGGGCAATCATGGCAGAGGAACACAGCGGCGGCAACGCCACAAGCAAGCTGGATTCCACCATCGAAGCGAAACGCGCCATCGCCATCAAGGCACGCGAACAAGCACTGCAGGCCAAGGCGGACGCCGTACGTGCCAAGGCCCAGTTCAAAGCCGAAGCTATACGAGCCAAAGCCGAAGAGAAAGCACGTAAGAAGCTTGCCAAAGCCGAGAACCGCGCGCTGAAAATCGAAGGCATCGCTCCAGCCGAGATGGCCCGTAAGATCCGCCTGGATGTGCATGGGCGCCCAAAGCCCGCCATGCGCGGATGGATTCATGCCGTGGCCTCTCCCCTATCGCTGGCCGCAGGCATCGTGCTGATCTGTTTGGCGCAGGGTGTCGGACTCAAATGGGCGTGCGCCGTGTTCATGACTGCCTCGTTGACTCTATTCACGAACTCCGCGTGCTATCACTTGGGTGATTGGAGCCCACATGTTACCGATGTGCTTCGCCGCATCGATCATGTCAACATCTTCCTGCTGATAGCAGGCACCTATACGCCGGTTTCGTTCGCCTTGGAACCGTTCTGGCGCAACTTCATTATTATTTCCATGTGGTCGTGCACACTGATCGCGCTGATTATTCATGTGATTTGGATCAACGCTCCACGCTGGCTGTACACCGTGGTGTACATCGTGTTCGGCATCTACGGTCTGGCATTCATGATGCTGTTCTGGAATTCACCATATGCGGGTCCTGCCGTGGTGATTCTGCTGTGCGCTGGCGGAGCCTGCTACATTCTGGGTGCCATCGTCTACGCATTGCGCAAACCGGATCCTTGGCCGCGTATCTTCGGCTTCCATGAGATTTTCCACTGCGGTACCGTCGCCGGATACGCCTGCCATATGGTGGCCATCTATATGGTAATCGTGGCGTTGTGGAATTAATCCCTCATCGGTCTATGAAAATCTCTTAATAACGTGAATGGGCTTCTCCTCATATAAGGAAAAGCCCATTCACGTTATGGATACAAGTTGGGAAACTCAGGCGAGCGGCTTGGAAGCCTTGACCACCACAGACAGCTCACGACCGTTCGGAGCGGTGTAGGTCACGGTGTCGCCCACCTTGGCGCCTTCGATGGCCTTACCAATCGGGGAATCCGGGGTCATGATGTCGTAATCGGTGCCGGCCACGATGTCGCGGCTGCCGAGCACGTAGGTCATCTCATTGCCGTTGAGCTCGATGGTAACCACGGAACCGTTGCCCACGGTACCTTCCGGAGCGTTTTCGATGATCTTGGAATCGCGGAGCTTCACGGTGAGCTCGGTGATACGGCCCTCGTTCTTGCTCTGGGCCTCGCGAGCGGCCTGGTAGCCGCCGTTCTCGGAAAGGTCGCCTTCAGCACGGGCTACGGCAATCTTGTGAGCAATCTCCTCACGCAGCTCGCTCTCACGGTAGGCGAGCTCTTCCTTCATCTTGTTGTATGCTTCCTGCGTCAGCAGGTAGACCTTATCTTCAGCCATAATGTCCTCCTGAACTTACGATCAATGCTGAATGTATAGCAAAAACGCCGGCTATGACACCGGCGTTCCGTCATACTGAATATGTCTCAGCGAGTGGAAATGATGTCGATGACGAACACCAGGGTATCGTCGCCACCGATGCCGGCCTGCGGGACGCCACGAGAACCGTAACCGTACTCCGGCGGGATGGAAACCACCAGACGGGAGCCCACGTTGTGGCCCGGCACAGTCTGATCCCAGCCCTTGATGACCTGGCCCACGCCAATGCCGAAGCTGGCCGGCTGATGACGATTGAAGCTGGAATCGAACGGGGTTTCCTTGCCCCACACCACACCGTGATAGTTCACGGTGACGGTATCGCCACGACGAACCATCGGGCCGTCGCCCTCGGTCAGTTCAATAGCCTTGAGACCCTTGGGAGCCTCGTCGGTCGGGAACTCGATAACGGGCGTGGTGCCGAATTCTGCGTTCACCTTGGGCATCTGTTCTGCCATACGTCCTCCTTGTCAGACACAATGCGCCCTACATTATCACCATTGGCGGAGCGGCGAAAGTCATTCTTCCCAGTGCGATACATCTAGCATTCGACGACGTTGACAGCGAGACCGCCTTTGGAGGTTTCCTTGTATTTAGCCATCATATCTTCGCCGGTCTGCTTCATCGTGGCAATTGCCTGATCGAGGGTTACGATATGCGAGCCGTCGCCGAGCATGGCCATACGCACGGCATTGATGGCGGTGTTCGCGGCCATCGCATTGCGCTCGATGCAAGGAATCTGCACCAGGCCGCCGACCGGGTCGCAAGTCAAACCCAGATTGTGTTCGATGCCGATTTCCGCAGCATTTTCCACTTGTTCAGGAGTGCCTCCCATCACTGCAGCCAGACCTGCCGCAGCCATCGAACAAGCCGAGCCAACCTCGCCTTGGCACCCCACCTCGGCACCGGAAATCGAAGCATTGCGTTTGAACAGGTAACCGATGGCTCCAGCCGTGAGCAGGAAAGTCACAATACCCTGCTCATTGGCATCGTCCACAAAATGCCAGTAATAATGCAGCACTGCAGGAATAATGCCCGCCGAACCATTGGTAGGAGCGGTGACGATGCGCCCTCCCCCAGCGTTCTCCTCAGAGACAGCGAGCGCAAACAGGTCCACCCATGCAGCATCGGAGGATTCCAATACCGCATCCTTGCGGCGGCGGTCGCGGCGCAGCAGATCAGAGTTCGAGGATAGTCGCTGATACATTTTCGGTGCTCGGCGAGGCACGTCAAGGCCGCCGGGCAGTGTGGTTTCGTTCGAGGTGCAGCCGTTGTTGACGCATTCGCGCATCACGCGCCAGACATTGTCAATGACTGTGCGCACCTGTACACCTGAGCGAGTGGCCGTTTCATTGGCCCACACGAGTTCGGCGATGCTCATATGGTGCTCGCGGCATAATGCGACAAGTTCCGCGCACGATGAGAACGGGTATGGGATTTCAGGTCCGAAGTCGGTGGAGGATGATTCATCCTCATCGGCGAAGGAGGTGCCTGCCGGCGGCTTGTCATGAATGCCGATCATCAAATCGTCTGGATTGCCTTGGCGAATGAATCCACCGCCAATGGAATACCAGACTTGTTCGAGCACCAGTGAGCCTGCTGCGTCAAACGCTTGAAATCTCATGCCATTGGGATGTGCGGCCATGCGCTTCCAGAGTTCGAAGACCACATCGCGTGCGTAGTCGAAATGGATGCGCTTGACGCCGGCCAGGTTCAACGTGTCGTCGAGTGCGCAGGTTTCGCGGATATGCAGCATATGTTCCGTATCCACGCTGGCAGGCATGTTGCCTTCCAAGCCTGCCATTGCCGCACGATCGGTACCATGCCCCATACCAGTCAAGGCCAGAGAACCGTATAGCGTGACTTTGACACGTTCGGTTCTCTCAATGAGACCGTCTTGCGTGAGCGATGCTGCAAAGGCGTGCGCGGCTGCCATCGGTCCTACGGTATGCGAGGAGGAAGGTCCCACTCCGATGGTGAACATATCGAGCACGCTGAACATGATTGCTCCTTTTGGCTGTGTTGCTTATCGCGCTACACCATCCTATGACAGATGCTCATGGTGTGGATGCGGCAGCGCAACAGATCCGAATAGGGCGTTTGTTTACTTCGAGGAAGGCAGCTGGCCGAAAATCATCACCATCACGATGATGCCAAGTACCGCCAACACCACTTGCACTGCCAGCAATGCGAATGCGACCGGCTTCTTGGTTGCCAGTTTAGTGCCATAGGCTTGAGCCAGCAGGAATGCGATGAAGCCGAAGACTGCATAGTTGACGGTCAGTGCGGCAATATCCGAGTTGGCGAGCACAACGCCGTTGAGTGATTGATTGAGCGAGTTCATGGTGGAGCTCATCACGAACATGCCCCAAATGCCATAGCCGATAAGTCCGATGACGGCATACGCCCACGGCTTGAATTTATCCTTCATACGGTTGGTGAATGCTTCAGCGCACCACAAGAGCGCAAAACCAACGACATACGTGAAAATGGCGGCGATAAGCACGGTCACGGTCATCCACGGCACTAAAGCCACCACCGGAGCATTGGTGGTGGGGTCGGCAATCATGGTCAGATAGAATCCTGAGCAGGCGATGGCTCCAACAGTGAGCGCAGTGCCAACAATCACGGCTTGGGCGAACATTGTGGACAAAGCACCTTGTTCGACTCGATCAACTGCGGTCCAACGTGAGGCCATAGGAATCCCTCGTTTCATCAAACGTCCGATACAACGAAGAACAGGGTAACGAGGGAATGTTTCGAGAAGGTGCCTCTATCCAAGAGAAGGCCTGTTAGGGAATACCAGTTGGGTGTCTCCGATGTGCTAAACCGTGAAGCGGACAGCCCAGTGGGCTGTCCGTAGGCGAAGGGAGCGACTATGTCGCGACGGCTGAGCAAAGCTCAGCGACCCGCAAGCCATATCCGTCTCGGGGTGACGTACAATAGTACGGTTGGTTTACCCAACGCCTCCGTGGCGAAATGGTATACGCAGTCGACTTAAAATCGATCGCTTCGGCTTGTGGGTTCGAGTCCCATCGGAGGCACCTTGGCACCTTATTGTGCGAGCAGTCGGCGACCGTAATCGAGGACGATGCCGTCCAAGAGACCATGTTCACTAGCCACATAGGAGTTGATAGGCGTGCCATGATCTTGTTCGGCTGCTTCGCTGACTTTGGCAAGTACGCGATTCCATACCACAGCGCCACCGCCGACCACATCGATACGGCCGGGATGAATGGTCTTGTACTCGCGGCGTTCGGCGCGCGTCATCTTCAGGAACTTGTCATCAATCGCATAAGCCTCTTCAAGTCCCAAACGGTATCCGTCGACCACGCTGTGGTCGTATTCCTTCAGTCCGATGGCTAGTGCGGTCATCGTGGTTACGGTACCGGACACGCCGATGATGGTGCGAGCTTTGCCAGCATCCACATGCTGGAATGCTTCATCGATATGTTCATCGATGTCGGCAATGGCTTGAGCAATCTCTTCATCGGTAGGCGGATCGTTCTTCAAATGACGTTCGGTCATTCGCACTGAACCGATATTCATTGAGAATGCGCCCTGCACCTGGGTGGTTGGTGCGGTGATGCCATCGCCGCCGATAACCAGCTCGGTCGAGCCGCCGCCCAGATCCACCACCAAATAGGGGGCTTCCAAATCATCACGGTTCACTACCGAGGTGGCGCCAAGGAAACTCAGATCAGCCTCCTCTGTGCCGGGAATTACTTCAGGACGTACACCGAGAATCTTCTCGATGCCATCTTCGAATTCCTCACGGTTCTCCGCGTCTCGAGTGGCGGAGGTGGCCACAAAACGCAGGCCGTCCACCGGATGCTCGGCAAGCACGTCGGCGAATTCACGTGCGGCCACGTAAGCGCGTTCCAGTGCCTCATCGGCGAAGCGATGGGTCTTGTCCACGTCTTGTCCGAGGCGAATCACCCTGAGAATACGCGGCACCACCTCATGCATGCCATTGGCATCCACGCGCGCTACCTTCAGACGAATGGAATTCGTGCCGCAATCAATGCCGGCAACGGTTACGGAATCCTTGCTCATGTTCTTCTCCTCGTATCTCACAACACGGTGCAACGGCAAACAGCAGGGTCGAATTCGTCTTTGACACGCTCCAGTACCAAATCACCAATCGGATTGGCACCCTGCCCCATAATCAGACTTTGCGCCAGAAGCGCATGCAGACACTTAACGCGCACAGGCATGCCGCCAGCGGATGTACCTTCGATATGCTCTTCGCTATCGCCCAAACGAGTGGCCAGTTCATGACGGAATGCCAGATATAGCTGATGCGCCTGTTCATAGGCGGCCTTCAATTCCTCATCTTCACCGAGCATCTCGTTGTACTGCTGCATCACACCAGCCGCTTCTACATGAGATGCGGCTTTTACCGCTTCCGGACCAGTCAAATAGCAGGTAGTAGGGAAAGGAATGCCACCGGGCAGCACCGGGCGGGTCACCACTGCAAGCGGGCGACCGCATACGCAGCGTGCTCCCACCGCCACCATGCCTCGCGGATAACGACCAAGCTGCTGCTGCACCAGCTCAATATCCTGCTCGGTAGCCGGCTGCGCTAATACGGTGTCAACTAGAGACAATGCCTTGGCGTTGATGTCGTTGGTCACTGTTGGGTTCCCTCCCCTGTGGTGTTCTGTCCGTTATTTTGTGAATCCTGTTGATTCTTTTGCGAAGACGAGTCCGCGGAATCATTTTTGGATGATGATTTGTCAGTCACCGGCTCATCGGCTTTTTTGAAGGAATAGGCGAGCTCGCTATACCAAGGCAACACCTTTTTGGTAGTGCTCTGGTTGGTGGATGAATCCTCCTCCTGCGCATCCGTACCGGTTACCGCTTCAGGATGAAGCACCTGCACGGCTTGTTCATCCGGGAATACGAATCCAAGTCGTTCGCGAGCTTGAGCAGTGACGTAAGCCTTGTCATTCCACCGTTTGATGTTATTTTCAAGCTCCTGCTTCTTTGCCACCAATGATGCTTCCTCACGCTTCAAACCATTCAGCTCTGCGAGATTCAGCGCATATGTATGGAACGTTGAGACCAGTTGGATAGTACCCAACGCCACAATAAACAGCGAAAGAAAGAATGCGATAGGCCCCGCGGCACTCTTTCGTTTCGATTTCTTATTACCGTTCGATTCGGTGCGGGACGACTTACTCATGTTTCACGAAAATACCCGCCACATTCGACTTGACGAATGCAGCGGGTATTGAGCATCAGTGGAATATCACGCCTTTACAGGCGTTTCAATTCACTTGGCCAGGTACTTCTTGCAGGCCTTGAAGGCGCTGTAGCCGGCGTACTGAGCGGTGGAGCCGAGCTCCTCCTCAATCTCGAGCAGGCGGTTGTACTTGGCAACGCGCTCGCCACGAGCCGGGGCACCGGTCTTGATCTGGCGGGTGTTCTTAGCAACAGCCAGGTCGGAGATGGTGGTGTCCGGGGTCTCGCCGGAGCGGTGGGAAACCATAGAGGTGTAGCCGTTGGCGGTGGCCAGCTCGATGGCGTCGAGGGTCTCGGTGACGGTGCCGATCTGGTTCAGCTTGACCAGCAGGGAGTTGGCAGCGCCGAGCTCGATGGCCTTCTGCAGGCGAGCCGGGTTGGTGACCAGGAGGTCGTCGCCAACGAACTGCAGGCGGTCGCCCAGCAGCTTGGTGATGGCGGTCCAGTCTTCCCAGCCCTCTTCGTTGAACGGATCCTCGATGGAGACGATCGGGTACTCCTCGATCAGCTGCTCGTAGAAGTCGAGCATGTACTGGGAGTCGCGCTCGTCACCCTCGAAGTGGTACTTGCCGGTCTCCTTGTTGTAGAACTCGGAGGAAGCAACATCCAGGGAGATGCCGATCTGCTTGCCCGGCTCGTAGCCGGCAGCGGAGATGGCGTCCATGATGTAGTTCAGGGAGTCCTTGTTGGACTTCATCTTCGGAGCGAAGCCGCCCTCGTCGCCGAGGCCAGTGTTCAGGCCTTCCTTCTTCAGGACGTTCTTCAGGGTGTGGTAGACCTCGACACCAGCCTGCAGAGCCTCAGAGTAGGTCTTGAAGCCGTACGGGGAGATCATGTACTCCTGAATGTCGGTGGCGAAGTCAGCGTGAGCGCCACCGTTCATGATGTTCATGTTCGGGACCGGCAGGATGTGGCCGTTGGTGCCGCCGATGTAGCGGTACAGCGGTTCGTCTGCGGACTCAGCGGAAGCGTACAGAGCAGCCAAGGAGACACCCAGGATGGCGTTGGCGCCCAGCTTGCCCTTGTTCGGGGTACCGTCGAGCTCGATCATCAGGTCGTCGAGAGCGCGCTGGTCGGAAGCATCCATGCCGATGACCTTCGGAGCGATCTCTTCGTTAACGGCCTTGACAGCGTTCAGAACGCCCTTGCCGCCGTAGACGGACTTGTCGCCATCGCGACGCTCCCAAGCCTCAGCTTCACCAGTGGAGGCACCGGAAGGAACCAGGCCCAGGCCACGAGCACCGTCTTCGGTGTCCAGGACGACCTCAACGGTCGGGTTGCCACGGGAATCGAGAATCTGACGTGCGTACACGCTTTCAATTGCTGCCACAACTACTCCTTAAAACGGTTGTGTATCTAATGACAGTCATAAGACTAGTGCGATTTGTGGACGTTGTGAACGACACGCCCAAAAATAGTGTGAGCGCTCACATTTATCTGTGCAATGTCATCAGCTGCAAACTTGCACTCTCAAACAAGCTATTCCTCATGCCGCTCACAGCAGTTGCCTTCAGCTCCCAAGCAACCGCTAACCTCATACATCCATCACAGGCCGACTTTGTGCACGCTTTTCCGGAAAGGAACCGGCCTGCATGCCTGAATAAGGATCAATCAGCTCAGGTATTCGAGCTCATCTTGAGATAAATGCAGCGCTACCGCTTGGAATGAATCCTCGATCTCATGAGGATTGCGAGCTGAAGGAATAGTAAACAGATGCGGATATTGCGCGAGCTCCCAGGCAAGCGTGACCCGCTGATACGAGCAGTCATGTGCCTTAGCGACTTCCTTAAACCGGTCGAACACATGCTCATTGAATGGGTCAAGGAATCCCCCGAGCGGTGACCAACAAACGAACGCCAAGCCAAGCTTTTCGCAGGTTTCCATCGTGTGCTCCGGATCACGATGCACTGGTGAGAACTGGTTCTGTACTGCAACCAGCCTAGACCCGAGAATCTTGTGCGCGGTTTCGATGTCTTTGCTGTCGATTCGCGATATGCCTACTGCTTTTGCAACGCCTTCATCAACCAGCTGTTTCAATGCCTCCATCTGCTCCTCATAAGGCACTTGCGGATCGTTGCAGTGTGAGTACAGCAAATCGAGCGTATCCACGCCAAGACGGCGAGCGGATTCCTTGGCGTTGGCAAGCATGGTTTCCGGTCGGGCATCAGCTTGCCAACCATAATGACCCTGCTCATCAAGGGTGCGCAGCCAACCGGTTTTGGTGGCCACGAGCACTTCATCTTGAGGGCCGTGCCAGCTGGCGAGCGCATCACGGACCAAGTATTCGCCGTAGCCCATATCTTCCGGCTCTCCCGTGCCCGGCTTGCTGGGCAGATAGTACGACCACGCAGTATCCAGGTAGCGTACGCCGAGATCGAGGGCCCTATGGATTGTTGCGATGGCTTCATCGCGGTTTCCCGGACGTCCTTCAATCGCAAGCGCCATCGTACCCATGCCCAGACGTGGGATTTCATGACCGGCAAGCGTTGCCGTGTTCCGATATGTCATCGTTGTGGCCTCCATGCTAAATCGTCAAGGAGTTGGTTGGTCCATAGAACAATCTGGTCGGAACTCATTGGCCCCTGGCCGAGCGACCCGTTGAATGGTGCAGGAACAAAAAGCTGATGCGTGACCGGGCGGTATTGGGCACCTTTGTAGATGCGCGCCATACGCATTTGGATGGATTCCGGCGGATCGATACGGCCAACGCGCACGCGGTTGGACTGTGCGAGGATTTCCGAAATGCCGAGTTTCCTGGCCTTGAACTTGAGACGGGCAACATCGAACAGAGTCTCGAATTCGACTGGTGGCTTGCCGTAACGGTCAGCGAGTTCCTCTTGAAGATCTTTAAGATCGTTCTCGTTGCGAGCGGAAGCGAGCTTGCGGTATGCCTCCAGACGCAGCTTGTCTGAATCGATGTAATCCACCGGAATGGATGCTTCAATCGGCAGGTCTACGGACACGGAGATTGGTTCGACGTTCTCTTCCGGCTCCTTGTACTTCTCCACGGCTTCGGAAACCATGCGCACGTAGAGATCGAAACCCACGCCTTCGATATGACCGGACTGTTCGTCGCCCAGCAGGTTGCCGGTGCCGCGCAATTCCAAATCCTTCATGGCCACATCAAAACCGGAACCCAATGCAGTGTTCTGCGCGATGGTAGCGAGTCGGTCATGCGACTGCTCGGTCATCGGTTTGGTCGGGTCATACAGGAAGTAGGCGTACGCACGTTCGCGGCCACGGCCCACACGGCCACGCAGCTGATGCAATTGGGAAAGGCCGAAGCGGTCGGCATGGTCCACGATCAGCGTGTTGGCGTTGGAGATATCCAGACCGGTTTCGATGATGGTGGTGCATACGAGCACATCGATGTCACGATGCCAGAAGTCGCGGATAATCTGATCGAGCTGCTTCTCCCCCATTTTGCCGTGCGCGATGCCCACACGCGCTTCAGGCACGAGTGTGTGAATCTTATCGGCGATGTGGGAGATGTCCTGCACACGATTATGCACGTAGAACACCTGGCCACCACGCAGCAGTTCGCGGCGTACAGCCGCGGTGACCTGCGCGTCCTCGTAGGCGCCCACATAGGTCAGCACCGGCAGCCGGTCCTCAGGAGGCGTGGCCAGCGTCGACATTTCGCGAATGCCGGTCACCGCCATTTCAAGCGTACGCGGGATAGGCGTTGCCGATAGGGAAAGTACGTCCACATTGGTTCTCAGGGCCTTCAGCGTTTCCTTGTGTTCCACGCCGAAGCGCTGCTCCTCATCGATGATGACGAGGCCCAGGTCCTTGAACTTGATTTTCGGATTCAGCAGCTTATGGGTGCCGATGACCACATCCACCGAGCCGGCGGCAAGCCCCTCGATGGTGGCGTTGATTTCCTTGGTGGTTTGGAATCGGCTCATAGCGGCCACATCCACCGGGAACCCCTCAAAGCGCTCGGTGAACGTCTCATAATGCTGCTGCACGAGCAGTGTGGTGGGCACGAGCACAGCTACCTGCTTGCCATCCTGCACGGCTTTGAAGGCCGCACGCACGGCGATTTCGGTTTTGCCGAAGCCCACGTCGCCGCAGATCAGACGGTCCATCGGCACCGGCTTTTCCATATCCGATTTAACTTCGTCAATAGTGGTGAGCTGATCGGCTGTCTCCTGATATGGGAACGCGTCTTCCAGTTCCTTCTGCCACGGGGTGTCCGGGCTGAACGCGAAGCCTTTCGCGCGCTGGCGGGCCGAATACAGCTTAATCAGATCGTCGGCGATTTCGTGCACATGCTTGCGGGCTTTGGCTTTGGTGGCCGCCCAGTCCGATCCGCCGAGCTTGTTGAGCTTCGGGGCTTCCGCGCCGATGTATTTGCTGACCTGGTCGAGCTGGTCGGTGGGAATGAACAACTTATCCGCTGGCGCACCTCGCTTGGACGGCGCGTATTCGATGACCAAGTATTCGCGGGTGGTGCGGTTCGCACCGGTGCCGATGGTACGCTGGCGCATTTCCACGAATCGGCCGATGCCGTGCTGCTCATGCACCACATAATCGCCCTTCTTGAGCTCCACCAAATCGATGGCCTTACGGCGACGTTTCGGCGTTTTTGCCACGGCCACAGCCGATGTGCGGCCGGTCAGGTCTCGTTCGGTGAGCAATGCGATTTTGGCGGCATTGTCGACAAAACCATCGATTGCCTGGGACCGGATGCAATCGAACGTAGTGATACCGGTGGTATTAATCGCGCGCTTGAGTCTGGCCAAAGTACCAGCTGCGGCAGCAGTAATGGTTACTTGGAAGCCGGCATCAATCAATCCCTCGATACCTTGTGCGGCCTTGGTTTCGTTACCGCGGAACTCAGCCGGATTCTGCGCGTCGAGTTGTACATGACCCGGCAGGGTGGCATCCACGCCGAAGCTGGTCAAACGAATCACATCATGTTCGGAGTATTCGAGCGAACTGATGGTTTCCGCATAGTCGAGGAAGCTGGCCTCATCGAAACTGATGGGTGCGCCTGCGCCGTGGCCGGATGCGGCCACATGCCAACTGGCAGCTAGGAATTCGTTGGCGGTTTTAGCCAAGTCTTCGGCCGAGCGACGCAGTTTTTCTGGATCGCTCAACACGATGACGGCATGCTCAGGCAGCATAGAGCCCACGGGCTCGAGATGATCCACGAGTGCGGGCATCAATGATTCCATGCCTTCGACCGGAATGGCATTGGCGATGGATTCGAGCATGTCTTCGGCATTGGGAATCGAGCCGATCAGCGCTTTGGCTCGCTTTCGCACTGCGTCGGTCAATTGCAGTTCACGGCATGCAGTGGCCCAAATGGTCTTGAGACCCTTGCCATAGGTGCGCTGGTCGGAGGCGTGGAATTCCTTGATGGTGTCGATTTCATCGCCGAAAAATTCGATGCGCACCGGGTGTGGGGCTGTTGGCGGGAATACGTCGAGGATGCCTCCACGCACGGCGAATTCGCCTCGGTCCATGACCAGATCGACGCGTGTGTAGGCGTTTTCGATGAGTCGTTTGGCGGCCTCGTCGAGCGCGAGCTCCTCCCCTACCGTGAATACCAACGGTTCCACGTCGCCGAGGCCTTTGACCACTGGCTGAATCAGCGAGCGGATTGGCATCACGAGGATGCGAATCGGACCGAACATCGGATTGTCCGGATCCGGATGCTTCAAGCGGCGGAATACGGCCATACGGCTGGCCACCGTGTCCGCACGTGGGCTTAGACGCTCATGAGGCAAGGTCTCCCATGCTTCCAATTGGGCGATGTCGTTTGGGTCGCCGTCATACCAGGAGCGCAACGCGCCCACGGTTTCCTCGGCTTCGCGTCCGGAAGCCACAACCATGACCACTGACTTGCCGGGTTTGCCGTTCATTCCTTGCCCGATAGCAGCCACCAGTGCCGGACGCAAACCTTCCGGCATACCGACTAACAGCGAAGGGTCAGCGGCATTTTCGCTGGGCTCAACCTCACCGGATGCAAGGGCTTGAAAATTCCGATCGTGGTTCAGTTCGCTCAATACGCCTGCGAGTGAGCCGTCGATGGGCTGGCCGTTCGCCGCCGCAATAGCGATGGCGGACGCGTCGGCAGACTTTGCGGCGTCAGCGGCCATTGAACTTCTCCTGAGTCTTGGCGAGTCCCTGGAAAATGATGTCTTCGGCGGCGTCGGCGCCATCGGCCAGGAAGTCCGGCAGCTGTTTGCGCTGGTCCGGACCGAATCCGCCAAGCACCCAGTTCACCGTGTTGTCGTGCGCGTTGGGGCCACGCTTGGCATGGCCGACACCCATACGCACGCGCGCGTATTTGGGCGTGCCCAGCGAACGGTCGATGGATTTAATGCCGTTGTGTCCACCCGCGGAGCCGCCGGACTTGACCTTGATACGGCCGAATTCCAAGTCCATGTCATCGTGAATCACAACGATACGATCCGGCTCAATCTGGTAATAGGCCGCGATGGAAGCTACGGCGTTGCCGGACTCGTTCATATAGGTCAGAGGCTTGGCGAGAAAGAACTTCACCGTGCGGCCATCAAGATTCATCGTGCTTTTGCCGAGTATGGCCAAGCCCTTGTGGTCGGCGAAGTTCACCGTCCACCGTTCGGCCAGCACATCCGTCACCATGAAGCCCATGTTGTGACGGGTGCCTTCATACTTTTTACCGGGGTTGCCCAATCCTGCAATCAGCCAAAAATCCGATGCCATGTTTCTCCTTCAAAGCCTAATCAACTTTGAAGATTGTACCCTGACCCCTTCGGCAGAATCACAAATCCAAGTACCAATACGACATATCTCTCATGGTGCCGGTGGAGTCGGTAGCAGCAGCCGGCATCAGGCCAAACTGAGTGAATCCGAAACGGTGCATCAGCGCAATGGAGCCGGCATTGTCGGCGAAAATGATGCCACAAGCTTTGCGCATGTGACGGTTACGAGCTTCATCCAAGAGGTGTTGAAGCATGAATGTGCCCACACCTTTGCCCTGCCATGCGGGGTCGATGTAGTAGGCGAGGTCGGTGACACCATCGTAGCCGGCACGATCGTAGAAGACAGATAATGCACCAAAACCAATGGGTTGGCCAGGCTGCTCGGATGATTCAACCACGAACACACCGTACGGCGGCTTGTGAGAATCCACCCAATCCCGACGCTGTTCAAACGTTCTTGGAGTCAAATCAGCGGTGGAGCCACCTGCGATGACGGAAGCATTGTAAATGTCGGTGATGGCTTGGGTATCAGATGCAGTTGCTACGCGGAATGTGTATGACATGGCACACAGACTAACATTCAGCGCAAGAAATTCAGGAGAATATTGGCTTCATCCCGAATTTCTTGTACTGGCCACAACTCAGTACAAGTATTTTGGGAAATCAGGCGTAACCTCCCGAATTTCTTGTACTCAGCATCACTCAGCGCAAGAAATTCGGGGAAATAACGTTAATCTCCCGAAATAGTTGCACTCACAAAAGCTCAGTGCAAGAAATTCGGGAGATTAGGGGTTATTACCCAAAATTCTTGTGCTGGGATATGACGGGGAGGGATGCCGCTGAGCCACATAAGGAACACCACTGAGCCACATACACGAAGGAACACCACTGAGCCACATACACGAAGAAACACTACTGAACTACAGAAGGCACAGCGGCGCGGCTGAGTCATATAACGCTACTACGCCGTATAAGAGGAGAAGCCAAAACAAATAACGGCTGTGGGTTCGTGTTGGAACCTACAGCCGTTATTTGTTGTAAGGGGATTACTTATCGAGCTCGATGGCCTTGTTGATGGCGTCTTCGAGCTTCTTCTGCGCCTCACCGTAGGCGGTCCAGTCGCCATTCTTCATAGCGTCCTGACTGTCCTTCATGGCTTGAGCGGCATCATTCAGCGCCTGTTGGAGTTCAGGGCTGCGCGAAGTGTTTGCTTCACCAGAGCCATTGGCATTGGACTGGTTGGAACCATTTTGATTCTCGGACTTGTTGGATTCCGTGGACTTGTTGGATGAGCTCGAGGAATCCGAACCGTTCGCGTTCTCGGCATCACCGGCACTGGCACCGGAATCACCACCGAACACCTGATCCAATGCCTCATCCAACGTATCCGCGAAACCGACCTGATCGCCAAAGGCCACCAACGTCTTCTTCAACAATGGGAACGACGTGGCACCCGAGGATTTCACGTACACGGGCTGCACGTAGACCAAGCCACCACCGAGCGGCAAGGTCAAGAGATTACCTCGGACCACCTTGGTATCACCGGACTGCAACAGGTTCAGTTCCTTAGACACATCGGCGTTGGCATTGAAGTTGTTCTGCGCCTGTCCGGGGCCTGGCACATTGGAATCCTTCGGCAGTTCCTGCAGGCGGATGGTGCCGTAGTTGGGCCCGATTTTGCCCTTCTGATTACCGGCATCGGAATCCACCGACAGGAATCCGGTCAGGATTTCACGAGTGGACTGACCTGCCGGAATATACGTGGAGGTCAAGGAGAAGATCGGTTCCTTGGTGCCACCGGTTTGCAGCGTCAAGTAATACGGCGGCTGCAGAATATCCTGATCCTGCTGGGCCTGGGATTCGGTGGGGTCGACCGGCGTCTGCCAGAAATCCTCACCGGAATAGTACTGGCTGGCAGAAGTCACATGGTACTTGGAGAGCAGTTCGCGCTGCACCTTGAACAAGCTTTCCGGGTAACGCATGTGGCTCATCAGGTCGCCGGAAATATCGCTCAGCTGGTGGTACTGGCCGGGGAAGATCTGTTCCCATGCCTTAATCACCGGGTCAGAGGTATCCCAAACGTAGAGGTCCACGGAACCGTCATAGGCGTCAACGGTAGCCTTAACCGAGTTGCGGATATAGTTGGCCTGCTGTGAGCCCAGCGAAGACACCGTAGAGGAGGAGACCGTGGTGGAATCCTGGGTGGCGGTACCGAGATTGGTCATCTGCGAGTATGGATAGGCGTCAGAGGTGGTGTAGCCATCTACGATCCACTTAACACGACCGTCGACCACCGCGGGGTAAACACGACCGTCGAGCGTCAGATATGGAGCCACCTTGGCCACGCGCTCCTTCGGGGAACGATCATAGAGAATCTGCGAGGCGGAGGTCACACGGTCGGAGAACAAGATCTGATCGGAACCGAATCGAATCGCATACAGCAATCGCGACAACAGATTGCCCACCGAAGGACCACCGTTGCCCTTAAACGTGGTCAATGCACCTTCGGAACCAGTCGGGTAATCGAACTCCCACGGTTGGGTACCGCTTGGGGCACCCACAATGGAGTACTCCGTGGTGTTCGGGGAGAAGTAGATACGCGGCTCATACTTCTGGGATTCAGTGAGCTTGCCCTGAGTCGGAATGCCGGATTCGAAGAATTCCGGCTGGCCATCGGCGGTCACCTTGTTACCGTAGGCGGCCACCACACCGTAACCGTGCGTGTACACGGTGTGGTCGTTGACCCAGTTGCGGTTGTCGTTGCCGTCCAAGTCGAGCTCGCGGGCGGCAATCACCGTATCCTGGGAGACTCCATCCACCTCATACTTATCGACGGCAAGCGTGTCTGCGAAGGTGTAGTACTGCTTGGACTGCTGCAGCTGCTTGAACGTGGGGCTCACAACCTGCGGATCCAAGAGACGAATCTGCGCGGTGGTGTCCGCCTCCTTGGCGAGCGCACCCTGTTCGCCCTTGCTGGTGACCTTGTAGTTCTCGGTCTTGAGCTTATCCAATCCGTAGGCGGCACGAGTGGCGTCGATATTGCGCTGAATATAAGTGGATTCCATTTCCTGCGCGTTCGGATTCACACGGAAACGCTGCAGCAGCGCTGGCCATGCCACGGAAAGCACCATTGCCACTACTACAGTGACAGCAATGGAGATGACCGGCACTCGCCAAGCCTTCAATGCAGCGGAGGCACGAACACCCAGCGACGCTGGGCCTTCCAACGCATGTGAGCGCATCAACCAGATACCAAGCACTACGCCAAGAATCGCGGTAATCGCAGCCATGATAATAGTGACCGGGATGTTCGCATGCACGGCGGTATACGAAGCACCGGTAATACGTGAGCCTTGCACAGTGAGCTGGTCAAAGACGCTGAACACCTGACGAACTGCCCAAGCCAGCATGTTGAGAATCAACCAAATACCGAGCTGACGGCGTGCACGCTTGGTGATGGAGAACAGGCCGCGGCCGTTCACCGGCATGGTGATGCGGATGCCGCCCATCAGCACATGGGTAATCAGCGAGAAAACCAGTCCCACGCCGAGCAGCATGGAAACAGCTGCCAGCACCAGCTTCAAGCCGGGGAGCACGAAAACGTAGAAACCATTATCAAGACCGAATTGCGGATCATTGACGCCGAAGCTTTGCGCATGGAACATGAGCAAAATCTCGCTCCAGTTCGCATTGAACTGTGCACCGAAGATTGCACCGACAATCAGCGATATCACCACGGCCACACGGCGTGCGGTTTTGGAGCTGAAGGATTTGCCGACTTCCACCACGTCGCCGTTGATGCGGATGGTGGAGCCGTCTGCCGAATCAGGGCGTGCGCGGATGGCCAGCCATGCGGCAGTGAAACCGGTCAAAGCCATAAGCAGTGCATAGGCCACCCATAGGCCGACTTTGACGCCGAGCTGCACCCAGACCACGGATTGGAAACCGAGCTGGCCATACCACATCAAATCGGTGATGAATCGAGACAGCGCGAAGAACAGGCTGACAACAATGATCAGCGCCAGCACAATGCCGAGCATGATCTTGGTGCCGCGATTGTTGTGCGAAGAGGCAGCGTTTCGCGTCAGGCGAGGATGGGCAGGACCGCCAAACGGTGGACGCCCAGTGCCGGAACCGCGCGTATTGTTGCCGGAAGCGGGGCCATCCCCATCAGCCTCGACGTTGAGAATAATCGGATCATCGTTGTTCGACTGGTTGCGCGCATGATTATCGCCGCCGCCATTGCCGAAGAATACGGAGAAAGGATCATTAAAAGACATGCCTTCCAGCGTACAGACAGGCCGCGAACGGACATTATGCCGCTAGCGCACAGGCAATAATCAACTGCGCGAGTAGAGGCCGTGTTTGCCGATGTATTGCACTACGCCATCCGGCACCAAATACCATACCGGCTCATTGTGCTCGGCTCGACGGCGCACATCGGTCGAGGAGATGGCCAAGGCCGGAATTTCCAACGTATCCACTTTGCCTTCCGGCAGTTTTACGCCTTCCGGAGAAGAGTAGCCGGGGCGTGTAACTGCCACGAAGTGCGCCAAGTCCCACATTTTCTCAGCGTCTTTCCACTGCATAATCTCTGCAACGGCATCAGCGCCGGTGATGAAGAACAGCTCGGCATCCGGGTGTTGGGCGCGAATGTCCTTCAACGTATCAATGGTGTAGGTGACGCCTGGGCGGTCGATATCCACGCGGGAGACCGTGAACTTTGGATTGGAAGCCGTGGCAATCACCGTCATCAGGTAACGGTCTTCCGCATTGGTGACGTGCTTATCCAATTTGAAGACCGGCCGACCGGTGGGCACGAAAATCACTTCATCTAAGTCATACACCCACGCGACTTCGGAGGCTGCAACCAAGTGCCCATTGTGAATCGGGTCAAATGTGCCGCCCATGATGCCAATACGCAGGCGCGTGTGCCAGTTGCCGCGTGCGGAAAGCCGACCTTTGCCGTGCCCATTCACACCGGATTGACCGGATAAATCAGACATGCGGCGACCGGTCTCCTCTTGGGAGATGGCCACAAGTTCCGCGGGCTCACTCGCACTCATGCCTGCCCGCCTTCATTAGCCTCATCACCCTGACCGTCTGCGAATTCGGTTTCCTGCTCCATCTCATCAGCGGTGGGATCGTTCTCCTGAGGGTCAATCTTGCCCATATCCTCATCCCACTCGTCCTGCACCACACGGCGGATTTCCGCGAAGGTTGGCAGCGGGAATTCCGGCTGGTACAGGCGGCGAACTTCAGCCACACGCTCGGTGATGCGAATCAGCGTGTCGGTCATGCCGTCAATATCGCCATCGTGCTCCATCTGGCTGAACTTGGAAATATACCCTTCCATCAGTTCCATGTGCTCGCGCACGACTTTCAACTGAGCGTCAGTCAAATCAACGACCTCGGAAGAATCGGTCTCCGGCCAGCCGATGAGTACAGCATCCGCATACTCCAATGAGGCGCGCTGTGCTGCGGATGCAATGCCATCCTCAATCTGCACGAGGAAGACATAGCGGACAATGCTCAATCGTTCAGCGGCGATTTTGAGGCCGATTTTCGGGTCTTGAGGCTCTACGGTGTTGGTCTCAACGTTTTCGCTCATGCGCGCACCTGTCCTGTTCCGTATCCAATCCATTTGGTTGTGGTCATTTCACGCAGTCCCATCGGTCCACGAGCGTGCATCTTCTGCGTGGAGATGCCCAGTTCGGCACCAAAGCCGAACACGCCGCCATCCGTGAATCGTGTGGAAGCGTTGACCATCACTACTGCTGAGTCTATACGCTTCGTGAACGTTTCGATGGCTTCATAATCCTCAGCAATGATGGATTCAGTGTGGCCGGTGGAGTGCTGGTTGATATGGACGATGGCTTCATCAAGACTGTCCACCACTTTGACGCCCATCTTCAACGCCAAGTATTCGGTGTCCCAGTCCTCTTCTGTGGCATGGTTGAGATCGATGCCCTCGATGGCTGCGCCTTGAATAATGTCATAGGAGATGGTGTCCGCTTGCAGCACGACGTTTGCTTGGGCCAAGGATTCGGCAATGGTCGGCAGAAAATCGGCAGCCACATCCTTATGAATCAACAGTTTTTCGGCGGCGTTGCATACGCCAACGCGCTGGGTCTTCGCATTCAAAATAATCGGTATGGCTTTGGCGAGATCGCCGGATTTATCGATGTAAATGTGCACGTTGCCAGCACCGGTTTCGATAACCGGCACTTTGGAATTACGCACGACAGCTTGGATGAGGCCTGCACCGCCGCGTGGCACCAATACATCGATATGGCCGCGCGCTTCCATCATGGCAGTGGCGCCCGGGCGCCCGTACTGATCAACCGACTGCACGAGTGCAGCATCAAAACCGTGCGCTTCAAGCACCGGCGCGATTACATTGAGCGTTGCCGCGTTGGTACGTTCTGCGGCGTGACCGCCACGCAGAATCGCGGCGTTTCCGGATTTCAGGCATAGGCTGGCAACGTCCACGGTGACGTTTGGACGCGCCTCGTAAATCATGCCGATGACGCCAAGTGGCACACGAGATTGCGTCAGGCGCAGACCATTGGGCAGATTGTAGCCACGAACGATTTCCCCCACTGGGTCAGGTAATGTGGCCACATGACGCACACCCTGCGCTGCAGCTGCCACGCGTGGTACGTTGAAAAGCAGACGGTCAAGCTTACCGGCGTCCATGCCGCCTTCCTTGGCTTCAAGCATGTCAAGGCTGTTGGCCGCCTCAATATCATCGGCATGCTCATCCAGCGCATCAGCGATAGCCAGTAACAAATCGTTCTTAACCACGGTGTTTGCCCGAGCAAGTTTTTCCTGTGCGCGCGCCGCCCGATCGGCTTGCTCGCACACGGCATCGAATACTTCAGGACTCAGTGCTTCGCTCATAACAGATAAGGGTAGCTCACAATGCGGCACACCGCTTGTTTCGGCTCGGTTTTAGGCATAGAAAAGGCTCCCCTTTCAGGGAGCCAGTGAGTTATTGCAGCTGAGTCATAGACTCAAGACCCAACGTGCCGATCAGTGAATCTGGTCGAGGTCCGGGTAGAGCGGGAAGTCCTCAACGAGCTTGTCCACGCGAGCCTTCAGGGTCTCCACGTCTGCGGACGGGCCGGCTGCGAGAGCAGTACCGATGATGTCGGCGACCTCCTCGTATTCCTTCGGCCCGAAGCCACGGGTGGCCAATGCGGAGGTACCGATGCGCAGGCCGGAAGCGACCGAGGCCGGGCGTGGGTCGAACGGCACGGTGTTGCGGTTGATGGTGATGCCGCACTGAGCGAGCAGGTCCTCGCCCTGCTTGCCGTCCATCTCGGAGTTGCGCAGGTCGACCATCACCAGGTGCACGTCGGTGCCACCGGTCAGCACGGAAATGCCGTTGGCCTTGACGTCGTCGGCCATCAGACGGTCGGCGAGAATCTTGGCGCCGTCGAGGGTGCGCTGCATACGATCCTTGAACTCCGGGGTGCCAGCCACCTTGAAGCTCACGGCCTTGCCGGCCACCACATGCATAAGCGGACCGCCCTGCTGGCCCGGGAACACGGAGGAGTTGAGCTTCTTGGCGTACTCCTGCTTGGCCAGGATGAAACCGGAGCGCGGGCCGCCGAGCGTCTTGTGAGCGGTGGAGGAAACCACGTCGGCGTACGGCACCGGGCTCGGGTGCAGACCAGCGGCCACCAGACCGGCGAAGTGGGCCATATCAACCCAGAACTTGGCACCGACCTCGTCGGCGATCTCCTTCATAGCCTTGAAGTCTTCAATGCGCGGGTAGGCGGACCAGCCACCGATGATCATGGCCGGGTGCACTTCAAGTGCGCGCTGGCGGATGATCTCTGGGTCGATGCGGAAGGTCTCCGGGTTCACGCCATAGGCTTCGGCATGGTAGAACTTGCCGGAGAAGTTAATCTTCATACCGTGGGTCAGGTGGCCGCCGTGGTCAAGCGCCAAGCCGAGCACAGTGTCGCCGGGCTCGACGAGCGCCTGATAAACGGCTGCGTTGGCCTGTGCGCCGGAGTGGGGCTGCACGTTGGCGTATTCGGCGCCGAACAGCTTCTTGGCGCGTTCACGGGCGATGGTTTCGATCTGGTCGACGAATTCGCAGCCACCGTAGTAGCGACGGCCCGGATAGCCTTCGGCGTACTTGTTGGTGAGCACAGAGCCCTGGCACTGCAATACCGCGCGCGGCACGAAGTTTTCGGAGGCGATCATTTCAAGACCGCCCTGCTGGCGGCGAAGTTCGGAATCAAGCAGCTCGGCGATTTCCGGATCTGCAGCGCTGATGGGAGCGTTGAAAGCGTCGGTTGCGGTTTGTGCATGGGATGAAGCGGTCATCTGTGCTCCTTAAGGTGTGGATAACGACTGGTTTGCCGTTCGTGTTGCACTGTATTGAACTTTTGTAGCGGTACTGTTTCCTGCTAGTTGTGGCATGTCTCACCACTTGGACTTTTCTATGAAACGCTTGGAACCTGTGCCACGCCTGATAAACGAGATGGAAACCGCTGACTGCCTATAGTGCACGGTAGACTAAAGAAGATTTTTAAATACTTTCCGGCCCTAAGATTCAAAGGATTACCGTGGCTACCACCTTCCATTCCACTCGCAGCACCACCGATTCGCTGACCGCCAAGCAGGCGATTCGTAAAGGTATCGCCGATGACGGCGGCCTGTTCGTCTCGGACGATTTGGGCAAGACCAAGGTGGATATCGCCGACTTGGCCGGCAAGACCTATCAAGAGATCGCCGCCGATGTGCTCGGCGCACTACTGCCGGACTTCACCGCCGAAGAGCTTGCCCAGTGCATCACTGACGCCTATGGCTCACAGTGGTCCGATGAGCGCATCACCCCGTTGAAGCCTCTGGGCGAAGATTACATTCTTGAGCTGTTCAATGGCCCGACCTCCGCGTTCAAGGACGTGGCCCTGCAAATTCTGCCGCGTTTCATGGCGCATACCACACCGGCCGATGGCGACAAAGACGAGAAGATCATGATTCTCACCGCCACTTCCGGCGATACAGGCAAGGCCGCACTGGCCGGTTTCGCTGACGCTCCGGGCACCGCCATCACCGTCTTCTACCCGGAGGGCAAGGTGAGCCAGGTACAGGAACTGCAGATGACCACGCAAGCCGGCGCCAATGTGAATGTAGCTGCCGTGGAAGGCAACTTCGACGATGCCCAGTCTGCAGTCAAACGCATCTTCGGCGATAAGGTCTTGGCTGAGCGCCTCGCCAAGGATTCGCATGTGGTGCTCTCCTCAGCCAATTCCATCAACGTGGGCCGCTTGGTACCTCAGGTGGTCTACTACTTCTCCGCATACGCTCAGCTGCTCGCCGATCAGGTAATCAATGTTGGCGATGAAGTGGAATTCGTAGTGCCGACCGGCAACTTCGGCGATATTCTTGCCGGTTACTATGCCAAGATGCTCGGCCTGCCGGTCAAGCATCTGGTAGTGGCTTCCGACAAGAACAACGTGCTGTTCGAGTTCCTGACCACCGGCACCTACAACCGCCAGCGCCCGTTCTTCCAGACCATCTCCCCTTCGATGGATATTCTCATTTCCTCGAACCTGGAGCGCATGCTCTACTACTTCTCCGAGGGCGATACTCGCCTGATCGCCATGCTGATGAACGACCTCAAGAACTGGGGCACGTATGAGATTCCGGAGCCACTGTTGGCCAAGATCCGTCAGCTGTTCGGCTGCGGTTGGGCCAATGAAGATCAGGTGCGTGAGATGATCGCCGACTGCTGGAACAAGAACCACTACGTGATTGACCCGCACACCGCATGCGCATACTTCGTGGCCCAGCAGATGCCGCGCGACCCGCTGACCCCGCGTGTGATTCTATCCACCGCGAGCCCGTACAAGTTCCCGCGCGTGGTGAACGAGGCTCTGGGCTTCGACGCCACTGGCACCGATTTCGAATGCATGGATGTGTTGGCCCGCGAAACCGGTACCACTGCCCCGGCTGCCTTGCGCGGACTGGAGAACGCCGACGTGCGTTTCGATACGGTCGTTCCAATCGACGGCATGGAACGCTTCGTAGCCAACGCCGCCGAATCGCTGTGAGTTGAAACTCAACTTTCTTAACGGAGTTGATCGAGGGGAGTCTAGGCATGTTGCCGGACTCCCCTCAGTTGTATTACGCCCGACAATCCGATTAAAGCGATATCATCATATCAAACATATTAATTTGTTTGATATGTTTGATATGATGATATTAGTATGCACGGGTATCCGATGATGGAGGCACGCATGTGGACGGAAGAGGAAATCGACGCTTTACTGAATCCGCTGCGCTCGGCACAATCGGATACACAATCCATTGAGATCAAGGAGGCCGTGGGAGGATTACCCGTATCCCTCGCCGAAACCATTTCCGCATTCGCCAATGGCACAGGCGGCACTATTATTCTCGGCATTTCAGAGCACGACGACTTCTCCCCCGTCCAGGGTTTCCAAGCAAAGCCTATCGCAGAAGCACTAGCGCAAATGTGCCGGGATAAAATCACTCCGCCGCTGCAACCGCTCATTGACATAGCAACATATCATGATTCCGCTGTTGTTATTGCGGTTATCGACGAGGCCGATCCGCTCAGCAAACCTTGTTACGTTCGCACTCGAGGACAATACAGCGGCTCATTTATCCGAGTATGGGATGGTGACCGCAAGCTCAGCCATTACGAAATCGACCGACTGTTGGAAAACCGTGCACAACCCACACATGACCGGGCATTGGTGGAAGAAGCCACTATCAGTGATCTCCTCCCCGACCTGCTACAGTCCATTCTTGCCGCACGCCGTAAGCAAAGTCCACGCATCTTTGGCAATCTCTCCGATGAAGAAGCTCTTCAATCGTTGGGGATAGTCAAAGCTGACAGCACTGGTACACTCCGACCAACCGTGGCAGGTCTGCTGGTCGCCGGCAATTATCCTCAGCAATTCATGCCGCGAGTAAATATCACGTTCACTTGCTATCCGGGATACGACAAGGTGTTCGCCGGCGGAGTAAAGTTCATAGACAACTGTTCGTTTGACGGTCCAATTCCAGAAATTCTCGATAACGTTCTGAACTCGGTACGGAAGAACATGCGAATTGGCGGCGTATTGGACGGCCCGTTCCGCAAAGATACTTACGAATACCCTGAGGATGCAGTGCGCGAAGCCGTGGTCAACGCCATCATGCATCGCGATTACTCCCCAATGGCGCAGGGAGGGCAAATTCAGGTCAATATGTACAAGGACCGATTGGAGATACTCAATCCAGGTGGGCTTTATGGCGACGTGACCCTACAGTCTCTCAGCAGCCCCGGAGCCACATCCACGCGCAACCAGACGCTCGCCAAATTACTTGAATGTACCCCGTTTCACGGCGGCATGGTGGCAGAGAATCGCGGCACCGGCTACAGCCTCATTAATCATCTGTTGCAAGATAATGGCAACGGCGAGCCGGAAATCTACAGTACGTTGAATACATTCTGCGTCACCTTCCGCTCGGCAGATACTTCCCAGCTGCCGGACAGTCGCAGAGACCCAAGATATGCAAAATGGTCGGATCGCCCTGATGTTGATTACAGCGCCAAACAAGGTTCATCCCCCAGAGAGTCGGCAACCACGCCCCGACCGAAGATCATCCCCTTCCCGCAAAGCGCCGTTCATGGCGTCGAATTATCAGACCAGGAGATGTACGACAGATACGCAAAAGGCGTTCCCGGATTGGATGAGGCCTATGCGCGCATTCTCAACGTTCAAGCCAAAGCCTTTGCAAGCAGCGGCGAATCGACTTTGGAGGAAACATTGATTCGACTGTTGATGGAGCGAGGAGTAGTGCAAACACCCGAGTTGGTAAAAGACACAGGAGCCCCTCGATCAACTGTCACCTACCAATTACGCAAAATGCTCGACAAAGGCATTATCGAACGTACACAGCCGGCAAGGAGCCCCAAACAATCGTATCGGCTGAAAACCGCATAAACGCAAGGCATCCGGCGCTTCTCATAAAGAAAGCGCCGGACTCTTCAACATCAATTGCGCTGCGTGTGCTCTACAGTTCTTTGGCACTCCAGATGCGTAAGGAAATGCGGTAGGAGACAATCAAAGACAGGATTGCGATGACCGCGATCACAATCCAGCCGATTGGTGACAACGTAATTGACGTGGCCAGCACCTGCGAGCGCAGACCGGCAGGCAACAGTAGCAGGATGATCTGCGCGGCGAAGAACAGGGTTATCGCACCGGTGAACAGCCTTGAATAGGCCTTGACGAAATCACCGCAGGAGTAGAACACTGGAATCACTATGGCGGCCAACACTAAGAAAGCGAACATGGCGAGCGGTACGACCGTGGCGAGCGCACTCAAGCCGATACCGAACCACAGTCTGGACAGTGCGATTTCGATGCCGAGTTCCGCAAAGCAAATCAGGAACAGCACACCCGCGGAGCAGTAGCGCATATTGACCTGCGTGCAGCGGGACACCGGCATCACACCAATCATTCGAGCCGAGGCCAACTGATTATCACTATTAAATTGGAACAATACGGCGATAGACGCGACCCAGTACATAACGGTCAGATATGCCATAACCGTAAGCGGCAGACCTGATTCATCCGGCCCCGATTGCCAGGTGAACGCGGTAAATGCCAGCGGTGCCAGGAATGCGATAACGTTCGTCACCGCGGAATTGCCGGTAAGAGCAGCGAAATCCATACGCAAAGCAATACGCTCGGCATGCAGGTGAATGTTCTTGCTCGACGCGGATACCATCAGAACTCCTTCGCGAGATAAATGCGCAGCGACATGGCAAGTGAGGCAGCCATAGCGACGGACGCCAGAACCACTCCGCACAGAGCCGGCCAAATCACACCTGCACCAGATATGGCCTCGATCGACGACACCGCCCATGAGATGAGAGCATCAATAGAAGCTGGAGCCAGCTTGGCGAGCAATGCGAATACAACAGCTATCGCCGCACCGAGCCCAATGCAGATGAGCATCATCGTCAACAACGCCTTCTGATAAGTGAACCGGTAGCACAGGGGAATCATCACCGATTCGAACAGTGCATACATCACAATCGCAGTCAGCACAGATATTGCCAGCGCTGAAAACTGAATCATTCCGGACTCAAATAGCATGCCGGCACCCACGCAAACCGCAACCTCCAATGCCAATACCAGTACACATGCGCCAATCACGAGATACCGGCCAATCACCTGATGAACACGACGAACCGGAATAATGCCGTTCATCCAGTTGTTCTGCCCCTGCTGTTCAAACGTGAACGTGTTGAGCGGCAGCAAGGCCAGCATGGCTGAGACACCACCGATAGCGGCTCCAGGCATATAACTGACACCGCCTGAGATACTTCCGATCAGTATTATTGCCACGGGGAACCCTATGAGCAGAGCCAGTATCGAAAATACACCCTGCGAAGTAATCCGCCGCACATCCAATCCAAAAGCACGCGCCACCCCAGCCATCATGCCATCTCCATCCCATGAGCAGCGTCACCCGCATTAGTCAAACGGATGATGTCGTCGATGGAGGCCGGTTCGACAGTGAGCGGCACCATCCCATGCCGCCCGTCTTCGGCTTTGAGCCCTGCGATTTTGCCGAGGTCTTCGGCGCGCACGAGCGCGTCGAAGCCGGTCTCATAGCGGTGGATGCCGACCGCTACACCCTTGACATCAGGCGAGAGATCTTTCGGCCCTCCTTTGACCAGACGGAAGGATTCCTCGAATTCATCCTTGGGGCCAGTGAAATAAAGCTTGCCTCGCGTGATGTAGGTGATGAAGTCGGCGGCCCGCTCGAGGTCGGCGGTGATGTGCGTGGAGAAGAGTACGCTACGTTCCCCATCCGCAATGTAGTTCTGGAGGATATCCATGAGTTCGTCGCGGGCAAGTACATCGAGGCCGCTCGTGGGCTCGTCGAGCACCAACAGTTTGGCATCGTGACTCAGCGCCACAGCAAGCATGAGCTTCATCTGCATGCCACGGGAAAGCTCCTTCACACGCTTTTTGCGGTCCAAACCGAAGCGTTTGAGATAACCGTCGAACGCGGTATGGTCCCACGCGAGGTACATCGGCGCCATAGCCTGCTCGACCTTGTTCACCGTCCACATTTCGATGAAATAGCTGGAGTCGAAGACCACACCGAGATTTTCTTTGACGGTTTCTTCGTCGGCGATATTATCGAGGCCCAACACATGTATTTCACCGGCATCACGGTGAATCATGTTCAGAATCAGCTTAATCAGCGTGGATTTGCCGGCACCATTCGGCCCGATAAGGCCCATAATGTAGCCGGCCGGCAAGTCGAAAGTGATGTCGTCCAGCGTGAAACCGGAATCGTAATGCTTGGTTGCGCCGGTGATGGACAATGCCATCGGTGGTTGATCTATTGCAGCGGTCATGATGCCACGTCCTTTTGGTATTCCTTGGCGAGCATCGTTTCCAAATCGGCAAGCGGGATGTCGGCGGCCTTGGCCGCGCAGACGGCTTCGGCAAGGCTCGTACGGGCCTGGGCCTCAAGCTGATTACGCATCAACTCATTGCCTTTGTCCATCACGAACGTGCCTTTGCCCTGGATATTCTGCACCACACCCTCATCGGCCAACTCGTTGTACGCCCTGGTGACAGTGAGCACGGAAATGCGCAGTTCCTTGGCCAGCTTGCGCAAGGAAGGCAGCGCCTCCCCCGCTTTGAGTTCGCCGTTCAACACACTCGCACGAATCTGGTTCTTGATTTGCTCGTAGATAGGTTCACCGGACACGGATGAGATGATCAGTTTCACCTATGCCCCTTTCGATTATTTTCCGTTATAGCGCTCGCAGCTGTTTAGCTGTTATACATCACAGTATAACTGTTATCGCCAACTGTCAAGGTGTGTTACATAACAGTACAACAGCTCTGTTTGACGGCATGAATATTTCTTGCAAGGCAATGTGTGAACACTTGATAAACAATGCAGCAGAAGAACTTTCCGTCTACGAGTCGAAACATAAGGCATGCATACAATGGCACTGGAAAGGGGCTTGCTATGCCAAACAACGTTGTTACCTTGCGCACTACAGAGCCAAATGATTACCCATACCTTGAAGCTTGGTGGAATGATGCATCCGTTGCGGATGGATGCAGGGTCACCACTGACACCCTTCCGCGAGAACGGGTGGATGCCCAGTTCCACGGATGGAGCGACACCGACGACAGCCACCGGTTCGGTCGGACCGTATTGGATCCAGGTGGCATGCCCATCGGTCACATCGCCGCATGGAATTGTGAAGATCCGGATCGCGACGCTACGATGGGCATTCTCATCGGCCCGTATTTCCAGGGTCTTGGCTATGGCAATCAGGCCATGAAACTCGGTATTCAGCTCGCCGCCAATCAACTCAAAGCGAAAACCATTACCGTGAAAGTCTGGTCGTTCAACCTTCGTGCGCGGCACATGGTTGAGTCTCTCGGCTTTAAGGAAGTCGAGCGTAAGGCTGAGGTCGTGGAGCGTGATGGTCGTGTATACGACGAAGTCATTTACCGCGCCCCGACTGCCACATTGCTGAAGCGTATTGCATCCGAAAAGGCCGAACGCCAGGAGGGCGAGGAGCTGGAACGTCAGCGGTTCAAGTCGAATCGCAGCGCTGATTTGCAGTCGATTTTCTAACTAAGGTCGAGACGCAGCATGTTTTGACTCCCCTCAGTCAGCTACGCTGACAGCCCCCTCAGCGAGGGGAGCCAGAACATGATCCGCTAATGCAAACGCGGCGCGTCATGAAAATCATGAAGCGCGCCATCGGCGACGCGCGTGATTTCCGGCCAGTCGGCTGCCGAAGAATCGTCATACATGGCCCAAGCCTGCATGCCAGCCGACTTGGCGGAGCGAATCGCCACTAGCAAATCCTCGAACACCGTGCAATCCTCCGGTTTTACCCCAAGTCGTCTGGCAGCAAACAGATATACATCTGGCTCGGATTTGCCAACTCCCCCGGCATCATCCACGGAAACGATCACATCAAAGTACTTGCTCATACCCAAGTGGTCAAGAGCCGCGGTACGCAACTGCGGCATCAGCGTAGTCGCAACGCCTAAACGCACGCCGACAGCCTTAAGCTCACGTAAATATTCCACCGCTCCTGGCTTAGCTTGAACCGTGGTGCCATAGGCGATGCGAGCCATCTCATCCCATTCAGCCAGCAACTGTTCAGGTGTATCCGGCAAATCGAATCTTGCAATAGTGTATTCAGCGATTTCCCGAAACTGCATCGATGCCACAGTAGTCATATAGTCGGCCGGCACGGCAATACCACGGCGACCAAGAAAATCAATGTCTATCTGATTCCAGACACCCATCGAATCGAGTAAGGTGCCGTCAAGGTCGAAGATGGCGGCTTTACTCACAGCACTGACTCCTTCAGCAGTTCGCGGGCGTGATCGAGAGAGGCTTCGGATTCGGATCCGGAGAGCATACGCGCGATTTCATGCACGCGAGCATCATCGGCGACCTCATCCACCGTGGTCACGACTCCCACAGCATCGTCATCAGCATCCGGTGGAATCTTGGTGACCACAAACTGGCTGTCTGCCCAAGAAGCCACCTGTGCCAAATGCGTCACCACAATCACCTGCGAAGTACGCGCCAGACGAGCTAGACGCTTGCCCAGTTCAGCTGCAGCCTTGCCTCCAACGCCGGCATCGACTTCATCAAAAATGAACGTCATATCAGAGTTTGCGTCGGCCCCATCATGATTCGATTGTCCGTCATGCATATCCGCCGCAGACAGCTCCAAGGCAAGCATCAAGCGGCTCAACTCGCCGCCCGACGCGCTTTTGCCCATCGGCAACTGCGGAGAACCCTCATACGGAGTAAACAGGAATGCGATATCGTCACCGCCGTTGGCATCCAAAGCATCCCGCCTGGAAACCTGAATTTCCAACGATGCGCCCGCCATAGCCAACGATTCCAATTCCGAGGTGACCCGATGAGCCAATTGCGCAGCCGCGACCGCTCTAACGTGGCTTAACACATCCGCTGCCGCAACGGCCTTATGATGCAAATCCGCGCGCTGAGATTCAAGCTCGGCAAGCTTCTCAGGAGAAGCATCCAGGTCTTCAATCTCAAAAGCAGCCTTATCCCGCCAAGCAATAACATCGGTCAAAGTAGGACCCCAACGGCGGGTCAACTCCCCCAACTCATGAATCCGCGCATTCAACGTATCCAAGTCGGCATCGCCAAAGTCCTCGTCCAAATGACCGGACAAGGTGAACACCACATCCTGCAATTCAGCGTTCAATGATTCAAGCCGATCGGCAAGCTCGTTGAAATCACCCGACGCATGAATGCCACGCAAAGCCTGAGCCGCCTGCAGTAGCAGATCCGAAGCACTTGCACTATCGGAAGAAGAATCAAATTCCAACTGCGAGGAGTCCAACGCAGCGAGTGCACGAGAGACGCCTTCCGCAATATCAGCTGCGTTTTCAATACGATCGCGCTTCGCCTTGAGATCTTCATCCTCTCCCGGATGAGGATCGATTTCGTTGATATGTTCCACCGATTCGCGCAGATAGTCGGCACGTTGACGAGCCGACGATTCCTGCGAGCGCAAGCGCGCAAGTTTCTCGTCTAAGTCAGCGAGCGCCCGCCATGCTGCACGATAAGCATCGAGTTCGGCATCGTCGCCGGCAGCCCTATCCAAGAATTCACGTTGGCGCGCAGCGGATGCGATTTTCAACTGCTCGGCTTGTCCGTGAATGGTTACGAGCTCGCCAGCCACACTGGCGAGCACGGATTTGGGCACGCTTTTGCCGCCCAGAACAGCACGCGAGCGGCCTGCCGCCTTAACGGTGCGAGAGAGAAATAATTCGCCATCTTCTGCGTCGACACCGGCCTCATGCGCAATGCTCGCGGCAGAGGCATCATCATGTACAGCGAAAATGCCCTGAGTCCAGGCCTCATCCGCTCCTGTGGTGACACGGCCGGCATCGGCCGGCCCACCGGAAATCAGACTAAGCGCAGACAGCAGCATGGATTTGCCGGCTCCGGTTTCACCGGTGATGGCGGTCATGCCTGGAGCCGGAGCAATGGTGGCCTCGTGAATCGGCCCAAGATTGCGGATATCAAGCTCTTCCAGCATCAGGCTTTCACCTCGCCCGGCGTATTGGATTCATCTGCAGCAGTCATCGAATCATGCCCATGAATCACCGGCCGACCGCTAGCTTCGGCCCTGGCATGTTCACGCCAGCCAACCACTGGCAAATCAAACTTGGAAACGAGACGATTCGTAAACGGAACACCGGAAAGTCGCGCCAGTCGCAGCGTATCGCGGGATTCACGCACCATGATGCGCGTACCTTGCGGCAGCGCCCGTTGTCTGCGCCCATCGCAGCAAATCCAGCCTTCGGACATGGATTCATCCAGAATATCAATAGTAAACGTGGAACCTGAACCGATAATCAGAGGTCGGGCGAACAGCGCGTGCGCAGCCAACGGAATCAATTGCAACGCCTTGACGTTCGGCCAAATCACCGGACCACCTGCGGAAAACGCATATGCCGTGGAACCAGTGGGAGTGGAAACGATAACGCCGTCCGCGCCGAAGGAATTCATTTCCACATCATCCACGCGGATGGAAAGCTCAACCATTTTGCCGCGGTCGGCGCGCTCCAAAGTAATGTCATTCAGCGCCCAATCCTCAATGGGTTCGGTGGCACCAGGCAGCCACACATCCACATGGGCAATCATGCGTTCATCGATGGAATAGTCGTGTTCAGCCACCCTACGAATCGCTTCGTCAATCTGGAAGCTTTCGAATTCGGCCAAGAAACCCACATGCCCCATGTTGACGCCCAAAATCGGCACCTGAGTGCAATGCACCAGTTCGGCGGCGCGCAGAATCGTACCGTCGCCCCCAAGCACCACAACGATTTCCGTATCCTCGGGAACACAGGCTGGCTGTACACCAAAATCAGGCGCTTCGGTGTTATCGATAATCGTCACTTCGAAGCCCGCGACTCGCAGCTGGCTTACCGCTTCAGATACCACGGTTCCGGACTGCCTGAGCCTCGTATGCGTTACTACCACCGCATTGCGCTTGGTCATGGGCTTCCTCCTCCTGATTGTCACAGCCGCCGACTGCACCTAGTGACCATCCTAACCGGCGAACACGTCAGTGGATTATCGCACTCCATACTCAGAACAACAAGCACGGAATTCCACGGAGTCGATTATCGTAGAGCAACGGCATACAATGGCTTTCGTCCGTGGAACACACGGGCAGGCCAATAGACAGACGTAATCACAGAGTTTGAGGAAGCACAGGAACCATGCCTAACGACTTCGATGAATCCTTCCTCAACCAACAGGATTCCAAAGGATTATCCTGGTGGTTCTCGAATGATGAACCGAATGATAAGGCTGCGGTCAAAGCCAAGGATGAGGCTCGTTCCGCACGCCGCATCCGACGCATTGGACTCACCGATCGCCTGCTCAGCCATCCTGGCCGACTTTCGATTCTTTACTTTCTGGTGCTCATCGTCCTCGTCACCATTCTGCTGCTGCTGCCATTTTCCACGCATGATTGGGTATTCACCAATTTCCCGGTAGCTTTTTTCACCGCCGTTTCCGCCTTATCCACCTGCGGCATTCCCGTGGTGAACACCGCTCAGTACTGGTCGATGTTCGGCCAGGTGGTCATCCTGTTCTCCATCCAGTTCGGCGGCCTTGGCGTAATGACGTTCGCTTCGATGGTGGCATTGGGAGCTTCCCGCCGTCTCAAAGTCTCCCAACGTATGCTGACCGCCAGCGAATTGGGAACCACTAAACTTTCCGAAATCAAAAGCGTATTGTCCGTGGTGTTCGCCACGTTCGCCATTGCGGAAAGCCTGACGTTCGCATTGTTGCTGCCTGAACTGTTCCGCGTGAACCACGGCGATTTCGGCCGCACGCTATGGCAGGCATTGTTCTATGCGGTTTCCGCCTATAACAACACCGGCTTCACTCCGGATGCCACCGGTTTGCATATCAATCGTTGGGGCGTTGGCCTGCCGATTCTGATGAGTGCATTCATCGGTACGCTCGGCTTCCCCGTGGTGTTGAACGTGGTCCAATGCGCGCGCAAAAAGCTCAGCCCGAAACGTTGGACATTGCACACCAAGTTGACGCTGGTGACCACGGCCATTCTAGTAGTCACGTCGCTCGTCTGGTTCCTGCTGGTCGAATGGGGCAACACCGGATTGTTCCCGGCCGACGATCCCAGTATGAAACTACGCCGCGCACTTTCCGCGGCCGTTATGCCGCGATCGGCTGGTTTCGATATTTCCTGGGTTCCGGAAGTCTCGAATGAAACCAAGGCGTTCATGAGTTTGCTGATGTTCATCGGCGCCGGTTCTTCCTCCACTGCAGGTGGTATCCGCGTCACCACATTCGCCGTTATCGTACTGATTTGCGCCGCCTCCTTTACCGGTCACCGTGACGTGACGATTTTCCGCCGTCGTATCCCCCGCCGCATTCAGATGACGGCTGTTTCGGTAACCACCGCATGCTTCTTCCTGGTGTTCGTCGGAGCCGTGTCACTTATGTTCGTGACCGGTTGCAACTTCGTGGATGCCATGTTCGAAGCCTGCTCCGCGTTCTCGCTCGGAGGCTATTCGGTAGGAGTGGCGAACGCCGGCAATCCGGCATGCCTGTTCATTCTCGCCGCCGAAATGATTGTCGGGCGTCTTGGCCCGTTAACCATCGCCTATTCAATCAGCAGGCCTATGGCACCTGAGCCTATTCGCTACCCACAGGAAAACATCATCGTTGGCTGATTCGCTCGGCCCATTACTCTTGGATTCAACGGAATCATATTGAGGAGGTTCATTATGGCATCCAAACCAAGCGGCAGCAAAAGCGTGCTGGTCATCGGTCTCGGACGATTCGGCGGATCGGTGGCCTCCACACTCGACGCAATGGGCCAGGACGTTCTGGCTGTGGATAAGAACCCCGAAATCGTGGCACGCTGGTCCGCTCATCTGCCAACAATTCAGGCTGATATGACCGATGTGATGGCCATCGAGCAAATCGACGCCTCCCAGTTCGATACGGCAGTCGTTGCCATCGGCGATAGTATCGAGGCTTCGGTAATCATTACCGGTAACTTGTTGGACGCTGGCATCTCCGACTTGTGGGCCAAGTCCGTTTCCCAAGAGCATGCGCGTATCCTGCAGCGTATCGGTGCTCGCCATATCATCAACGCGGAAACCGATGCCGGCAAGCGCGTGGGACATCTGGTGGCCGGTAATTATCTGGATTACATCGAAATCGATGGCCCTTACACGGTTGTTAAAATCCATACTCCGCTTTATGCCGTTGGTCGCTCCATTGAAGACGTTCAGGTTCACGATAAATACGGTGTGACCGTAGTGGGTATTAAAGCGCCCGGCAAAGAATTCCAGTATGGTTCGCGCGAACTGGTCATGCATCGTAATGATGAACTCATCATCATGGGCAAGCAGGAACAGATCGATCATTTCATTCGCGGATAGTACCCCCTATTTTTCTTTCATCAATACCCCCTATTTTGTGAACATTGCTGACTCAACTACGTAGTTTTGTGCGTAAGCTGAGCCGCAGGACCCAAGCAAAGGGGGTACAACGATGTACACAGAAGATACGGGCGCCTCGGTGGTGCATAGTGGCGACTATGACCTTATCGATGTTGATCAAGACACTATATTCGCCAATGGTGTTCACTTCCACACCACAATGGTGGAAGGTACATTGCAGGCCAAACTCATTACCGGCGAGCGTCTCATTATCAATAACGGCACCGTACGATGTTCGGGCACAATTCGAGTAACCAGCATCAGCGGCTGTGGAACATTGGAGGTCAAAGGCAATCTGATATGCGACAGCATCGAATTGATTGGATCCTTGTATTCCGAAGGTAATATCCGCTGTTCAGGAGATCTAACGGTTACCGGAAAACTCAGCAATATTCACCGCATCAACGCAGACAGTGTGCATTTGAACGGCGTGGTTCAAGGCAATTCGATTTACGGGCGCACCCTGTTGATGCAACCATTATGCAGCACCATGTATTCGCGTTTCGGTATGACGAACTATCAGGAACGCAGCAATGTCAGCAACATTCATGCTCAGGAAGTGGACGCACATAAACTCACCTGCCAAACTTTGCATGCAGATACGGCAGCCTTACGTGATGGCAGCGCTGTGCAAAACGTCATATGCTCCACCACTTTGGGTCTTGACCGCACGTCAAATGTGCTACTGCTGGCAGGCAACTGCCAGCGTATTCATTTGCGCACTGCGTAAAGCAAATATTCCGCGTTACCGTGTGTGCCTTCAATCGGACTGTCTGCTGTGGCTTTCACCTGAAGATGATGTTGGGACGCGCAATCGACCACGGTTTGCAGCGCCTGCGCCCGCAATGCCGGATCCTCAACGATGCCGTTCTTGCCGAGGCCTGAACGGCCTACTTCGAACTGAGGTTTCACCAGCAATACAATCTGCGCACCCGGCTGGGTGATGCGTTCAATCACCGGAATCACATAGGTCAGTGAAATGAATGAGACATCGGAAACAATCATTTGCGGAGTGTATGGCAGGTCTTCAGCCTCGACTTCGCGAATATTGATTCCACTCATTTCGATGACTCGTTCATCGCCGGCGATGCGCGGATCAAGCTGCCCGTGGCCCACGTCCAATGCTACGACCTGTGCTGCTCCCCTACGCAGCAGCACATCAGTGAAACCGCCAGTAGAGGCACCGATATCCAAACAATGCAGATCACGCGGTGATGTGAGACCGGCATCCGCGAATGCGCCGAATGCGCCGAGCAGCTTGTATGCGCCGCGGGAAACGTAATCGTCGCCCTTGTCCACGGCGAGCTCGCTGTGCCCGGCTTTGACCATATAAGACGGTTTGGTGACGGTCTGGCCATCGACGCGCACATGGCCCGCTTTGATAAGTCGCTGAGCTTTGGCTCGCGATTCAACGAGCCCTGCGGCCACCAGCATCATATCGAGTCGATCAAGCGGGGTGGATGGGTCAAGTTCTGGTTGAGGCATGGATGCTCCTACTGCCGGCTGGTGTCGAGCTCGTGCTGCAACGCCGAAAGCACATCGCGAAACGCCTGGAGCTTGCCGTCGTTGTCTTTATGGTCAAGATCGGCAAGCTCAGGATAGCGTTCGGTGATTGGCGAATGGTCGGCGTTGCTATCACTCATTGTTGCTCCGTATTCCTGTATAAGAGCCCCGGTCAGAGTGCGAATACAGGCACGTTATGTTCGCTCAGGTCAGCGCCCTTATCCGCAGCTTCCCAAGCCGCGCATACTGCAGCGCGCAGACCATCGATGCTGCCGGCATCGCTCACCTGTACAGTGCCGTTCTCATACCATGCGCTGGCATTGCGGCATTGCCAAGTACCGTCTTCTGCTCGAACCGGCTCGGGTTGTGCGTTGGCTAGTTCACGCAGGTCTTTGGCAATGAACGTCGGCCGCAAATGCGCGGGAGCGAGCATCAGTTCCGTAGGATTGGTGACTCCGGTCAGCACGGCCAACGAATCGTAGCCGCCACGGTTGCCTGCTTCGATATCAGTATCCAGGCGATCACCAATGGCGATGGAGGATTCCTTAGGAACCAGATCATGACCTTCGGCGGCGTTCAGCTCGCGAGCCTCATCATACATGTAGGCTTCCGGCTTGCCAGCCGAAGCCACTGGTTCAACACCAGTAGCTGCAATGACGGCCTTAATCATCGAACCACAACCGGGTGCGATGCCCAGCTCACGCGGAATGGTCAGGTCCCGATTCGTGACGAAATACGTGGCTCCGGCTTCGACCGCGAAAGCGACGTCCGCCATCATCTGCCACGTCATCTGCGGATACCAGCCTTGGATGACGGCCTGAGGATGGTCGGTAGGACCTTCCACGATGGTCAAACCGTTACGCTTGACTTCTTCACGCAAATGGTCAGCACCCAATACCTGAACGCGGGCGCCAGCCGGCAGAGCCTTGGCTACCATGCGTGCGGCAACCACCGATGAGGTGATGACCTGCCAAGGCTCCACGTTCAGGCCGAAGCCCTTGAGCTGATCGGCTACCACATGCTGGAATCGCGAGGAATTATTGGTGGTGTATTCGATGGTCATGCCAGCATGTTCTGCGGCCTGAATGGATTCGGCCGCATACTCGACTGGATTCTTGCCTCGATACACCACACCATCGAGATCAAGCAGCGCAAGCTGATAGGTCTCGGCAAGGCTGCGACTGGTTCCTTTGAGGAATCGGGTCATACTTGCTTGGTCACTCCTCGTTGGATTCGTCAGAATCTTCGGAATCATTGGATTCCGACTGTTCATCAGCGTTTTCAGACTCGTCTTCGGACTTGTCTTCTGCGTTGTCGGCCTCTTCGGAGTCATCCACGGTGTCGACAGACTCGGATTCTGCGGAATCGTCATCGGATTCCTCTGCTTCTTCCGGCTCCAATTCTGGAGCGTACTGAGCGTCGGCCGGATCAATGCCCAGCTGCTCGAGTACTTCGGAATCGTCGGTCAACTCTTCAAGATCGTGGTCGATGACCACGTCTTCGCTGTTCTCGTCGAGGTCTTCGTCAGCGTACTGCTCTTCCAAACGGTCGAGCACGTCGTCAAGCTTCTCAGCTTCACCGCTGCGGCCAGCCTCCTCAAGGAAGTATTGCTCAGCCTGAATGGCACGCATGCGGTATTCACCCGGCAGACCCTGGGAACGGCCTACGGTGTGAACCACTTCGATGGCCTTATCCCACAGTTCCAAGTCACCCAAAGCGCCGGCGTACACCAGGAACATTTCCACCTTAGGAGCGCCGTGCAGCTGCTTGCCTTCCTCGGACTGGGCGATTTCCACAGCCTTCTTCGGGTTGCCAACACCGCGTTCGCAGTCGGCAATGAACGGCAGGTAATCCTGGAAGCCGTTCATGCGGTAAGCAGTGCGGAACTCACGCAGAGCCAGCTTGTAGTTGCCCTGACGGTAAGCCACGAAAGCCAGCGTCTCACGAGCGAAGTCGATGCGGGAAGCCTGACGGGCCACCCACTTGGCATGCTCAAGAGCCAGATCCGGATCCTTCTCCTCCAGCGCGTAGGCAGCCAGAATATGCAGACCGATGTTCTCGGCGTGCTCCTTGGACAGGCCGCGCAGACGTTCGCGCTCGTCCTTGGAAAGCATGGACCATTCCATGCCCTTCGGCATGCGCGGCTCGTCGGGGCGACGGGCCGTGTACGGGTTCTGGGAGGGGAAGCTCATCGTGCCGTCGGAGTTACGGCGCGGACGGCTCATGTATTCGCTGCGCTTGTTCTCGCGGTACTCGCGCTTCTCCTCGGCGTTGAATTCACGACGCTCGCCATCACGGCGATCATCGCGGCGGAAGTCCTTGCGATCATTGTCGCGGCGGAAGCCACCGCGATTATCGCGCTTATCATGATGGAAGTCGCGGCGCTCACCACCATCGCGGTTGAAGCCACGGTTATCACGACGGTCATCGTCACGGCGGAAGTTACGACGCTCACCGTCGCGATGGAAATCACGACGATCATTATCGCGGCGGTCATCGCGGCGGAAACCGCCACGCTCGCCATCACGGCGGAAGTTGCGACGGTCGCCATCGCGATGGAAATCACGACGATCGTTGTCGCGACGGAAATCGCGGCGCTCACCGTCATTGTGCTGGTAACGCGGGTTCTCGCCGGCCTCGCCATCACGGCGAGGCTTGAAACCACCGTCGCGGCGCGGACCACCCTTGTGGAAACCATCGCGGCGGAAACCGCCACGCTCGCCATCCTTGCGGAAGCCGCCCTTGTGGAAGCCACCGGACTTGCCATAGGACTTACGGAAACCACCGTTTTCGTTGCCTTCACCATCACGGCGAGGTGCATAGCCCTCGCCATCACGATGACGCGGCTTGAAACCCTCACCATCACGGCGAGGCTTGAAACCACCCTTGCCACGCGGCTTGAAACCCTTGCCGCCACGGTTGGAGGGGCGACGGTCGCCATAGGACTTATGGCCGCCGTAAGACTTGCCGGAACGCTCGTTACCTTCTGCCATCTACTTTTCCTTAATCCTTATACTTAACGGTTTTCCACGGCGCCGAGCGCCTTCTTGCCACGACGAATCAGAGCGAAGCGACCTGCGAGGAAATCATCCTCGCCGAGTACCTGCTCCTCATCCTCGATACGATTGTTGTTGAGGTACACGCCACCGGACTTGATGGCGCGGCGGGCCTCGGAACCAGACTTGAACAAGCCGGCTGCCTGAGCGGCATCAATCACACGATCGCCAGGCTTGGCAACCGGGAACACATGCTCGCCATTTTCATCAACGACCTTGAAACCATCCAGTACGGATTCAAGCGTCTCTTCGTCAATATCCTCAAGATTGCCGCCGCGTCCGAACAGAGCACCAGAAGCATCAATAGCGGCCTGGGTTGCAGCCTCACCATGCACAAAGCTGGTGACTTCCCAAGCAAGCGCCTTCTGCGCTTCGCGCTTGCCTGGGTTGGTCTTGGATTCCTCCACCAGGCGTTCAATCTCTGCCTTCGGCAGGAAGGTGAAGGCCTTCAACAAGCTCTCCATCTCCACATCCGGGCGGTTAATCCAGAACTGGTAGAACTTGTAGGGGCTGAGCATCGTGGCATCCAGCCACACAGCGTTGCCTTCGGACTTGCCGAACTTCTTGCCCTGTGCATCGGTGATAATCGGGCTGGTGAACACGTTCACATCCACGCCACGCACCTTATGAATCAGATCAAGGCCGGAGGTCAGATTGCCCCACTGGTCGGAGCCGCCAAGTTCCAGCGTGCAGTGGTATTCGTCGAATAGGTGCAGGAAGTCGTTACCCTGCAGCACCTGGTAGCTGAACTCGGTGAAGGAAATGCCTTCCTCGGAGTTGAGGCGGCGTGCCACCGTATCCTTGGCGAGCATGGTACCGAGGCGGAAGTTCTTGCCAACATCACGCAGGAAATCGATGACGCTCATCTGCGCGGTCCAATCATAGTTGGACACGAATCGCACCGGATTGACACCTTCGGTTTCCAGAATGCCGCCAATCTGGTTCTTCAAGCGCTCAGCCCAGCCGGCCACAACATCCTTCGGATTAAGCGTACGCTCGCCGGACTGGCGCGGGTCGCCAATCAAACCAGTCGCGCCACCGACCAAAGCAATCGGATGATGACCTGCAAGCTGCATGTGACGCATATTAATCAGTTGCACCAGGTTGCCGATATGTAGTGAGGCAGCGGTCGGGTCGAAACCACAGTAATAGGTGATCGGCTCGCCGTTCAGTGCCGCTGCGAGTCGATCCCGGTCCGTGGACTGGGAAATCAACCCGCGCCATTCCAGTTCCTCAAGCAGGGTGTTGAAACCCGCTTCCTTGAAGTCGGTGACGTGAGCCATAGCGTGTAGCTTCTCCCTATCGAATTGTGTGATATACGATGCTTAATTCTGTTTTCAAGCGTCTATAAGTCTCGCAGAACACACCGACAGTGTCAGAGGAGCGGGTTTCTTTAGTGAATCAACGTCTTGAGTATCATCACTAAGCTCAGCGGCGATACAGCTTCTCCAGGGTTTCGCGCAACTGCTGGAGCGTCTCATTATTATTCGTGGTTTTCAATCGCGGGAAGGACGCAATCATACGGCGCTGCTGACGGTTGAACACGGAATCAGCAGCATCCTTGACACGCATCATAAATTCGGAAGACATCTCCTTGCCGCTCTGCCAAGACTCACCGACCTTCTGCCCGACCACGGATGGCATACCGCCGAATTTATCGGTGGCCCCGGATACCGCATCTCCCACTTTCTCGCGTACCGCATCACCATACTTGGCCACAGCAAGCTTGAACTGTTCGAGGCTCTGTTCGAAGTTCACAATGCCGCATACGGTGACGATGGTGTCGGCAATGGTCAGCGCCATCAGCACGATGAACAGCACATGAATCACTTGCAGTGGAATCATATTGGTTACTCGCACGACCTGCGGCTGAATCACATCCACAATCAGCACTCCCCCGATGCCGAACACCACGGCACCGAGCAAGCAAATGCGGCCGTTGAGATTGAACCGAAAGTGCGAATAATCCCACCAACGTGCGTGGAATAGTTGTTCCATAGCCCATGAGGTGAAGTATTCAAGCACTGATGCGCCAATCATCGCCAGCAGGAACAAGGCCACGGGATTATGAATGTGACCGAGAATCACCACGCCGGCCACCGCGCCCGTACCATAGATTGGGCAAAGCGGACCGTTCAGGAATCCACGGTTCACCCAGCGATGCTGCTGGATGGAAACCAAGATCGATTCATAGACCCAACCGGCGAAACTGTAGAAAATAAACCAGAGGAACAGGTATTCAAGAAACAGCATCACGATGGGATCACCGGCCTTGTGTGATTTCCGGTCGCAGGCGGCTCGGCTGCAGGGCTGCACTGAGTGGCTTGGCCGGCAATGCCTTCTTATGGAATCGGCCCATCGAGAACGTTTCTCGGGTGGCGGAAATCTTATCCGCCAGCGTAACCAGATATCCTTCGATATAGCGCGGCGGGATTGGCGTCATGGGGAACATATGCTTTTCGATGCTGTCGCGCTCGATGGCATTGAGTTTGAAATCTTTGAGCGCATTGACCAGCGCTGCATGGCCGTGGGTAAAGCCATGCCAGCGATGGGTGCCGTTATCCCAGTCATGCCAATCGTAAAGGAAATAATCATGCAGCAGCGCCGCACGGATCAGGGATTTCACGTTTACGCGACGCCACAGGTGCGCACGGTCTGCCATCCATACAGCCAAGCATGCCACGCGGATGGAATGCGCGAATGTGGTGATGTTGCCATGCTGATAGCAGCAGCGTTCAATCTCCATGTGATGATGTTCGATGATTTCGCTGCCATGCTTGGCAACCAGTTGTTGAATCTGCGTACGAGTGAGCAGACGTCCCACGATATCGGGCTCCTCGGAATTGTTCGGTTAGTACTTATCGTCGTTGCCGATTGTAAGACAAGTGCAGAACGCCTGAACTCATTCGCTCGGATGATTATGCAGTGAACTACGCGCCCGACTTATGCCCTTTGAGCTGCCAAATACTGCTGGTAAGCATGGAATCCGCCGTCAAGGCTCGCCACTTCATAGCCACGGTCGGCAAGGATTTCAGCGACTTCTTCGCTCCACCAGCCTTCAGCGCAGTAGACGATGACCTTGCGATCTTTCGGTACGTTTTTGAGCACATGCGCCAATGGGTCGAGCGGTGCGTTGATGGCACCTTCAATCGGATGCGCTTCCACATCTGCTGGTTCTCGCAAATCCAGCAACGTAACTGTTGCCGGATCAAGCGCCGCAAACTCAGCCGGCGTGATATGACTGAACACCGGTTCTTCGGCGTCCGCTTCCGGATGGTTATGCAATGCGATGGGCATAACTAGTACTCCCCCTTCATCATTCCGGCTCCTCCGGAGAGGAACCGGAACCATTATCAAACGGTGCTCAATGGCACTCAGATGGCACAAGCCGGCTGAACATAGTTGGCCGGATCGATTGACGTGATGGTTGGATGTTCACCACACACCGGGCAATCCGGCACATGCTTGGGCAACGGCACACGGCGAATGTTCATCGTCAACGCATCAACGGTGAGCATGCGGCCAATCAACGGCTCCCCCACTCCAACGATGAGCTTGGCAGCTTCAGTGGCTTCAATGCTGCCGATGATGCCCACCACGGCGCCGAGCACACCGGCCTCTTTGCAGGTCGGGATCTCTCCGGCCGCAGGCATATCGCGGAAAATGCATCGGTAGCACGGCCCTTCGCCAGGCACGACGGTCATGACCTGACCGGAGAATCCCACAACACCCGCATGAATGTATGGCTTATTCGCCAGCACGCAAGCGTCATTGATAAGGAATTTCGCCGCAAAATTATCCGTGGCATCAATCACCAAATCATATGGCTCGATGAGTGCGCTGATATTGCTGGCATCTACCAGTTCGCGGTGAGTCTTAATCTGCACGTCTGGGTTCAACGCGCGAATGGATGCCGCAGCTGATTCCACCTTGGGGGTGCCAACCGAGGCGGTGGTATGGATAATCTGACGCTGCAGGTTGCTCAAATCGACCACATCGCCGTCGACCAAACCGATACGACCCACGCCGGCAGCGGCAAGGTAGAGCGCTGCTGGTGAGCCGAGGCCACCGGCACCAATGATGAGCACACTGGAAGCCAGTAGACGCTTTTGACCTTTAACGCCCACGCCCTTCAGAATCAGGTGACGAGCGTAACGCTCCACTTGTTCGTCTGACAGTGCCATATCAGTGCAGGTATCCGGTGGTGGGGCTGGACGGCACGGCCTGGCCTTCGGTCACCTTGCCAAGACCGGAGAGATAGGCGGCGCGGCCGGCGTTGATGGCGTTCTTGAAGGCTTCAGCCATCAGTGGAATGTTGCCAGCGGATGCCACGGCAGTGTATGCCATGACTGCATCGGCACCCATTTCCATCGCATCGCAGGCCTGGCTTGGGCGACCGATGCCAGCGTCGATGATCACCGGCACATGCGCATTAGCGATGATGATTTCGATGAAGTCGCGCATGCGCAAGCCCATGTTGGAGCCAATCAGCGAGCCCAGCGGCATCACGGCCGCGGCACCAGCTTCTTCGAGCTGGCGTGCCGCAATCGGATCGGGGAACATGTAGGGCATGACCACGAAACCTTCCTTGGCCAGCATTTCAGTGGCGCGGATGGTTTCGGCGTTATCCGGCAAGAGGTACTTGGTTTCATGCTCGATTTCGACCTTGACGAAGTCGGTATGGCAAACCTCGCGGGCCAGACGGGCGATACGCACGGCTTCCTCGGCGTTGCGGGCACCGGAAGTGTTCGGCAGCAGCGTGATGCCTTCCGGAATGTAATCAAGCACACTGTTTTCAGTGGTTTGCGCACGGCGCAGTGCCATCGTGACGATCTGTGTACCGGCATGCTCCACAGTAGCTTTGATCAAGTTCAGGTCATAGCGGCCGGATCCCAGAATGAATCGGGACTGGAATTCGTGACCTCCCAGATTGAGCGGCTTGTCTTCCACCGGCAGCATCGGCGCTGCGGTACCGACGGGATTGACGACTTTGGGCTGTGGCGGCAACGGCGTCGCCTCAACGGATGCTTCGGTAACTGGATTGATATTCATGATGTTTCCTTCTTTGGATTGGCTTGTAAGAGCGCTGAAGCTTTGTGCTCAGCCGCCTTGCACAAACTGGACGATTTCCATGACGCACTGGTCGTCGAGCATGGCCTCACCACGCTTTTCGCGCGGAATAATCTCTCCGTTGAGTTCGATGGCCACGCGCTCGGCTCGAAAACCGTGAGTTTCCAAGTAGTCGGTCACGCTGACCGGCGCTTCGAGCTTGACCTGCTCTCCGTTAACCTGCATTCGCATCCCTTCCTGATACTAAAAAAGGGTGCACGAAACGAACCGTACCTTAAGTGGTGCGCCCATTCATGAACCCAGTCATGCGACCGTGCATGGCTGATGGCGCATTGGCTACACCACAAGCCGCACACGGCTTAGTTATACGTACGAACTGTGGCGAACCCAACAAATCTGTAATCAACGATTCCTTACGGCGGCATGACCCGCGTCAAGTTCCCCGGTCGAAGCTGGCGCTTCCTCTCAGCCTTGCGGCTCCCGTTCGTTACGATTACTCAGTGTAAGTGCGGCGCGTGACATACGACGGCATACAAAAAACGGCTCCCCGCTGTAGTGCGAGGAGCCGGAAGACTATCGGCAAACGATTAGAACGTGCCGGGAGCCTTGTAGGCGGAACCGTCGGACGTGGAGGCCGGGAAGAGCTTCAGCTCTTCAATCTGCGCCTTGGCGTCCACAATCTGCTCGCGCACGCGACCATAGGCGGTGCCACCCTTGCCATTGCGGGAATCCACGGAACCGTGGCTAGAGAGCACTTCGCGCACGCCCGGAGCCTTTTCGGCCGGCAGGAATGCAGCGAAGGTGTCGATAAAGTCCTGATCGGTCAGGTCCCAAAGTTCCTGGCCACGGCCTTCGGCGATCTTGACGCAGGCGCCGGAAAGCTCGTGGGCGTGGCGGAACGGTACACCGTTCTTGACCAGCCATTCGGCGATATCGGTGGCCAGAGCGAAGCCGGTCGGGGCTTCCTCTTCCAGACGCTCGGCATCGAAGTGCATGGTTTTGACCATGCCGGTGAAGGCGGGCAGCAGCACTTCGAGGGTATCCACCTGGTCGAAGACCGCCTCCTTGTCTTCCTGCAGATCGCGGGCGTAGGCGGTCGGCAGGCCCTTCAGGGTGGCCAAGAGACCGGTCAGGTCGCCAATCAGGCGGCCGGACTTGCCACGGGCCAGTTCGGCGATATCCGGGTTCTTCTTCTGCGGCATGATGGAGGAGCCGGTGGAGTAGCCGTCGTCGAGCTTGACGAAGGCGAATTCCTGAGTGTTCCAGATGATGATTTCCTCGGACAAGCGGGAGATATCCACGCCGGTCATGGCGGCCACGAAAGCGAATTCGGCCACGAGATCGCGGGCTGCGGTGCCGTCGATGGAATTGTCGGTCACGCGAGAGAAGCCAAGCTCGCGGGCCACAGCTTCCGGATCGAGGCCAAGCGTGTTGCCGGCGAGTGCGCCGGAACCGTACGGGGAGGCGTTGATGCGCTTGTCCCAGTCGATGAGGCGCTGCACGTCGCGAATGAGCGGCCATGCGTGGGCCATCAACTGGTGCGCGAGCAGCACCGGCTGGGCGTGCTGCATGTGGGTACGGCCCGGCATCACGGTGCGTCCGGCCTTCTCGGACTGTTCGATCAGCGCGTTGACAAGGTCAAGTAGCAGTCCGGCGATCACGCGGGAGTGGCGGCGCAGCCACATGCGAATCAGGCAGGCGATCTGGTCGTTGCGGGAACGACCGGCACGGAGCTTGCCGCCGAGTTCGTCGCCGGCAATGTCAATCAGACCACGTTCGAGTGCGGTGGCCTCGTCCTCGTCATCTTCGATTGGAGCGAAGGAGCCATCATCCACATGGCGCTGCAGGGTGTCGAGCGCATCCTCCATGCGCTGCAATTCGTCGGCAGTCAACAGACCTGCGCGGCCGAGTGCACGGGCGTGGGCACGGGAACCGGCGATATCATCATCAGCCAATCGCCAGTCGAACTGGGTGGACTTACTCAGTCGAGCCAGTTCCGGGGACGGACCGGAGGTGAAACGGCCACCCCACAGTGCCAGATGTTCATTGTTTTCAGGCATGAATCACTCCTTATACGCAAAAACGGCTGCACTAAGCGTATCAGCGCGTTCAAACATGGGTCATATGACAAATAAGCTCCCCTCAATGAGGGGAGCTACACAGCAGCGTCGAAAAGTAATTATTACTCCACGGTGTTTGTGGGGACTTCGATGCCGTTGCCGAACTTCACGTCGCGGGCTGCGGCCACACGGGACGGCAGGCCGTAGATGTCGATGAAGCCGTTGGAGGACTTGGAATCGAAGCTGTCGCCAGAATCATAGGTGGCGAGCTTGTAATCGTACAGCGAGGAGTCGGAACGACGACCGGTCACCACGGCACGACCACCATGCAGGGTCATGCGAATCTCACCGGAGACGTACTTCTGAGTATCTTCGATAAAGGCGTTCAGGGACTGGGTTGCCGGGGAGAACCACTGCGCATCGTAGACCAGCTCGGCCCAACGCTTGTCGATATCGCGCTTAATGCGGTGCTGTTCACGCTCAAGGCAGCAGTTTTCGAGTTCCTGGTGGGCGGTGATCAGAGCCACGGCACCCGGAGCCTCGTACAGCTCGCGGGACTTGATGCCGACCAGACGATCCTCAATCAGGTCGATACGGCCGATGCCCTGGGCGCCGGCGCGGCGGTTCATCTCTTCGATGGCCTGAAGCGGAGTGACATCGCGGCCGTCGATCTTGACCGGAATACCCTGCTTGAACTCGATGACCACTTCATCTTCGACCGGAGGGAAGGCCGGATCGTCGGTGTAGGAGTAGCAGTCCTTGGTCGGGCCGTTCCACGGATCCTCGAGGAAGCCGGTCTCGATGGCGCGGCCCCACACGTTCTGATCGATGGAGTACGGGGACTTCTCGGTCTGGGTGATTGGCAGCTTGTGCTCCTTGGCGAACGCGATTTCCACGTCACGGGTCAGAGCGAGATCACGAATCGGGCTGATGGCCTTCAGGGTCGGGTCGATGGCGGCGATGGACACCTCGAAACGAACCTGGTCATTGCCCTTGCCGGTGCAGCCGTGGGAGATGGTGTCGGCGCCGAACTGGTGGGCGGCACGCACGAGGTGCTTGGAGATCAGCGGGCGGGAGATGGCGGAGACCAGCGGGTACACGCCTTCGTACATGGCGTTGGCCTTAAGGGCCTTCATGCAGTACTCGTTGGCGAACTCGTCACGAGCGTCCACCACGTAGGATTCCACGGCACCGCAGGCGAGAGCGCGCTGCTTGATGGTCTCGAGGCTTTCTCCACCCTGACCGACGTCGAGGGATACGGCGACGACATCCTTGCCGGTGCGCTCCTTCAGGTACGAGATGGCGACGGAGGTATCGAGACCACCGGAATAGGCCAGAACAATGCGCTTGTTATCTGCCATTGATTCCCTTTCCTAAACAATCAAAAACAAACTGAGTGCAATTATATACAGAGCTATGCATATTTATGCATGGGCGTGTTGGAGAATTATTTGGAGGCGAGGGCGAGGAGCCAGTCGGCTCGCCCGGCTGCGGTATCGTCATCCGTGCAGATGACCAGCACCGTATCGTCTCCGGCAATAGTGCCAAGCACACCATCGATAGGCTGCTTATCCACCACGGAAGCCACATATTGCGCGGCACCAGAAGGCGTATGCACCACGATGAGGTTACGAGCAGCGGCAACCGAAGTGACCAGGCCACTGAGCACTCGGGCCATCTGAGCTTCGGACCGCTCCCCTACAACAACTTCTCCCTCGCCTGCGGTCGCGCCTCGATCAACCGCATATGCCACAGTGCCATCTTTAAGACGCGTTTTTACCGCATGCATCTCGTCAAGATCACGGCTCAGCGTTGCCTGAGTCACCACAATGCCCTCATCAATCAGAATTTTGGACAACTGCGATTGCGATGTGACGATATGCGTGGCCAGCGCCTGCTCAATGGCACTCAGTCGAGCGGCCCTGGTGGCGGGCCGCTGCAACGATGAAGAGGAATCGCTCATGCCAGCAGGCTTTCGTCTCCACGAGCCTTGCCTGCGAGCCAGGTCATCAAAGCCTTCTGCGCATGCAGACGGTTCTCAGCCTCATCCCACACCACAGACTGCGGGCCGTCAATCACTTCAGCAGTGACTTCCTTGCCACGGTAAGCAGGCAGGCAGTGCTGGAACAGCGCGTCCGGCTTGGCGAGCGCCATGAGTTCGGCGTTGACCTGATAGTTCCAGAACGGCTTGGAACGAATGGCGTATTCGGCTTCCTCACCCATCGAAACCCAGGTGTCAGTGAAGATGCAGTCGGCATCCTTCACGGCTTCCTTGGCATCAGTGGTGACCAGAATGGAGCCACCGTTTTCAGCTGCGATACGCTCGGCATCGGCGACGATGTCCGGACGCGGCAGATAGCCTTGAGGACCGGCTACGCGCACGTTCATACCAGCCACGGCACCGCCGAGCAGGTAGGAGTTGGACATGTTGTTGGCGGCATCGCCCACGTAGGCGATAGTCTGGTTCTTCAGGTTATCCACGCCGCCGCGATGTTCAGCGATGGTTTGGAAGTCCGCCAGGATCTGGCAGGGGTGGAAGTCGTCGGTCAGGGCGTTGATCACCGGATGAGTGGAGTACTTGGCCATTTCTTCCACTCGGTCCTGGCCGAAAGTACGCCAGACCACACCGTATGCCATACGATCGAGTACACGAGCGGTATCAGCCACCGGCTCGCCACGGCCCAGCTGTGAGCCGGACTTGTCGATGACCAGCGGATAACCGCCCAGTTCGGCCACGCCGATGGAGAAGCTGGAACGGGTGCGGGTGGACGGCTTGTCAAACAGCACGGCGACGGCTTGCGGGCCGGCGAATGGCTGCTTGTAGAAGCGATCATGATGGAACTTGATGGCAAGTTCCAGAACCTGCTTCTGCTCCTCATGGTTGAGGTCATCGTCGCGCAACATGTGGCGAAGTTCGGGGGTCATATTGGTCTCCTTTTATTACGGGTAACGCGGGGACTCCACTCAGTCAGCTTTGCTGACAGCTCCCCTTACAGAGGTGAGCCGGAGAGAAAAGTCAAGTACCGTTACGGTTTTCCCTTAATTCAGTCGTTAGGCAGGTCAGTCGGAACGCTCTTGAGCACTGCCAAAGCCTGATCAACGTCTTCGGCGGTGACGATCAGCGGCGGTGCGAAACGCAGCGCATCAGGTGCTACGGCATTCACAATCAACCCATGTTCAAGGCAGTAGTTCATTACCGCGTGAGCGCACGGATGCTTCAGTTCCACGGCATCCAGCAGGCCGCGGCCTCGCACGGATACGTACAGCGGATTGCCTGTGGCCATGATTCCTTCGCGCAGCTGCTTGCCGCGTTCTTCGGCGTTCGCCACAAGGTTTTCCTCCTCGATCACACCGATGGTGGCAAGACCTGCCGCAGCGCCTAGCGGATTGCCGGCGAATGTGGAACCGTGAGAACCCGGGGTGAACAGCGATGCGAGCTTGGCGCCGAAGGCAATCATGCCACCCATCGGGAAGCCGCCGGCCACACCTTTGGCGAAAGTGATCATGTCCGGGGTCACGCCACCGGAAAGTTCCTCGTTCTGGAATGCGAACCAGGAACCGGTACGGCCCATGCCGGTCTGCACCTCGTCAATGATGAGCAGCGCATGATTGATGTCACACATCTCACGCACGAACTTCACATAGTCAGCGCCCACAGGCTTGACGCCTGCCTCACCTTGGATGAGCTCGAGAATCACCGCGGCCACAGGACCCTTACCGTAATGGCCGAGACCGGTTTGCGCGAACGCATCATGCAAAGCGAACTTGTCTCCGGCACGCACGAATTCGATATTCGGCACCAGTGGATCATAGGGCTTACGGATTCCCGGTTTCCATGTTGCGGAAAGCGCGCCCATCGTACGACCGTGGAATCCATGAGTCATGGCGATGATACGAGCCGGCTTACCACCCACGGCAGGCAGTGCGCCGGGCAATGTGCGGCCATACAGCTTCGCCAGCTTCAACGCCGCTTCATTACCTTCGGCACCGGAGTTGCCGAAGTAGACCTTGGAACCTTCGGGAGCGCCAGCGAGCTTGACCAGCTTGGCTGCGAGCTCAATCTGCGGCTCGGACGCGAAATAATTGCTGATGTGCGCGACCTTTGCCGCTTGATCGGCAACCGCCTTAACCCACTTGGGGTGTGCGTAGCCCAGCGAATTAACGGCAATGCCCGCCAGGAAATCGAGGTATTCGTTACCGTCCACGTCCCAGACATGAGCACCCTGGCCATGATCCATAACGCGCAGCGGGATGCCGAACACGTTCATATGAACTTGGGAGTACTCCCCCAGCCACTTGCTGTCTTCAGCGCCCAACGTTTCCTTATGCTCAGTAGACATATGAGCTCCTCATTTCCAGTCCATCCTCAGGCACGACCATAGTGCCGATACCTGCGGAAGTGAATATCTCATTCAAGATGGAGTGCGGTTTGCGACCATCAATGATGTGTGCCTGAGGCACGCCGCCATCAATAGCACGCACGCAAGCTTCCATCTTCGGGCGCATACCGGATTCCAGATCCGGCAGCATGTCACGCAGATTCTCCACGCCGATACGGCCAATCAGAGAGTTCTTGTCCGGCCAATCGGCATACAGACCATCCACGTCGGTCAGAATCACCAGCTTGTGGGCGCCAACAGCGGCAGCCAATGCGGCGGCGGCGGAATCGGCGTTCACATTCAACACTTCAGTGGCGTCTTCTTCATTCGGAGCCACGGAAGACACCACAGGAATACGGCCTGCGGATACCAGATCTTCCACAGCGGAGGCGTCTACAGACACCACATCGCCAACCAGACCAATATCCGTAGGGGTGCCGTCGATAACCGGCTTGCGCTGGGTTGCGGAGAACAGGCCACCATCCTCACCAGATAGGCCCACTGCCAACGGACCATGCGCATTGATCAGACCCACCAGTTCGCGGGAAACCTTACCGGTCAACACCATGCGCACCACATCCATGGCTTCAGGAGTCGTGACGCGCAGGCCGCCCTTGAATTCGGATTTGATGCCCAGAGCTTTCAACATGTGGGAGATCTGCGGGCCGCCACCGTGCACCACGATCGGGTGAATGCCCACCTGACGCAGAAACACCATGTCTTCCGCGAAGCATTGCTTCAAATGTTCGTCGACCATAGCGTTGCCGCCATATTTGACCACAATGCGCTGGCCGGCAAACTCTTCCAACCACGGCAATGCCTCAATCAGCACTTCCGCTTTCTGATCGGCGCGCAAATCCGTATGCACGTCAAAATGGAACCCAGGTCCCTTTAATTCCGTAGCCATAAATCTATTATTTCCCCTCATAGTTATTCAACGCGTAAAGGGTTTGGTGCCGGTGTTTGTTGCCGGACCGTAAGCTTGGCCGAACGGCCTTGAGTGTGTCGGGCAACGAACACCGGCACCAAACCTGCACACGGAATGAGTTCAGCTTTCGTAGTCGGCGTTGATGTGTACGTATTCGTGGGTCAGATCGTCGGTCCACACGGTTGCTTCGGCATTCGAACCGGTGTTCAGATCAATGTCGATATGCACTTCGCGCGGGGTCATGTCAACTTCGCTGCGATCGCGGCCGGCTCCACCGTTCTCGCAGATGCGCACGCCGTTGACGTCCACGGTCACCTTGTTCGAATCGTATGGAGCCACGTCTTCAGGTACGGTGCCGAGGGAGCTGACGATACGCCCCCAGTTCGGATCGTTGCCGGAAATCGCGCATTTGAGCAAGTTGGAGGCAGCTACCGCACGGCCGCAAGCCAAGGCTGCTTCCTCGCTGGTGGCACCGGTGACGGTGATGCGAATGTCGTGGGATGCGCCCTCACCGTCGCCGATGATTTGGCGGGACAGGCTGGCGCACGCTTCACGCACGAGCTTGTTGAATTCGTCCTTGTCTGGTTCGATGCCGGAAGCACCAGAGGCAAGCAGCAGGACCGTATCATTAGTGGACATGCAGCCGTCCACATCAATGCGGTTGAAGGAATGCTCTGCAGCCACAGCGAGTGCGGCCTGCATTTGACCAGCGGAGACCACAGCATCAGTGGTGATGACGCACAGCATGGTGGCCAGCTGCGGAGCGATCATGCCGGAGCCCTTGACCATGCCGCCGATCTTCCACCCGTTGGAACCGGTTAGTTCAACCGTCTTGGGCTTGGTGTCGGTGGTCATGATGGCATGTGATGCATCCGCACCAGCTTCGGCGGTATCAGCCAGAGCTTCATACGCTTTGGCAGCACCATCGAGCACATGGTCGAGCGGCAGCAGTTCACCGATCAGACCGGTGGAGCAGACCGCCACATCTTCTGGCTTGGCGGCAACCAGTTCTGCGACTTTTTCCGCAGTGGCTTTGGACTGCGCGTAGCCTTCCTCACCGGTGCAGGCGTTGGCGCCACCGGAGTTCAAAATCACGGCTTTGACGTGGCCATCTGCCACGATTTTGCGGCTCCATTGCACCGGCGCTGCGCAGAAACGATTCGAAGTGAACACGCCGGCAGCGGCATCAAGCGGACCGTTGTTGACGACCAGCGCCAAATCCTTCTTGCCTTCGACTGCGGAAATCCCGGCTTCAACGCCTGCTGCGGTAAAGCCTTGTGCGAATGTGACGCTCACGGTGCTACTCCAATCTTGGTCAGGCCTGTATCCTCCGGCAGGCCCAGTGCGACATTCAGAGACTGTACCGCTTGACCGGCTGTTCCGCGGTTGAGGTTATCAATAGCTGAAAATGCGTACAGTCGCTTGGACTTGCGATCAACGACCACTTGCAGGTGAGCGGCATTGGAGCCAATCACGTTACCGGTTGCCGGCAGCATGCCTTCAGGCAGCAGCACCATGAAGTCCTGACCCTCGTATGCTTTGGCCCAGACGTCACGGATCTCCTCATCGCTCATATCCAGCGCCTTTTCGCTCATATGAGCGGAAACGGTGGCGAGAATGCCGCGAGACATCGGAGCCAAGACCGGCGTGAAGCCGAGCGTGAATTCATTGGCTGCTGCGGCGTTCTTGCCTGCAGCATGTGCGAAGTTCTGCAAAATCTCAGGAATATGGCGATGCGTGCCACCGACACCATACGGCAGTGCGGACTGCAATGCCTCAGAAGCAAGCAGATTGGTACGCTTCAGATTCTTGCCTGCGCCAGAATATCCAACGACCAAATCAGCCACGATATCAGTCGGCTCAACAAGTCCTTCAGCGATAGCCGGCTGGAGTGCCAGCGTGATTGCAGTGACATTGCAACCCGGCCCAGCAATGCGCTTAGTGCCCGGCAATGCCGTACGCTGGCGAGTATATGTGCCGTCGCTATTCTTACCGGTGATGAGCTCCGGCATACCGTAGGTCCAGTGATCGTAGAAGTCGCCACCGTAGAACTCATCCCATGCACTGCGTTCTTCAAGACGATGATCGGCGCCTAAATCCACAACCACTGCGTTCGAATCAAGCTGGGAAGCAAGTTTGCCGGATGCTCCGTGCGGCAAGGCGAGAATAATGATGTCATGACCGTTAAGGACTTCCGGCGTGGTGTCTTCCACGGTAAGTCCGGCCAGCTGCGGAATGTGCGGCATGTGTTTGGACATGGAATCGCCCACGGAAGAATGGCCAGCCACACAGGTGACTTCAAAGTCGGGGTGGGCAGCAAGAATGCGCAGCGCCTCGCCTCCGGCATATCCCGTGGCACCGGCCACGGCCACTGAATATTTCGGCATACTCATCTCTTTTCAAACTGATGTAACCGAGATGAGTATACATGATTATGCAGACTTATGCATAGTTATGCACAGGTGTGTTGATTCACTTTTCGCACAGGAATCGTTCAGCCAACGTAAACAATCATGCAGAGATAGAATCACCGGAAGAAGAGCCTGCGCCACCGGTAAGCTGCTGCAACGCTTCCTGATAGAGGCTCATGGCATCATAGCCGTTGAGCGCCATCCAAATAACGGCCAGCGTATACAGCACATTCAATACCACAGCGGCAACAGCCAGGCCAAAGCCTTTCATATGGAAAGTGCGGGTGCGCCACATAGCCACAATGCCCATCAGCGCGGAGAGCACCGGCACAGGGAAGAACAGTGCCAGCACGAATGAAATGATTGCATACGAATCCCAATGCCCATACAAAGGATTCTGGTTGGGATCGTTCAAGTCGATGCCGTTGTAGTAATGCGGCTGATACGGCTTGCCAGCCTGATGTTGCTGACCGGCCTGACCATATGGCTGACCCTGCGCTCCGGGATATCTGCCCGGATAGTAGCCGGGCATATTCTGCTGCTGCGCATTGCTACTAGCGGCATTAGCAGTTGCCGCCTGTTGCTCAGCAGTGTTCTGCTTGGAATCCGGTTCAGGAGCGCCATACAGATATGGATTGTAATTGGGGCCATATTGGCCAGCCATAGCACCGTATTCAGGCTGCTTGTACTGCCCGTATTCCGGTGTTTGCTGTTCTGGCTGGCTCATGGCGCTCCTTATGTATTACTTCACAGATGGGTATGGCTCCCCTTAGTCACCTTCGGCGAGCTCCCCTCTTCAGAGGGGAGCCATATTTATTCGGGGAGCCAGAGGGCAGGTCAGGCGCGCAGCTGCGCACCGAGCTTTGCGGCTTCGGCCACGATATTCGCACGAATCGCTTCGCTGTCTTCAGCGGAGAGCGTCTTGCTCGGGGAGCGGAAGACCACAGCGTATGCCAAGGACTTCTTGCCTTCGCCCACCTGCTCACCGGTGAACACATCGAACAGTTCAATGGATTCGAGGTTGGCTCCTGCGGCTTCGCGAATCACATTCTCCACCTGAGCAGCGCTGACCGTATCGTCCACGGTGAATGCCAGATCCTGCTTGACAGGCGGGAACGTGGAAATCGGCTTGGCCTGGACCGGCTTGCCTGTCAGCGTGGCGAACAGATCGGTCAGGTTCAGCTCGAAGGCAGCGGAATGCTCTGGGAAGCCAAGAGCTTCGTTGACGCGCGGGTGCAGCTCACCCACCCAACCGGCGAACACATCGCCAGCCATCACGCGGGCGGCACGGCCCGGATGCCACTGTGCGGGTACATCGTCGGCAGCTGGCTGGTCAAGCGTGATGTTCGCGCCGATACGGCCAGCGATGCGGCGCACCGCTTCCACAGCATCGGACCAATCAACCGGGCGCTTGCCGCCCAGCCAGCCGGCATCCTCAGCCAGACCGGTCAGGATGCCTGCCACATGGTCGGGCTGGTCAGGCAGACCAGCATCGAGTGCAGCCAGCTGCTCGTCGGTCGGGCGAACGCCACCCGGCAATGCCGGGATGGCCGGAGCCTCAGGATCCCACAGGTAGACATGGCCCAGCTCATAGAGGGACACGTTCTCGATGCCACGGCGAATGTTGCGCTGCACGGTGGTGGCCAAGGTCGGCAAAATCTCGCGACGCAGGTACGGGCGATCGCCGTACAGTGGGTTGGCGATTTCCACGCTGACCTTCTTGGTGGACTCAGGATCATAAGCGAAAGCCTTGTAATCCTCATCGCCCACGAATGGGTAGCTCAGCGCTTCCACCATGCCATACTCAGCCAGTTCGTCAGCAATGCGACGGCGACGCAGCTGGTTCGGAGTCAGGCCAACGAGACCTTCCACGGGAGCCGGCGGCACGGAAATCGGAATCTGATCGTAGCCGACCAGTCGAGCAATCTCCTCAACCAAATCGCACGGAGCGGTGAGATCCGGACGCCAGGTCGGCGGAGTGACGGAGAATTCGCCGTTGCCGCCACCGGCAACCGTGCAGCCGATATCGGTGAGAATATCGGAAATACGGTTGATGTCCACGTCGAGACCGGCCACACGCGCCACTTCGGAGGCCTTGAAGTGAATGGCCTTGCGACGATGCGTGTTGTTCACATCGTTCGGATGTTCGCTCGGCTCACCATTGCCGTACTTGGCCAGCAGTTCGGCGGCCATTTGAGCGGCGGCCGGCTGCAGCGCAGTGTCCACGCCACGTTCGAAGCGACGGGATGCTTCGGATGGGGTCTTGTGGCGGCGTGCGGAGCGGGCGATGGTCACCTGATCGAAGTGTGCGGCTTCCAGAAGGATGTTCTTGGTTTCGGCGGTCACTTCGCCGTACAGGCCACCCATCACACCGGCAAGGCCGATGATGCGGGAACCGCGCTCACCGTTCGGAGAGTCGGTGATGAGCAAATCTTCGACGCTAAGCTCGTGCTCCTTGCCGTCCAGCGTGGTGAGCTTCTCACCGGCGTTGGCACGACGGACCACAATCGGGCCTTCGAGCTTGTCGAGATCGTAGGCGTGCATCGGCTGACCGAGATCCAGCATCACGTAGTTGGTCACGTCCACGGCCAGAGACAGGGAGCGCATACCTGCACGGGTCAGGCGGCGGCGCATCCAGTTCGGAGTCTTGGCGGTCGGATCGAAGTTCTTCACGATGCGTGCATAGTAGCGGTCGCATCCGGGAACACCGTGAATCGGGTTGTTGTCATCGATTTCGATGTCGATGTCCACCTTGGTGCCCGGCTGGTAGTCAGACGGTTCCGGAGCCTTCTCGTTCAGGGCAATCGCCGGATCAGTGTACGGAGCACCGGTGGAGTGGTGGTATTCGCGGGCCACACCACGGTAGGACAACGTGTAACCGCGATCCGGGGTGATGTTGATTTCGAGCATCGGCTGGTCGAGGTGCAGCAGGTGCATGGCATCCTGGCCGGGCTTCAGAGCCTCGTACTCAGCTTCGGTGAAGCCGTATTCGCGCAGCAGGATGATGCCGTTGTGGTTATCACCCAAGCCCAGTTCGCGCTCGGATGCGCACATGCCGTTGGAGATGTGGCCGTAGGTCTTGCGCGGTTCGATCTTGAAGTCGCCCGGCAGCACGGCACCCGGCAGGGTCACGACGACCTTCTCGCCGGCCTTCATGTTCGGAGCGCCGCAGATGATGCCGCGCGGAACCTTGTTGCCGTTCTCGTCGGTTTCGTTCCATTCATCACCGCAATCAACATGACACCAGTTGATGATCTTGCCGTTCTTCTGCGGTTCCGGAGTGGCATCCACCACGTAGCCGACCACGATCGGGCCGGTCACCTGAGAGGAGTGAATCTCCTCTTCCTCAAGACCCACCTTGACGAGGTCCTTGGCGAGCTGCTCATAGGTCAGGCCTTCAGGAACCTCAACATGGTCCTTGAGCCAATCGATATCGATCATAGGCATGGCTGAATCACTCCCCCATCACAAACTGTTCGGCGAAACGCACGTCGCCTTCAACCAGGTCGTGCATATCGTTGATGTCGCTGCGCAGCAGCAGCGTGCGCTCCATGCCCACGCCGAAAGCGAAGCCGGTGTATACGTCCGGGTCGATGCCAGCGGACTTCAACACATTCGGGTTCACCATGCCGCAACCGCCCCATTCGAGCCAGCCCGGGCCACCCTTCTTATCGGGGAACCACAAGTCGAGCTCGGCGCTCGGCTCAGTGAACGGGAAGTAGCTCGGGCGCAGACGGGTCTTGGCTTCCGGCCCGAACATGGCCACGGCGAGCTTGTCCAGCACGCCCTTCAGGTCGGCCATAGTCAGGTGCTTGTCAACGGCGAGGGCTTCGCACTGGTGGAACACCGGGGTGTGGGTGGCGTCAAGCTCATCGGTGCGGAACACACGGCCCGGGCTGGCGATGTACAGCGGCACGCCACGGGTGAGCAGTGCACGAACCTGATCGGAGGAGGTCTGCGTGCGTACCACCATGTTGGAGCCCACGAAGCCTGCAGCATCCTTGGCCTGGTTGCCCTTGACGTAGAAGGTATCCTGCATCTGGCGAGCCGGATGGTCAGGGCCGAAGTTCAGGGAGTCAAAGTTGTACCATTCGGCTTCAATCTCCGGACCGGAGGAAATCTGCCAGCCCATAGAGATGAAGAAGTCCTCAACGTCTTCCATCAGCTTGGCCAGCGGGTGACGGGCGCCCAGCGGCTTGCGGTTCACCGGCAGCGTCATATCCACGGTTTCGGCAGCCAGAGCAGCCTTTTCAGCAGCTTCCTTGAGCTCTACTTCCTTGGGTCCGTATGCGCGGCCGAAGTCGGCGCGCAGCTTGCTCATAAGCTTGCCCGCGTCCTTCTTCTTATCTACAGGGAGCGAACCGATGGCCTTGCTGGCACGAGTCATCGCAGAGTCAGCGCCTGCGTACTGTGTCTTGATGGCTTTCAGCTCCTCCAGATTGGAGGCGTTCTGGATTTTCTCGATGCCCTCGGCAACCGCAGCGGTTACCTGGTCTGCATCGAACACCATTTGTTCTGCCACGAGAACCCTTTCGTTCGATGATTACTCAACGCGGTTTTCTAATGTTTGCAGCGTATTTTCCAAACTCACATTGTTTCAATATGACCCGACATAGCCAAGCTCATCAGCATGACCGCGGCCGAAGTACCGAGGTTCAATGATTCGGCTTTGCCATAGAGAGGAATGGAGATGATTCGCTGGCATTGTTCAAGGATTTCAGGCTCCAAACCGCGCGCTTCATTACCAAAGAGCACAGCTTTGCCGGATGCTACTGCAGCAGTATCTGCCAACACTTGGGGCAGGCTTTCCGGTTTGCGTTCCTTGGTGCCGTACACATCGGCGGCACAAACGTCCACATGTTGGTCAGCAGCCCAGCTGAAGAACTCTTCAGTTCCCATCTGCAGCACAGGAATATGGAACAACGAGCCGACCGTGGAGCGAATGACCTTAGGATTCAATTGGTCCACACAATCATCCACAAAAATGACAGCATCGCAGCCAGCCGCATCAGCCGCACGAATCACCGTGCCGGCATTGCCGGGATCGCGAACCTGCCAGAATGCGGCAATCTGAGGATTCTTCTGCAGCTCTACATCCTCAATGTCGGTATGCATCGCGCGCGCGTTACCTACAGCGAGAATGCCTTGTGCGTCCTTACTGATATGGCGAATGACCTCGCCTGTGCACTGATGCACGTAAATGGTGGCATCCTGCGATTTATCCACGATTTTCTCCAACGTGGACGAAATAACGCGCGGATGCTCCAGTGCTTGGGAAACCTCCACATACAGGTCCTGCACCACATCCGGCCGCCAGGTGACGGCTTCGCGCACCGCTTGCGGACCTTCAATAAGGAAGCGGCCTGAGCGTTCGCGACCTTTGGTGCGAGCGAGGTCAGCGATGCGGCGCACACGGTCCGACTTGGGATTATCAAGAATCTGGGCATTAATCGGCATAGGCCTTAGCCTACCGCAAGGAGGTACAGCGGAGGTGGAATAAACTCAGGCACCTTGAAAAGCACTGTGCTCGTCGACGCTTTTCAGGCACCCTGAAAAGCGAAGTGCCAATTGCCGGTGGCGATAGCTAGGGCTAGGGCGGCGAATGGGATGGCGAGGCAGATGGCGTAAAAAACCCAATCAATGGTGTGGAGGCTGGAGACACGCGCCTGCGAGCGTGGAGCGTCAGAGCCGAAGCCGCGGGCTTCCATTGCGGTTGCCAGCTTGGTGGCACGGCGAATGGAAAGCACCAGAAGACCGAATGCTTGCGAAAGCGCACGCATGATGGCATTGCCGTCACCTAGTCCGCGGGAACGTTGGGACAGGCCTAAAGCGCGCCAATCATCCTGCAGCAGGGTGAACATGCGCAGGCCTGCCAGACCGCCGTAGACGAATCGCGGTGAGAAATGCAGGATTTCAACCAATCCATCTGCCAAATCGGTGGGATCGAGTCCAAGCGCCAAAATCACACCGGGTACGGCGATGGCGGCCACACGGATAGCCGTGGCAAGAGCCAGCGGAAACGAACCCTCCGAAATCACAATCCAACCTGCGGACCAGAGAATCTCACCAGAGACTCGCGCATATAGGAATACGGAGATGAAGCTGCCCAACGCGGCTATCCACACCGGCCAGGTTTTGCGGCATACCGTCCACGGTGCCACGCCGCCAATCCACAGCAACACGAATTCAATGGCAAGCGCGCTAGAAGCGGAAACCAAGTCCAAGCTGAAGAACATCGGAATGCACAACAGCAGCGCACCGATAATACGGCTCACCGGATTGATGCGTGCCACAAACCATGAGGGCGAAGCTGGTTTGACCGGCTCCACACGGGTATCCTGCGGACTGACCGTCACATAATCGGAGATATTGACGGCTGCAGTGTCATCCGGCTCATTCGTTTGCACAGTAATCTGCACGGATTCGCTCATGCCCGGCTCCCCTCCTGGAACATCACACGGCGCGCACCCAGCGCATTCACCAACGCCTCGTCATGCGTCACCATGATCACGCAGGAACCTTGATCGCGAATGGCTGCGATGAGCTTGACCATTTCGGTCCATGTGGTGAAGTCTTGTCCGAAGGTCGGCTCGTCCATCACCAAGACCTGTGGTGCAGCAGCCAGCATCGAAGCCACGGAAAGACGCCGCTTCTCGCCACCGGAAAGCGTATATGGGTTCGCCTGCGCGAATCGGGTCAGATTCATACGTTCCAGCATGGAATCCGCAATGGCATACGCTTCTTCTTGGGTTTTGCCCATCGACTTCGGACCAACGGCCACTTCATCGCGTACGAAATTCGCAGCGAACTGATGCTCCGGCTCTTGGAACACCATGCCAATGCGGCCGAGCAGCTCACGACTTTTCCAAGTGATCGGCTCGCGACGATCTGCCCGCGGAGCAAGATTCTCAGCGATCAGTACTTGCCCATCAACAGGTGGCAGCAATCCGGCCAACGTCAGCGCGAATGTTGACTTTCCGGCACCATTCGGACCCATCAGAGCAGTGACTTCGCCCGGATAGAAATCAAGGTTGATACCACCGCCCAGCGCACTGCCTCGGCCGAAGCTTAAGTTGCGGCAGCTCAACACCGGCGTGTGCTCGTCGGTCTGAGAAGTATCTGCTGTCACATTGCGCACATGTACAGCCTGAGATGCAGCCGACCCGGGACGATAATCAGGGATTGTGCGCCCAGGCACCCATGCGCCACCGGATGCCAGCACATCACCCATCGCGGCAAACACTTCATCCGGCTTGCCATCGGCGATAACAGCACCGGCTGGCGAGCCTGGTTCGGGGCGGCCGAGCACAATCACACGGTCGACCATATCCAGCCATACATCAATATGGTGTTCCACCACCACCATTGTCTGGCCGGTTGATTCAACGACTTTTTTGACCGCGTCATGCACTTCGACCACGCCTTCGGGATCGAGGTTCGCGGTTGGCTCGTCAAGCAGCAACAGTCCCGGCTTCATGGCGAGTACACCAGCCAAAGCCAGACGCTGGCGTTGGCCACCGGAAAGATGACGAGTGGAGCGATTAAGGTCAAGGTCTCCCAAACCGACGAGGTTCAGGGACTCGCGCACACGCTGCCAGATTTCTTCGCGCGGCACGTTGAGGTTTTCACAGCCGAATGCTGCGTCATCGCCCAATCGTTCAAGAATAATCTGCGAGTCCGGGTCTTGGAGCACCAAGCCCACACGGCCTCGCGCTTCGCGGGCGTCCACGCCGTCGATGGTGAGCGAACCTTCCTGTTCGCCTTCCTCATCGCCGCCGAGCACGCCTGCAAGCCCAGCCATCATTGTGCTTTTGCCGGCGCCCGAAGCACCGAGTAAGAGTACACGCTCACCTGGCTGGATAGTGAAATCAACGGCACGCAACGCGAAATCCTTACGCGTTGCGTGCCTCCAGCCCCAGCCGTTGGCTTCAACGGCGGCCGGTTGTACCTGCATCAGATGCGAGCCTGAGCGCGACCGGACTCGAAGCGATCAAGCACGCCGGTGGCGGCAATCGCGCGGGAGAGGAACCACACCACGATACCGGCAATCACGAGGCCGGAGATAATGGAGCCAACGAGGTACCAGGTAACGCGCAGACCGTTCCAGCCCGGGTTGGTTGCCCAGTAGTAAGCCCAGCAGCCGACACCGGCCAGAGCGCCGGAGAGTAGGGTGGTGCCGATGTTCCACTTCTTGTAGGCGAACACGGCGAATGCGATTTCGGCGCCAAGGCCCTGAATGATACCGACGATCAGGGAACCGCCGACGCCCCACTGGTTGCCCAGAGTGAGCTCGAGGAAAGCGGCGAGGGTTTCAGCGAACAGTGCGGCGCCCGGCTTGCGCACGATGATGGCGGCCAGCGGGCCAGCGAACAGCCAGAAGCCGTTCAGCAGGCCTTCGAAGCCCGGGGTGACGCCTTCGAACAGGGTCAGCGGAACAGCGCAGACGATGTCCCAACCCCAGAAGATAACGCCGGATGCAACGGCGATGATAGCGGCGACGACGATATCAACAACGCGCCACTTGTAATTGGCCTTGGCCACAGCTTCAGTCATGATTGTGCCTTTTCTTCTCTTCTCATGCGATGTAAGGCTGTGAATCCTTCACATCGCTTGGGTTCAGGCACGGGTATGTAAGAGCGACAATTCCGTGACGAACGGCATTACCCGGTCACGTTCCATCGGTCGAGACTGATGCGTCTCCTCTCAGCCGCCTTAAGGCAGCTCCCGTGTCAACTCCATGACTATAAGGCAAACCACGGTCAAAGGCAATAGCTGAATATGAGAAAGCGGAATCAACAAATCTGCTGACTCCGCTTTCTTACCATCTGATGAGGGTAACTACTTACCCAGCTTGGCAAGCAGCAGGGCTTCGGTGATCACGTTGTGCTTCAAGCCGTAGAGAGAGATGGACTCGTTCGGGCTGTGCGCGTTGGCTTTCGGGTCTTCCGGACCGGTGACTAGCACCTGGGCGGATGGGAACAAGCGCTGCAGTTCCGGAATGAATGGAATTGAACCGCCCTGACCCTGATTGATCGGAGCAACACCGAACGCTTCTTCCATAGCCTCAAGCGCATCCTTCGTGGCCTCAGCGTTCGGGTCCATAGCCCAACCCATGCCGTTCTCCAGCTTGGCCACTTCAACCTCGGCACCAAATGGCGGATTGGCCACAAGGAATGCAGCCAACGCATCCTGAGCCTCTTCAGGGCGCTGGTTTGGCGCAGTGCGCAAAGACAGGCGGAAACGGGTCTCCGGGGCAATCACATTGAAGGAACCCTCCACCGGGTGAGCGTCAAAACCAATCACCGTCAGGCTTGGCTTGGTCCACAAGCGAGAGGCCAGGGAACCGGTGCCAGCGAGCACATATCCATCAACAGCACCGGCATCGGCACGTACACCGGCCTCATCAACATCCTGCTGCAAACCGCCAATCGGCTCCTCGGAGGCGATGCCCGGCACGGCAATATCGCCGTTAGCGTCGTACAGCGAGGCAATCAGCATGGCGGCCAGCGTATTGGAGTCCAAGATCGGGCCGCCGTACTGGCCGGAGTGCACCGGATGCTTCAGGCCACGTACGGTCACGTCCACGCAAGTATTGCCGCGAAGCGAGGTGGTCAGCGACGGAATCTCAGCGGACCAATTGCCGGAATCGGCCACGATGATCACATCAGAGTCGAACTCGTCCTTGTGCGCGGTGATGAACGGGATGAAACTCGGCGAGCCCATCTCCTCCTCACCTTCAATGAACACCTTGATATTCACCGGCAAATCATCGCCCAGCGCCTTCAGAGCACCGGAATGAATCGCAATGCCGCCGCCATCATCAGCGGAACCGCGACCATAGAGTCGACCATCAATCTCAGTGCCCACGAACGGATCGGTGTTCCATTCGGCAGGGTCCGGCACCGGCTGCACATCATGGTGGGCGTACAACAGCACGGTAGGCGCACCGGGATCCACAATACGAGAGCCGATAACCTCCCAAGCGCCCAGAGTACCATCCTCATTCGTGGCCTGCACCACCTTGGTATCGATGCCAACCAGCTTGAGCTCCTCAGCCACGAACTCAGCCGAACGCTTCATATGCTCGGCGGTAATGCCCTTGGCGGAAACAGATTGCAGTGCAATCTTCCGGTTCAGCAGTTCGACAATGCGATTCCAGTCATCTTCGACGCGCTCGCGCACCTGGTCCACGGTGAGTTCCGCCATGTGTTCTCCTTATATATAAGGGCGTTATACCAATGGTTACGCCTACACAACATGTGTCTGAACGTCACCGTAACCTCAAAGCATGACATGGAACCCGTTCAAGAAAAAAGAGGCCCAAGTTCCCGTGGAACAGGCCGAAGAGAAGAACACTAATCCGTCCGCTGGCAAGGGCCGTCCGACCCCGAAGATGAAGAAGGCACAGGCTGCCGGTATCCGCCCGCTGGTTCCCACCGACCGTAAGGCCAGCGCCAAGGCTGCCAAGGCACGCATGCGCGAGCGCGAGAATCGCGAATACGCAGCCATGCAGAGCGGCGATCTGAACAATATGCCGAAGTCTGAGCGACTGCCGTGGCGTATTTACATCCGCGATTATGTGGATGCCCGCTTCAACTTGGGCGAATGGTTCATTCCCGTGGCGTTCGCCATTCTGATTGTCTCCATGTTCGTTACTTCCGCATCGCAGAACGCATGGGCTTCCATCATCATGATGACTCTGATGTATGGCTACCTGATTGCCGTTGTCATCGATGTGTGGCTGATGTGGCGCAAGCTCAAGGCTAAGCTCATTACCAAGTACGGCGAGGCTTCCGTGGCTAAGGGCTCCCGCTCCTTCTCCTACGCTTGGAGCCGTTCCATTCAGATGCGTCGCTGGCGTTTGCCGAAGCCGCGTTACGACAAGCGTGGTCACTGGCCTGAGGACTAGTTACTGATTTACAACGTTTGTTGTATTTGATTTGCACTATGGCTCCCTATGATGGGAGCCATAGTTATATGTAATGGGGAATAGTCCGATTTTGCAGCTACAGATCGGGTGCGGACAAAGGAGTGCATGATGAGCGAACAGTATGATGTGGCAATTATCGGCGCTGGTCCTGGAGGGTATTCCACAGCTTTGCGCGCTGCGGAACTCGGGTTGAAGGTTGCGCTAATCGAACGCGATGCCACTGTTGGCGGAACTTGCCTCAATCGCGGATGTATTCCTTCCAAAGCACTGATTACCGCCACGCATACCATTGACACCGTGCACAGGGCTGCGGAACTTGGCGTCAATGCTTCAGTTGACGGCATCGATTTTGGCACGTTGCGTGATTACAAACTACGTATCGTGGACACGATGGTTCGTGGGCTCGCGGGTCTTTTGGCACATCGCGGCATTACTGTATTGCGCGCTTCCGCCACGTTCAAAGCTGACGAAACTGATGCTGAAGGGCATCATCTCGTGCATCTGGCTCCTGCTGACGGGCAGGCCACTATCATCGCTTTCCATAAAGCGGACGTACCGGAGCCGGCAGGCACCCATATTGACTTGGTGGCAAACCATATCGTTATCGCCACTGGGGCTAAGCCTCGCCCACTGCCGAATAATCCATTCGCGGCAGCCCTGATTGATTCCACCCAGGCATTGGAGCTCAACGAATTTCCTTCTTCCGCCGTAGTCGTTGGTGCTGGGGCGGTGGCCTTGGAATTCGCTTCGATGTGGAATGCAGCCGGATCGAACGTCACACTGCTGATTCGTAAGGACCGTGTGCTGTCGAACTGGGATCGCCGTGCCGGAGTTACGCTGACCCGCGAACTCAAACGGCATGGTGTCAATATCATCACCCATACCAATGTGACCCATGTGGATATCGGTGCGAATCTTGGCGCCACTGTGCACTACACCAAGGATGGCGCTGATGGCGAGCAGCAGGTTTGGGGAGAAATCGCTCTGGCTGCCATCGGCCGCGACCCCAATACTGACCCGGCCTGGGGTGTTTCACTGACCGAAAACGGACTCGTTGCCACGGATGCGTTTGGCCAAACGAATGTTCCTGGTGTTTGGGCCGTGGGCGACGTTACCGTAGGCCATGCTCTGGCGCATCGAGCGTTCGAGCAGGGGCTGGTTATTGCGGAAAACATCGCCGGCCTGCATGTTGCACCGGTCGATGAGACCAGTGTGCCGCAAATCGTGTTCTCCTCCCCTGAAGCCGCATCTGTTGGACTGACGCTGGATCAGGCACAGGAACGAGAAGATCTGCTTGAGGTCAAGGAAACCGTGTATCCGATGATGGCTAACGCCCGTATGCTCATGCGTGGTACCGCGGGATCGCTGACCGTGGTGTCCGGCTGCAGCCAGGAGGACCCTGATACCCCACGAGTCCTCGGCGTGCATATGGTCTCCCCTCTCGCCTCGGATATCATTGCCGAAGCCGAACAACTGGTGGGTAATCATGTGCCATTGTCAGATGCCGCGCGGCTGATTCACCCACATCCCACGTTCAGCGAGACGTTGGGCGAAGCGCTGCTCAAAGCGGACGGACGGCCGCTGCACACGAGATAATCACGAGATAATTGCAAATCGCGGACCAGCGCACCTGATACAGTTATTTGCCAGTGTGTTCATTGCAATAGCATGCAGTAAAGGAAAGAGTGATGGCGGACAAGGAAGCAAAGCCTAAGAAGCAAAGCACAATCAAGCAGGTTATCCAGATCTACAAGTACACGGCCAAGGAAGATAAGGCCCTGCCGTGGCTTGAAGCCGGCTCCTTCCTGCTGCCGGTTGTGGTTATGATCATCATCGGTCTGATCTTCAAGTGGTCTTGGCTTACTTGGATCTTCCTGATGATTACGGCCGTTATGCTGGGCCTGCTGTTCGCCACGATGATGCTGACCCGCCGTGCTGACGCCGTGGGCTACAAGCAGATCGATGGCAAGCCGGGTGCAGCCATCGGTGTGCTGAGCAACATGAGCAAAGCTGGTTTCGACTTCCCGCAGGAGCCGGTGTGGATTGATCCGAAGACCAAGGACGCTATTTGGCGCGGTACTTCGATGAACGGCATTTACCTGATTGGCGAAGGCGATTACGGTCGCATTATGAAGGCTATGGATCGTCAGGAGCGTGAAATCAAGGGCGTTACCGCTGGCTCCTCCATTCCGGTTTATCGTATTTCCGTGGGCCACGGCCCCAAGCAGGTGCCGCTGGACAAGCTGCGTAACACTGTGACCCATTCCAAGAGCTACGAACCGACCAATCACAAGAATGCGCTAATCGCCAAGATCCATCCACGTCGCCGCTTCCTGCTGACCAAGGCTGAAATGGCCACGCTGAACGATCGTCTGCGCACACTGCAGGCCAAGAAGGGTTACAACGTGCCTAAGGGCATCGACCCGTACCATCCGCAGAAGGTTTCCCGCCGAGCAATGCGCGGTCGCTGATCTGCAGAGCGCATAGAACTGCTTCAAGCCCTGACATCCGAATCATTTTGGATGTCAGGGCTTTTTCTATAGCCATCTCACTCATTGTGCTCGCGGCATTACCACTCGTACGCTCGCTGTGCTGTCCACGTTACGGACGAACTCACGGTGTCTGCATTTTCTCCCTGAAATATCAATTCCTTGAAATTTCGCGGTTCATCGGCATTCATCAACCAGTACGAAACATTCTCGTAACCCAAGTTTCGAGCTGGCGAAACGCGCGATTTTACGATGGGTACTGTTAAATTTCACACGAAAGGAGCGGTCCCGTGACCGAACTCAAGTCCAAGGAAGACGCCGAGGCCCTTATCAATAAGGAAGGCATCGAGTATGTCTCCGTTCGTTTCACCGATCTTATCGGCGTTCAGCAGCACTTCACCGTGCCGGCTAGCGAGTTCCTGAAGGACGCATTCACCGACGGCATGCCGTTCGATGGTTCCTCCGTCCAGGGCTTCCAGGCCATCAACGAGTCTGACATGAAGCTGGTGCCGGATGTTGCCACCGCATTCGTTGATCCGTTCCGTAAGCACAAGACCCTCGACGTGGCCTTCTCCATCGTCGACCCGCTGACCGACGAGCCGTACTCCCGCGATCCTCGTCAGGTTGCCGGCAAGGCTGAGGCTTACCTGAAGTCCACCGGTATCGCCGACACCGCATCCTTCGCTCCTGAAGCTGAGTTCTTCATCTTCGACAAGGTCCGCTTCGAGAACGGCATGAACCGTTCCTTCTACGAGGTCGACTCCATCGAAGCTCCGTGGAACTCCGGCGTTGATGTTGAGGAAGACGGCACCCCGAACATCGGTTTCAAGAACCGCGTCAAGAAGGGCTATTTCCCGGTTCCTCCGATTGACCACACTCAGGATCTGCGCGACGACATGGTCGCCAACCTGCAGAAGGTCGGCCTGATCCTCGAGCGTTCTCACCACGAGGTCGCCGGCGCTGGCCAGCAGGAGATCAACTACCGCTTCAACACCCTGCAGCATGCAGGCGATGACCTGATGAAGTACAAGTACGTTGTCCACGAGACCGCTGCTCTGGCTGGCAAGTCCGCCACCTTCATGCCGAAGCCGATTGCTGGCGACAACGGCACTGGCATGCACTGCCACCAGTCCCTGTGGAAGGACGGCAAGCCGCTGTTCTACGATGAGAAGGGCTACGCCGGTCTGTCCGACCTGGCTCGCTGGTACATCGGCGGCCTGATCAAGCACTCCTCCTCCGTACTGGCCTTCACCAACCCGTCTCTGAACTCCTACCACCGTCTGGTTCCGGGCTTCGAGGCTCCGGTCAACCTGGTGTACTCCGCTCGTAACCGTTCGGCCGCCATCCGTATTCCGCTGGCTGGCACCTCCCCGGCTGCAAAGCGTATCGAGTTCCGTGCTCCGGATCCGTCCTGCAACCCGTTCCTCGCCTTCTCCGCTCAGCTGATGGCTGGCCTGGACGGCATCCTGAACCACATCGAGCCTCCGGAACCGGTCGACAAGGATCTCTACGAGCTGCCTCCGGAAGAGCACGCTGGCATCAAGCAGGTCCCGAGCTCCTTGGCTGAGGCTATGGATGCTCTGGAAGAGGATCACGACTTCCTCACCGCTGGCGACGTCTTCACCGACGATCTCATTGAGACCTGGATTGGCCTCAAGCGCGACGAGATCGATCAGGCTCGCCTGACCCCGACCCCGCTCGAGTACGAGCTCTACTACCACATCTGATAGGTAGTTTTAGGTCATAATAAAACCCCAGTTGCTTTCGGGCAGCTGGGGTTTTATTAGTTCTTGTCTGGCTTAATTATGACTGAGCTGTGCAAACCAATCAGAACAATGGTTCCATGCCTTCAGCCTGAGGCTTGCGCGGCTTAGTAGTCCTGCCGGCATAACGCGCATACACCAGCCAGCTGCCATCCTGATTTTCCATGCGGGCCTCAAATTTGCCGCCCTCAAAGCCACGACGCTCGCCATTGCGAATCTTCAATACCGCTTTATTCGCAGCCGCACGATTGACGGACTCCCCCACCTTATACCAGCCCGGATGTGCTTTCAGCCATGTCGCCAAAGCTGGGCCGTTACGCTTAATCTGCGGTCGCGAATCCTCAAGCTGTGCATCATAGCCTTTTCTACGGCATTGCTGCAGGAAATGCGCCGCTTCTAGCGGGTCATCAAAAGCTACCCTAATCGTCGTTTTTCCCATAAAAGATTAGTATACCTCTCAGTGAATGGTGCTCACGAGAAAGCCTATAATGCTCCTTGAAAGAGGAGATATATCGTGTCTGATCAGAAAAATGCAGGCGCTGCAGTCAAAGCAGCACTGCTTGCCAATGTTGGTGTGGCTTGCGCCAAATTTGCCGCGGCCGCATTTACCGGTTCATCATCCATGTTTTCAGAATCCGTGCACTCGGTGGCTGATTGCGCCAACGAATTGGTGCTCATGCTGGGAGACAAGGCTTCGGATCGCAAATCCCGCGGCGATCATCCATTCGGCTTGCATCGTGTGAAGTATTTGGCCAGTTTCATTGTGGCCACGCTGCTCTTCTTCGTTGGTGGCGTGTTCGCCGTATCGCAGGCTGCGGGCAAACTTGCCGGGTTGATTGAAGGTACTGTGCCGCGCGAAGCCGAATCGGTGGAGCTTATTGCCGCACTGGTTGTGGTTGGCATTTCCGCCTGCCTGGAAGGATACGGCCTGCACACTTCCATACATGAGGCGCGCGATCGCATGAAGCGCGTCAAAGTAGAGGATGATTCTTTAATAGGCTTCTGGCGCCGCACCAAGTCAGCTGAGCTCGCCTCGGTCATGATGGAGGATACGTTGGCGCTGATCGGCCTTGCGTTCGCAGGATTGGGCATCGGCCTTTCCATTATTACCGGCGACGAACTCTATGATGCCATTGGTGGTATGCTCGTCGGCCTGGTGCTGGTCTGCGGTTCAGCAGCTTTGGCCTTTAAGTCCGGCTCTTTATTGGTTGGTGAAAGCCTGGATCCCAGCACGCGTGCGCAGGTTGTCAAGGCCGTGGAAAGTACTGATGGCGTGGACCGACTGATTAATATGCAGGCGATTCACATGGATGAGGATTCCGTACTGCTGTGCTTGAAAGTCGAGACGTCGAAGCTTGATCGTGATTTTGACGTGCAGACTGTCGACAAGATCGAAACCAATATCCGCGGCGCCCTGCCTTGGTATGAGTGGGAGATTTACGTCGAACCGGATATCTGGCGAGCGCAGCATTAGTCTTCCTTTCTATCCCTGCAACGAATGGTTCTCAATAGGAACCGTGCGGGATGTGCTATGCTGGCATCGCCAAAAGAAAGGACATACTAGGTTGCTGATTTGATAGCCGCGGATACCATGCGCATCGATGCGCGCCGCCGTGCTGCTATCAACCTGTATCCGCTGCCATCACTCATCATAAGGCGGTGCGCCCAACCATATGGAGGCGCCTATGCAACCTATCACCTTGTCCTTAAGCAATATCACTTTTACCTATCCGACGGCCGGCAGCCCACTCTTCGCTCAGGTCAACTGCACGTTCCCGCAAGGTTGGACTGCTGTATTAGGCGACAACGGTATCGGCAAATCCACATTGATGGCGATCGCGCGAGGCAAACTCCGTCCTGATAGCGGTCAAGTGTCGCCCAATAATCTCGTGTTGAGCTACTGCCCACAAGATATAGCGGTCCGACCCGTGAATCTGGAAGACTTCGCCGCTGATTGGCAGTCTGAAACCATTCGGCTACGAGAGCGACTCGGCATTGAAGATGATTGGGCGTACCGGTATGACACCTTGTCAGGAGGAGAAAGGAAGCGTCTGCAAATCGCATGCGCACTGGCACAAAAACCTGACGTGCTTATTTTGGATGAGCCGACAAACCATGTTGACGAGCCCACTCAGCAAGCCATCATTGAGGTCATGCGAAATTACCAAGGAATTGGCATCGTTGTCTCCCATGATGTGACGCTCATCGACGCCACCTGCACGCGCTGCATCATGTTTGAACGCAGGCACGTCAACGGGCGAAATCTCACCGAAATCATTACCTATCAGGGCAATTACAGTCAAGCCGCGCAACAGAAGCACTGTAATGACCGTGCCGCTTCGCAACGGCTTGCCGATGCTCGAAAAGAGATCAGCCGATTGGAATCCGCACAGTCGCAACGATTTGCCAAGGTGCAGCAGGTCGAGGCCGCCAAGCAGCACGGAGAGCGCATTAATCCCAAGGATCATGACGCCCGTAATCGCAGGAATCTGGCAAAAATGACCGGACTGGACGCCGGAGCCAGTCGCTCATACGCGCAGCTCAATGGCCGGCTCGCCAAGGTCCGGCAAACCGGCGAAGCGATATCGACGGCATCCAAACGGTACGACGGCAATATTTGGCTGAATATCGAACCCAGTAGCAGATGCGAATTAATCCGCCTTAAATCAGAAGTCATTCCATTCGATGAGCAACTATTGCCGGAACAGCTTAAGGACAAATCGTTGACTGTGGCGGCTCAATCAAGCAATGTCATTCGGCTTAATCCTCCGCAGGATGGCGAAGCTCCTCAAGGAGTGAAAATACCATTGATCAGCATTGGTCCGCGTGACCATCTTGCCATTATTGGGCCAAATGGAGCTGGGAAAACAACATTGATACGCGCGATGATTGATGCTGCCATTGATATACCTATGCTGGTCATCCAGCAAAATACAACGCTTGCGGATACCGAGCAGGCTATGACATTGCTGCATGGTTTAAGCCAAGCCGATAAATCGATGGTGTTAAGCGCGTATGCACAGCTTAATGCAGATCCTGATCGGCTTCTTCAAGGTGAGGTAACTTCTCCTGGTGAGCTACGTAAGTTGTTGCTGTGTCTTGGACTGGTGAGTAAGCCGCAGCTTATTGTGATGGATGAGCCAACGAATCATCTTGATCTCAATTCCAAGGTTGCCTTCGCACGCACGCTCGGTGGCTACCCTGGCGCATTGATTATTGTTTCGCATGATGATTGGTTTGTGCGGCAGCTTACCGCAGCGAATGGTTCTCATTAAGAAACGTGCGGGGAAAACACACATAAACGCACAGACGCATAGCGGCTGGGAACGGCGTTATTCCGCCCACTCCCAGCCCTATCATGTGCGATTCGCCAGCAACAATCCCCGCACAGTTCTTAATGAGAATGATTCGCTGCGGGATATGCTACGCCATTAACTGCTCAGCCAGGGACCGGAAGGTCTTGCCGATGCCATCATTGCGCAATGCACCGTCGACATCCAAGACGGCGGGGCGTCCGGCCTCACCGGTTTCGCGGACTTCAGGTTCCAACGGCAGCTGAGCCATCAACGGTACGTCATAGCCCAACGCTTCAGTCAGCTGCTCGCTGACTCGCTGACCGCCGCCTTCGCCGAAGATGCGCAGTTTTTCGCCCTTATGCTCGTAGTAGCTCATGTTCTCCACGACGCCGCGCACCTTCATCGGCACCTGCAGAGCGACCAGACCGGAGCGTACGGCAATGTCGGAGGCGGAAGGCTGCGGGGTGGTGATGACGACCAGCTCCGCATTCGGCAATGCCTGAGCCACGGAAATCGCCATATCGCCAGTGCCCGGAGCCAAGTCAAGCAACAGCACGTCCGGCTGCCCCCACCAGACGTCGGACAGGAACTGTTCCAGCGAGCGCTGCAGTCGCGGCCCGCGCCAGAGGATCGCGCGATCAGCGCCCGCGAACATGCCGATGGAAATCAGCTTCACGCCCCAAGCGGTAACCGGCATCAGCATGCCGTTCAGGTTCGTCGGTTGCGTATGCACACCGAACAGGCGAGGCAATGAGAAACCGTAGATGTCCGCGTCAATGGCGGCAGTGTCATAGCCCAGCGCCGCAAAGGTGGCTGCAAGGTTCGCAGTTACCGAGGACTTGCCTACACCACCCTTGCCGGATGCGATGGCGAAGATACGGGTTTTGACGCCCGGCTTGTTGAACGGATTCTGCTTACGTTCGGCTTTTAGATCGGCCACCAAGTCGTCCAGCTTGTCCCGGCTCATTGAAGAGACTTCAATATGCGGGGTGAGTTTGGCATCCGGGTAGGAGGCGACCGCGCCGTTGATCTGATTGGTGATGGTTTCCGAAAGTGGGCAGCCCTCAACAGTCAGTTCCACATGTACAGTGACGTCATAATCGACATCGGCATCATGTGCAGAGGGTACCGCGTTAATGGCGGCAATCATGCCCAAATCAGTAACCGATCGGCCTAATTCCGGGTCGATCACACGGCTCAAACGGTTGTAGATTGCTGCTTCAATCTCGCGGGTTTCGCTCATCAATCCTCCTTATTGCCGCCCACTAGAGTACCGTGCAATTCGCCGGCATGCTAGAGCTATGATGAGATTACTTTCACCGCAGAAAAGGAGCGATGATGCCCACCATCCTGCAAATAGTGCTCAGCGAAGTAATACTCATCGCGATTGGCGTGTTCCTGCTATGGAAGCCCGATCTTGTCTGGAAACTGGAGCATTTCCTTGATGTCAAAGGTGGGGAGCCCACAGATTTTTACACGGGAAATGTGCGCCTATTAGGCACGCTCATGCTGGTAGGCGCGATTGTGTTTCCAGTGATCATGCTTGCAATGCACTGACTTCGCCGGTTTCCAAGAGCTCACCGAATTGGTCTTCGTTGAGCATCGGAATGCCGAGCTCCTCGGCCTTGGCGGCCTTGGAGCCGGCGTTCGCGCCGACCACCACATAATCGGTTTTCTTGCTCACCGAGCCTGCGGCTTTGCCGCCACGCTCGAGAATCGCCTCTTTGGCGGAGTCTCGCGAATAGCCCTCAAGCGAACCGGTGACTACCACGGTTTTGCCAGCCAAAGTTTGCGGCAACGTGCTCTTTTCCGCAGCTGCCACGCCGACACCGGCTGCCGTCCATGCTCGCAAGGTCTCTCCACGCCAATCCCCTGGTTCGCGCGCGGCGGCAAACCAGTTCACCACGGATTCTGCGATTTCCGGGCCGACGCCATCGATCTGCGTCAAATCCTCTACACTGGCTGATTCGATGGTTTCCAACGAACCCATTGCCGAGGCAATCAGGCGCGCAGTGGGCGGACCAAGACGACGAATCGACAACGCCACCAGCACACGCCATAGGTCGGCATGACGGGCCTTGTCCATTTCCTCGAACATCTTGCGCGTGTTCTCGCCTGGGCGGATGTACACCGGCACATCCGTCTCACCGGTACGGGTCTTCTTATGGTCCACACGCACAATCACCGCATCAGCCGGAACATCGTAATCCGGGTAGGCGGTCACCGTGATATCCGATGCCTCAGCTCCCCCGCGCGCGGCCAACTGCTTGGCGGTCAATTTTTTAGCGGCAACCGGAGCCGTCCAGAATGCCGGCACCTGATGCCACAGGCCAGAGCCGCCCACCCGCTTACGGGTACGCTTCTTCTTACCGTTAGCATCCACGGTTTCACGCATTTCAATGATCGCCGCTTCACGCCAGACGCGCACATCCTTCAAATCGTTGGCATTCAACGCAAACAGGCCAGCCTCGCTGAATAGCACGGGAGTCTGTTCAGCCGGCAGTTCCAATCCGGCGACCGGCTCATACGGCTCGGGTTCCTCGCCCGGCTTGACGATGATTTCCGCGATATTCGGCGCATAAGTGTCTACGGAGCCCGGGCGGTTTTCCTCAGGATTCGTCAACGCCATAGCCGATTGATCGCCCAAATGCTCGATATCGAAGGCCTTCCGGGAAGCCAGGGAGATGACTCGCTCGGTCAACTGCGCCGGGCAGCTCTCCACGTTCGGGCAGCGGATATCCTTATCGCCTTCCTTGGCGGGAGCCAACTTGGCACCGCAGGATGGACAATATTCAGGCATCACAAATTCACGCAGCTGGTCTTCGCGACCCTTACGACGTTCCAACACCGGCCCGACCAGCTCAGGAATCACATCGCCAGCCTTGCGCACTACCACGGTATCGCCAATCAGAATGCCTTTGCGCTTGACTTCGAACGCATTATGCAAGGTGGTGCGGGCCACGGTGGAGCCCGCCACATATACGGGCTTCAAAATGGCCACCGGCGTGACTCGACCGGTGCGCCCCACCTGCACACGGATATCGAGCAGTTCGGTGTTCACTTCCTCAGGCGGATATTTGTAGGCGATGGCCCAGCGTGGCGCGCGCGACGTGGCACCCAACGTATGCTGCAATGCCAAGTCATCGACTTTGACCACGATGCCGTCGAGCGCATGTTCGATATCGCCGCGATGTTCGCCGTAGTAATCGATCATGTCCAAAATCTCTTGGAATGTGGTCACCGAACGATTGTGCGGGGAGACCGGCACACCCCATTTTTGATAGAGCTCATAGGCTTGTGACTGGTCGGCGACCACATCATGGGTACCGCGTGGATGGTCGGCACCCCACGTGAGCTGGCCCAGGCCATGAGCATAGAAGCTCAGTCGCCTAGTGGCGGTGATGCGCGGGTCCTTTTGGCGTAGGGAACCGGCTGCGGCGTTGCGTGGATTGGCGAACGGCGCACGACCGGCGTCTTCCTGCTCGGCGTTCAAGGTGCGGAAATCATCCCAACGCATGAACACTTCGCCGCGGATTTCCACGAAGTCCGGAATATCTCCCTTGGGGCCGCCAAGGTTTGCTGGAATGGAGCCGATGGTGCGCACGTTCAGCGTGATGTCTTCGCCGGTGACGCCATCGCCTCGGGTCAAGCCCTGCTCCAGCACTCCATTGCGGTAGATCAGGTTCAGCGCAAGCCCATCGATTTTCACCTCGCAGCTCATCGGCAATGGCTTGCCTTGAGGCCAGTCGAGGTCGCGAATCACTGAATCGTACCAGTCTTTGAGCTCTTCGATGGAGAACACATCGTCAAGGCTCATCATGCGGCTGGGATGGCGCACGGAGGCGAAATCGTTGGAGAACGTGCCGCCAACGCGATGCGTGGGAGACTGCGGATTGTCAAGTGCGGGGAATGCGGCCTCGAGCCGTTCCAGCACGCGCATGCGGGCATCATAGGCGGCATCGGAGCTGACCGGGGAATCGTCGATATAGTAGGCGATCTGGTCGGCTTCCACCCAGGCGGCCACACGCGCCCACAGGCGAGCGGCCGCTTCGGCGCTCAACGTGTTCACGTCCAACCGGTCAATGCGCACGGCATCATCGTCAGTTGGCTGCAATGCAGCTATCCATTGCTCGGAACCTGGCGCAAACTTGGTTGCCCCTTCATTCGGCTTTACTTCAACGGTATCGCCATCGTCAAAATCCCATGCCAACTGTTCAATGCTCATAACCGACTATCCTAGCCGAGCTATGGAATCGAAGATTATGCCGAAACTTCTCTCCCTCAGTCAGCCTTACGGCTGTAGGCTGCACCATCAGAGGGAGCCGATACTCGGTCAGGTAGTTAGAGAGCGCAGGTATTGGGCTTGGATGATGTCGATGTCTCCGCCTTCACCATCGTTCATGCGAGCCACAGCCACGGATAGTGTGCGAGCGGGCACGAACATGCCTTCGTCCACGCATACGCGAGCGGCATCACGCACAATGCCACCGACTTCAATATTCGGCCAGACTGGCAGATCATGAGAAGCCAATACATACGCGGCTGCATCCACTGATTCGGGCACATGAATGCACTGTGAATCGGCACGAGCCACCAGCTCCTGCAATTCACCTTCCAGGGAGGCGATGGCTCCGGGCGCTATGTGATCACTCATAATATAGGCCGCGGCCGCGGTCTCGAAATGATCGAGCATCCACTCGCAGTAGGCAAAACGATAGTATGCGAATGCGGCATCGTCACGATCCAGGGCCACGCGCAACGCGTTCAGGCAGGCTGCGCGAGCGGAATCCCAGTCCTCATTGCGAGCCAATTGGATGGCCAGTTTCAAATGAGACAACGGATATGCTGGAGCGTACGAAACCATACGGTTCAAATGCGGTATGGCAGCTTCCGCCCCCTTGATTTGACCGAGCACATCCGCCAATTCCATATGCGCGTAGAACAGATTATCCGGGATAAGCATCGTGCGCTCATCCATCGTGGCGAACAAACGGTTATAGATCACACGTTCGGCGTACGAGTTGAAGTAGCGCGGCACGCCCGGACCGGCTGCGAACGCCTGATCCAAACGCGATACGGCTGCTTCAGCCACTTCAATAGCCTGATCGGCCTGCCCGGAGAACAGCAGATCGCGAGCGCGCAAACGGTCTTTGTCCAGCTCATCGGCAAGCGTGAACTTGAAATCTGGAGTGTCCTTGCCGTCGATCAGCGCACTGGTTACTTCGGACGCCAATCCGGTGAGTTCCGGATCGCATATGGCGTCGATAATGCTCATGGCATGTTGCGCCTTCTCCACGGAATCAAGCTGATCGTTGTGAGCAAGCGCATGGAATTCGGTAACGGCACGTTGCAGCATGTCCACTCGTTGAATGGCCAGACCGCTGCTGTTCGCCGCGCCAAGCACTGCCGCCGTAGCCGAGCTGAACACACGATCTTCCAGTTCCGGTTCTTCTTGGGCACCCAATGGGGCAAAGCGCCTATCGGTCAGATCGAAGTCCGCATTGATGGGCTTCAAACCGCCTTCGCCGTCCACATCCATCACCGCGCCGAACATCCGATACGTGTCTTGCGGATGATCGAGACCGTCCGTGTTAAGCCGGCGCAAGAATGCGTCGCGGGTGAGCGTCACGGTGACCATGTTGCGCACTGTGGGGTTGCTGCGCAGCACGCTCATCGGGTCAGCGTTGCTGGGCTCCTTGATGTTTTCAGCATCATCGTCAGCGCCCATTGAACCGTCACCGTCCGGCCCCAAGCTGAAGGACATGGCATCGATATCGATGCCCTTCATCAGATCCTCGAACTGGGAGTCAATGGAAGCGGAAGCACCCTCACCGCCACTGTGAGCGTCAGTATCAGGTTCAGCAGCATCCTGGCCATCCGTCTGCTCATTTTGCCCAACAATGCCGGCATCTGAGCCAGTGTTCTGTCCGAAGGATTCCTCGCGACTGATTGGGCGCGTGGGGTCACCGTGGAAGTCGCCATCCTTGGGGTCGGCTTTGGAGCTGGAGCGGCCAAGGTCTCCGCTGCGCAAATGTTCGAATGCGCGCAAAGCTTCGCTCATCATCTGTTCGATGGCGCTGTCTTGCTCGGCAATGGCTTCTTCCAAACCAATGGAGTCGATATGCAGCCAAACCTGCTTCACGTCGGGGCTGGCGCCGAAGCTCATCGCGGCCATCATCAAACCGACGCGCAGATTGTATGCCACGCTCATTGCGGCACGTTCCGTGCTGGACAGCGACCGCCATGCATGGCTTACATCGTCATAGCGACTGTCCGGCATCATCGACGTGCCGGCTGTGGTAAAGCCGATGGCCACTTCCCCGTTCTCCAGGCAGGAGCGGAATTCCACATCGAAACGATATGGCAAGCGCAGGCGGCGCAGCAACGTGGATAGTGTTTGACGGTACACCCATTCGCTTGGCTGCGACCCATCCGGCACAGTATTGCGCGGATCGGGGAATTCTTCACGAATCTGCTGGGCGGTCTGTTCCGCAATATTCACCAATCGCAGTACGGCTTCGCGTTCATCGTCGCCATCGTACGGATCCAATGCCATGATTGCCGGATTTTCAATGAGCTTCATATCAATCTGGGCGGCTTCGGCACGGGTCACCGTGTCTTCGGTAAGTGTGCGTCCCAGCGACGAGTTGCGTTCCAGCCATGCGCTCACCGCGGCGAAACGGTTCAAGTTGCCTTCGATTTTCAGCGCTTTCAATGCTTGGGTGAACGCTAGAGACTTATCCCAGGCAAAGAAGTAGCTGTTCGAATAGCTTGACGTGTATAAATGCAATGCTTCGGCACCATGCACGGCTTCCAAGCCTTCGAGCTTGTCCAATGCACCGGCTTCGCGCATCAGATCGGCAAAATGATCTTCCAGACCGGATGCGCGCATGCCATGAGCACGCGCAGCCAACGTGTCCCTCACCGAACGGCGAATCGCGCCAATGGGTGCCTCTCGATTCAGACGGCGGAAAATATTGCCCGAACCGAAACCAATCAGCAGACCGTTCACCTGCGGCAGCATGTATGCGGCGAAGAACGCAATGGCAATCGCATCGCGATATTCCAGATTATGCCGCATGTCTGCGGGCAGGTTGGCGCGCATCTGCTCCAGCGTGTATCGGTTACCGGTTTTCAGCCATGATGCCAGCCACGTCATACGGCCGGTATCATCACGCCCTACCACGCCACCGGCAATGGCTTTTACTGATTTGCCGGTATGCCGGCGCAATGCGTCTTCCATTGAGCGCACACGCCCGGCTCGTGAATGCTCATCGAGTCCAAGACGCTCGCCGTTCGGCAACGTTACATCTTTTTCCCTGCCGAACATGAAACGCGGCTGCATCTCCTGCACGTCCATGTCCGGATCCGAGCCTACGAATACACGGCCATGAGCATCCGCAAACGCCACCTGGGCAAAATGATCGCGGTCTGGGAAAATGCCCAACGAAAAGCCACGCCCCCGCGTGGATGGCAGCTGCGCCCAACCGAGCACCAAACCTTCCGGCACATTCTCGAGCGCCGGGAAGGTATGACGTTTCACCACTGGGCTAATCGGCACAGCATGGCGAATCAGTTCATCGATCACACCACCCTTGCGCTCACTGGTTTCGCGAAGCGCATCGCCAAAAGGATTCGTTTCCGCTTTTTTCGGCTTGGTCAGCCCTAAATCGGCAGCGAGCGCGTTCATCGAATCTTTGAGCCCGCCCAGCAAAGATGTGTGGGGCTTATTCCTGTGATTCGACATACGATTTGGCATGATTCTCATTCTCTACTGTTTGCCAGACATAAAGCTTATAGAATAATGGGCGTGCATTCCAAAGAACTTATTTCCGCCGCCCAGCCCGCGACCGTTCACATGGCCAAGCGTCTTCGTCATGCGCTGCTCATGGTGCTGGCTGCCTTAGCCGTCATCGCTTCGCTGGAGTGCATCGTATTCAATGCGCCGTTTTGGCGCACGATGGGTGCCAGCACGGATACCAACGCCGTGCATAATGCGCTTGGCAGTGGTTTGAAACGTACTGATGATGGCATGCTGACCATCACCGATCCGACTAATGCGTATCTTGAATTGACGGCTGATGGTACATCTGATTTTCTGCGTATCGATACCGTTAGCAGCAGCGTCATCGATAAGGCGCGCAAACAGGCAATGAAGCAATCCCGCGAGCAGGGTGATATCAAGGTTGCGAAACCATTGAACACGGTTCATGTGCGCGTGGATGTTACCAGTACCGTTGCAAGCACTGCTGACACCGCTAATACTGCTGACTCAGCTGCCGGCAATAATGCTGGCACGTCCAGTGATTCCTCACAAACAACAGCACAGTCCGCAACGCAGGATGCCGCACAACCCACAACACAGACAACGACTGGCAAAGCACAATCCATAGGCATCGGTTCAGCTCGCAGCCATTACATCAACGTATCCGGGGCTGGCGTCGTTCGCGTATGGATTCAAGAGGAGCGCGGCGCAATAGTACCTGTCAGCGACGCGCGCGCCAATGTCAAAGTACCGTTCTCCTTCAATTGGGTGCGCGTGGCCGTCATGGCTGTACTGGTGTTGCTTATTGCATTGTGGCGCCCCGGTTCCAAACTATGGCGCATCACTTTGAATCCTTCGAGCACACGCCAGCGATGGGCGTTTGCCGCCATCATGGCAATTCCCACGGTGGCATTGGGCTCATCCATCGTCTGGCAACTGCTGTATGCCACTCCGCTCGCCTTCCATACCGCAGGCGGATACACGTATGATTTCGACCAGTATGCGCATGTGGCTGATTCCCTTATAGCCGGTCGCCCGTGGCTGGACCTTGAGGTGCCGAGCCAGCTGGCGCAAACCGAAAATCCGTATGATGTGGCCACGCGTCTTAAGCTTTTGAATGATGGAGTGAGCCCCCTGTATTGGGATTACGTGTATTACGGAGGGCACTGGTATTCCTATTTCGGCGTGCTCCCCGCAGTGTTGCTGTTTGCTCCATACCGACTGATTACCGGCCGGATTCTGCCCACCAGCGCCGCCGAACAATTCCTGGTGCTGCTGTTCATTATCTTCTTCTCGATGCTGCTGCTGCGTCTGATTCACCGGGTGATGCCGAAGACTTCTATTGCAGCTGCGTCATTAACGGTTGCTTCCGGCTTGCTTGGTGCGCAAATAGGATATTTGGCATATCGCACGAATTTCTATCAGGTACCGTTCGCCGCATCATTGGCGTTGACTTCATTGGGATTGTGGTTCTGGCTGGGAGCGGATACTTCGGCCCGGCCGCTGCTGGCCGCCGACCGCTGGCATGCGGGTAACGCTGCACCATTGTCGTTGCCGAGGCTCGCGCTTGGCGCTTTGTGTATTGCCGCCAATTTCGGATGCCGCCCGACCTTCACGCTGACCGCGCTCCTTGCCTTCCCATTATTCTGGCCGCAGATTCGCGCGATGATCAGCGACTTGGCATGGCGTTCGGTGAGCCCGGTCAAGGCTCTCAGAGCGCCGGCCGCGATGGTTCTGCCCGCCATCGCGGTGGTGATTCCACTGATGATCTGGAATAAGGTGCGTTTCGGTTCGCTGCTGAACTTCGGCAACGCGTACCAGTTCACGGTGTCCGATATGACTCGTTACGCCACACCTGCGGTGGATATGCCGTACACGATTTGGTATTACCTGTTCCTGCCGTTGCGTTTCACCGATCAGTTCCCTTGGCTGGCACTCTCCCCCGCGCCAATGCCCACTTGGGGGTATTACGAGGTGATGGTTGGTGCTTTGTTTACGGCCACGCCGCTGATGCTGCTGGCATTGGTGCTGCCATTCCTGAAAAATTTGGAAACGCACGGTATGCGCACCTGGCTGTTGAGCTGTCTGATTTTGGCGGGCGCGCTGATGATATTCGACGGTTCCGTGGGCGGTCTTGGCTGGCGTTATCTGGCTGATTTCGGCTGGCTTGCCGCGCTGGCCGCCGTACCGGGCACGTTGTGGCTGGTGAACGGCCGCGAGCCGAGCCGTTCGTTGGCAGGTGCGAATGATGCTGCTTCCGGAGATGGCATCGCTCATGTCACACCGTGGCGTTGGCTGATGCGTTGGACTGTGCTGCTTCTTGTGCTGTGGACAGTAGGCATAGCATTGCTCAGCTGCTTTGTGCCAGGGCGTGATGATGCGATGATCAACAACAATCCTGTGCTCTGGCATGATGTGCAATCATGGTTCTCACTATTGTGAGCGATAACTACGTACTTTTTTCATGTAATCTCAGGGTTGGCTCCAGTGTTTGCCCAGTTTTTTCCTTATATTTCTCCAAGTCTCGCGCCATAATGTAACCGGTGTAATTCATTAGCTTTGTGTTGCTTTATCGTGAGGATTTTCATGTCCAGTACAATGCGCGCCCGCATTTTTAAAATTTTTGCCTCAGTTATCACTATCGCCATCGCACTGGGCTTGTGCCTGTTCTACAAGGATGATGTCAGCGCCGCCATCAAGGAACGCCGCGTGGAACGCCTCAATGCTCAGGTTGAGAACATTTACACTACCGCCTATCAGTCCATGATGGATGAGCAGCTCACCAAAGAGCGCGACAGCAAGGAACGTACGGTAGACAACATTTACACCAAGGTGAATCCGTACGGTACAAACACCACGTCCATGTACGTGTATTTCACCACTGACACCGCTTCCACGGTAAGCTACACCGTGTCTGCGGACGGTTACCCTGATTACACGGCTACCGCTGTGACCAGCGATGAAGCTGCCAGTGCCATCCGTTCCGCGATCAACGCTTCGGAAAGCTCCACCGGAGATACATTGAGCCCCAGCACCTCCGACGAGGATTCCGTGGTCTCCACCGTGTCTGAGGACAAACTGGCTTCCACCACGCATGAATTCCTGGTTTTAGGTCTGATTCCTCAGGTGAAGAACACGGTGACGCTGACCATCACCGCCGCTGATGGCACGAAGACGACTCGCACGATTACGCAGAACGGCCCGACGCTGCTCGGCAGCGAGAAAGTACAGCTTGAGCAGACCGCAGCACCGGATAGCACCACGCTCGGTGAGCTTGGCAATGGCCTGTATGCGATTCTCGGCAATGATTCCAACGAGCAGGACTTCATGTACTACTACGATGCGAACGGCGTGCTGCGCGGCGAAGTGCCTGTGCTATACTACCGCTCCCACCGTCTGCTGTTCGACAACAATGGCTTGATGTGGCTGTCTGCCTCCACTAAGAACTTCGTGGCCATGAATCGCCTGGGCAAGATTGTCAAGAACATTGATCTGGGTGACCGTTTTATTCTGCACCATGATTATGCGCTTGATTCCGATGGCAATATCGTGTCTTTGGCCACTGATTTGAAGCGTAGCGACCATGCCGTGCAAGATCAGGTGATTAAGGTCGATACCAATACCGGCAAGGTGAGTCTCTTGGTTGATTTCGGCGAACTGTTCTCCGATTACAAGTCCTCCACCGATCATTCCGGCATTGATGAATCCGATCCGACCGCCAAGAACCGTTGGGATTGGATTCATTTCAACACGATTCAGCTGATGGATGATGGTTCCGCACTGCTGTCCGCGCGCGAAACCTCCACGATGATCAAGGTCAACGATATCGAGGGCACGCCGACGCTAGATTATATGATCGGCGAGCCGAGCGTCTGGGATGGCACGAGTGAGCAGGATTCCTTCCTGACCAAGGTCGGCGATTTCGGTGATACCGGCGGCCAGCATTCCATCACCGTGCAGTATGATTCCTCACTGCCGTCTGGCCAGTATTATGTGTACTTGTTCGATAACAACTTCGGTTACGCCATGACTCGTCCGGATTACGATTGGACGGTGATTGACGGTATCTCCACTGCCCAGTCTTCCAAGGATAAGGATTCGAACTCTCAGTTCCGTAAGTATCTGGTTGATGAGAACGCTGGAACTTACACCGAAGTGCAATCCTTCGATGTGCCGTATTCCCCGTATGTCTCCTCCGCTCAGGAGCTCTCTGACGATCTCAACTTGGTGGATACCGGTATGCAGGGCGTGTTCGGCGTCTACGATGACAGCGGCAATTTGAAGGCCCAGTACACGATGAACCTCTCCACTGCCTACATCTACCGCGTCTACCAATACGGTTTCCGCGGCTTCTACTTCGCGTAGGTTCCGTCTCGCCTCCCTCTGATGAGGGAGGTGGCATCGCGCAAGCGATGACGGAGGGAGAGAAGCAAATTTAGCTATTCTCCTTCTTCGCCGTCTCGTACTTGCGGCGAATCAGATCCTCATAAAACGCCACGGCATCCTGAGGAGTGCCATCGAACACGACCGTGTGCTCGTCCAGTACGAGTGCACGGTCGATTGCATATTCGGGCCTGCGAATCATATCCGTATCATGCGTGGCGAAAATCACCTGCTTGTCATAGCTGAACAATGCTCTCGCCACATGCGCGGTACCGATCTCATCCAAACCCTTGCTGGGCTCGTCCGCAACGATGGCACTAGGTTCGAAGCTCAACGCTGCGGCGATAGCCAGCAGATGACGTTTGAGCGAATCCAGTTCGCTGGCCTTGGCACGAGACACCTGCGCCAAATCAAAATGCGCGAACAGATTGCCGATGCGAGCCTGCCGCTCCCCTTCCGGAATCTTATGCTTCTTCAACGCTTCGGCAACAGCCTCAGAGATATTCTCCGCACGGTAGAACGCGTTCGGAATCTCCTCGCGGCGCACAATGCCAACCAAATCATTGATGCGCTTGGCATCTTTCTTCACGCTCGGGTCGAGCTGCTCGCCGCCGCCTTCTATGCTGACCGTACCAGCAGTGGCTTTCAACGTGCCATCAAGCAAACCCAGCAACGTGGATTTGCCAGCTCCATTCAGTCCGATGATTGCCACGCGCTTCTCGCTGATGGTCAATGTGGTAGGTGCAAGCCCTAACTGACCATCATCATAGGTATGACCGGCCTGATCAAGGCGGAAGGTCAACGATTGCGGACGCGGCAGCTCTTTGGACTTAAAGAAGAATCCCATGCCGCCTATTGTAGGCCTAGCTTGCCAGCAGAGCGGACACCTCATCCAGCACTGCTTGCACATTATGCTCGAACTCTTCCGGCTCAGGCAGCAGGGAGATGGCCAAATAACCGTTGGAAGTCATATCGAAGAAATAGCCGGGATGTCCGCTGAGCTTGTGATGTTCAATGAGGCTTAATACCAGTTCATTTTCATCGATTACGGCAGGCACACGCAGCAGCACATTCCAACCGCCTTCGGCGCGCAGCACGCTTACCAATCCATTAGGGTCAGCGGCGAGCATCTCATGCAGCCGTGCAAGATTGCCGCGCACACGTTCCTGCACGCGGGCGGTCTGTGCGGGAGCCGCCTCAAGCAGTGCGGGAATCTTCTCGGCGATGATGTCGCTCATCGGCAGGTAGTCGTCGGCGATGACGTCAAGACGGCGCTTGGCCTCCGCCACATCTTCAGCCGGTCCGGAGACCTGAATCCAGCCTACTTTGGCATGCGGCGCGGCCAGCATTTTGGAAAAACCATCGAGTGCGAAAGTGAGCACACCAGATTCGCCCGCCAAACGCGCATTGCCATCGAATGGTTCGAGACTGTAGTCATAGAACACTTCGTCGGCAATCAATGCGATGTCATGGCGGCTGCAAAGTTCCACGATGGCTTTACGCTCATCGGGTTTCACATACGAACCGGATGGATTGTTGGGATTAATCAGCACCAACGCGCGAATATTCGCGCCATGCGGCGAGGCAAGAATCTCTTCGAGACCGGAGACATCGATGAACCATGAGCCATCGAATTGCAGCTGATACTCCACGGTTGCAACACCCTCGAGCCGTGCAATGGATTCGATCAGCGGGTATCCGGGCTTAGGCGCCAATACTGCGTCACCAGGATCGCACAGGAGTTTGATCAGCCATGAATAGGCTTCCGACGTGGAACTTAGGATATACACATCATCCGCGCTGACGGAAGTAAGGAATGCTGCCAGGGCTTCCCGTGCCGCTCGAGGACCACGCGGATCGGCCGTATACACGCTCGACACCAATGCCGGAGCCAATCCATGACGAGTTGGGTTGGAATCATTGAGCTTGCCAAGCGTTATGCCCTGCGCCTTGGCTTGGGCTTCCGCGGCGGCAATCGGATTCGGAGCACTGATATCCACTCGAGAGGAGAAATGCACGGTCATAGGCTCCCACATTAGAACCTGCCCCACCCTTTTCTTCGACTTTCTACTCTGCAATGCGCCTGCCCAACAAAAAGGCTCTCCTCGCAAGAGGAGAGCCTGAAAACAAGGCTATTTATTGTCTATTTCACTGCTGCTTGGTGCTGGCGTAGTAGGCGGCGCCAACGATGCCAGCCTGGTTACGCAGCTTGGCCGGTACAATCGGCGTCTTGATGTCCACGTACGGAAGGAACTTTTCGCTCACGCGGCTCACGCCACCGCCTACGGTGAACAGATCAGGGTTGAAGTACTTCTCCATCAGACCGTAGTACTTGGTCAGACGCTTGGCCCACTTCTTGTAGCCCAGATCCTCGTTCTCGCGCACGGCGGAGGATGCGTACTTCTCAGCATCCAGATGCTTGGCGCTCAGAATGATGTGGCCCAGCTCGGTGTTGGGAATCAACTGGCCGTTGTAGATCAGCGCGGTTCCGATGCCGGTGCCCAGCGTGGTGGCAATGACGAGGCCTTCCTGCCCCTTGGCCGCACCATACTGTACTTCGGCGAGGCCGGCTGCATCAGCATCGTTGACCACAACGACCGGGCGACCGCATGCCTCAGAAAAGACCTCGGTGACATCCACACCGATCCAGGACTGATCAAGGTTGGCCATGAAGTCCAGCTTCTGACCGGGCTTAATCGGAGCGGGGAATGCAATGCCCACAGGAGCGGATTCCGGAACTTCAAAGTGATCGAGTTGCTGCTTGACGATCTTGGCCACGGCATCCGGGGTGGAGACTTCCGGGGTCAGAATCTTCAGACGAGGCTCGGCGAAATCACCCTTGACCAGATCCACCGGTGCGGCCTTGATGCCGGAACCGCCAATGTCAACGCCAAAAGCCTGTGCAGTTTCAATCATCGTTGACCTTCCTTTCGTTTGAGGCGAGGAATCACTTTGACCTAAGTGTAACGCCGCTCAAAGCGCAAACCAAAGATTTTGACCACGCGTTGCAACCGTATGCAATGGCTACGTAGCTATTTTCATGCGGTACACGTAAAACTCGGGTGTTGCACATGCTGCTCCAGCACTAAACGCGTGATAATTGGAGGTATGGCAGAACATAACCAACTTATTGATGCAATCAATATTCGTACCGCCGTGCGCGCCTATGACGACGAGCCAATCGATGACGATGCGGCACGTCAGCTTGACATGGCACTGCAGCCAGTCAACCTGCTCGGCAATCTCAACCTTCAACTGGTGCGTAATCAGCCCAAGGTGTTTGCTGAAGCCAATGCATCCGGTCATCTGACTGGAGCGGCAAACTACCTCGCTTTGGTGGCTCCGAGAGATGATGAGCAGGCGAAGGAACGAGCCGGCTTCTATGCCGAACGCGTGGTGCTTACCGCAACGCTGCGCGGCTTGGCTACATTATGGGTGGCCGGCTCCTGGGATAAGGCTGAGGCTGCCAAGCATTGCCGTATTGCCAACAATGAAGAACTGCTGCTTGCCGTGGTTGTCGGCCACCCGAAGAATCATTTGGCCTATCAGTCGATGACTTATGAGGAGCTATGCGAACGTCAGCGCGTGCATCGTTCGACGAAAACCTATGAACAGTTCACCGCCACAATGAGCGATGAAGAACGTGCTGCCGCTCCGGATTGGTTCAAGGCCGGTGTTGAGGCTGCGATGAAGGCGCCAAGTGCGATGAACCGCCAGCCCATCACTTTCTCCTACAATGCCGACGATGACACTGCGGCAGCACATATCGACCCGACTGCAGGCGATGAGCATTATGCGCTGAATGATTTGGGCATTGCCAAACTGCACTTCCAGATTGGTGCCGGCCAAGGCGAATGGGCTTGGGGCGACGGCGGCCTGTTCATTCATAAGTAGGACAAAGGCTCCCTTGTCAAGGGAGCCTTACAATTGCTCGTCATTTACTCCAGCGGAGGCATCGGCTTCCAGTTGGGATCGTGCAGCAGCTTGCGGGAGTCCCACCAACCCTGGACGATTTTCACCAGACCGGTTTTCACATGCTCGCGATCCACCATCACCAGGCGAATCACTTCCTTGACTGCGGTCAAGAACGTGCCGAAACCGAAAATCAGCGGGTGGAAGTCGCCGTGCACCATGAAGTAACGGGCCATGTATCCACGGTTGCGCATGATGTGGTAACGGTTCATGTCGGAGGTGGAGTTGAGCTGGCGCACGCCGGCGATATCCCAATTCCCGATTTCGCGGGTGCGGCGCAGAATCACGTCCGGCACCACAATCGGGTTGGTGACCTTGCTGGCACGGTAGCCGTAAATCGTGTCATCCCAGTAGATGAAGAAGCGTGGATCCGGCAAACCGATGGCCTTGACCACGCGGCGGTTGAACAGGCCGCCTTCGAAGCACAGCGTGTCCATCACGCGGTATCCAGCAGGACCGAATGCGGCGGGGGCAATCGGATTGGGGATGCCAAGCGGCACGTTGAAATCGTACTGCCAGTAGAACGGGCCGCCATCGTAGTCATAGCGGGATCCCTGAATGACTTCGTGCTTGTCGGTCCACTTGGCGAGCTTGTCGATGGCGTCTGGGAGCACGGCTACATCATCGTCCATGACCCAGAACCATTCAGCACCGAGCTCGTACGCCTTCTTCACGCCTGCGGAGAAACCACCCGCACCACCAAGATTCTCGGCCTGCGGGGCATACACCACGCGATTCTCATTGCCGGAAAGATCAGCCACCGTGGTTCCCCACTGGTTGGTGACTTTGGCCGTCAGATCGCTGACCATGTCTGCAGTCTTCTCGGAGTGCTCGTTGTCGACGATGATGATGCGCCAAGGGGCCTGTTCCAGCGCCAGAATCGAATCGAACAGCACTTCAAGCAACTGCTGACGCTTGAACGTGGTGACGATCAGGGCAAGTTTGTTGATGGTTCGCTTTGCGGCGTGCTTTTCACTCATGGGTTCCATTCTATGCACACTTGTTCCCTAGCTCACACGAGCGGTGTTCAGTTTTCTGCATCGCGGCGGCGACAGCAACCAATCAGCAAAGCAATCACGGCCAGTGCGGTAGCGGCAATGGCGATATCCTTAACTGCCGAACCGGTGTTGGCCGGTGCTTCCGGTTTCGGTGTAAGCTCATCCGTCGGAGGCGTTACCGTGCCTTGTTCGCTGAATTTGGGTTCTGCGGTGACATCAAGCAATGCGGTGCCGCTGTCGTTGCCGGGAATGGCTACGAGAAATGGATCGCAGTCGTACTGTGTATTGGCATCGGCTGTTCCTGTACGTTCTACCAGATACAGGCCGAGCGGCAACCCGGTAAACCATGCCTTACCGTTGACGTTGGTGACGGCGGACTGGGCATACAGGTTGTGCTGGTTCACATAGCCCGCGATTTTGACTGCGGCGTCATGGTATTGGGATGATGTGATGCTCTCCCAGTTCTGTTCGAATTGGGTGAACGGCTCGAGCATATGGAAGTCTGCGATATTGCCGACGTCATCCAAGTCCACGGAGGCGACGCGCACGATGGCATAGGTGTCACCGGCAAGCGGTGTAGCATCCATTTCTCCGCGATCCCATACCGCATCGATGGTGAGACTGCCCACGTTGGCGGCTTGTGCTTGCGGCGTAATGATGGCGGCGGTGATTCCTGTAACGATCAGCGACAGGACGACGGCGAGACTGATAATCGCGCCGAGCATGTGCCGTGCCGCAATGCCCCGGCTGTTATGCATGCTTGCCATGTCTGGTCCGCCCTTTCCCGTGTGATTCGTCTGTGGTGCTGGTTTCTAGAAGTTCTGAAAGTTGTTGTGATGCTGATGCTGCGGTACTGATAGTGCTGGCAGCGCTATCGGCAGCGGCTGCCGCACGGCGTCGTGTGCGATGCTGCCATATGGTCCAACCGGCGAGCAGTGCGATGAGGCCGATGGAGGGCAGCAGGTATTGCAGAGGAATGTCCACACGGAATGTGGGCTTGGCTTCCTCGGCTTGTTCTGGGGTGTATGGGATGCGGTGAGCGCGCACGAGCAGTCGGTGCGTGTTTACCGCGTATGGGGTGCAGGTGATCAGGGTCACGAGGTCTTTGCCGGGTTCGATGGCAAGTTCCTTGGTGTCGGTGGGCAGCACCGTGGTGATTTTATCGACCTGATACGCGTACGTGTCTTTAAGAATCTTGATGTAGAAACGGTCGCCTTTCTTCATCAGATTCAAGTCGGTGAACAGTTTGGCGGTGGGCAATCCTCGGTGACCGGAGAGTGCCGCATGCGTGGTTTCGCCGCCGACCGGCAGCGAGGTTTGCTCCAAGTGACCAATGCCTACCTGCAGTACCTTTTCAGCGGTGCCATGGTAGATGGGCATGGTTTCCTTAAGTCGTGGGATGGTGATGTATCCCATCATGCCGTCGCCATCGAGGTTCAACAGCTTGTTGTATTCCTCGCTGACCGCCTCGGTGTTCACGGCTGCGGCGAGCGCATCCGTGGCTCCGGCATTGTTGGCGGCCAATTGTTCGTTGTAGGCGTGCGCGGCATCGAGCATCTTCTGATACTCCTCGTCGGAGATGGACTCGGTGGCGGCATCATAATTGGTGACCGCGCGCGAGGCGTTCTTCATAACGAGAAAGTTGCTGATGGTCGGGTAAAACAGGACGGCAAGCCCTATTACAATGACCAGCAGTGGCGCAATGCCGCGCAGCTTTTTCATGGATTTCCTTTTCCTGGGCTCCCCCGTCAGCGGTGAGCCAGAGTATTTCACTCTGGCTCACAACTCACTCTTGGAGGAGTCTGTGACCGGCTCAGGCAGCGTGCTTGGAGGCCTTACGGTTGGACTTCACGTACCAGCCGGCACCCAGAGCCACAATCAGCACACCGAACACAGTGAACAGAGCAGTACCCATGCCACCGGTGGACGGCAGCTCAATGCCCTTCTTGTTTTCAACGGTGATGGTGGTGGAGGTGTTGTCCTTGTTGTAGGTTTCACCGGACTTGGTGACGCCCCAATCGGTCAGCTTGCCTTCTGCATCGTAATTGGCGTGGATAGTCACCTCGATCGGAGCGGTGAGCTTGTTATAGCCCTCCGGAGCCTTGGTTTCCACGACCTTGTAGGTGCCTTCCTTCAGGCCGGTGAAGTTCAGAACACCGTTGACATCAGTTTTGACGTCCGTATCTTCTGCAGCGGCCTCAGTGTCCTTAGCCTTCGGACGGAAGGTGTTGTCAGAAACCTTTACCAGGTCAATCTTCTTGCCGGTAGAGTCCTGCAGCTCGAACTGAGCACCCTCAAGCTTCTTGTTTGCATTTTCGGCATCCACCTTGTTGATGCCGAAGTTGAAGTCGTAGGTGTAGGTCTTGTCTTCCTGGGATTCGCCGGTGCCATCGGTGCTCGGATCGTTGCTGTACACCACCTTAGCGGTGTTGTCGTTACCGTTCGTGCCGACTACAGCGTTTTCGTTCAAGGTCGCGGAGTACTCAACGGTGATGGCCTTGCCGACGTACTGCTGCTTGCTCTTGAAGTTCACCATTTCGATGGTCAGGGAAGTGATGCCATCCTCATTTTCCACGACGGTAGCGTTGTAGTCAGTGCCCTTAACCAAATCGCCATCGACGCCATCAATCTTCACGGTAGGAGCAAAGGTCTTGTTGCCATCGGTTCCAGTAACGCCATTCAGCGTAAGGCCCTTGGACAAGGTATCGGTGAACTTGAAGGTGTAGCCCTTGGTGTACTCGGACATATCCGGCACGGTGGAGACAAGCTTGAACTCCACCTTATCGCCAATCTGGGCGCTGTTGTGGTTGGAGTCTTCAGTTCCGTTCTTGACGGTCTTTTCCACAGTCGGGTAGGTGGACTTCAAGTTCTGCTCCACAGCAGTGTTGTTCTTCACATTGAGCAGGATGGCGTCGGTTCCACGCTTGTCCGTGGTATCGGTGGAACCGCTCTGCGGGCTAACCACGTAGTAGCCGTAGGCAAGGCCGTCGATCGTTGCCGTGTACTGCTTACCATTCTGAGTAGCATCAGCAGTGTGCTTGAGGCCGGCGGCCTGTAGAGCCGCATCATTCGTGCTAACCTTAGCCCAGTCAGAAGCCGTCTTGGCGAACTCTACGAGGGCTTTATCCTTCAAACCGGAGACGTAGTCGTAAGCCTTTTGCTTGACATTGTCATCGGTAACGGTACCCAGGCTGAAGTCAGTAGCCTTAGCTTTGAAGAACGCATCCCAGCTGTCAATCAGCTTGTAACCAGCGTTAGTAGCGGTACCGTTGCCCACGGCTGCCTTGTCGTAGCTGAACATCTGGTAGGCGGTGACAGTCTTACCGTTGAATTCAGCGCTGGAGCTGCTGATCTTGATAACACCATCAGACGCAGCGGCATCCGCATTGGCGGTGGTGGCTCCGAGGCCGGCGATGCCGAGCATCGTGGCCGCGGCGATAACGCCCGCCGCCAGCTTCTTGGTCAGTGAGTTCATCACTGGTTCCTTTCTCCTATTGTTGCCTTCCGGCCTTCATCCGGGAAGCGACGTTGGTTGACATTGGTTGGCCGCAACCGAGGCTGCGGAAATCTTGAAGTTATGCAACCGCATGACGGCCGCGTTTGCGGGATGAGCCGCTAGCGCCGCTGTTCGCGTTTGCATGCAGGTACCACGCGGTACCGAGTCCGAGCAGGAGTAGGCCGAACAACGCGAACCACATCGTGCCTTGACCGCCGGTTTCGGGCAGCGGCACGGAATTGGTCACCGTGGCCACGTATTCCTTATTCGGATCACCTGTGGTGTTGTTCGGGTCAGCCGCATACGAGACGGACACCGAGTAACCGGCATCGGCTGGCGTCTTGCAGCCTTCCTTAGCATCCGCTCCAGCAGAGGTCGTGCACTTGGTCACATCCCCCTTGCCAAACATCATCCAGGTTTCGGCAACGGTGTACGTGTAGTAGTGCAGCTTGCCGGCATTGTCCTTGAAAGCCACCGGTAGACCGGTAATCTTCTTGCGCCAGGTGCTGCTCCACAGGGAACCATCTGAGGAATTCAACACCACGGTCCAGCCGTTCTTCTGCTCCACGGCCTTGCAGTCGCCATCGAAGCACTGAATGGACTCCGGCGTAACCTTCTCCCCCGCCTCGTTGGTGTAGGTCGCCGTGATTTTCAGGGCGATGGAATCCGGTCGCGTCACGCGGCCGTAATCCTTCCACACCTTCTGCAGCGTGAGGTCCACGGTCTGGCAGCCCTCCTTGCCGCAGGGGTCCTGACCGTCATCCGGTTCAGGGGTGAAGCCGCCATTGTTGTCGGACACCGCGGTATCGAGCATGAGCACGGCCTTTGCCGCAGAGACATATACGTTCAATGCCTGTGCATGGTTGGCCACGCCCTGAGCAGACTGACCGGTGTTCGAACCACCGATATTGTTGGCAACAATCGCACCCTCGTAGTCGGCGTACTGCTTGATAAACGGTTCCACATCGTTGCCGTTGGAATCCTTCGTGTAGGCAAGATGCGCCACGTCGTAACGGTTGAGTGGCAATTGCAGCGCACCGGTCACGTCGATTGGATTGCCCTTATCAAGCGTGTTGTCCATATGCGAGCCATTGGTGAACTGCTGCTTATCCTTGGTCAGCGCATACGACCAGCTTGCCGGCACATCACGGTAAATGTGGTACGTGTTGCCGTTGCCTTCAATGCCGTGCACGGTATTGAAGCTGTACACGGATTCAAGGTTCGTCTTACCGGAGAACGGACCGACCAAGCCGCTCGTGCCACGAATCGTGTCGGCATAGGTCATGTCATTGTTCTCGAGCAGACCTTCATCATTCACGGCAACAAAACCACCGGCGTAACCGGTTGCACCGGTACCGTTCGCATCCTGCGTGGCGTCGCCGCCGAACACGTCGTAACCGTCGGCAATGCCCTGCACGGAGGAAGTACCGATCTTCGTACGATTGGCCTTGATGAGCTGCAACTTTACGTTCTTCACCGAATCGGAGTCCGGATCTGTTTCCACGCCATTCTTCTTAGAACAGCCAACCTCGATTTTCGAGTCTCCGATAGTGATGATTGCGGTGTCATCAGAGTCATCGTTCTCGGTACCATGCTTGTCAAGTGCAACACTGATTTTCAAACCGAGCAGGTTCAGATAAATCACGTCGCCCTTGGCGAACAAATCAAGATCAATGTACTTCGTAAGCCACTTGAGATGCTGCTCCTTGTACTTCGCCACCGCATCGGTGAGATGCTCCGCTTTGTTGACGTACAACAAATCAAGCAACGGATTGACGATGAACTTGAGCAGCACTTCCACGAGCGCGGAATTCACACCGGTATCCAGTAGGTATGCCTTGGTGGTCTGACCGGTAAAACCACCCGCCAGTTCACCGCTGGAGACCTTCTTGAGCCCAGTCACCTTACTTCCGGAGATTCGCGCGAGGTCGGCAAAACCTGCAAAACCGCCCGCGATTTCAGCGCCCTTGCGGTGGTCGGCATCAGACAGTGAGTGCTTACGGCCATAGTCCTCGTTATTATGCGTAGCGATTACTGTAAATCCGGCACTAATACCGGAAACAGAGGATTCCTCGATGTGAGAGCCCCATATGTCGAGCAAACCAGCGGTCAAGCCAACAAGGTTGCCCGCATTATTGTCGACACCAGGAATCACGGATACCCTATCCGCGCTTACTGTGCCGGACTTGCCGAGATGTCCGATGAAGCCACCTGTATAGTTCAAGCCGGTGACGCTGTTGAGGTTAGTGACCGTGGACTTCTTCACGGAACCGTTAATCAGACCACCACCGAAGCCACCGGCAGCACCGGTGAAGCGTGTATTGTCAAGCAGGCCATAGGTCTGCGCAGTGTGCGCCTTGACTTGAATGCCGTCCGGCACACCGGCAACGTGACCGCCGTAGATGAACGTACGGAATGCCTCGAGCACGCCAATATTGCCGACCTTGAGCAGCTTCAACACCAAGTTCGTATCACCACTGGTGCCGGCGGTGTTGCCACCCACCGAAGCCACACTGGACACGTCGGCCAAGCCGAAGAAGCCACCGGCGTACTGGCCGCCGTCCACTGCGCGCAGGTCGGATACGGTTACTGAGGCAATATCCTGGGATGCATCGGCGGCTGCGGCGGCCGAATCCTTATCACCCAAAATCGCAGCCTGCAACGAACCAGCGAAACCACCGGCGTTGACGGCATACTGCGTGGAGCCATCAGTCCCCGCGTAGGAACCTTCGACCGTGTAGCCCCAATCGGAATCATCAGCGCTTACGTGTGCTCCGCGAATAGTGACTACCGTAGCCTGCAGCACGTTCACCAGCCCACCCGGGTTGGCGTTCTGGATCAGCGTATCGAGCACGCCTTGCAGGAAGCCACTCGAGGCATTCGTATTCACGTCAGCAACGGAACCAGAGGTAGCGATACCCACGTAACCGCCTACGTTGTTGCGACCGGACACCTTACGTAGGTTCGTTACGTTCGCACCCAAGGCTTCATCAACAGACGATGCCTTGCTGCCGTCTTTCTTGCGGTCGCCCCAAATTTGAGCACCCACAGCCAGGCCGACATAACCACCAGCGTTACCAGTGCCGTGTTCGATATCCGTGCCGGTTGCGGCAACCTTCATGCCCTTGCGGTAGCCAGTCACGCTGGATGCCTTGACTGCAGGCACGAAGACCTGTGCCACGCCAAGCATTTGAGCAAGACTCAGCTTCAAGCCTTTATCACCAAGCAGTTGAACGGAACCGAACTGGGCTGCGGTTCCGGCTTCCATTGTGCCGGCATAACCACCGGCAGCACGGAATGCGGACACCGTCTTCACGTCCATCGACTGACCATCGGTGATGGTGCCGGTACGCATCAGACCCACATGGCCGCCAGCCACACCGGAGTCGAGTTGACCGGCATCGCCCTTATATGCGCTGCGACCAGCCACCACGTTGAAACCATAGATGTAGTCGTTGAGCTTGTCGATGGAGTCGATTTTGCCGGAGTTCTTAATGAGTTCGGCGAATTCCTTGCCGTATGCGCCGTTCAGGCCCACGGCCTTCACCCATGCATTCCAGGTGTCGAGGTCGAGGTTGCGTAGCGGACCGGTGACTTCCGAATGCTCTTCGGTCGGGTATGCCATTTTCAGCGCGCCGAGCAGGTTATCAACCTTGATCAGGCCGAACAGCAAGTGCAGGCTACCGGTTTCAGCGGTATCGGCGGATTCCATGAATCCAGTAAAGCCGCCGGCGAGTTCGGCACCGTAGACGGAACGGATGCGCGCGGCATAGGCCTTGTTCTTGGGCCCGTTGTAGCCGTTCGAATCGTTCTCGCTCTTCCAGCTGGCACTGTTGTTGCCCCAAATGTGGCCGCCCTCGTTATGGCCAACGTATCCGCCTGCCATACCGCGGCGAATGCCGTCGGAGGAAACAGCCTCAGCACGAACCGCACCGCCACAGGGCACAGCATCGGTAGAGGAGTTGCGAATCGTCGGCACGAAGTCCTGCAATACCGAGGCCAGTGCTTCGCTGGTATCGACCAAACCATTCAAAATCGAGGATTGATCGCCCAAAATCTTTGCCGCATCACCTGGCGCAATGCCGCCCGCATAGCCGCCGGCCGTGATCTGGCCGATGATGTACGCGAAGTTGTGGGCATGGGAGTCCTGAATATGACCGCCCATCACACGGCCCGCGAAGCCACCGGCTTCACCAAGCGGATTATCCTTGCTGCCGGGTGTAGGGGTTGCGTCTCCAACAGCAGTGTTCTCTTCGCTGGTATCGCTGGCAAGCACCGCATAGCCGGCTGCGTCACCGGTCACTTCGGAGTGCTCGATAGTGGAGACGACAACGGAAAGTACTTTGGCCACGTCAGTGAGCTGGATGCTCTTGCCGAGCAGACTCAGACCATTGCCAACAGAGGCAGCGGAGCCAATATCCATCTTGCCGATGTAGCCACCGGCATAGCGTTTGCCGCTCACCGCATAGGAGCTCTTGGCGGTATCGAAATAAGTGCCGCCATCAGTGCCTTCAAGCTGCTTCGGCTCGGTGACCTTGGTATAGCGCAGCTGGGTCACGTTGCTATATGAGACCTGCACGCCGGAACCGTAGCCGATGAAGCCACCAGCGGAACCGGAGTTGGAATCATTGGCATCAATGCGGTCGGCGGACACCACAAGTCCAGGATTCTTAGTGTCGGTGGGCTTGTTGCCGCTCGTAGTTTCCACGGTGGAATCGTCGGACTTCACGCTGGCATACGAGATATACGGCACATAACCCTGCACCAGATCCACCAGATTGCTGAGCTGCACAGTGCCGAGCTTGCCGAGTACATTGACGCCACCCTTACCAGCGGAAGCCAATGCTCCGGAAACAACCTTGCCGCCAAAGCCACCGGCATAAGCACCGCCGCTGACATGGTCGAGATTAGTTACCGCAGCATAATCGCCTGTGGCAACACGGTCCTTCACCGTTTGCAGTGCAGCGTCTTCCAGTTCTTTGCTGGAGAACTGGTTCACCTTGCCGCTCTGGAAGTTGCCGGCAAAGCCACCAGCAATATCGGCTTCCACAGAGCCGCCATTCACATAAGAGACCGTCGTGTCCTTATAGTCCGGAATAAGATACGGCACCGCACCGAGCAGATCATTGACGGAAATCAGCTTGCCAGTCGATGGGTTGTTCAGCAGACCGGAATCCTCAGAATCACTGATGGCATCCACCAAACCGCCAATCGTCGAATAGCCAACGAAACCACCAGCCTTGCCATCAGACAAAGTTTTGTCGGCGGTAACCGACTTGAGGTTCAGCACATGGCTTTCGCGGGTTCTGGTCGAATTGGCTTGACCGTAGAAGCCACCAGCCGTATAGGTATTGACATCGTTATTGGTAGCCTTGCCGGAGGCAGTCACCGTCAGGCCGCTGGCAACGCCGGTAACATTCGACTGGAGCACTTCCACAGACGAATATTCCGCCACAGACAACAGGCCGGAGAGCTTAACGAGGCCCAACAGATTCAGTCCGGAAGCACCAACCGTGTCAGCCGGACCAGAGAAGCCGATGAATCCGCCAGCTTCTCCTGAAGCCGTTACGCTGCTCACGTTGGTCAGCTGAACGTTGGTAACGTCACCGCCGGAAGCGCAGCCAATGGCACCGCCAGCGTAATACTTGCCAGCTTCGACCGTCCAACCGGTATCAGGGCCGGTGACCGGCACATTCTCCACAGTGAATGCTGCGAACTGATCGAACTTCTGCAGTGTTGTGAGATCACCGATCTTGGCCACGCTGTTCAGCAATCCGACGACCTCGGTGGGTTGGAGATCACCTGCAATGCCGCCGGCATATGAGCCATCAGCCTGCACCGAAGCGATGCCGCTGAGTGAAGTCGAACGCTCTTGAGGCAAGTTACGCGCATTGCTGAGTTTCGGATTCCAGAACGACAGTTTCTCCAGATGAGCTTGAGAGGAATCGCCGATGACCGTACCAGTACCCGCGCCGACAATACCGCCGGCATAATCGCCTTGAGAGGTAACCGTAATATCGCCGCTCATCTGAGCACCCAGAATAATGGACGGGTTCACGCCTGCGATGGTGAGCAATGCGCCGGCGCCATCCGGATTGGATTCCAGCAGTTTGGTAAGAATTTCGGTCAGCTGTTTGATCAGCGAGGTATCCGATGTTTTCTCATCGGAATCGGTGCCGGCTTCCAAACCCCAGCCGGCGGAAGCGCGGCCGGTAAAGCCTCCAGCATGGGAAACCGTGGCGGTCACCACGATAGTGCTGTTCAGTGTATCGTTCACCGCATAGGCGTTGGCTAAGCGTCCGGCGAAACCACCGGCATAATTCTGAGCGGTGATGGTCACCTTGCCGTCAGAAGTCAACGACGAGCTTTCAATCAGACTCTGCGGGCGCAGTGCGGAAAGAATCGTAATGCCCAACGAATTGAGCAGACCACCGACCTCACCGTTGCGGCTTACACCGGCAAAACCTCCGGCGTACTTCTTTGCCGTGGCGGCAAAACCGTTCTTGGAGCTCACCGAGGAGTTCTCAATAATCGTGCCAATCTGGGCGCCGACAAAACCGCCCGCATAATCGGAATCAACATTGCCGAGCACGGTGTTTTGCTTGAAATTCGTCACATGTGAATCCGAAATCACCGGATTGTAGTAGCCAACCGGCACCAAAGCGTTCAGACCGAGCGTGCTGCCAAGCAGCCAGTCGATAAGATCACCCAATCCGAGGAATGGAATTACGTTCAGAATATTCGTGAGCACCGTGATGAGTGTGCCTAGCGACTTTGAAGCGATGTCGTATCGGGTTGCGCCTTCCACATAGCCGGCAAAACCACCGGTCATATCTTTAACATTCGCAACCGTGGCGTCTTCAACCTCGCAACCAGTCACCTTCACATCACCGTAGATACGGCCGGCAAAAGCGCCTGTGGCGAAGTTCGAAGGGTTCTTCTTATGCACGGTCAGCAAATCATCCAAACCAAGGTGCAAAGGTTCGAGCAGAGTGCCAACTATCTTGAGCAAACCGGATACCAGAGTCTCATCTACATGAGCGACGGTGGCATTATTGGCCACGTTCACATCGCTGAGTTTCAGGTTCGAGACGGTAACCGTACCGAGGCTTTGCACACCACCTTTGTTATTACCGCTGCTGGTTATGCTGGACGTGCTCGTGATTGACGCAAAGAAGCCGATGCCCTGCTGCTTATCCACCTCGAGGTTGCCGGCCGGTTGGTTCACGGTGACGTGGGAGATGACCGGCTTGGTGGTGTTGCTCTTGACGCCGGGTGTATCGGGGTCAATCGTGTCGAACAGGCTGCCGGCCTGATTCGCGCTAGCACTGATCGCGCCGAGCATAGTGCCAGAGAACATAAGCGGAGACCAGTTGGCCGAGCTCAAATCGATATCACGGAAGATGATGTAGTTAGCAGTGGCGGAGTATTTTTGGCCGGTATTCGGACCATAGGTACTATCCGTTACGCTCAAGCGATTGCCCTCAGCATCCTTGACGAAGTACTTGGTACGCGTTGAACCCAGAACAAGGCTCAGACCGCCTTCATGGTCATCAAAATTCTCGTCACGCAGTTTGCCGCTATCAGTGAGATCAGCGTCACCGTCATAGGCCACCGACTCTGGGCCGCTATCTTGCCATTCGAGTTTCGGGAGCAGCACGCTTCCCGTATTGACCACGGTTTGCTGGATTTTGTATACCTTGCCACCGATGACTTTCTTATTCGAGCCGATGGCGCGCAGCTGTTGTTCGTTGCCGATGAGGATGTAGGCTTTGCCGTTGATGGTTGCAACGGCCTGGCCTTCAAAGTCGCGACCGCCCAAAGCGGTGACAGCAGCGCGGGTGGCATTGCTGTCGGAGGCGTCAGCAGCATCGTCAGAGCTGTTCGAGTCGTTGGTTTGTCCGCTAGCAGAGGAATCTGCTGCGGTATCATCAGCCTGATTTCCATTATTCGCAGCAGTATTGGAATCAGATCCGGCACCGGTGCCGTTGGAGTTCTGCGTGGTGGCGGAAGTATCACCGGACTGGTTGCCGCCAGTAGTATTAGCGGACTGTTCTGCATCAGCGGAACTGGTGCTATCAGTGGAATCGGCAGCACCATTGGTTCCATCAAGGATGGTGGTAGTGGTAAATGCGCTCTGAGAGTCATCAGAGAACTGATGAACCGTACGAATCTTCGCGGAGGAAGCACCAGCAGTACGCTTCAGTGTTTCGGCGGCAGACACCACAGTGCTGTCGGTAACCACGGAACCATTGGAGATAACGGTGACCCCGGAAGTGGAACCGGATACAACGGTTCCGCTGGAGGGCTGTCCGTATGCGGCAGGAATAGCGCAGGTCAGCGTCATTGCGGAGACCAGCACGCCGGCAATGGCACGAGTACCTTTCCAAGGGTGTTTCGGCATTTCCGGCTTCGCGGAATTCCGGGACCTGAAAACAACCGGCCCTACGCGCATCTTCTCCACCTCTCCTTATCGCGGCGTAAACGATTCGTGAAAGTGCCTCAATGATTACCCCCCCCCCGACGAAATAACTAGACAAACAGGCTTGACTTGCCCTTTATTACCGCATGTTAACTAAACACATTTTCGAGATATGTATAACGTGGGAAATTAAGTGATTATTGGCATTTCAATCATTAACGCTGTTAATATGAACATTTCTGTTAACGCTCACAGCATAAAAAACGCACATAATGGGACAGTGTCCGAAACGTAGACACGCCGAGAGTTCGGGGGTATATGCTCCCCTTATAAATCGCGTGTAGACATGCGTCAGGACAACTATCAGTACAGCTAAACCAATTCGACCGACCTTTCATACCCCTATCCACAGGCAACCCGCGCCTATGCCCAGAATGAAACATCGCTTGCATCTGTACGCACTATGGCGTATGAATATGCCTGTCAGTTTCAGGGAAGGTGAAATTCCTTACTGGCGGTAACTGCATACCCGGGATTCATAACGGGAGCATGCAGAAGCCCGCGACCCGCGAAAGCGGCTGATCCGGTGAGATTCCGGAGCCAACGGTTACAGTCCGGATGGAAGAAACGAGGGCTCTGATGAGCATATCTTCGCGTATTCGCATGCAAGCTATTCGTTCTATCGCACCAGAAGCAGAAGGCGCAGCCAGCTCGGCCACGAACACCAAACTCGGCTCGCATTCCACTGGCGTGGCTGATTCCGGCCGCTGGTCCACCAGACGCATCGCCATGTACGCCTTGTTTGTGGCGTTGGCTATGGTCACCAGCTTCATCGAATTCCCGATCACCCCAGTGGCTTGGCTGAAGTACGACCCGTCCGGCATCGTGTGCCTTATCGCCGGTTTCGCCTACGGCCCCTCCGCCGCCATCATCGTTTCCGTACTAGGCTTCGTACCTCACATGTTCGCCGACCCGTGGGGTTCGCTGATGGCCGTGCTCGTGGCACTGTGCCTGTCCGTTCCGGCATCACTCATCTACCGTAAGATTCGCTCCCGCAAGGGCGCGGCTCTCGGCATTCTGGCCGGCGCCGTGCTGGCTATCGTGGCCGCACTGCTCGGCAATCTGGTAATCACCCCGATTTACGCACACATGTCATACGCCGCAGTCGCAGCCATGATTCTGCCGATCTTACTGCCGTTCAACGTGGCTAAAATGGCCATCCACGCTGTAGTGACCTTCCTGATTTACAAGCCAATCTCCAACCTGCTCGCCAAGCAGCAGTGAGTAATGACCATAAACAACAGTAAGTATTACCGACAATGAATTCATCCGACGCCCAGATGTCAGCCGCCGAGCTCAACCATATTCGATTCAGTTATGACCACGGCTCAACCTGGGCGTTGGATGATGTATCGCTCACCGTATATGCCGGCGAACGGTTGTGCTTGGTAGGTCCCAACGGTTCCGGCAAATCCACACTGGCCCGGCTGATTGCGGGCCTGACCGCACCCGACGCAGGCGCAATAACACTGCTTGGGCATACCGTATATACTTCGGAAGCTGGTCCGAATGCCGAGGAATACCGTGCCGCCCGCCGGGGCATCGGCATGGTATTCCAGAATCCGGAAGATCAAATCGTCACCACAGTAATCGAAGACGATGTAGCCTTTGGTCCAGAGAACTTAGGCATTCCGCGCACTCGTATCGGCGAGCGAATTAATGCAAGTCTTGAAGCGGTGGGGCTGGCTTCTCACCGCGATTCCGATCCTACGCGCATGAGCGGCGGCCAGCAGCAGCGTGCCACCATCGCCGGCATGCTGGCTATGAATCCCGCCATATTGGTGCTTGACGAGCCGACTGCGATGTTGGATGAAACCGCGCGCGCTGAAGTCATGAACGTGCTCGACGCGCTGCATGCTCGCGGCACCACGATTGTGCATGTAACCCATCATCCGCAAGAGGCTGCACACGCTGACCGCGTGGTGCATATGGAACATGGGCGTATTACTGAAATTGCCGCGCAACCGCAGGTGCAGTCAAACCACGCTAATAGTTGCCCGGATCCTGCAGTCGCCCAGGAATTGCACGCACAGGAGAACAGTACCGCAACCACTACCGCTGGCTCCGATTCTTTGCCCTTACTTGGCTCGGACGCTGACGCGGCACGTAACGATACCGCTCACAATGCTGCTTCCGCTCCGGCCATTCGCGTTGAGCATCTGAGTTTCCGGTACGGTTCAGGACGAACGGTTATCGATAATCTTTCGTTTGCTATTCCGCGCGGTGAAACCGTGGCTGTGATGGGCACCAATGGTTCCGGCAAATCCACGTTGGCGAAACTGCTGTGCGCATTGGGCAAACCGTCTGCCGGCAGTATCGAAGTGGCCGGTGTGCCTCTTTCCCTCGAACGCGGTGGCAAGCGAAAGCCGCGAAGCGCAAATCGCAAACAATTGATGCAATTGCGCAAGCGCGTCGGCTATGTGATGCAGCATCCTGAGCATCAGCTGTTCGCGGATACCGTTGCTGAAGACATAGCGTATGGGCCACGCAATCAGGGATTAACAGAGTCGGAAGTGCAGGGCCGCGTGCATCAGGCATTGGATATGCTGCGTATCGCGCATCTGGCGAACCGCTCCCCCTTCGATCTTTCCGGAGGCCAGCAGCGTCTGGTCGCTATTGCCGGCGTAGTGGCTTGCCAGCCGGAGGTACTCATTATGGATGAGCCCACGGCAAGCTTGGATGTACACGCCAAGGCACGCATTCATGAGCTGATTCGCACATTGCAGCGCCAGGGCGTAACCATATTCATCATTACGCATGATCGTGCGGAGGCGTTCGCGCTGGCTCAACGCGTGGTACGCATGCCAGACGCTCATGAAACCGCAGTTGAAGAGCCGCCGCAGGGAGCAGGAACCTCGCGTGAAATCAACGATGCGAGCGCTGGCACGGCTGTACCGGCTTCACCTGCAGCAACCAAAGCTCATCAGAATCGTTCTTTTGTGCAGCAGCTTGATCCGCGTGTGAAAATGGTGGGATTCCTCGCGGCGATGTTCACCATGTTTGCGGTCAGCACACCAGCACAGCTTGCACTGGGCATTGCCGTGAATTTGGCGCTGATTGCAGCCGCGCGAATCAACCCGGTGAGACTGTTGAGTGTGATTCATCCGATTCTTGCCTTGCTGGCGTTGATGAGCCTTGCCAATCTGATAGTGGTGCGCACTGGTACGGTACTGGCGAGTTTCGGCCCGCTCCTCATCACCTCGGATGGCGTATTGATCGCCGTGCTCTATGCCTGCCGTTTTGCGCTGGTGATTATTTTGGGTGCCGTGTTTCTCAATACCACAACGCCCACAGCTATGACCGACGCGTTCGAGGCATTATTGAAGCCTTTGTCTCGAGTCGGCGTGCATACGCAGGAGATTGCATTGGTGATGAGCCTGGCATTGCGCTTCATTCCCACGCTTACCGGTGAGACCAAGTCCATCGTCGACGCGCAGGCGGCACGAGGCGGATCCGTGGAGACCGGGTCACCTATGCAACGCATCAAGGCGATGAGCGCAATCATCGTACCGGTATTCGCCGGTACTTTGCGCCATGCGGATAATCTGAGTTTGGCGTTGGATGCTCGCTGTTACGAGGAGGGAATTCAGCGCACACATTGGCGGGTCTTCTCCCCCGGCTGGCGCGATGCGATATTCGCGGCCGTAATCATCGCATATATTACGGCGATTATTGTGCTCTGATCTTGTCTAGGGAGGCTTCTTCATCAGCCGTGCGCGTTTCACACATTGTTTCACATCGCGGTTGTACTCGCCCTTCAGGCACACATGACCTGCCTGACGGCTATGCTCGAGTGGTTACTCGAATGTAAGGAATTCTTATGGCATTGACCAAAAAGCAAATCAAGCAGCTGCGCGCACTGGCCAACTCGCTGAAGCCGCTGTTCTACGTGGGCAAGAACGATTTGACCGAAGCTGCCGTCAAGCAGGCTGACGAAACCATTGAAAAGCATGAGCTCATCAAGTGCGCCGTGCAGGACGGTTCGGGACTCACCGCCAAGGAAGCGGCTGCGGAATTGGCTGAACAGCTCGGTGCCGAAGTGGTGCAGTCCATCGGCAACCGTTTCGTAATCTACCGCGCCTCGAAGCGTGAGGATGTGGAGCACATCAAGCTCGTGCGCGAATAATTCCAACGCAACCGGCTAACACAGCGCCTGACGGCCATGTTCGTATCGATATGCGAGGAGCCGCCGGGCGCATTGTTTATGGCTCTGTTAACCCAAGATTGGTGGGACTACCCCTCAGTCGGCTTCGCCGCCAGCTCCCCTGACAAGGGGAGCCAAACAAGGGGGCATGTCAATTTTGGTGTAACAGAGCTTTGTTTATTCCTGGCCATTTTTCTGTTCTAGGCAAAACGTGAGAAGATGTATACCAGCGACGAACCATCGTCACGCATCTCGAGAAGGGACCCAATGATGAGTAACGACCAGCAGCCTTATGTTCCGGTGAATCCGGATCCCAATACACCAGCGACTCCGGCCACTCCGGAAGCTCCGGAATCTTCTGCTATGCCAAGCGATTCGACTGCCACTCCGTCAAATCCTTATGAACAGGCGAACCCTTATACTCAGCCGCAGCCGCAATACAATCCGTACGAGCAGCAGACACCTGCAGGCCAGCCTCAGTATGCACAGACATCATATGGCGGCCAGCAGCCTTACGCTCAACAGTACGATCAGGCCTATGGTCAGCAGCAATATGCGCAATCGCAGTATGGCCAGACTTCCAACCCATACACTCAACCTCAGTACGGCACTCCGCAGTATGGCGCCCCTCAATACGGTGTTCCGCCATATGGCATGGGATATTCGTCCAAGTCCAAACTGGCCGCAGGTCTGCTCGGCATCTTCCTCGGTGGTTTCGGCGTGCACAATTTCTACCTTGGCAATACCGGCAAGGCTGTTGCGCAGCTGTTGCTCACACTAGTTGGCTGGATTTTGCTTGGTCTGGGACCGCTTGCCGCCGGCATCTGGGGTTTGGTGGAAGGCATTCTGATTCTGACCAGCCGTTACGGATCCCCGTGGCATCAGGATGCTAACGGGCAGGAGTTGACCGATTAGTCATAGCCTCAAGCAAATTCGACCCTAGTTCGATTGCCGCGACACGCCGGCCATGCATGTGTTCAATCATGCATGGCCGTTTTTGTTGTTCATTTACCAAGTAAAGTGAACATTGTAAATGTTCACTTTCGCAAAAAGAACACAGCGAATATCACAGCAAAACAATACCTTCCAAAACAGTTACCGACTCATGAATTACATGTTAAACGGCTTATTTTCAGCATTTTACATGCTAGGCTAAGGAACCAGCACAAACCAATGTGCGCATCCTTTCTCACAAGAGAAAGGATTATAGATGTGCGTTTTACTACGTAATCGAACAATACCGACTTCACCATGAAGCACGGCATGCTCACGAAAGGACCATCATGGCTGAAGAAAAAGTCATCGTCGTAGACCCAGATATGTTTGGCAAGGACCCGGCCTCCAAGACCGCCAAGGCCAATGAGGTAGCCAAGAGCTTCGGCATCAGCGATCAGGCGCTCAGCGAAGTGGAATACTTCAAGTCCCAGCTGACCAACCACAATGCTTGGGACCTGCCATTCATGGGATACGTGAATGAGGATGGTTACGGTTACGCCTATGTTCCCGACGCAGCCATCACCATGAACCCGTACTGGGATGCGCACAAGGCTTTTCTTGCGCTGCCTGAAGATGTGCAGACCGCATTCGCCATTCGTATGCTGTTCACTCACCGCCCTGTGGATCGTTACGGTGCCGCCATGTTCCTGCACTACCAGCGTGGTTTCAAGGTTGATTTCGAGGGCAACGGTGCCAACAAGTACTGATTGACACCAATTGTTCGTTTCCTGAACACATGTGGCCCGCAAGACAACGACGTCTTGCGGGCCACATCGTTATACAGCAGCTGTCATGCAGCGTCGAACCGCATGAACCTACCTGCGCACGAGATTGATGAGCTCCTGATGGCGCGCATAGCGGGTCACATTGCCCAGTGCGATGCGAATAATCTGTTCGGAAGTCTTCTCCAAATGATTGCCACCGGCCACATGCGGGGTAATCAGGCAGCGCGGCTCATCCCAGAGCGGGCTGGTTTCAGGCAGTGGCTCCGGCTCGGTCACGTCCAAACCAGCTCCGTGAATACTGCCTTCATGGAGGGCCACGGCCAAGGCGTCCGGGTCAATGGCGTCGCCACGTCCCGCGTTAATCACAATGGCAGTTTCCTTCAAACGAGCCAGGCGCGTGGCATCCAGCAGATGATGGGTTTGCGGCGAGCGCGGCACTGCAAGCGCCACCACGTCGGCCAATGGCAGCAGCGCATCCAAACGTTCGAAACCATACATTTTTTCGATGCCCTTTGCCGGAACATCCGCGTGACGACGTACGCCAAAGGTGCGCATGCCGACGCCTTGCGCCAGTTGTGCGAAATGCGAACCGATATCGCCGGCACCAATCACCAAAGCAATGCCGCCTTCAGGGCTTAATACCGAACCCTGATCCTGCCAACGGTGTGCGGTATGATTCGCAGCATACTGGTTGATGTTCTTCATCAGTGCCCACATCAGCGCGAACATGTGCTCGGATACGCTTTGCCCATACGCTCCGGAAGCATTGGTGACCATAGTGCCACGCGGCAGGACGCCTTCTTTGAGGTAGGAGTCTACGCCGGCGCTGAACGTCTGCAACCATTCGAGACGCGGGAAACGTGGGGCTTCATCAACCGGGAAATTACCGATGACGGCAGTGGCCTGAGCGCTCAGTTCGTCAGGAATGGATACTGGCCAGACCATATCCGTACGGTGGGCAACATCGCCCACGAATTCTTGGGGTATGTTCCTTGCTGCTTTGGCAAACGTCTGTTTCTCGGATTCGTTCAGGGGCAAGCAGTTGACGATGAGCTTATGCGTATTCTCGATTCCCATGTTTCACCAACCTAGGCCGCGGTGCGGATAAAAAAGCTCCCCTCACTGAGGGGAGCTGAAATGGATTTTTTACCGGCGAGATGCTCGAATGCGGAAGGCGATGGCCAAGCAGCTCCAACCGATGATGCAGATTACGGTCATGGTGGCGAAGGTCCATGCGCCGCCGACTGCCGTGGCGTGTGCGAACTGCGGCGTGCCTTCTTCGCCAGCTCCCGCCTGTGCCACGGCCAAGATCGTGGAGAACAATGCGGTGCCTGCCGCACCACCGAACTGCAGGCAGGTGTTGAAGATGGCGTTGCCGTCCGGGCGGAACTCATGCGGCACACCAGACAATCCGCTGGTCATGATGTTGGCCGCGCCTACGGCGTAGAAGAAGCCGAAGATGAAGTAGAAGCCGCACAGGAGACCTGCGGTCAAATGCATCGAGAAGATGAGCATCAGCACCGGCCCCAAAATGGCAATGCCAATAGGAATCAGGATGGGCTTGACCGCGCCGAAACGGTCGTACAGCCAGCCACCCACCGGAGCGCATACCGCACCAATCAAGGCGCCTGGCAGCACGAGGGAGCCTGCCACGAATGCGCTTACGCCAAGGGAGAGCTGGGACACGTTAGTGATCACGTAACCGTATCCGATAGCAACCAGTGGCAGTACCAGATAGGCGATGACGTGCAGCAATACGACTGGGTCGCGCAGAATGCCCAGACGCAGCAGCGGGGAGAACGCCTTCTTGGAGCTCAAAGCGAAAAGCATCAGAGAGCCCAAACCGATGATCAGGCTCACGATGGCGATTACAGCAGACTTGGTTGCCGCCTGACCGGATACTGCAGCGCTAATGGCCACGCCACCTTGGTTCAATGCCAGCACCAAGCCGACCAGCGCCAGAATAATGGAACCAAGCTGAATCGGATCAAGGAATGCTGCCTCAGTGGGGGTCTTCTGTTCAATACATTTCGTACCGATGAATGCAGCAATCAACACCAGCGGAATAACCGCTACGAAAATGGCACGCCACGGCAAAATCGCGGTTACAGCACCGCCCACGGTTGGGCCGATGGCCGGGGCCACGGTGATAACCAAGGAGCCGACACCCATAAGTCGGCCGATCTTGGAGCGTGGCGATTGTTCCAAAATAATGTTGATCATCAACGGTGTGGCCACACCAGAGCCAATGCCCTGGATGATTCGGGCAATGATCAGCAGCGGGAAGGCGCTGGCGAAAATCATGATCAAGGAACCAATGATGGCCAGCACTACTGCGGCAAGGAAAATGCCTTTCAGCGGGAAGCGACGCTTCAGGAACGAGCTGATAGGCATGGTGGCAGCCACGGCCAGCAGGTAGATTGTGGTGATCCATTGCACGGTGGCGGTATCAACATGGAATTCGCGCATCAGTGAGGGGAAGAGTACCGTCATCACGGTTTCGGTCAAGATGCCGATGAAGGCCAGTGAACCCACGGCTACAATGGCACCGATAAGTTTCAGTGGAATCTTTTCCGCATCAACCGCGCGCTGCTGCTCATTTTCGGGCATAGGAAAGCTCCTCTACGTCTTTGGTTCAAACAAAATGGAAGTCAGGTTTACCAACCGGCGTATGTGTCTCTACGCGCCATCTGATAGGACCGAAAACAGGTTCCGATGGTGCGCCCCGTTTAGCCAGAACATATTTTAAGGCCGAAGGCGGACGCTGCCGGGCATTCTCGGCGTGGAGAGCTCAGGCGTTCACAGTGGATTCACGCTCGATGAGATGGCCTTCAAACCGTTGATACGCCTGCCATGACTCACCGTGCGCACGGCCCAGCGACACGTCTTCGAGCATCGGAGCGAGCATGGCGAATGCAGCGGCACCCACTCCTTGGAAATCCTGATGAATGGTCGTGATTGAGGGGTTCCAGATTCGCGCCACCGGGTGATCATCGAATCCGGCGACCAGCACGTCCTGCGGCACGCGCAGACCTTCGTCTTCAAGACCACGAATCACACCCATTGCGGTTTCGTCGTTGCCGGCAAATATGGCCTTGACTTCACCGCGCTTGCGCCCTAATATACGACCGGTTTCGCGCGCGCTATCCACATCCCATCCGGCTTCCACAGCCGGTGGAATGGGAACACCAGCCTCCTGGCACGCTTGAAGCCACCCCTCATAACGGCCTTCGGCACCGCCGCCGCCAGGAATACCGACATAATGCACAGGGCTGGAGCCGAGGCCGCGTTCGGCGAGGCGTTGCAGCAGGTGCTGGGTCACGCGGTATCCACCTTCGCGCTCCCCCATCGAAATCTGCGCGATTTCCGTATTGCGCTCTCCCGCCACGCTTACCAATGGCAAAGTGCGAGGAATCATCGACAGCGCCTGCGCACTGGCTTCATCAAAGTTCAACAGCACCACGCCGGCAGGATTATGGTCAAGTGCGGACTGCACACTTTCGCGGATTTGTGCACTGGTACTTCCCGGTTCGGCAATCAGCGCGATGGATAGGGCGAATCCTGCCGCTCGAGCTGCGGTTTCCACGCCTTGAATCACCTGTGTTTGACCGTATCGGGTGGTGTTGGAAGACAGCACCAAGCATTGACTGGATTGCTCGCGCACCAGCGCGCGCGCAATAGCGTTAGGGCGGTAACCAAGCTTGCTGACGGCTTGCGCAATGGCCTGCCGCTTGGTTTCGCTGACTCGCTCCGGCATATTCAAGTAACGGGATACGGTCGGCACGGATACGCCGGCGAGCGCAGCCACATCTTTGATGGATGGTGCTTTGGGCTTGCCGCTTGGTGTTTTAGCCATAGTGCCCCGTTTCCTTTGCCTCGATAACGTTTTTGCTTAGCGAACGCTTGCCATTGTAAGGCATGCGTACGGTTGGGCTCACACTTGCGTAGCGCATAGGAAAAACTTGCACATACAAAACAAAGCCGAACGCAGGCATATTGTATGCTGCGTTCGGCTTTGCTGTATCAGTAATAATCAATCACATAATTGATTGCTTACTTGGCTGCTTCCACCTCGTTGGCGCGAGCCTTAAGCTCGCCAAGCACCTTGTCTTGCTGATCTTCGTAACGCTTGTACAAGTAGACGGGAATCATGCACAGCACGAAGATGATCAGCGGCAGCCAGGTGAAGGAGAAGTGGATGGCAGTGAGTGCGGATGCGCTCTGAGCCTTCACGCCTTCCTGGAATCCGGCGATGCTCAAGATCTGCGAAGGCAGGAAGGCGCCGATGCCGGCACCCATCTTGATGCAGAAGGAGGAACCGATGGCGGTGAGCAGACCGGCTGCGCGGATGCCGTTCTTCCATTCGCCGTAGTCAACGGAGTAGGTGACCATGAGCACGAACAGGGAGCACAGGGTGCCGGTGCCGAGGCAGGCAATGCACCAGGAGACGATCATCACCGGGATGTTGCCGCCTGCTACCGCCAGACCGATCTGGCCAGCGCCGGCAAAGCCGAGAGCGAGCAGCGTAGTACCCCACAGGTGCAGGCGCTTGCACAGGAACGGTACGCTCATCATGCCGAGCACCTGAATGATGGAGATGCCGTTCAGGATGGAAGTCCAGCTTTCATTGCCCACGTTGTAGCGGAAGTAGTACGGCAGCATGGAGGTGCGTGCGGTGAAGCCGATCCAGAAGACCACGTTGGCTACGACCACGAGAATCCACGGCCAGTTGGCCTTGGCTGCGCGGAAGGAATCACGGATGGAAATCGGCTTGGTACGTTCGATGTTCTGCTCGCGCATGTCGAGGAAGGCGATGACCAGCAGCACGAGAGCCACCAGGCAGTAGAGGCCCACGGCCACACGCCAGCCGTTGGCGGAGGTGGAGGAACCGCCGATCTTGGTGGACAGCGGCAGGATGAAGGTCACAGCAAGGAAGTTGCCGATGTTGCCGCCGACCATACGGAAGGTGCTGGCCACGTTACGCTCGTCCGGGTTGGAGGTGAGGTTCGGCAGCACGGAGGTGATTGGCGCACTCATGCCGGTGTAGGAGATGCCGGCAAGCACGTAGACCACACCGGCGTACCATGCGCGGGCGGCAGGGTCGGAGATGGGCGGTGCGCAGAACAGCAGGAAGACGAACAGCGAGAACGGCACGGCCATCCACAGGAACCACGGACGGGACTGGCCCCAGCGGGTGTGCGTGTGATCGATGATCACACCCCACACCGGAGCATCGAAAGCGTCGAAGAAGCGGGCGACGAGCAAGATTGTGCCGGCTACGGCCATAGACAGGCCGTATACCTCGGTGAAGTAGTAGAGGGCGTACGTGCTGATGATGCAGTACAGCAGGTTGCCGGAAAGATCGGTGAACGAGTAGGTCACCTTGCGATGCAATGGCATCTGATGAGGGTTGCGCGGATCGGCCGCGGTAGTGGATTGGCTCATGATTGTTCCTTGATATGGGTTGGTGGTGGTATGCGGCGCAGCTCTATCTGCGCCGCGGATGTATTGCCGGTGTTATTGCCGGTTGATCAATCGACGGTGACGGCGAAGGTGCGGGAGGCCCAGGTGCCGGTCGGCACTGTGACTTCCAGTACGCCTTCATCGGCGTGCCATTGCGTAGGCCAGGATTCGAAGCCTTCAACTGGGAAGATGGGCTGCACTGTGGCTTCATGGCCTTGTGCGTGGGCGAGGTTCAGGCGAACCGTGCTGTTCTTGGCCTCGCGAGCCCAGACCGTAATCAGCGTGGATTGCTCGCTGCCTGATGCAGGGCGCAGGCCAAATGCCACGGTATCGCTCTCCCATTCCGGTAGACCGAGCGGCCAGAACGGCACCGACGAGCCGATGATTGGCTGCACATGCTGCTTGTATGATTCGATGCCTTTGGCCACGAGCTTGTGCTGGTCTTCATCCATGCGGTTGAGGTAACCGGAGAGGAAGAAGCGGCCCAGGAAGGTGGTGTTGATGTTGAACGCGGTTTCCTCGTCGCTCATGCCGGATTGCGGGTATGCCCAGCTGGCGGCCTGCTCGGGCAGCATCAGCATGGGAGCCGCGGCGGCGATGGCCGGATAGAGTTTCCAATCCTGCTGGTCGGAGGTGGACTGCACTTGGAAGCGGCTGAGCTGAGCGAAATCCTCGCGCATGCCGCCGGACGAGCAGTTTTCCAGAATCAGATCGGGGTAACGGCGGCGCAGTCCGTCGATCCAGGCACTGTAGGCGCGATTGTGTTCGAGCAGCGCGTCTCCGAGACTGTCGGCGTTGTGGTCGGAGCCGATGCCGGGAGAAACGTTGTAATCAAGCTTGAAGTAGCCAACGCCATACTCCCCTACGATGCGGTCGATGACCGAATCCATGTAGTCACGAGTGTCCTGGCTGCGGAAGTCGAGAATGTAACGCTGCTGCTCGACCACACGCTTGCCCGCTCGGGTGATGAATGCGGAGTCAGGCAGCTGATTAGCTACCGGGGATTCGACGCCAATGACTTCCGGCTCCAGCCAGATGCCCGGAATCATGCCCTGTTCCTTAATGGCATCGATGACTTCCACGATGCCCTTCGGACCGGGGAATCGAGTCTTGGAAGGCATCCACTCGCCCACGGATGGCCACCAGTTGCCGGTGTCGTCATACCAACCGCAGTCGATGACGAAGATTTCCACGCCAACCTCAGCGGCCGCCTTAATCAAGGGCAGTTCCTTGGCAGTGGTTGGGTCGCCGTAGATGGTGTTCATGTAATCGTTGAACACCACGGAAGGATGCGCGTTGTCTGCATGCTTGACACGCCATGCGCGACGGTATGCAGTGATGTTCGCGGTGGCTTCGTTGAAGTCGGTAGCAATGGTAAAGGACGCTGGCACAGTGGCAAAGGAGGCGCCGGGCTTCAGCGTCTTGCTCCATGCGTGGCTTTCTTCCACAGGGCCGGCAAGCGCGATGTAACCGTCTGCCGTATCCTGACCGATTTCCCAGCGCCAAGCGCCGTTATGTTCCACTTGGAAAATCCATGCGAGGCCAAGCACCTTGTTTTCCAGTACGGCGAGCGGCACATGCTGGCCGGTGGACCAGGTGCCCGTGGAGATGACCTGATGACGACCGCGAGGATCCCATCCAGTCAGTTCCTCATGAATGCGCGGGAAGATGCGACGTAATGGCGTGGTGTGCCATCGTCCTTCGCACAACCAGTCCATGTCCGCTTCGGTGAGCGTCCAATCGCCAAACGTGTTGGAATCGGTGGGAGAAGCTCCGGTCGGAGCGCCAAAGCTGCCAGCGAAGCTGGTAACGGATTCCAGGGTGACGTCATCCTGTTCGTTGGCGTTCGTCACTGTGGCCCAAGTGCGCACCATTGGCGAGCTCGTCGCAACCTCATAGGTTACTACCGCTTCGACGCCAGTGCGCGGATCACTCAGGGTAATGTCCAAACGGCTGGCGGTGGACTGTGCTTCTGCGCTTTCCGGTTCTACGGCTCGATTGGTGACATGGCTGACGTAGCGCAGGTCCTTGCCGATAGTGGTGTGGGTGATTTTGCCGCAGGCCAGCCAATGGCCGGAACCGGAAGCAAGAATTTCCACGATAGGCGTGGCATGCGCAAAGGTCACGTCGATGTGCTGCTTCGGCACTCGGTATGCCACCAGCGCTACTGGTTGGTCGTCGGCGTATGCAAAGTCGAGCTCAACGCCGCCGCCCTCCCATGTGAATGTGCTGCTCATTGATGTTCCTTATATGTTGTCGATTGCACCTCATGGCAGCGGCCTTGCTTGACAGCGTTGTTCCGCACGCCATTGTGGTTGCGTATGTTCACAGCATAGCGCGATAACGTTTTCATAGCAAAGTGGCAACGATAACAATTTGATATACAAAGCTGTCTTTTTCTAAATAGCCAGCATTATTGAATCGTTTTCATAAAATGCTAATGCAGCGGTCATGGACCAAAACTCATATAAAAAACGTGTGGGGAGCAGTTCGGATTTCCGAGCTGCTCCCCACACGTCGATGAAAGGAAGAAAAGAAAAAGGAGAAAGATTGCGGTGTACGCTCCGGTTGTCGGCACTCCCCCGTTCTGCGGCGAACTGATGAAGAGTGATTGCAACCGGAGCACACCTATTCAGTTATTGTTCAGTTATGTGTTCGCGGAGGCCTATTTTTTCTCCCCGACTGCCATCACGGCGCGCTGCAGCACCACGAAGACGAGGATCATGAGGCCGACCACGATGGTGGTCCATTCTGCCGGCACACCGAAGTCGGAGGTGAGCGGGTCGAGGATGGAGCGGACCAGAGCGCCGAGCACGGAACCGAGCACGTAGCCGAAGCCACCGGTGATGATCGTACCGCCGATAACCACGGAGGCCACTGCGTCGAGCTCCCAGCCCACGCCAACGGTGTTCTTTGCGGAACCGATGTTGGCGGTGTACACAATCGAAGCCAGGGCCGCAAGGATTGCGGAGGTCAGATAGATGGTGTACTGGGTGCGCTTGACCGGCAGACCCATCAGCTCAGCGGAGGAACGGGAGCCACCGATGGCGTAGATGGTGCGGCCAGTGCGGGTGTGGTGCAGGAAGATGTAGCCGTAGATCACAACAATCAGAGCGATAACAACGCCAATGTTGAAGGAGAGATCGTTGGAGATCTTCGGGTTATCAATGATCTTGATCTCGTTGGCGATGAAGTCGAAGTTGTTGTTCTCCGGGAAGGTCAGGGAGTCGGTGGAGATGATGGAGGCGATACCGCGAGCCAGGAACATCGTAGACAGGGTTGCGATGAACGGCTGCATGTTGAATTCCTCAATCAGCGTGCCGGCCAGCAGACCGAACACAGCACCGATCAGCAACATGATGACCATGACCAGGATGGCGGGAACACCGGCGTTTGCCAGCTTCAGGCCGACGACTGCGGTGATTGCCACGATGGCGCCGACAGACAGATCGATACCACCGGTCAAAATCGGCAAGGTCATGGCCACTGCCAGGATGATCAGGTAGGCGTGGTCGATGAACAGGGAGGAGATGAAGCCCAGTCGGATGTAGGTACCGAACAGTGCCTGTCCCATGATGATCATCAGCAGGAAGATTACAACGGCCGCGAGGGTCGGAATCATCTGACGATCAAGCTTGAAGCCCTTCTTAGGAGCCTTTACCTTATTTGCCGTAGCTGTTGTCATGCTGCCACCGCCTTAGCTTGAGCCTTGAGTGCACGCTTGCGCTTCATTTCCGCACCCAAGTTGTGGATCTTAGGAGCCTGCATCACGCAGATCACGATCACGACGACGGCGAAGAAAGCCGGGGTTGCTTCGGCGTTGATGCCGAGGGTGATGATGGTCTTGCGGATCATGGCGATAATCACAGCGCCGACAGCAGAGCCGGCGAGGGAGAACTTACCACCGAGCAGCGAGGTGCCGCCGATGACGACTGCGAGGATAGCGTACATTTCGAGGTCCTGACCGGTCTTGACCACGTCAACACGCATCACGGATGCGGTGGCGAACAGACCAGCGATGGCCGCGAGGAAGCCGGAGACCGCGTAGACGAGGAAGAGGATCTTCTTCGGCTTGATACCAGTCATACGGGAGGCTTCCTGGTTGATGCCCACGGCCTCAATCATCATGCCCATTGCGGTCTTGCGGCACAGCAGGCCGACCAGAATCACAATGACCACGGCGATAACGAAGTTGGCGGGGATGCCGAGGATGAAGCCATTGGCGAACCACTTGAGCGGCTCGTTGCCGGCGACTGCGGAAGCATCGGTGTTCTCACCGGAGGTAATCACCTTGGCGATACCACGGCCGGCGAGCATCATGATCAGGGTGGTGATGAACGGCTGGAGACCAAGCAGGGAGACCAGAGCGCCGTTGACGCAGCCGATGGCCAGACCAACGAGCAGGGCAATCAGGATGGAGACCCACACGTTCACGCCGTTGGAGAGGGACTGCATGGCGGCGGCACCTGCCACGGCCATCACGGAGCCGACCGAGAGGTCGATGCCTGCGGTGGAGATGACCAGGGTCATACCGGTGGCGATCATCAGGTATCGGGCGGATTCCTGAAGCATGGTAATCAGCGGGCCGGCCAGACCGCCGGTGTTGTCGTTCCAGCTCAATGCCAGGAAGTCATGCTGGAAGATGGTGCAGATGACGACCAGGAGGATGAATGCCACAATGGACCAGGTCAGGTTGTTGCTCAGCAGCTTCTTCACGAGAGCGTTGCCCTCTTCCTTTGCCTTTTCAGCCATCTCACGCCTCCTTTCCGTTCACGTTGGTGTTAGCAATGGTTTCGACGATGGTCGCCTGAGAGACGGTGTCGTCGTTTTCGATTTCTGCGATCTTGTGGCGATCCTTCAGGACCTCAATGTCGTCGGACAGACGCACGACCTCTTCAAGCTCGGAGGAGATGAAGACAACGCCCATGCCCTTGGCGGCGAGGTCGAGCACGACCTGCTGGATTTCAGCCTTGGCGCCGATATCGATACCACGGGTCGGCTCGTCGAGGATGAGCAGCTCCGGGTGGGTGGCCAGCCAGCGGCCAATCAGCACCTTCTGCTGGTTACCACCAGACAGGTTCTTGATCGGGCGATCGGGATCGCGCGGACGAACGTTGAGCTCTTCCATGTACTTGTCGACGATCGCATCCGCTTCCTTCTTCGGAATCGGGTTGAACATGCCGCGGGTGGCCTGTAGTGCGATGAGGATGTTCTGGCGAACGGTGAGGTCGCCGATGATGCCCTCATCACGACGGTTTTCGGTGGAGTATGCGATTTTGTTCTTCAGGGCGGTGTACGGGTCGGAAATGTTGACCTGCTTGCCGTTGAACTCGTAGGTACCGGAGTCCGGCTTGTCTGCGCCGAAGAGCAGACGGCCAAGCTCGGTACGACCGGAGCCCAGCAGGCCTGCGAAGCCGACGACCTCGCCCTTGTAGATGTCCAGATCGACCGGATTGATGGTGCCCTTCTTGCCCAGGCCCTTGACTTCGGCCAGCGGCTTCTCGCCGGACTTGATTTCACGGCGGGACTTCTTGGCGCCAATCTGGGAAAGCTCGGCGGCGGACTTACCGATCATCATGCCGATGAGTTCGTCACGCGGAGTGTCCTTGGTCATGACTTCCTTGATGAACTTACCGTTACGCAGAATGGTCAGACGGTCGGTGATCTCGTAGATCTGATCGAGGAAGTGGGAGACGAACAGGATGGCCACGCCCGAGTCACGCACCTTGCGCATGATCTTGAACAGGTCCTGCACTTCGTTGGCATCCAGGGAGGAAGTCGGCTCATCGAGAATCAGCACCTTGGCGTTGATGACCATAGCGCGGGCGATGGCGACCAGCTGCTGCATGGCGATGGAGATGGAGCTCAGCGGAGTGTGCGGGTCGATCTTCTCCAGACCCATCTGAGCCAGATACGTCTTGGCGGCTTCGTGGGTCTTCTTCCAGTCGATGCCGAACGGGCCACGCTTTTCATGGCCGAGCATCACGTTCTCACCAACGGAGAGGTTGGTGCACAGGTTCACTTCCTGGTACACGGTGGCGATACCGGCGTTTTGAGCATCCAAAGTGCCGTTGAAGCTTTGCGGCTTGCCCTCGACGGTGATGGAGCCCGAGTTGATCTTGTACACACCGGTCAGAGCCTTGATCATGGTCGACTTACCAGCGCCGTTCTCACCCATGAGAGCGTGCACTTCACCTGGGTAGAGGGTCAAGTCGACACCGTCCAAAGCCTTGACGCCCGGGAACTCAATCGTGATGCCCTTCATCACGACGATAGGGGTTTTATCAGTCATGTCTTTGCCTTAAACGAGAAGGAATTTTTGTTATCGTTTTGTGATATTTGGGCCGAACATGAGTGATGGTGTGGAAGGAGCATGTTTTCCTTCTCACACCATCACTACGAGTTCAGTTCAGTTATCAGTGTTGAGCAGCCGTGCTATCAGTAAGCGCGGGAGTTGTTGTCCAGAGCTTCCTTGGCGCTGGCGGCGTCGAAGGTCTTGGACTCGATCTGGATGTCCTTCTCAACCTTCTTGCCATCCAGGTAATCCTTGACAGCCTGAGCGGTTTCCTTACCGAAGATCGGGTTGTACTCGATCACGTAGGAGAGGTCACCGTCAACCAGAGCCTGCAGAGCGTTCTTAGTACCGTCGATGGTGATGATCTTGACCTTGCCCTTGAGGCCGGCAGCGTCAACAGCCTGAGCGGCACCGAGGCCCATCTCATCGTTCTGGGCGAAGATGAACTGCGGGTTCTCGGACTTGTACTTGTCGAGCAGACCAGCGGTCACGGTCTTGGCCTCATCAGTGGACCAGTTAGCGGACTGGGACTCAAGCACCTTGATGTTGGAAGCAACCTTGTCGGACCAGCCGGTGCCACGATCCTTCACCACGGACAGGCCTGCAGGGCCTTCCAGGATGAAGCCGTTGGCGCCGTCCGGGAAGCTCTTATTCACGAACTCAGCAGCCTGCTGGCCGGCCCATTCGTTGGACGGTCCAATGTGGGAGACGATAGCCTTCTTAGCATCGGCATCCTTGACGGACACGTTACGATCCACGGTGAAGACCGGAATCTCAGCCTCAGCGGCCTTCTTCAGGGAGTCATCCCAACCGGAATCCTCAGTGGAAGACAGGATGATGGCGTCAACTTCGTCGTTCACGAACTTGTTGAAAGCCTGAATCTGCTTCTGCTGATCGTTGTTCTGAGTCGGGGAGTAGACCAGATCGAAGCCTGCATCCTTGAATGCGGACTTGATGTCGTTCTCGTTAGCGGTACGGAAGCCGCCCTCAGGACCAACGGCCACGAAGCCGACGGTCTTCTTGCCATCGTTGTTGCCACCAGCGCTGCTGGAACCACAAGCCGCAACACTTACCAATGCAGCAGCGGAAGCAACGAGAGCAATAGCTTTCTTCCAATTCTTCATGAATACTCCTCCTCGAGCAGTGTTCTCTGGATGTCCATCCATCCACATTGATGACTTCATGTCATCGACAGTCTTAAGTATGGAACGAACAGGTCTGATGTTCAATCGTGAGCGGTAACAGTTTGATAACAGGTCTATAACGTTTTGATAACAGTGCGTTCAGATGGGCGAAACTCGGCGGATTACGGCCATTTATCAACCATAATGGTAGTTGGTTGCATAGCGGCAATGCCGCTCGTCAACCGAGCGACAAGGCCGTTGCTACAGGTATACAGAAAGGGTAACTATGCAGAAGACCGTGTTTCTTATCATCAAGCAGGTGGAGGGTGTGAAGCAGCTGGCCGGCGTGGCCGCCACTATCGGCGATGCCGCCAAGCTTCTGGCCAAGTGGGAGCCGGAATGCCCGGATAACTTCAACTTCCTGGGCACCAAGGAAGAGTACGGCGTGACCCGTCACCTGTTCAACATCCCGTTCAACATGGCATACCTCATTTATGAGGTTCCGATGAACTCCGAAGTGCCGGCCGAACTGTTCAAGAAGGAATACGGCGGCATCTGATCTGTCTGACACCCTGTCAGCATATGAAATACTCCCGCGCGCTAAGCGTACGGGAGTTTTTCATATCTTTATATGTATGCGAACAATGCGCACAACACGAATCATTGCGAGCCAAGCGCGGTAACCTGACTATCCGCAATAGACCAGGAGCCATCCAAAGAGCCGGAAACCGAACGCACGGTACCAGTGTCATCGAGCACGGCCAAACGGCGATACAGGCTGATCTGGCCCGAAGCCATCGATACTATCGTGCCTTCAGGTAGTCGCTGTACAGTATCAGGACCGGGCACAATCTGGCGATATGCACTCTGCTGGGCTCCATCCTGAGGCGCCGAAGTGGCGTACACGAGATTCAAATCGTTATAGAACGAAAGCATGGCCACATTCTGCGTTCGGCTTACCTGCGCCGCCGCTTTACTCAATCCGATGACATCGTTATTGGCATCGCGCACAATGCCGGTAATCGCCACACCACTCAACGAGCCACCATTGATGGCCACCGCCAAACGCGAGCCTTCGGTGGATACGTTCACGGAAGTCACCACTCCCCCGTCATCCAGCCACGGTATGTCCAGTTTTATGGATTTCTCATTGCGATAGACATACAGAGCCTTGCCATCCTTGCTGACCGCCCACACTTCACCGTTCAAGCCGGCTGTTATCGAGCGCACGCGAGCATTACCGAACAACGTGCCGCAGGAACCGCCGCCTGCATCCAAGCATTTCACAACACCGTCCGCCTGCAGTACCGCTCCTCCGTTGGTGGAGAACGTGAATCCGAGCGCATCATCAAACCCAGAAGCGTCACCCACGCGCAGCGGACTGGAGCTGGACAGCGAAACCACATGCCCACCGGTCAACGTATACACACCTACCGCCGGCTGATCAGCGTCGAGCTTGATATTCGAATCGGCATCCGAATAATCAACGCCATCGCCGGTCACCTTCAGGCTATATCCCGAATTACCGTCGCCCAGCGTCAATCTGATGCGATGCACCAGCATGCCACGGTCTTCGTCACTGAGTGCATTGATGCCTCGAGTAAGGCTGACTTCCACCGAACTGTCTTGTACCGGCACTGAATCAACGGCCAAAGACACCGTATTCGCGCCGGATTCCTTCACTGCATCCTTCAGCCAGCTTGGTGCATTGCCCAATACTTCACGTACCGCCTGAGTACGCCAATTGCGCCAGCTCAGCCAACGCACGTCCGGCACTAATTGTTTGCCGGAGGAAGCCACCTGATAGACGGAAACCTGTCGGAACACCTGATCGAAATCCGCAGTGGAAATCACCACTCCGTTTTCCAGCGAGGAAATACGCCACTGCCCTTTGCGCTTGATCAACGTGTACGACAGTTTTCGAGATTGCGTATCATGCACTGGCGTATACGAACCGTGTGAATCCAGTGTGCCTACCACTTGCACGTTCACTTCTACGATGAGCGAGCTTTCCGCGCCTTGCGGAGCGGTCATTGTGTTGGCACGGCGGCGAAAATCAGGAGTGCCGCTGTAAATCACTGCGGAGCCATCACCATTCCATGTGGTAGAGGCTGAGGATGTAAGGAATTCACGGGCCACACGGTACCCATCCGACTGCACGCCAGCCGGCATGGCATCATAAAAACCTTCAACGATGCTTTCTGGCTGCGCATCATCATTGGGCCCTTGTGGATTGGTATACACGCGCTGAGTCTGCTGCTGCACCGGGGCGAGCGTCTGAACGCTGCCGCTGGTCGGTAAGGCGAATGGGCTTGAGCAGGCGGTCAAAACCGCTGTGCATAGAAACGCTGCAATGGAGGCGACGATGGACCGTATGCGCTTGTCTTTCATTCGTCACCATCCTCATCATCGGTTGTATGCGCGCCATTATCCTGAGCGGATGACGCGATGGCTACCGCATTGCTGCGCTCTGCAACCGGACTTTCCGCCACACCGAATCCACCGGAAATCGAGAAATCATCCGGTGCCTCACTAGCGAAAGTGAGGGGAAGATCACCATCTGGCACTCTTCCGTTCAGAGGATCGCGTGGCAGCATCACCAAGAACCATGTGCCCTTTCCCAATGCCGAGCGCACACGAATTGAACCGTGATGCAAGAGCGCATCGGTCATGGAAATAGACAGGCCCAGACCAGTTCCTCCGGTGATGCGGGAGCGAGATGGGTCGCCTCGCCAGAATCGGTCGAACACATGGACCACAGTGTTCGCATCCATGCCTACACCGTAGTCTCGCACGCTGATGACCACGGCCTTGCGATTGGCTGCAATGCGCACATCAATGGGTTTGTCTTCAGCGAAATCAACCGCATTGGCCAAAAGATTGCGAACGATACGGGTCACACGGCGAGCATCGACTTTGGCGAGCACCTGCACATTGGGCAGCATGGCACGAATATCCACATGTTTGGCCGCCGCAATACCAGTCACCTGTTCGACAGCATCGTTCACTGGATCGCGCATATCAGCGTCCACCAAATCCAATGCGGCATAGCCAGCGTCGTATCGGGAGATTTCCAATAGGTCGGCGAGCAAATCCTGGAAACGATTAATCTGACCGGACAGCAGTTCAACCGTGCGCTTCGTTGCCGGATCAAAATCATCTTTTTTCATTTCCAGCAAATCGGAAGCCATACGCATAGTGGTCACTGGGGTACGTAGCTCATGGCTCACATCGGAGACGAACCGTTTCTGCGAGGCACTGGCCTCCTCAAGCTGATCGATTTTCTGATTCAATGAATCAGCCATGCCATTGAACGAACGCTGCAGCACACCAAGCTCATCCTTGCGATTCACTTCTACGCGCGTATCGAGGTTGCCAGATGCCAAGGTTTCCGCCGCATACGCCACATGCTCCACCGGGCGAACGATGCCGCGAATCACCATCCACATCACCACGCCTACCGCTATGGAAAGCAGTGCGCAAACAGCCAGCAGACTGAGCTGAATCTGCGTCAGCGACTGCTGTTGCAGCGCATAGGAGTATACAGCGAAGAATTCCAGATTCCCGGCTACGCCATAGTCCAATACCGTGCCCAGCACGGCACCTGGCGTGTGCCCATTCCATGCATCAGAGGCGCTGGGCAGATTCACCGGCTGATAGAACACATTGCCGTCCACATCGGAGGCCACTGCGGAATGCATATCGGCGGTGATGATGTCCTCATATGTAGGCTCGGTGGAAATAGGAATGATGGAACGCGCAGTGGATTCTCGGCTCCACATATACACGCCCACCAGATTGGAGGCACCGTCGGATTGCAGGTTCGAGGCCAAATCATTGACAAGCTGCTGAATCTGCACCGTGGTGGTGGCATCAGAGGCATCCAAACCGGTTTGCGCCTGCTCCACCATATTGGAGAAATCCGCTTGAGACTGGGATGTGGTTTGCGTAAGCAGTGACGCGCGCACCGAAATCATCGAAACCATAGAGAACACAATGACCACAGACAAGGTGAGCAGCACTGTCAGGGCCACGGTTCGAGCCTGCAGTGAGCGGCGTACTTCGGAACGCCCATGCCTGAGCAACCGTCTGAAGCTGAAACGGAAGCTGTGGTGAGGCATGACCAACGTGGTGCGTGTCTTAGGTGAGGTCTCCGGGGTTTGCAATGGTGCCGAATCAGTCACGATCAGTTCTCAGGAGTCACGTATTTGTAGCCAATACCGCGCACCGTTTGAATGATTTGCGGATTCTCGGGGTCGTCCTCCACCTTGGCGCGCAAACGCTGCACATGCACATTCACCAAACGGGTATCGCCGGAGCTCTCATATCCCCAGACATCATGCAATAGCGTGGAACGGCTAATGGCCTCCCCTGCGGCTTTGGAGAGCACGAACAACAGCTCGAACTCCATTGGCGTCAACCCCAGATCCTTGCCGTCCTTGGTTGCCGTATGCTCCAAGCGATCGATTACGATGCCGCCACGTTCAATATGGTTTGTAGTGGCGTCCTTGGCCGACGAGCCGGATTCCTCGGCTGCTGCGGGGCGCGCAATACGGAAGCGAGCGCGGATTCGAGCAAGTAGTTCGGCCACTTTGAATGGCTTGGGCACGTAATCGTCGGCACCTGCTTCAAGGCCAGCCACAACATCAGTGGTATCCGACTTTGCGGTGAGCATGATGATTGGCACGTTGGAAGTCTCACGAATACGACGGGCCACTTCGGTGCCGTCCAAGCCGGGAAGCATCACGTCAAGAAGAATCAAATCCGGCTTGACTGTGGGGAACATTTCCACAGCACGCAAACCATCCATGCAGGTGACTGTTTGGAATCCCTCATTTTCCAGCACCAGACTGAGCATTTCGCCAATGGCCTGATCGTCGTCAACAATGAAAATGACCGCCATGCTTTGTTCACACTCCTTATCTTGTGCCGCCAACCACACCGCAGGCGTTTACCATTCTGTAATACTCTACTCCTACTCCTTGGTCTCACCTTCGCTATGCAGAATAGGACGTATTTTGGCAAGCCTCTGGCTCACTTCATGCTCATAGCCGCGATCATTGGGATGATAGTATTCCGTACCGCGCAGGATTTCGGGCATGTATTCCTGCGGAGCCACCGCACCAGGCCAATCATGCGCGTACTTGTATCCCTCATGATTGCCCCATTCTTTCATCAGCTTGGTGGGAGCATTCCTGAGATACAGCGGAACAGCACCAATCTTGCCTGCGTCCACATCGGCAAGCGCCTGATTGATGGCATTATAGCTGGCGTTTGATTTTGGTGCGGTAGCTACGGCGATGGTGGCTTCGGCCAGAATAATGCGCGCTTCCGGCATACCGACTAAGGCTACGGCCTGTGCTGCGGCTACGGTGACTTGCAAGATTTGCGGCGCGGCCATACCGACCTCTTCGCTGGCGGCAATCATGATGCGCCGGGCGATGAATCGCGGGTCCTCACCAGCCCTGAGCATACGGGCAAGATAGTGGATAGCCGCATCCGGGTCGCTGCCACGCATGGATTTGATGAATGCGGAAATCACATCGTAATGGTCGTCACCATCTTTGTCGTAACGCACGGTGGCGGTGTCCATTACATTGGCGACTACTTCAGGGGTGATAATCGGCCTGCGCGCGCCTTTTTTGCGGGCTTCGTCTCCGGTGACCGCTCCAGCCGCCGCTTCAAGAATGGTTAATGATTTACGCGCGTCTCCTCCGGCCATGCGCACGATATCCGCAATGGCTTCGTCCGTGGCTTTGACTTCGCCCTTGAGACCGCGCTTATCGGTAAGGGCTCGTTGCACCAGTTCGGTGAGCTGTTCGGGCTCCAATGATTCGAGTTTGACCACCACCGAACGTGACAGCAATGGTTTGATGACCGAGAAACTGGGGTTTTCGGTGGTGGCGCCGATGAAGGTTACATCACGGTTTTCCACGGCTGGCAGTAGAGCATCCTGCTGGGATTTAGAGAAACGGTGCACCTCATCGATGAACAGCACGGTTTCTTGGCCTTTGGCCACCAGCCGTTCATGTGCTCGATTGAGTACGTCGCGCACGTCCTTGACGCCGGAGGTCACTGCGGAAAGTTCCTCGAATACACGGCCGGATTGGACGGCCACGATAGTGGCGAGCGTGGTTTTGCCAACGCCCGGAGGCCCGAAGAGAATCACTGAGCTTGGAGCGGTGAGGCTGCCGCGGCTGGCCGGATTGGCGAGGCGACGCAAGGGGCTGCCCTCCCCCAGCACATGCTTCTGTCCGATGACCTCGTCGATCGTGCGCGGCCTCATGCGTACAGCCAGCGGACGAGTCATCGACTCCGGCGCATCCATCGCTCCAAACAGATCATTCTCAGTCATACTTGCATACTACTCCAGCATTCGAACATGCGTTCGACATTGAATCGGCCTCAGTTACTGACCTTGTAGTCGTAGAAAACCACTTCGCCGGTGTCTTGGGTGGCGTCGAGATCCACGATGCCTTCGATGGCCCAGTCGTGATCGCCATCGGAGTCATCGATAATCTGGCGAACCTTCCACGTATGCTCATCCTGTTCATGGCTGTCGTCCAGCATAAACAGTTTCGGCGAGCGGGCGTTGGCGGAAATGCCCACGTACTCGTGCTCGTCGTAGTAATCGTCGAGCACATCCTCCCATTCGTGCACGCCATAGCCCCAGTCCTTGTCAAGGGCACCGAGCTTGTCCGGATCATCCAAATCCATCAGCTGTACACGGCGGAACAGTGCGTTCCTCACCAGCACGATCAGGCCACGGCGATCTTCCACCACCTGATTCTTCTTGCCGGGCGCAGCCAGGGATGCAGCCGCCTCGGACTGGTCCGCATTGTCACCCGCATTCTCCCATTCATCCACCAGCGAGGAATCAATGGAGCGCACGAGCACACGCAGCCAGGAAATAATATCCTTCAACTGTTCGTCGCGCTTTTCCGGTGGAACCGTGCGAGCAAGCGTACGGTATGCATCGGAAAGATAGCGCAACAGCGTGCCTTCCGAACGGGCAATGTTGTAACGCGCGATGTACCCGGTGAAGTCGGATGCGGTTTCCACCATGTCTCGCACCACCGATTTCGGGCTCAGATAATAATCGTTCGCCCACGGCACATCGTGACGGTACTGGTCGAACGCGGATTCAAGCATGTCTTCCAGCGGCTTCGGATACGTGATTTCCTGCAGCTTATCCATGCGTTCGTCGTAATCGAGACCATCCGCCTTCATGTCTGCGAGCGCCTTGTCTCGAGCCTGACGTTCCTGCGCGCGCAATACCTGCTTCGGGTCTTCCAGCGTGGCTTCGGCCATTGAAATCACGTCCAGCGCATAGGTCTCGGACTCGGGGTCCAGAAGTTCCAACGCAGCGAGCAGGAATGGCGAAAGCGGCTGGTCGAGCGCGAAGTCGTCCGGCATATCCAAGGTCATGTAATAATCCTTGCCACCATCCGAGCGGTCTTCGGTTTCAATCACCTCGGTGTCGAACAGGGTTTGGAAAATCTCGTCGGCACGCTGGTGCAGATGCTCCTTCTGCTCCGGTGTCTGTGCACTGTCGTCGATGAGGTCTTCCACGCGGGCTCGCGCATCGCCACCTTGTGCCACTTCGTTCAAAACCATCGAATGCGTGATCTTCAGATGCGGCACCAAGGTTTCCGGCTCGGCGTCAATGAGTTTGTTGAACGTGTTCTCATTCCACGTCACAAAACCTTCGGGTGCCTTCTTGCGCTTGATCTTCTTGAGTTTCTTCGGGTCTCCCCCAGCCTTGGCGATGGCCTTCTGGTTTTCGATCTCATATTCGGGCGCCTCGGCAATAACCAGACCCTCTGTATCGAAGCCCATACGGCCGGCGCGTCCTGCAATCTGATGGAATTCACGGGCCCTGAGCCTGCGCATCTTGGAGCCATCGAACTTAGTCAATGCGGTCAGCACCACCGAATGAATCGGCACATTAATGCCCACACCAAGCGTATCAGTGCCGCAGATTACCGGCAGAAGGCCTTGCTGGGCGAGCTGTTCGACCAGTCGGCGGTATCGCGGCAACATGCCGGCATGATGAATGCCCACGCCGGTGCGCAGCAGTCGTTGCAGAATCTTGCCGAATGCCGTCGTGAATTTCACGCCTTTAATGGCTTCCGCAATGGCCTGGCGCTGCTCCTTGCTGGATACGCCGGTGGATGCGAGCGCCTGTGCGGTTTCCAGAGCGGCATCCTGAGAGAAATGCACCACGTAAATCGGGGTTTCACCGTTGCGGAAGGCGAGTTCCACGGTTTTCTCAAGCGGGTCGAGCGTGTATTCGTAGCTCAACGGCACCGGGCGCGGCGCATCGGCAATCACATCCACATCCGGGGTGTCGTTCAAATCAGCGAGCTTATCCGCCACGGCATCCACATTGCCGAGTGTGGCGCTCATCAGCAGGAACTGGGTTTGCGGCAGCGTCAAAAGCGGCACTTGCCATGCCCAGCCACGCTCCGGGTCACCGTAGTAATGGAATTCATCCATCGCTACGAGCCCCACATCGGCGTGCGTGCCTTCACGCAACGCCTGATTGGCCAGAATTTCAGCGGTGCAGCAGATAATCGGCGCATCCGCATTGATGTGGCTGTCGCCGGTAATCATGCCCACATTGTCACGGCCAAACACCTCAACCAGATCGAAGAACTTCTCCGAAACCAGCGCCTTAATGGGAGCCGTGTAATACGAACGACGGCCCGTGCACAAAGCGGCAAAATGCATGCCAAGCGCCACCAGGGATTTGCCGGAACCGGTCGGTGTATTCAAAATCACATGGTCTCCGGCAAGGAGGTCCATAATGGCCTCCTCCTGATGCGGCCACGGTTCGATGCCTTTAACATCTGTCACCCAGCCGAAGAACCGCTCGTAAATATCATCGGCGGTAAGGTTACGTTCGCGCTCGTCGCCATCCCATTCAGGCGCCAAACGCCCCAAAGAGCCGTATGCTTGTTCCTTCTCGTCAGTCATAATCCTCTAGTCTAGCTGCCGGCGTACGTCTTCTGGATTTACTCCGGGCTCAAGCGGCGGCCAAGTCATGTTCATATTCTTCAACGTGGTGCGCAACAGTTCGGATACCACAGCTCTTGAATACCAGCGATTATCCGCAGGCACCAGATACCAGGGCGCTGCCGGAGTGCTGGTCTTCTCGAATACTTCCTGCCACGCGGCCATGTAATCATCCCAGCGTTCACGAGCATTCACATCGGAAACGTCGAATTTCCAGTATTTCGTTGGGTCGGTCAAACGGCCCAAGAAATGTTGCTTCTGCTCTTCTCGGCTCACCACCAGGAATATTTTGAGAATCGCGCAACCGGAAACCGCTAAATCCCGTTCGAATTCGTTAATCATGTCGTATCGGGCTCGCCATACGTCTTCCGGATATGTGCCATAGACATGCGGCATCACGATGTCTTCATAGTGGGACCGGTCGAATATGCCAATCCAGCCCGGTTGAGGCAGCTCACGCTCCACACGCCAGAGGAATCCGTGATTCAATTCCTCTTCGGTGGGCTTGCCGAAACCGTGGTAGTGAATGCCCATTGGGTCGCCTTGCCGGAACACATGGCGCACAATGCCGCCTTTGCCGGATGCATCCATGCCTTGCAGCACGATGAGCAGTCTGCGCGGCGAGCCTTTGACACCATTGGCGTACATCAGACGTTGGTAACGGGCGATTTCGGAAGAGCTCAAATCAATGAATCGTTCGCCGTCGAATTTGTCGCCATCGAATCCCGGCGTGGAGTCACCGTCGATATCGGTCACATTCACACCGTGATGGAATAGCAATCGTTGTGCAGGCGGCAGTGACCATACCGCGCTCAATAATTCGCTGGCTTTGGCTGCGTTCGCCATTCGTTCCGCCAACGTGGCGCTTTCCTCGATCATGCCGATCCGGTCTTCGGCAAGTTTGAGCGCTTTATCAATCTGCTTGCCTTGCTTGCCGGCTTTAACGGACTTGCCTGATTTCTTGTCTTCCTTGACCATGCCTTTGATTGTACGTCCGCATACTGCATTTCATCGAGTAATCGACTATTACCGCTTACGGCGTACGCGGAGCAGAAAACCAACGAGCAGAGCCGCCACTGTGCCTACAATCACCGCAGTCAACGCCGGCTGTTGAGCGGCATGCAGCACAGCGAGGTCCGGTCCGGCCGCTTCAGTGCTGTTCTGCCCTGCCGCCACATCGGAGGCTGGATGATTGCCTTTATCCGCATATTGCGCGCTGATCACACTCGGACCGGAAAGAGCTACCTGATCCGCGGTTTCCACTTTGACCACATCACCGTTCGTGTTGAGCGTCACTCGCGCACATAACGCTTTGGCCCAGTTGATGCGCTGCCAGCCCTCTGAAGACTCCCATAACGGATAGCCTGAATCAATTGCAGTGGCTTTCAAAATCGCATTGCGCTGATCGACATGCAGCTGTGGGTAAGCGAGCCGCAGCACGTCTGCTGCACCTCGAGGAGCTTTGAACTCAGCGCCGGCCTGTGCTTTGACTTGCGGGAAAGTGTAGGTCATACGTGCGGTGTAGACACGTACCGCCGAAGCTTGATCTTTCACCGGCTCGGTAGCCACAGGATCCAGGAAATCATTGGTATAACCGGCCGTTGAGTTGGCTTTCACATTGGAGATGCATTCGGTGAGCGTATCGCCATGATGGTCGGCTTTGCAGCGTTCGGTTAGATAATCGCGCAGCTGGCGGGCCGCGGGCACAATCGAAGAGGCGAACTCGTTATGCCAATACTGGCCGTTTTGTGCCGAAGCGCCAATGCGGCCGCCCATGATGTCAAGCGGATAATGCACGCCGAGCACGATGCGATTGTTGCCGGCTTCCGAAGTACGCGCCATGATTTGTGGCGCAAGCTCCGGCAATATGCCGGCGAGTGCTATACCCCACGAATATGCGCCTGTCGTATGCCCGGACGGGTAGGAGCTGTTCTTTTGCAACGTGGAGTAACCGGGAATATGCTCCAGCCATGATGGTGATTCTTTGATATCAAGCGTGGACGGTAGACCAGCCAAATCATTGGTGCCGCCCAACGTGCTTTGCGAACGGTCCAAATACGGCCTCGGGTGCATGGCCGCGCGCTTGGATTGGAAGGTGGAGGCCACATTGAATTTGAACAGGTCAGAAATCTGATTCAGTTTGCCTTGTTTGAATCCTTCGCGCATGTATCGGCCGAGCACGGGGCCGAGCGCATCCGGCAGCGTCTCCTCGCCGTATAGATCCGAGTCGATCAGCGCGCGTTTACGCTGGGCCGTCAGTCCGTTCTTATCGGCATTCTCAGCACCCAAATGATTGATTTCGACCGCCAAATCTTCATCAAGCTTCATGGTTTTGGCATCCAGCACTTTGCCGCCATGTTCGGCATCCACAGGAGCCTGCCAATAGTTTTTCTCATAGTCGGAAAGCAGGGCGACCCAATCAGGATTAGGCAACTGGTCAGCTTGCGCGGTAACGGGTGCCGCTGCCAATGCCAGCGGCAGACATACGGCGATAGCAAAAACGGAGGATAGGTTCCGGAACGTCTTCATACGTTCCAACCTATCCTCCGTTTGGCTACGTAGCTTCAGGCTCGGTAGAACACTCGGTGAACTCTTCGTGCCACCTTAGCCACGGATTAGCGAGGAGCAGCCAATCAGATCTTCGGCTTGCCTCCGAATTTCACATGACCTTTGCCGATGTCGTTGCCGTGCTTGAACACGGTACCGTGATCGGATTGCTCATGCTCGTTCGAGGATAGCTTCGGATCATTGGTCTTGGGACTTGCCGGCTTGCCGTTCTCACGCTCACGCTTGGCTTCCGACTCCGGATGAGTCACGTCATAGCCCTGCTCATACTTGGTCCTACGCCAGTTGCGAATCGAAGCGTTGGTGCCACGGTGGTGTACGTGGTACTTACGCGGCGTACCGCCCAGCGGCAGCTCTTCGACTTCCTTGGCCACTGCAATCTGGTTCACGTTGGAAGCGTCACCAGCAGCAATCGGCGCGACCGGCTCAGGTTCGGCCGGCGCTGCTGTACGCTGCTGCATACGCTCAGGCAGCCATTCGGCAAGCCTGGAGAGCAGCCAGCAGGCGATGAAGTAAACCACCGCAGCCATGACCAGCGTCTGCAGAATATTGAAGTACATCGAGCCAAGTCGGCGAGATTCCTGTAGCAGATCGGTGTACATGATGATGGAACCCAATGCGGTATCCTTCAGCACCACGACCAGCTGAGTGACAGCTGCCGGCAGCATGGCGTAGACGGCCTGCGGCACTTCAATTTCCATCAGCGACTGGGTTTCAGTCAGACCCAAGGCAAGAGAAGCCTCACGCTGACCGCCCGGCAGATTGCCAACGCCGGAGCGCACCAGCTCGGCAACCACGGAACCGTTATAGAGCACCAAGGCCAGCACCACAGCCCAGTAGGAGGGGCTGGGCAGGCCGGCGAAAGCGAACCAGCGCCAGAAGAAAATCATGAGCAACAGCACCGGCACAGCACGGCAGAACTCGACGATAACCGCGGAAACACCGCGCAGCAGAGGGTTCGGCAGCAGTCGGCCGACGCCGAACACCAGACCGAATGCCACAGCACCAATCACTGCGAGTACGGTGGCCTTGATGGTCATCCACAGGCCAGGCAGGTAGAAATCGGTCCATGCTTCTCGCTCGAGTGCGGGTTTCCACAGCTCCCAGCTCAGCTGATTTTCACCGTCCGGCGGATTGTGCAAGCGCATCAGAATCAGGACGAGCACCACGGCGAACGCGAAACCGGCCAGCCAGTTGACAATGCGGATGGTGCGGCGGCCCTTGGGACCAGGAGCGTCGAACAATACGGAATTCGAAGTATCTGCCATGATGTCACCTCCTCACAGCGAGCTTGTTAGACAGGTACGTGGTGAGCATGCCAATCGGAATGATCAGAATCACATAGCCGAATGCGAAGATCAGGAAGATCTGGATAATCACATCCGGACGGAATTCAATCATCTGGCTCATCAGCGATGAAGTTTCAGTGGAAACCGATGCTGCTGCGGCCACGGTGGAGTTCTTCAGCAATGCAATCAGCGTGTTGCCGAGCGGCGCTACGGAACCGCGGAAGGCCTGCGGCAGAATGATTTCGGTGGCGGACTGCATGAAGCCCAAGCCCAGCGCGCGTGCGGCTTCGGCTTGGCCAAGCGGCACGGTGTTGATGCCGGAGCGCAAGGATTCGCACACGAACGCTGCGGTGTAGAGGCTCAAACCGGTTACGGCCAGCCAGAAGAAGTTCGTGGCGAAGGTGTCGGAGAAGCTGAGCTTCAACTGAGCGTAAGCGCCGAGCACCATGAACACCATGATGATGGTCAACGGCAGGTTCTTGAACAGTTCCACATAGGCACCAGCCACAGCTCGCAGCGAAGAAATCGGCGAGATGCGCATCACTACGAGGATGACGCCGAGGATCAGGGAGAACAGCGCGCTCCACAAGGTCAGTTCGATGTTGACCAGGAAGGCGCCCAGCACATCATACTGGGAGAATAGTTCCAGGAATCCGTTCATCAGTTGATCTCCCCCTCATCCGGAGTGGGCGGGTTGTAGCGCACGTCAGGCGTGTAATTGGTGCCCTTGGTGTTGTCGCTGATGGCGTTCTCCCATGAACCGTCCTGAATCATGTCCACGATGGCGTTGTTGATCTTGGTGGCGAATTGCGTATCGCCCTTCTTGATGCCCACGCCATAGTATTCCTGAGTGAACGGCTTGCCGACCACACGCAGCTTGCCACGGGAAGCGGAGGCGAGACCTGCGAGAATGATGTCATCGGTGGTCACAGCGTCCACAATGCCGGAGAACAGTGCAGTAGCGCATTCGGCGTAGCCGGGCTGTTCCATAAGCTGCACTTCGGAAGCGAACTTCTCCTTGACGGTTGCCGCCGAGGTGGAACCGGTCACGGAGCATAGGCGCTTACCATTCAAATCTTCCGGGCCGTTGATGGACTGATCGTCCTTGCGCACCAAAAGATCCTGGCCGGCCACAAAGTATGGGCCCGCGAAGGAGACGGCCTTCTTACGCTCGTCCGTAATGGAGTAGGTGGCGAGAATCATATCCACGTCGCCGTTTTGCAGCATGGCTTCACGCTGCTTGGAAGGGGCTTCCTTCCAGATGATCTCATCCTCGGAGTAGCCGAGCTTTTTAGCGATGTATTTGGCCACGTCCACGTCGAAGCCCACATACGTGCCGGACTTCTTGAAGCCCAGACCCGGCTGGTCGAATTTGATGCCGATGCGGATTTTGCCGGCTTCGTCCTGCCCGCATGCCGCCAAGGACATGGTGCAGGCCAAAGCGCAGGCAGCCGCGATAATGCGCCCGGCTGTGCGCTTGAATCGTTTGCTCAATGTCATGCGTGCACCCTCTTTCAGTGGGTGAGAATCTTCGAGAGGAAGTCCTTGGCACGGTCGGTCTTCGGATGTTCGAAGAACTCGTCCGGAGTGTTTTCCTCCAAGATCTGGCCGTTGGCCATGAACACGATACGGTCGGCGGCCTTGCGGGCAAAGCCCATCTCGTGGGTCACGCAGATCATCGTCATGCCTTCGTGAGCGAGCTCGACCATAACGTCAAGCACTTCGTTCACCATTTCCGGGTCGAGTGCGGAGGTCGGCTCGTCGAACAGCATCACCTTCGGACGCATGGCGAGTGCACGGGCGATGGCCACACGCTGCTGCTGACCACCGGACAGTTGAGACGGCATCTTGTTGGCCTGGCTGGCCACGCCAACGCGGTCGAGCAGGTCCATAGCAAGGCGCTCGGCTTCCTTCTTATCCATGTGACGCACCTTGATTGGGGCAAGGGTCACATTCTCAAGAATCGTCTTGTTGGCAAACAGGTTGAAGGACTGGAACACCATGCCCACTTCAGCGCGCAGGCTGGCGAGCTCCTTGCCTTCCTGAGGCAACGGCTTGCCGTCGATACGAATATCGCCGGAATCAATGGTTTCCAGACGGTTGATGGTGCGGCACATCGTGGACTTACCGGAGCCGGAAGGTCCGACCACCACAAGCACCTCACCCTTGGTCACAGTGAGATTGATGTCTTTCAGGACATGGAGATCGCCGAAGTGCTTCTCCACATGAGTCAGTTCGACCAGCGGTCGTCCTGCAGGTTCATTGCCCGGCACCAGCGGTGTCACAGGGCGCGTTTCTTCTTGTTTCTCTGACATAAGCGGTCAGTATAACCGCATTGTGTTACCGAAATAACACCCATCGGACGAATGGCGTTCATAATGTGAGACAAAATTCGTCAGCACGTGCAACGTCAATAATCGTGAACGTTCACATCGATACTGTGACAAACGCTATGCAATTCACCATAGCTATAGTGTGACTATCTTCTCTTTATCTCAGCCGCGCGGCTTGCCAAGCGCAGAGACGAACTGCACACCGGGAATATCAGCGAAAATCGAGCCGTCCACTACAAGCTTGGATGGGCGGATACCGGAACCCAGGTACAGCTTCGGAATCGAAAGAATGTGCTGATCGACCAACAGCGGCCAGCCATCCGGCAAACCAATCGGCGACATGCCACCGGATTCCATACCAGTGGCCTCCACCGCGGCATCGATTGGAGCGAAGCTCACCTTGGACACCTCCAACGTGTGCTTGACCACACCGTTCAAATCGGCGCGCGTATCAGCCGTTACAAATGCTGCCGCGAACTCAGGCGGCGCTTTACGGGTCTTATGCGTGTGCACCACCACGACGTTGCCGGTGATGGCGAATGGAATACCATACTTCGGGCACCATAGGTCCGTGTCTGATTCCTCATCCGTGTTGATGGTTACACCCAGAATCTTGCTCTCCGGCACCCCAGCCGCCACTAATGCGTTCAGCTTGTCAAACACCGGCTTGGCCAGCAAATCGCCGTCGCGCCAATCCAATATTTCCAACGTCATAAGAATCCCCCTCATTATCAAATGAACTGGGGCCAGAATAACGAAAGCGCCAGCAGCACATGCCACTGGCGCTATTCGCATTAGCTATACAGCGTTATTACTCATGTACCAATCCTCCCACTGTGTGGCAATTCCTCCACGGTGTGGCAATTCCTCCACGATGTGGCAATTCCTCCACGATGTGGCAATTCTTCCACGATGTGGCATTAGCGAACTTGACAACAATCCAAAAAGCCTGAAATTCCGCCATTTTCCAAAACCACACCGTGTGCAGGTTGCCACACCGTGGGAGAATTACCACACCGTGGTGGAATAGTTGGAGCGTTAGGGCCGATATCGTCACAAGCATTCAATGTGGATAACCGAATTACAACACGCCGATAATCGCCCGATAAACACCGATAGTTATCCACATTTTTCTATTTCACGCTTCCCACACATGCCACTCCGCTATCCTGCTCGCATGAGCAACGACGCATATATTCACAATGGGGAAATCAACGATTATGTAAGGCGCAATCTTGCCGAGCAAGCTGCAGCTAAGGCCTATGCTTGTAAGAACTTAATCACACGTATAAGAACAGAACAGCCATTCTGTTTCTCCTTGCACACAGCCCTGGAGTTATACGCCATTGAACGACCGGCCCATTGCAAACTTCCCAGCAGCGATTTCTACATCACGGTACGCAAACAACAGCACCGGTCCAGTATCCGCAACGTAAGCTACCAGACCTGGAGTCAGCCTTATGAAACATATGCTTTTCCCAACGGCTTAGTCTGCATGCATCCCATAGATACGTGGATTCAGTACGCTCAACACCTTAGTCTCACTGAACTCGTAGTTCTCGGCGAAGCAATAATCAGACGATTCGGTTACTCCATCGACAGCTTTCGCTACAAGCTCACGGCCTTTCACCGTGTTACAGGAAGAAAGCGTTGTGAAGAAGCCCTAAAACTCATGCAACAGTCTGACTCCGTGCAGGAGACACGCGCCCGCCTCGCACTGTTGCGCTTTGGTCTGTCGAATCCGGTCATGCATTACAGCATCACCAACCCCCAAGGCAACACATACATTGTTGACATGGCTTACCCGGATCGAAAAGTCGCTATTGAATATGACGGCGATCACCATAGACGCTTCCGAAATCAGTATGTAAGGGATCAAAGAAAACGTCGAGAGCTTCGCGCTTTGGGTTGGATTGTAATTGAGGTGTTCGCAGAAGACTTGAAGAATGAAGCCGGTCAGCGGGCCTTTGCAAATAATGTAGCTTCCGCCTTACAGGTGCCATTAATCGGCACGCCGCAAAAACAATTCTGTGCTTTAGTCGACCCAAAGTTGCGCGTTAACGCACGTCGCGGAGAGCGTCGGCGATACAACGCGCATGCCGGCAAACGGCCATGACTCAATTATCTTGATGCGTATTTCTTTTCTCCTCCGTGTGGCAATTCCTCCACGGTGTGGTATTAGCGAACTTGGCAACAATCCAAAAAGCTTGAAATTCCGCCATTTTCCAAAACCACACCGTGGAAGATTTACCACACCGTGAGAGAATTGCCACACCGTGAGAGAGTTGCCACACGATGGAGGCACAATAAGGCAGTGGATAAGCATTGAAGGCCTATCCCATTGATATAAGTATCTCCAAACAAAAAAGGAGGCTCTCCATATTGGTGGAGAACCTCCTCAGACATCTATTTCAAATCTGAAATCAGTCTTCGTCCGGGTCGTAGTCGACGCCAGTTTCAGCGCGCTGCTCGTCCGTAATCGGAGCCGGGGCGCCGGTCAACGGGTCGCGGCCGCCGCCAGCCTTCGGGAAGGCGATAACGTCGCGGATGGTGTCGGCACCGGCCAGGATGGACACGGTACGATCCCAGCCAAGGGCGATACCCGCGTGCGGCGGAGCGCCGTACTTGAAGGCCTCGAGCAGGAAGCCGAACTTCTCCTGGGCTTCCTCCGGGGAGATGCCCAGCACGTTCAGCACGCGATCCTGAATGTCATCGCGGTGAATGCGCACGGAACCGCCGCCCATCTCCTCACCGTTGCAGACGATGTCGTAGGAGTCGGACATGGCGTGCTCAGGATCCTTGTCGAACTTGTCGATCCAATCCTTGCTCGGCATGGTGAACGGGTGGTGCATGGAGGTCCACTTGGAGTGGCCGACTGCCACGTCATCATCATCCGGGTCGTCGGTGGGCTTGAACAGCGGGAAGTCCACAACCCAGGTGAAGGCGAACTTCTTCGGGTCGAGCAGGCCTTCGCGGCGGGCGAGCTCCACACGGGCGGCACCCAGCAGCAGCTGGGAGGATTCACGAGAACCGGCGGCGAAGAACACGGCATCGCCCGGCTCAGCGCCAACGGCTTCGCGCAGACCAGCGCGCTCTTCCTCGGAGAGGTTCTTGGCCACAGGGCCCTTCAGCTCGCCGTCTTCAGCGAAGACCACGTAGGCGAGACCCTTGGCTCCGCGCTGCTTGGCCCATTCCTGCCATGCGTCGAACTGACGGCGAGGAGTGGAGGCGCCGCCCTTGAAGAGCACGGCACCCACGTACGGAGCCTGGAACACACGGAACGGGGTGTTCTTGAAGTAATCGGTGAGTTCGACCAGCGGGTTGCCGAAACGCAGATCCGGCTTGTCGGAACCGTACTTATCCATAGCTTCCTGCCAGGTGATACGCGGCAGCGGCAGCTGGACTTCGTAGCCAGCGGTCTTCCAGATGGCGGCAATAACCTTCTCGGCCATAGCCATCACGTCTTCCTGATCCACGAAGCTCATCTCCATATCGAGCTGGGTGAACTCAGGCTGACGATCAGCACGGAAGTCCTCATCACGGTAGCAGCGGGCCAGCTGGTAATAACGCTCAACGCCGGAAACCATGAGCAGCTGCTTCAGGAGCTGCGGGGACTGCGGCAGAGCGTACCAAGAGCCCGGCACCAGACGGGCCGGCACCAGGAAGTCGCGAGCGCCTTCCGGAGTGGACTTGATGAAGGTCGGGGTTTCCACCTCGGTGAAGTCCATATCCTCGAGGGCGTGGCGAGCGGCCTTGGCCATGTCGGAACGCAGCTTCAGATTGTGCTGCATGGACGGGCGGCGAAGGTCGAGGTAACGGTACTTCAGACGAACGTCCTCACCCGGCAGCTTGTTCTCGGACTCGTTCTCGAGCGCGGTGGAGACCTGGAACGGCAGGGCGTCGGCCTTGGCCAAAATCTCGATGTTTTCGGCAACGACCTCAATCTTGCCGGTGGCAAGGTGGGTGTTCTCGTTGCCATCCGGGCGCAGGCGCACCTCACCGGTGACCTGAATCACGAACTCGGAGCGGAGCGGACGGGCCACTTCCTCGTCATAGATAACGACCTGCACCAAACCGGTGTTGTCGCGAAGGTCGATGAAGGCCACGCCGCCGTGGTCACGACGACGGTCGACCCAACCGGCGAGGGTGACCTTCTGGCCCACCAAGGCCTCGGTCACGTCAGTGGCATGATGTGTTCTGTAAGCCGTCTGGCTCATTGTCTTGTTTCTCCTCGATTTTTCGCGCGAATTCGTCAGATTTCGACGGTTTGCTGGGCAACCACAGTATCCGGCTCCCACGACGTGCAATCAGCGGCAACCTGCTCACCGGTGACGATGTTCTTGACCTCGTCTCCAGTGGCTTCACCGTTCTCGCTGTCTGCGGCACTGGCCGGGAACCATACGTACGGAATGCCGAGCTTATCCGCATACTTGATCTGCTTACCAAGCTTGGCTGCAGTGGGTGCCACATCGGTAGCGATGCCGCGAGCGCGCAGCTGGGCAGCGATACGATTGGCAGCCGGACGATCTTCCTCATTCCACACAGCCACAAGTACGGCGGCCGGGGATACACGGTTGGCGTGAGCGCCCGCGGTGTGCAGCATGTAACTCACCAGTCGGCTCAAGCCGATGGACAGGCCTACACCCGGGTACTTGCGATTGCCCTGGGAGGCCAGATTGTCGTAACGGCCACCGGAGCAGATGGAGCCGAGAGATGCGGCACCGTCAAGGAAGGTCTCGTAGACGGAACCGGTGTAATAATCCAAGCCACGGGCAATCTTGAGGTCGGCAATCACGGAACCGGGGCGAATCACAGCGGCTTCGTCCACAATCATAGCCAGCGTATCGAGACCCTGACGAGCCAACGCATAGGCTTCCGAATCCTGTGCAATGCCATGTGCGGCGCACAGCGCATCGAACTTTTCCGCCAGTTCCTTGCCATCGGCCGCGGTCAGTTCGGCGAGTTCAAGGCAAGCGCGGGCCTGAGCCTCACTAGCCCCGCAGGACTCGGTGAGCAGTCGGGCCACTTCATCGGCACCGATCTTGTCAAGCTTATCGATTTCGCGCAGCACGCCCTCGATGTCGGTCAAGCCAAGGCCACGGTAGAAACCTTCGGAAAGCTTGCGGTTGTTGGCGTGCACGGTTGCCTTCGGCAGACCGAATGCACGCAGCTCTTCCAATGCGGAAACCATGACCAGCGGCAGCTCGACCTCATAGTGGTCCGGCAGGTCGCCGGCACCAATCACGTCGATATCCGCCTGAACGAACTCACGGAAACGACCTTCCTGCGGACGCTCGCCACGCCATACCTTCTGAATCTGCCAACGCTTGAACGGGAAAGTCAATGCACCCGAGTGCTCGACCACATACCGACTCAGCGGCACGGTCAAATCGAAGTGCAAACCCAAACGCTCCTCAATGGGAGTGTCGGATTCGTGACCGACTTCCTGCAGACGGCTCAGCAGATAAATCTCCTTGCTGGTCTCGCCCTTTTTCAGCAGAGAAGCGCCAGTTTCCACCGCTCTCGTCTCAATGCCGATGAAGCCATTGAGCTCAAAAACCTTACGAAGCGTGTCGATAACACGCTGCTCCACAACACGTTCGGAGGGGAGCCACTCCGGGAATCCTGATATTGATGCACCTTTAGCCACGAAATCAATATAATAGGTGAGGGTTGCGTCAAGCCATGCGATTTTCCAGCATGCGAGGCGCTTCCACTCACTCACACTACGCTTGTAAGGAGCTGGCCATGTCCGACGAGACTGTCACCGAAACCGAAAACACCGCTGCAACCGAAGAGCAGGCAACGACACCCGCACCCGCGGTCAGCGAGGCCAAGCCGACTCCCGCTTCAATGCCGAAGCCGCATGCTCCCTCCCCTGCTGCATTCGCTAAGAAGACCCCGGCCAAGCAGCACACTGCAGCCCCGGCCAACACCTCCGCCTACTCCGAGGAGGATGTCAAGGCAGCCGAGGCATTCGGCCGCGTGGACGATAACGGCACCGTGTTCGTAAAGGACGGCGACGCCGAGCGCGAAGTCGGCCAGTTCCCGGATGTTTCCAAGGAAGAAGCCTTGGCACTGTACGCCCGTCGCTTCCTTGATCTGAAAGCCAAGCTTGACTTGCTCGCCAACCGTCTGACCTCTCCGAACGTCAAGGCTCGCGAGATTGACGAATCTCTCAAGCTTTTGGGCGAAGAGACCAACGAGCCGGCTGTGGTGGGCGATATTGCCGCCCTGAAGGCTCAGTTCGAGGAGCTTAAGGCAGCCGGCGAAGCCAAGAAGACCGCACTGGCCGAGGCCCGCAAGGCCGCTGTTGCCAAGGCTGTTGCCGAGCGCACCGCCATTGTCGAGAAGGCCGAGGCCCTGGCCGCATCCCTGGGCGACAACACCAACTGGCGTTCCACCGCAGACAAGTTCCGCAACCTGTTTGACGAGTGGCAGAACCACCAACGCACCACTATTCGCATTGACAAGCCGGAAGCTGAAGCCTTGTGGAAGCGCTTCTCCGCAGCTCGTACCACATTCAACCAGGCTCGCCGCAAGTGGGCTCAGGCTCGCGACAACGAACGCAACCACGCCAAGGAAGTCAAGGAAGCCATCATTGCCGAAGCCAATGAGCTCAAGGATTCCACCGCTTGGGGCGAGACTTCTCGCAAGTTCAACGATCTGATGGATCGTTGGAAGAAGGCTGGCCGCGCAGGCCGCAACGAGGACGATGAGCTGTGGGCCAAGTTCCGTGAGGCCGCGGACGCGTTCTTCAACGCTCGCCAGGCCGACCGCGACCAGATGAACACCGCAGAGAAGGAGAATCTGGCCAAGAAGGAAGAGCTGCTGGTCCAAGCTGAAGCCCTGGTGCCGGTCAAGACCGATGCCGAGGCCAAGAAGGCTCGTCAGGAGCTGGCCAAGATTCAGGAAGAATGGGATCAGATCGGCTACGTGCCGCGCGAGGATATGCGCCGCATCGAGAACCGTCTAGACGCTGTGGACAAGCAGATCAAGTCCGTTGAGGATGCCGCTTGGAAGCAGTCCGACCCTGAGGCCGATGCCCGTAAGTCCAGCTTCGAAGAGCAGCTAAACGCTCAGCTCGCCGAGCTCGACGCCAAGATCGCCGCTGAGTCCGATCCGAAGAAGAAGGCGAAGCTCGAGGCCGAGAAGGCCACCAAGGAACAGTGGCTGAACGCCATTAAGTAATAGGCAGTAGCCACTACTACTTGCTAAAGTAATGGGCTTCCCTCCACAATGAGGGAAGCCCATTCTCGTTTTACAGGGTCCGTTTTCCCCTTTCTTCTAGGCCCTCATACCGGTTTGTGGCAGTTTTACTGGCGCGAGCGCAGGATGTGCGGCGAGGTACTGCTTCAGTGGCTCACTGTATGGCATATTGAGCTCGCCATAGTTCGTTCCTGCGCGGAAGGCATGGTAATCATCACCACCCTGCAGCAGATATGAGTTAGATGCCGCAATCACCAAATCATCATCAGCAATCGGTTTGCCATCGATGAACAAATCAGTAATATCAACCGCACGATGATTATCATCACCATCAAAACTGGTATTTGCTGGGTGGCTGCCGGCCTTATCCTGGGTCTCCTCCCCCGCTTCGGTTGATTGATATTCCACAAATCGATAACTCACATTTGAGGAAATTCCAATCCACCGACGTTTCAACTGCCCATCCTTGAATCGGAACTGCTCAGCCAAGACATTTTTCAGATCTTTGCCAGTCAAGGTTTCATGTGCGGCTTTGAACTGCAGAGCCATCAGGGAATCCACTTCGCGTACGCTGACCTTACCATTGCCGTCCATGTCAAGTTTCGCAGTGCGCAGGCTGCCATCGTTGGAAAAACCGACTACAGGCAAACGCTCGCCAGCATAAAGGGTTCGCTGAATCATGGCGCGATTCGCATCCGCCACCAGCCGGCCCACTGAATCTTCCTGACCGTTTTCGATGCGCTTATCAAAATTCGTACCAGCAGCCAGCGTACCGACAATAGTGCCACCTACCTGTGCTGCATGCGCCTGCGCAACCGCATACACATGCTGGGCATGATCAACCATGCCTTCGCCCGTTGAACCGGCAGACATCCAAGCCGATTGCGTGGTATGCGCATCAAGACCTTCCACCCGAATCACGCCGGGAACTGTAGACGATGCCTGTTCAGTGCCATTGCCAAGATCCACGTTCTGCACTGCAACTCTGGATCTGCGTCCGTATCCGGTAATGACCAGATCCTGCACCGCCATTGCACGTCCGAAGCTACCGGCTTCATAAATCGGGGCTCCACCATCCGTGCGCGCGTATTTCACCGCATGCGTATGGCCTGTGTACACCACATCCACATCCTTGCCCAATCCTTGCGCAGCGGAGGCATCAGCATGAATCAGCGCAACTACCGCATCCACCTTGCCGGATTGCTTGAGCTCATGCGCCACTCGATTGACTGCATCAACCGCCCGCTCATCCAAATCAGCATCTTTCGTGATTTGCGGGGTAGCCACCGAGCCCAGTGCATCAGTCAATGCACCAACGAATCCAATACGCTTTCCATTGACTTCTCGAATCGTATAATCCTTGACCCGACTCAGTTTGCCACCCGGTGCCTTGTTGCGTGCCGATACGTTAGCGCATAGCCAATCAATGCCATTAGCAGGTGAGGCAATCCGGTTATTGAAGTCAGCCACCGAGCGATCGAATTCATGATTACCGACTGCGGAAATCGTCAATCCCCAGGATTTCGCCATATCCAATGTCGGCTGATCTTTAGCCACAGCGGACTCGTATGGAGAACCGCCTACTAAGTCGCCAGAGGAAACAGGCACCATATTGCCTGGATTATGGCTGTCTGCCAATGTAAATGCGGCCGCATTATCCGCTCCGCGTTCAATATGGCCGTGGAAATCGGTGATGTCCGCGATGGTCACCGTTCTGGTGCCAGTAGCGGCATCATTTCCGGAAAAAGGAACAGTTCCTGCAGCTCCAGCAACAGCATTGGGAACAAAAAGAATCGTAAGTACAGTCGCGATGATTACCGCTACGGCGACCTTAGGCCGCCTGCCGGCCCACTGCCGGCGATTCATGCCCTTGCTCACACTGTTACGCTAAGACGGCTAGTTGAATGAATTTCCACGCCCATTCAACGCCTAAGTTAACTCTTAGCGGCTTCTTTGTCTCAGCAATCCCCACCGTAATCGCGCGAACCGGCGCTATGTATGCGGCCGAACGAAGCATCCGCATACATAGCGCCGGTTTAGACCTCCGAATCCTCACTATGTATGCGGCACCTTGGTTCCCATGCATACATAGTGAGGGAAAAGGCACATTCAGGCTCTTTGCCACCCAACATGCCTTGCTGATGTTCGCATATCCCGACTGTTAGACTTCCCTAGCGTGAATACACCGACTCAGAACACCGATCACATCCGTACCGTAGCCGACCTGTTCGTGGAATGTCTTGTTAATGAAGGCGTTGAGACCATGTACGGCATCCCCGGCGAAGAGAACATTCCGCTGATGGAAGCCATTGAGCGCGACGGTCGCATTCGTTTCATCCTGACCCGTCATGAGCAAGGTGCAGGCTTCATGGCCGCCACGCAAGGCCATTTGACAGGCAAACCCGGCGTTTGCCTGGCTACCCTTGGCCCGGGCGCTCTGAATCTGACGCTTCCGGTGGCACAGGCGAACGCCAGCACCACGCCAATGGTGGCCATCTGCGCGCAAGGCAACGTGAGCCGACTGTATAAGGAATCGCATCAAATTGTTGATCTGGTGTCTGTATTCCGCCCGCTGACCCAGTGGACTTCGATGATTGTGGAACCGGCTTCCGTGCCGGAAATGGTTCGAAAGGCGTTCTCCATCTCTCAGCGCAACCGCCCGGGTGCCACTTGCTTGATTCTGCCGGAGGATGTGGCCGAAATGCCCGCTCCCGAGGATGCTCACCCGCTGCCGCTGCCGAATCCGATGAGCTTCGCTCCTACTGCCGACACGATCTCTCGCGCTGTGAGCATTATTCGCGGTGCCAAGCATCCGATCATCTTGGCCGGCAATGGCGTGGCCCGCGGCCATGCGGAGAACCGTCTACTGGCCTTGGCCGAGCAGCTTAATGTGCCGGTGGCCACCACGTTCGAAGGCAAGGGCGTGATTTCCGATCGCATTCCGCTGGCGCTCGGCGTGGTGGGCTTCATGCGCCATGATTACGAGAACTTCGCGTTCGATGAGGCTGATCTGATTATTGCCGTGGGCTTCTCCATCCAGCAGTTCGATCCGAAGAAGATCAATCCGAATGATGATAAGACCATCATCCACATCAATACCTTCATTGAAGATACGGATGCGCATTACTCCACCGCATTAAACATCATGGGCAATATCGACGCCACGCTGCAGGCGTTGATTGCCCAACTGCATGCGGAGCATGTGACATTCGGCGTCTCGCATCCGAAGATTCACGAGCTGCTGGAAACCGAATACACTTCGTATGCGGATGATGATTCCTTCCCGATGAAACCTCAACGTATCGTGGCCGATACACGCCGTGCAATGGAAACCGATACCGATATCGCTTTGGTGGATACCGGTGCCTTGAAGATGTGGATGGCCCGTCTCTACCCCACGTATTATTCGAACACCTGCGTGATTGATAACTCCCTGTCTACGATGGCCTGGACGCTGCCGGGTGCGGTGGCTGCCTCGCTGGAAAATCCGGGACGCCCGGTGCTCGCGGTCATGGGTGACGGTTCGTTCATGATGAATGTGCAGGAAATCGAAACCGCCGTGCGTGTGGGCGCCCGCATCGTGATTCTGGTATGGGTTGATGAAGCCTATGGCCTAATCAAGTGGAAGATGGATATTCACGACGGCACCCATGAATATGTGGATTTCAATAATCCGGACGTGGTGGAACTTGGCATGAGCTTTGGTGCCAAGGGCCATCTCATCGAATCCGCCGACCAGCTCTACCCCACGCTGCGTTCGGCATTGCGTTCCGGTTCCGGCATCGACATCATTGCCTGCCCGGTTGACTACTCCGAGAATATGAAGCTCATCGAAAAGCTCGGTGAAGTCGACTTCAGCGGCTGAGCCTAGACAATACGCACACGACGAATCCTTGTGAACATTAATACCAACGTATTAGTGTTCACAAGGATTTTATTAAAACATTAATTTTCCCAATAAGGACGTATTGCTATTTTTACATTTCTCAGCTTTAAACAAGGCACTCCAGTAGGATCAGTGAAATCATAACCTGAGCCATATGCCGCTCTAAGAAAAGCTTTTCCTCCAACCATAATATTGGGATCTGCTTCAGTAAAAATTTTATATGTGGATCTGTTATTATCATTTATATTACGGCAAATCATTACCACTTTTTGTTCTTTTGTCTTTTTGTCAACATAATTATGAAATGACATTATTTCCAGTGGTTCTTTTTCTTTTTTATAATGTGAATTAATAGCCATTGCCATGATATCATTATATTTTAATCCCTTAGGCTCATACCTCATGATTTCATCATATTTAGACTTTAAATCACGCATATGTATAAGAGTTTCATCAGGATTATTAGCCATGTCCTGTTTAAAATTTCTTTTAATATCTATTAAATATAAAGCCTTCTCTCCTTTATTAGCCAGGTAACATGATGACATCATCACATGACGCATATATTCATTGAATTCATCAGGATATTTTTTAACAAAATCATGGAAACGAGCATCCTCATCGTCTTTTATATCCTGTATTAAAACCATATCTGCTGGTGAAGCACTGCATTTTTCTGAATACTTACTACCCCTGCATTCAGGACATTCAATATCCTTGTTTTCCTTATCATCATGGATTGTTCCTTTACCATGACATTTCTCACATCTTTTAGCAAAATTAACTGTCAAATCATAATTATAAGGTGTGAATTTTTTAACAGTTGGCATATATCTCGCATTACCAATATACAAACTATTAAAACTGATTATTGTAGAATGTAAATTACCTTTAAATAACGAGCAATTGTCATATTCACTCGGCAAAACGGTATTTGGATTCCTGTTTTTGCTCTTTTCATGTTCGTTATACAACGATATTCTTCTGTTGACCTCTACCGTTGCCTCATACTCGTTCGCAGCAATTACATCGCAGGCACCATGCTTATCGCATGGCGTATTATCACATGGAACCATCCTGTTTTGCTCAGCAGAGTAATGCCATGACATCTTACGAACTGCGTCGTTCTCTTCATTGAATAAACCGAACATTGAAACAACTCCCCTCGACACTGATAATGCATCTAGTATAGCTTTTCATCAATGTATGAACAGTATCCCACTACAGCATAAAATATCAGGTTGCGTTATCATGCCACAGGGTAGTTGTGACATAGCAAAAGGGTCTTGATTCCTTATGGAACCAAGACCCTTACTTATATGCATTGTCAGCGGCGATTATTCAGCAGATTGCTCACCAGCATCGCCGGTATCAGCAGCCGGTGCGGAGTCATCCGCAGCCTGGGCACTGACCAACTCAGGCTTGTCGCCTTCACCAGTTTCGGCGTCTGCGCCTTCTGCCTTGGCAGGCTCCTCGAACTTTTCACCCTTGAAGGTGAATTCACCCAAGATGCCTTCGCCTTCGGCGTCCACCACCACGCGCTGACCATCTTCGAGATCGCCCATCAGAATCTTCTCGGAGATGGCGTCCTCGATGTCGCGCTGAATCACACGACGCAGCGGACGTGCACCGAGCAGCGGGTCGAAGCCCTTCTGCGCGAGCAGATCCTTGGCAGCGTCGGTGAGCTCGAGCGACATGTGACGGTCGAACAGACGGTCATTGAGCTGCTTGACATCGAGATCAACGATCTGACGCACCTGCGGCTCGGTGAGCTGCTTGAAGACAATGATGTCGTCCAAACGGTTCAGGAACTCCGGACGGAACTGCTGCTTGAGTTCGGAGCTGACCTGGTCCTTCATGCGCTGGTAGCTGGACTCGTTGTTGGCGCCCAGGTTGAAGCCCGTATTGGCGGCCTTTGCGATGTCACGCGTACCAAGGTTGGTGGTCAGAATGATGATGGTGTTCTTGAAGTCCACCTTGCGGCCCTGACCATCGGTCAAGTGGCCGTCATCCAGCACCTGCAACAGCGTGTTGAAGATATCCGGGTGAGCCTTCTCGATCTCATCGAACAGCACCACGGAGAATGGCTTGCGACGCACCTTTTCGGTGAGCTCGCCGCCCTCTTCGTAACCCACGTATCCCGGAGGTGCACCGAAGAGGCGGGAGGCCGCGTACTTCTCGGAGAACTCGGACATATCCACGCGAATCAATGCGTCTTCATCGTCGAATAGGAATTCGGCGAGAGTCTTGGCCAACTCGGTCTTGCCCACACCGGTCGGACCGGCGAAGATGAACGAACCGGACGGACGCTTCGGATCTTTCAGGCCCACACGGGTACGGCGAATCGAGCGAGACAGTGCGGACACCGCTTCATCCTGACCGATGATGCGCTTGTGCAGTTCGGCTTCCATGTTGAGCAGCTTCTTGGATTCGGCCTGGGTCAGCTTGAACACCGGGATACCGGTGGTGGAGCTGATGACTTCGGCGATCACATCCTCGTCCACAACCATCTTGACGTCGGACTCGCCTTCGCGCCAGGAATCTTCCTTGGCCTTGCGGTCGACCTCGAGCTTCTCCTGGCTGTCGCGCAGCTTGGCGGCGTTCTCGAAGTCCTGAGCCTTGATGGCTTCATCCTTCTTGGCTGCCACCTTGGCAATCTTCTCGTCTAGCTCCTTGAGCTCCGGCGGAGCGGTCAAGCGCTTGATGCGCAGGCGCGCACCTGCCTCATCGATCAGATCGATGGCCTTATCCGGCAGGTTGCGATCCTGAATGTAGCGGCTGGAGAGTTCGGCTGCGGACTGCAGCGCACCATCAGTGATGGTCACATGATGATGGTTCTCGTAACGGGAGCGCAGACCCTTCAGAATCTCGATAGTTTCAGCAATGGTAGGCTCGTGCACCTGAATCGGCTGGAAACGACGTTCCAGAGCCGCGTCCTTCTCGATGTACTTGCGGTACTCGTCGGTGGTGGTGGCACCAATGGTCTGAAGCTCACCACGGGCCAGCATCGGCTTCAACATATCGGAGGCGCCCAGAGCACCATCCGCGGAGCCTGCACCCACGATGGTATGGATTTCGTCGATGAACAGCACGATGTCGCCGCGGGTCTTGATTTCCTTCAAGACCTTCTTCAGGCGCTCCTCGAAATCACCACGGTAACGGGAACCGGCCACCATAGAGCCAAGATCCAGCGAATAGACCTGCTTGCCCTTCAGGGTTTCCGGCACATCGCCAGCGTTGATCTTCTGGGCCAGGCCTTCGACCACTGCGGTCTTGCCCACGCCAGGCTCACCAATCAGCACCGGATTGTTCTTGGTACGGCGAGAGAGCACCACCATAACGCGCTCAATCTCGTTGGTACGACCAATCACCGGATCCAGCTTGCCCTCAGCTGCCTCCTGCGTGAGGTTGCGGCCGAACTGGTCAAGAATGGCGGAGCCGGACTTATTTTGCTTGTCGGCAACGCCACCTGCGTTGGCCAGGTCGCCCTTGCCATCGCCGGAAGTACCGGAGTTGCCACGAATCATATCGATAGTGGCGCTACGAAGCTCGCCCAGATCAACACCCATCTTGATGAGCACCTGAGTGCCGACACCTTCGCCTTCGCGAATCAGGCCGAGCAGAATATGCTCAGTGCCAATGTAGCTGTGCCCCAGCTGAAGGGCCTCACGAAGCGAAAACTCCAGCACCTGCTTGGCGTGCGGAGTAAAGGGGATGTGCCCGTTCGGAGCAGCGTTGCCCTTGCCGATCATCTCTTCAACCTGCTTGCGGGTGGGGTCAAGCTCCACGCCCTTCGAGGCCAGCGCCTTGGCGGCCACACCCTCGCCCTCACGAATCAGGCCGAGCAGCAGGTGTTCGGTGCCGATGTAGTTGTGCTGAAGGGACCTTGCCTCTTCCTGCGCCAACACAATCACGCGCCGTGCACGGTCGGTAAACCGTTCGAACATGCTTGTCCTTCCTCAATAGACATTCCGTTTTACTCTACCGATTCACGGTGACGTTTATTCACCTGATTCCATGAATTGCGCCGTAAGCAGGAAAGAAAACGATATGCTGGACGTATATTCATCATTCACACTATGCCAAAGGAGGTTGTGATGGCTGAATTGAACACTAAGGCCGACATCGTGGTTGGCGTTGACGGCTCGGACGAGTCATTTGCCGCATTGAAGTGGGCGCTTGAAGAGGCTTCTCTTACCGGCCAGAGCGTCAATGCTGTATTCGGTTGGACGCATTCCTGGGATATGGGTGGCGAGCCTGATAGCGATGAGGCTTGGGCCAAGGTCCGTCATGATATCGCTAACGAGTTGCGTGAATGGGTGGAGCGCGCTACCAAAGGTATCGACTTTGATCCGGCGAACTTGAAGCTCACTTCCGTTAAGGCTTCTGGCACTACTGCCCTGCTGCAAATCGGTCATGATGCACAGCAGATTGTGGTTGGTCGCCGTTCGTTGGGACGTGTGGCGCGCTGGTTCCTAGGCTCGTTGTCGGCGTCTCTTGCCGAGGAAGCCGAAGTGCCGGTTACCGTAGTGCGCTTGAGCGGCAGCGAGGAGGAAAGCGTCACCGATGCCATCGCCAATGCGTTGACTCCCGGCGACGAACCAGTGCATTATGAGCAGCCGGAACCCCAGGCTGAGCTGAATGTTCGCCCGGTTGTGGTCGGCGTTGATGGTTCCGAAACGTCTCGCCGCGCTTTTGATTTCGCGTTGGAGGAGGCTCGCATTCATCATCGCCCGCTCCATGTGATGTTCTGCTGGCAGTTGCGTGATCTCGGTGTGGTTCCCGGATATGAAAATGCCGTGCCCTCAGTTGAGGTTGGACAGCAGCGTGCCGAGGAAATACTGAACGGTTTGATGGCCAAGGCTTCCATTCCCGAAGACGTGCCGGTAACCGCGAACGCCTTCCATATTCGCGCTTCCAAGGGCCTGATTGCGGCTTCTCGTTATGCCTCACATCTGGTGGTTGGCTCGCGTGGACTATCTGGTTTGGACGCACACTTCCTCGGATCGGTGTCTCGCCAAATCGTCAACTTTGCCGAATGCACGGTGACCGTGGTGCACTGAAGTCATTAGGAGGTGCGAGCCACTGAGCCGCTTTAGCAGCTTCAACACCAAATGAAATTAATTGGGCGGTGAGATTACCCCCTTCATGGTCTCACCGCCCTTTTTTATTGTAATTCCACAGAACCTCAAAGGTAAGTTTTGTATGGAACATCACAGTTTTCCAATCACGCCTATCACCCATCACTTACCCCCCTCTAATACCCCCTTATCCTCTCTCAGCGTCCATAATTTGGGGAAAAGCCGGATAGGGAGGAGTTGCGTCAGAGGTTACTTTAGGGACGCGGATACCTATGGTCAGATAGCAACCTTTGGTTCAGGCATTATTGTCGTCAATGTCTTCTGCACCTTCAGCATCGCCAACACCGGGTTCCAAGGTAGGTTCACCGTTGTCACCGGATTCATTCTCGACACTTTCGGTATCAATATCGATACCGGTGTCGGCGTCGGTATCAGAATCCTCATCGGCGCGATTTTGGCGCAGTTGTTCGATCAGATCGATGACAGTTTCCAGCTCCGGAGCCACATTGTCACTCACTTCGGAATCGTCATCGTCAAAATCGTCATCATCAGTGTCAACAGACGTGTTATTAATGATGTCTTCTTCAGTAGCCTCATCATCATCGAGGTCATCATCTTCACCGAAATCGGTGTCAATAACGTCGGTGTCGGCATCATCAGACGAATTGACGAGGTTATCCTCAAGGGTTTCCCCCTCCTCCGAAGAGACAACAGCAACGTCGCCGCTCATATCATTGCCGCTGAAGGAATCAGCCTCATTCGCCACAGTTGCAGCAGGAACCTCTGTACTGTCTGCGTTCTCGATTCCGAGACCTTCGGATGCGGATTCCGAACTCTGAGCATCGGCAACACCAGAAACTACCGTACTTTGAGGAGTCTCACCGCCAGATTTCTCAGCACCATCGGTAGCCTTTGCGCCAGACTGAGCGGTCGCACTTCCGGCACCATCAACTGCATCCGTTGACGGTACAGAAGATTCAGTTGCCGGCGCATCGGCAACGGCAGCGACGTTCTCTGCAGCATCAACCACAGTTTCGCCGTCAACGTCGGCAGACTCGGACTCGGACTCGCTTTCCTCAGCCTTATGGGCCTTAGGTCGAGCGATAACGTCAATATGCAAGTCATCCAAGGCCGGCTTGGACTGCACCCACAAATGGCTCGGCTCAGGAGGTTCGATTTCGGAGTGTTCGCCGCAACCGTGATCCAAAGAGACCACGCGGCCGTCATCCGGGCTCCACTTGTTGGCGCATACACCGAACATGCGATCCAGTTCGCCGGTCAACGGTACGAAGAAGCCACAATCGGAGCACAGGTTGCCTTCCGCGGTTTTGGTGCTCAAAGCCTTAGGGCCGCGTGGTCCCTCATACCAACGCTTGGCGGCCTGTGCACGACCTAAGGGGCTCAGCACATGGCGTCGCGTCAAACGAAAAGTCTCAGCTGCGTCATTAACATCCTGCAGCGAAGATTCTTCCACTTCCCCGGGTTCAAGACGCTCGTCATCAGGATCCGTACCGATTGAATCGGTAGGCGAAAGATCCGTGGGCTCGAGACGGTCCTTCCAAGGAATCCACTGCGGCGGCATTAACGCATCTTCGGTGGGGATCAGCGAAGATTCATTCACGGTCCAGGAGTTCAACTCCACGTCGTGATAAAGCGTCACCGACCACTGCCAGCCTTCATAACCACGAATATTGGCAGCAAAGCGAAAATCGGTAACATGATCTTCAAGCTCGTTGGCAACAACGAACTCCCCCACTTGCTCAGGTTCGTCGGCCACTTCGAGTAGCACGGCATGTGCTATGGCGCGAGGATCCGGCGTCACAGTGGTTTCGATGGTGTCAGTCATGGATGGAATCAGCCCCGTCAGTCCTGTACATCAAATTGATCAGCCACAGCGCGCAGCAGCGTGGCCAGCTTCTTGCTCTCAACGGAAGAAGGGTAACGGTGACGACGCAACGTATTGCCTGCGGAGTCCAACATCTTAATAAGGTCCTCGCAAATAGCAGCCATATCATCCGGCTTCGGGCGAGTTGCCTTAACCAGGCTCGGCGCGGAGGCAATCAGCTGCACGCCCATAGCCTGCGGACCGCGGCGACCATCCACCACGGAATACTCCACCTTGGCACCCTTGCGCAACGTAGTGGCGCCAGCGGGCAGGGCCTGAGCCGGCAGGAACACATCCTTGCCTTCCTCATTGGTGATGAAACCATAACCCTTGGCTGCGTCAAACCAACGAACTCGACCGGTGGGCATTGCAAAACCTTCCTTAGTGCATAGGGAGTAATGAACTGAAGGAACAGTGTACCTCACAGGCCTTGACCGGCGCTACTTGGAACGAGCGTCTTACGCTTTGCGCTCACCACCGAACCATGATGTCTTCGATGTCTTCTGCCGATTTTCCTTTGGCTTGCCATTCGGCTGCTGCACCGGCAGCTGCGCGGAAGCAATTCGTTCGACCGGCAGAATCACCGTAAAGGTCAAGCCGCCACCTTCGGTACCCGTGGCACAAATGAATCCATGATGGGCTTTGACCACGGACTGCGCAATGGCCATGCCAAGGCCAGTGCCGCCCTTTTGCCTTGCGCGTGAAGGATCTGCGGTGTAGAAGCGTTCAAAAATCTTTGAACGGGATTCAGGCGGCACACCCGGCCCGTGATCCACGAATCGCAGCACGGCATACCGGTATCCGGTCTGCATCGATTGCCCCACTTCGGCGGCATCAACGAAACGCCTCATCGAGGCTTCAGCGGTTGGCATTTGTGCGAGTTGCCGCGGATCGATAGCAGCCGGCACAATGCCCAACGCCACTTCGGCTGGAGAATCAACCGGCGTATAACGGTGGATGTTGCCCACAATGTTGGTGACCACCTGGCGCAAACGCGAGGCATCACCCGGTAAGGTGACGGCATCCCAATCACCAGTTTGAAGCTGTAGCGATGCAGGATGAGACAAATCTTGGCTTGGAGCCAATACCAGGCGGTCGCGAGTGATTGCACGATCCGGGTCAAGCGCGTGCAGATCATCTACGGCATCGGTCACCAGGGAAGACAGGTTGACGGTACCGGTAATATCGATGCCTCGACCTTCATCCAAACGCGCCAGCGACAGCAAATCTTCTACGAGCACGGTCATACGCTGGCTGGAGCGTTCGATATGCTCGATGGATTCGTCCGCACGCTCCAACGCCCCAGGCATGTCCCGCTGCATCTTATACAGTTCCGCATACCCGTGGATGGCCGCCAACGGCGTGCGCAATTCATGGCTGGCATCCGAGACGAACCGTTTCATTTTCTCGGTGGTCTCTTCTTGCTCATGGAAACTGACTTCTATTCGCGTCAGCATGGTATTGAGCGAAGCCGCGAGCGAGCCCACCTCAGTGTTCTCGGGAGCGGAGGGAATACGCTGGCTCAAGTCGCCCGCAGCGATTTTTGCCGCGGTTTTCTCCATGCGCTTCAACGGCTGCAATGTGTGCTGAATAATCAGGGTGGAGAGCGAACCGCCCAGCAATACCACAGCGATGCCCACCACGATGCAGTAATAGGTCAGCGTCTTCAACGTGTCGATTTGGTCGGACATGGATAGTCCGATGTACACCACGCCGCGCACTTTTTCGGAACCATTGCTTTTAATGGTCCATTCTTTGGCGATGATGCGCCACGGTGCGCTGGCGGCAGTCACCGCAGCATGATTGGCACCAGGCTTTGGGCTGGAGAGCACCTTGGTTACCGAATCAGAGGAGCTTGAGCTGCCCGGTGCCGGGCTTCCGGATGAGTCGGGAGCAGGGTCGGTATTATTACTGCTGTTGCTGCCATTATTGCTTTGGCTATTGGTACCCTCAGAGGACGAGCCGCTATCCGATTCGCTGGCCTGTACTTCTACAACTTGACGTGCGACCGCGGGGGCGGTGAACACCTTGCCTAAGGTAATGCCATCAGTATTGCCATACGTAGGCAATACCGGTACCGAAACAATGCCATCCTGCAGCTGCGGCAGCAATGGTGTGACTACGAGCGGTTTGCCATCGGCATCGGTAGTGCCATCGGTGTATTGGATCTGCAGGAAATACGAATTCGGGCCGGAAAGTCCGCTGGAATTATCTGTTTTGGACAGCCAATCAATGTTGTTGAACACCAGATTGGCTTGCTGCGACAGCTGACTATCTGTTTTCTCCAGCATGTAATTGCCTACTAAGGCACGCAGTGAGAAGGAGATGACGGTAATGCCCACCAGCAGCACGGCGATGGTAGCAGCCATGAGCTTGCCGCCCAATGAAATGCGGTCGAAATGCTGGAAGAAAATGTTCTTCTTGCGTTCGTGATGCTCTTTCAGGCGATCCTTGACCTGAACTTGGATTCCAGGATTGCCTTGCGGGGACTGTGGCGGCTCTGGAGCCGAAACTGCCGGCTGTTGCTGCGGATTGCTCATGGTTTACAACGTTCTCAGTGCTTAGGCTCGCGAATCATATAGCCGATGCCACGCTTGGTTTCGATGAGAGGGGTCACCTTGTGCTTTTCGCCATTCTCATCGGTGACTTCCACGCCATCGACCTTCTTGCGTAAGTAGGAGATATAGGATTCCACGATGGCTGCGTCTCCGCCCCAATCATACTGCCAGACGTGATCCAAAATCTGCGCTTTGGATAGCACTCGGCCTTCGTTATCCATCAGGTAACGCAGCAGCTTGTACTCTGTTGGGCTCAAATCGATAGGCTGGCCGGCACGAGTCACGTCGTGGGAGTCTTCATTGATTTCGAGATCGGCCACACGAATAATCGGGTCGTCTTCGACTTGTTCGCGGGTACGGCGCAGAATGGCGCGGATGCGAGCCACAACCTCTTCCAGGCTGAATGGCTTGGTCACGTAATCGTCGCCGCCCACGGTCAGGCCCATGATCTTGTCCTGAGTATCGTCACGCGCGGTGAGGAACAAAACCGGAGCGTCGATCCCCTCTTGCCTGATACGGCGGGTCACGGTGAAACCGTCAATATCAGGCAGCATGACATCAAGCACAATGAGATCGGGCTGGACCTTTTCAATCACCTCAATGGCCTCGGAACCGGAGGCCGCGGTGTTCACCTCAAATCCGGCGAAATGCAGCGAGGCAACCAGCAGTTCACGGATGGACGGCTCGTCGTCAACAACAACAATCGATGCTTCAATAGGCTTACTCATGGTTCCTAGAGTGGCGCGCTCGTCTGAGCGTTTCCTGAATGCCAGCTTGAAGTTATTCGTTCTTTTGTGTTTTCGAACTCTCTTCAGCGACTGCTTCAAGACTATCTACAGAGCTTTTTGCAAGGTTTTCTCCAGATGGCACTTGAGCATTATCTTCAGTATCCTCAGCCGCTCTTTCGGCTTCCCTGGCCTTACGCTCAGCCTTTCGCTTGGCAATCTGCGCCTTACGCGCCTTCTTTTCCGCGCTGGTGAGCGCCTGTCGATTCGCGCGACGTGGCTTCTTACCCTTGCTGCGTACGCGTATGACAATCATGAGAGCAACCACGATAAGCAGCACCACCAACACCACAATCATGGCAATAACACCGATGGTTACCGAGGAGCTTGAGGTGGAGGTCTTCTTCGACTGCACAATCTGGTCCATCATGGCAGTTGCCGATCCGGGCCAATCAGGAGTGCTTTTCATCAGCGGTTCCTGTGCTGCTGCCGACAGTTTGTCTACCGTGTCCTGGCTTTTCAGCCATTCATCAGAGTTGGATGATACCGCGACCACCAGGTTGCCGTCATTCGATGCCACTGCCAGCAGTACTGTATTGGGCTTTGGCTTGGTGAATTCAAGAATATTGCTCGCCCATTTCTGCGGCGTCTGATCGCTGTTGAAGCTGGATACATACAGCAGATGGACGTGCACGCCGGTTTCCTGCTCCGTTTTGGCAATGGCGTCGGTCACTTCAGCCGCGTGCGAACCGAGTAGATTCTCCGTATCGGTGATGTTATCGGTAATGGTGACACCGCTGTTCGAACTGTTCGAATCGCTTGAGCTGCCGTCAGAGTTATCCCCATAGGCATTTACGGTTATCCACATGCAGCTCAGTGCCAGTGCAACCAGCATAGAAATGGCGCAAACAAGCCATTTTCTGGCTTTGCTACTACGCAATGGAAGCGAGTAAGCCGAAGCTAGAACCACATTGGTCGTACGAACGTCTGCCCAAGTCGAATTTGCCATATGCTCCACCTTAGCGTCCGGTATTCGCAATACCGAGCGCGGTACAACAACAAGATTCATGATGAAAGGAGTATCCATGCCCCAATATCAGGTGGATTCGGAACGGATTCAATCGTCCTCAGCTGCCGTGGCCAGTTCGGTCTCGCAAATCAGGCAAGCGGTAAATGGCATGTACACCCATCTCAACGCGCTGCAGGAGGCGTGGCGAGGTTCTGCAGCCACTCAATTCACTTCGGTGATGGCGCAATGGCGCGCCGCACAACAGCAGATGGAGGCCTCGTTGGAGACGATACAGCGTTCGCTGGCTTCGGCATCCACCGTGTACGCGGATGCGGAAACGGCGGCCTCACGATTATTCATGCAATAACAAAGCGGGGATTCCCGAAGGAATCCCCGCAATCAGTCAACTTGAGCTATCAGCTAACCTATTTCGGATCAGTAGCCCATGTCAGCGCCAGCGGCCGAGGCAGCAGCCTTCGGCTCCGGCTTGTTGGCCACGACAGCCTCGGTGGTCAGGAACAGACCAGCGATGGAGGCAGCGTTCTGCAGAGCGGAACGGGTCACCTTGACCGGGTCGGTAACGCCGGCAGCCAGCAGGTCCTCGTAGGTGTCGGTGGCGGCGTTGAAGCCTTCGCCGTCCGGCAGGGAACGAACCTTGTTGATCACCACGTCGCCGGACACGCCAGCGTTCTCAGCGATCTGCTTGATCGGGGCTTCGATGGCGCGGAACACGATAGCGGCACCGGTAGCCTCTTCGCCGGTCAGAGAGGTCACGGCCTCATCGGACTCAGCCTTGGCAGCAGCCTGAACGAGGGCCACGCCACCACCGGGCAGCAGGCCTTCCTCGATAGCAGCCTTGGCGTTGCGCACAGCATCTTCGATGCGGTGCTTGCGTTCCTTGGCCTCAACCTCGGTAGCAGCGCCGACCTTGATGACGGCCACGCCGCCAGCCAGCTTGGCGAGACGCTCCTGCAGCTTCTCGCGATCGTAATCGGAATCGGTGTTCTCAATCTCAGCGCGAATCTGAGCAACGCGAGCGTCGATGTCTTCCTTGGAGCCAGCGCCCTGAACGATGGTGGTCTCGTCCTTGGAAACGATGACCTTCTTGGCGTGGCCAAGCACGGACACGTCGATGGAGTCGAGCTTCAGGCCCAGCTCGTCGGAAACGACCTGAGCACCGGTCAGGATGGCCATATCCTGCAGCATGGCCTTACGACGGTCACCGAAGCCCGGAGCCTTGACAGCGCAGGACTTGAAGGTGCCGCGGATGTTGTTCAGGATCAGGGTCGGCAGAGCTTCGCCGTCGACGTCCTCAGCGATGATCAGCAGCGGCTTGCCGGTCTTCATGACCAGCTCAGCAACGTGGACGATGTCCTGCTGGGAGGAGACCTTGCCGCTCGTCAGCAGGATGTACGGATCCTCGAGAACAGCGGTCTGATCGTCAGCGTTGGTGACGAAGTACGGAGCGATGTAGCCCTTATCGAAGCGCATGCCCTCGGTGAAGTCGAGGTCCAGGCCGAAGCGGTTGTTGTCTTCAACGGTCACAACGCCGTCCTGACCAACCTTGTCCAGAGCTTCCGCGATCTTCTCGCCGACCTCAGGATCAGCTGCGGAAATGGTGGCGGTAGCGGCGATCTGGTCCTTGGTCTCAACGTCCTTGGCAGCTGCGACGAGCTCCTTGACGATAACCTCGGTGGCCTTCTCGATGCCGCGACGCAGAGCAATCGGGTTGGAACCGGCGACCACGTTCTTCAGGCCCTCGTGAACCAGGGACTGAGCCAGCACGGTTGCGGTGGTGGTGCCGTCGCCAGCGACGTCGTCGGTCTTCTTGGCGACTTCCTTGACCAGCTCGGCGCCGATGCGCTCGTACGGATCCTCGAGATCGATCTCCTTGGCGATGGACACACCATCGTTGGTGATGGTCGGAGCGCCGTAGGTCTTGTCAAGCACGACGTTACGGCCCTTCGGTCCCAGGGTGACCTTGACGGTGTTGGCGAGCTTGTCGAGGCCCTCCAGCATGCCCTGACGGGCTTCCTCATCATAAGAAATGATCTTTGCCATGGTTGTGTGTTCCTCCAAATGGCTATGTATACCGGTTATCACCCGCAAGCGCCGAGAACGAGTGCCGGCCGTCAGCTGCCGGTTATCACTCTCGACCTCCGAGTGCTAACTGAGACATTAGCACTCTCGGGTAGAGAGTGCCAACAAGCGCGTTTGCGATTGCGCTATGGGCATGAAATCAGCAAAGAATCAGGTAGCCGAGATACAGAAAAAGCCTCGACTGTAACCAACCAGTCGAGGCTTTCAGCGTCCTACGAGGCAAAACCACTCACTCGGGGCGTTCTTCGCCAGAAGACAACTTGACGACGTCCTTAGCCTGAGTACCTTTACCGGACGAAACAGGCGTGTACTCCACCCGATCGCCCTCATACAGCATCTTGAACTTGTTGTTGCTGCCGTCGTCCTTGATTTCCGCGTAGTGCACGAAAACGTCCTCGCCTCCGCCGTCCGGCTGTATGAACCCGAACCCCTTCTTGGCAAGGAAGAACTTTACGGTACCTTGTGCCATATTTGATCTTTCCTTTGTTCCCTAGGCGTCGCGAAAAATGCCAATAGGGAACGTAGAAAGAACCGCATCGCGCTCCCCCTACCTCGCGACTAGTGAAAGATTGTACCGTGATGAGGGAACATTACAAATCAAACAGTAAGTGAATAGGCCAAACCGTCTCATTAATTGAGCTATGCACTCGTATTCGACAGCCCGTAGAACTTATGAAAAATGCCGCCTTCGCTCTCAGGCGTAGACGGCATAGAAACTATTCCGCTATTCGATATGCACTAGTGCATAGAATCCGCTGCTAGTTCATCAGCACAACAGTAATAGGTGCAGCCAAACCCTGTACCTGCTGAACCGTGCTGATGCCCAGCGTATTGGCCACGTCCTGAGCCGTGGCCTTATCGGATTCATTCTGATACCACACCACAGTGGCGGAAGGCAGTGAACCGGTCGGGTTAGCTGCCTCCACGCTGGTGTATCCGGCCGTCTGCAGCACATCGGCCTTTTGCCCGGCGTACCCGGAGACACCGGTGCCGTTCACCACACGAACCTGAGTGGCCTTGTTCACGGTGGCGGCCTGCTCACTCTGCTGTGCACTCTGATCGCTGGTGGAGGAATCAGAGGATTCGGTGGACGTGTTCGAAGAATCCGTGCTGGTCGAAGAATCCGAGCTCGAAGAATCCGTGGAATCAGCAGTGGAGGAAGAATCGGACTTGGTCGACTTGGACTTCGTCTTCGACTTAGTCGTGGCGCTAGTAGTCGAGGAAGACTGGCTGGACTTCAGATTCAGCAGATTGGCGTATTCGCCACTGCTTACTGCCCAAGCACCAGCTCCCAGCAACGCCGCCACCACAATCACGATAATGAACGGAGCGATTCGAGTGATCACCGGGCGAGATCCACGGTGAGCGCCCACCGGACCGGACGGTGGATTATCGAAGACGTCCTGCTCATACGATTCGTAGGTCACCTTGTCGCGCGCCATAAGCTGCTCTCCTTCATGCAAAACTACCCACGAGTGTAACCGTCTGACTCGAAATGAGCCACCGTACAGCATGCCATGAGCTGGACATGCACCGTATATGCACGTTTGGCTACAGTATTGAGCCATGATCAAACCGTTGAGCGAACTGGTTGAGCCAGGTTGGGCCAAAGCATTGGCCGATGTGGAACCGAACATTCATCAGATGGGTGATTTTCTCAGAGCTGAAAACGCAGCCAATAGGCCTTGGCTGCCGGCAAGCCACAACATTCTGCGAGCCTTCACCATTCCTTTTGATTCCATCAAGGTTCTTATCGTGGGCCAGGACCCCTACCCTACTCCGGGTCATCCGGTTGGATTGAGTTTTTGCGTGGCCCCCGATGTGAGGCCACTGCCGAAAAGCCTGATCAATATATATAAGGAACTTGTCGATGATCTCGGTGTTCCCATGCCCCCTAATGGCGATCTAACACCGTGGACCGAACGCGGCGTCATGCTGCTCAACAGGTGCTTGACCGTGGGTGTCGGACGCCCGAATTCACATCAGGGCAAAGGCTGGGAGCAGGTTACCGAAGCAGCCATCCGCGCGCTGAACGCCCGTGTTGACGCCGATGGCAAACCGAAGCCATTGGTCGCTATTCTCTGGGGGCGTAATGCACAAAGTCTCGAACCATTGCTGACGAACGCATACATCATCAAGTCACCGCATCCGAGCCCACTGTCCGCATCCCGCGGATTCTTTGGCTCCAAGCCGTTCTCTCGCGCGAATCAGGCTCTGGTATCTATGGGTGCCACTGCCGTGGATTGGCAGCTGTAAGTCGAAACGTCGTCTTGGGGAATCCAACCATTCCCCAAGCTTGCAGTCAGTGTAGGTAGTTACAGTGGTGGACATGACTTTGTTCCCCACGCAACCAAAATTGCCTCCGCAGCCGTCTGTTCAGCGCCCATTGGCCACGCCTGTGGCGCCTCCGGCAACCGCTGCAGTTCCAGGAGCCGCAGCTCCCCTGGGTCTTGATGACGCCAAGCGTGCACGTATGCTGGCGGATACCATTCGTTCGCGTTTCTCCCAAACCTTGGTTGGTCAGGATAATCTGCGCGAATCCCTCATCGTCACGCTGGTCGCAGGCGGTCATATTCTTATCGAGTCCGTACCTGGTTTGGCAAAGACCACTGCGGCACAGACGCTGGCCTCTTGCGTTTCCGGCTCGTTCAAGCGAGTGCAGTGCACACCTGATCTGATGCCTTCCGATTTGACCGGTACACAGGTGTTTGATTTCGCCTCGCAGAAGTTCACCACGCAGATCGGCCCGATTCACGCCAATTTCGTGCTTCTGGACGAAATCAACCGTTCCAACGCCAAGACTCAGTCAGCCATGCTCGAAGCTATGGCTGAAGGCGCCACCACCATCGGCGGTCAGCGCATCGCCCTGCCCAAGCCGTTCATGGTCATCGCCACGGAGAACCCCATTGAGGAAGAGGGCACGTTCAACCTGCCCGAGGCCCAAATGGACCGTTTCATGATGAAGGCCGTGATGACCTACCCCACCGCGGATGAGGAGACGCGCATGCTGGCCATGCTCACTCGTCGCGGCTCGGATATGATCGGCCCGGATACCATCACCGGCGAGCGTATCACCGTTTCCGATGTGGAATTCCTTCGTCAGGCCGCACGCCGTGTGCATGTTTCGGATGCCATCATGAAGTATGCGGTTGATATTGCAGCCACATCTCGCGGCGCAGGTTCTCGCCCGATCAAGGGCTTGTCTGCTCTGGTGCGTCTGGGCGCTTCCCCGCGTGCCACCATTGCGTTGACTCGTATCGGTCAGGCTCAGGCATTGCTGTCGGGTCGCGATTACGTGGTGCCGGAGGATATCAAGGCCTTCGCTCACGAGGTGCTTCGCCACCGTATCGTGCTCACGTTCGAGGCTCTGGCCGATGGCGTGGTCAGCGATCAGATTGTCGATAAGATCGTCGAAACGGTTCCTGTTCCGTGAGTTCAGATTCTATTCGCAGGAAGATCGAGACTCTCGGCACCCAGATCAGTCTGCCTACGGTGCGTAAGGCATTGGGTGTGTTGGAGGGCGAGCATGCATCAGGGCGCCGCGGCGGTGCCGGTGATGTTATGGACGTGCGCGTCTATGAGCCCGGCGATGAGTCTCGTTTGATTGATTGGAAGACCAGCGCAAGACAGGGTCAGCCTATGGTGGTGCAGCGTGAGAGGCTATCCACTTCCCGTGTCTGGCTACTTATGGATGTGGGCCGTGAGATGACCGGCGTCTGCCCGTCCGGAGAGCAGGCATGCGAAGTGGCGGCCAATGCGCTGCGCATGTTCGCGGCCTTGTCGCTGCGCCGATCCGATGACGTTTCCATCGTGTTCGGTGATGAAGCCGCTATTACGCGTATCCCGTTCAATGGTGGATTTGCACAATTCGAACGCACGCTGGATAAAGCGCTGACTCGTGAATGGAACCATAAGCGCAACATCGATGCACTGCTTGAGTACGCCAGGCGCATCAAAGACCGCCACGCTCTTATTGTGCTGGCCACTGATGAACTTGCCATGACAGAGCACCATATTCAAGAGTTTCGCCACATTGCACGCACGCATCCCATCGTGCTGATTGATGTGGCTACGCTGAACCCGTTCAAGCCGCTGGCCAAGGGGCAAAGCGCCCCGCTAGATGGCGTGACCAACCGCCGAGTGCCAGCTTTTCTGCGTTCGTCGGCAAGCGCCCAGCAGGTCGAAACGCATCGCCACTATCTTGCAGCCGCTTTGGAACAGGAGTTGAATCGTGCCGGCTCGTTCATGATTCGCGCCGGCTCCAGTGAAGATATGTTCAATCGTTTTGTGCAACTGGTGTCCGTGGCTTTGGCAAGGACCACACGCAATCAGCTGGGAGCTTCGCCTGAACTGAATCTGGGTCTGGCAGGTGATCGCCGATGACATTGTCTTTATTGTCTCTTGCCGTGGACCCTAGCGATCTGCATCCTGTGGAATCGTTGTCCATCACCGGACCTTTGATTGCCGCGATTGTGGTCTTTCTGCTGCTTGCCGTGGTGTTGGTGATTGTGGCAGTGATACTGTCTCGCCCGGCCCGCGCTTCTCGTGCTGCTGCGCAATTGCGTGGCGCTCATCGTAATGCCAGTGCCAAAGCACAGTGGCATGCGCGTATCGATGATGTGCTGGACCGTTACGCCAACGGCACGCTGACCCGCGAGGATGCGTTCGTGGAGCTCGCATTAATCGCACGCGAATTCGCTACAGCGGCCAGTGGCAAACCACTGAAATCCAGTACGCTCGCTGATTTGACGCGCATCGACCGCACCTTGGTGAACCGTCAAGGATTGGATACGCTGCGTCAAACCATCGAAGCATTGTATCCGCCTGAATTTGCCAATCCCGCATTCAACTATCAGGCACAAACGGTAACCGTGGACCAGGCTGCGGAATGGGTGGCTAATCTCGTGGAAAGGTGGCGAGCATGATGCTGGCATGGCACTGGCCTTGGGCCGCACTCGCCGGCGCTCTGACGGCATTGGCGATTGTCGTGCTGATTATCGTGTTCGCCCGCCATGCGAACACCTCTCATGAGGCTGTATTCTCGCTTGATGACGATCTCAATACGGAGCGCGCCTCCCGCATGTTCCGCCAATGGCGCGCATTGAATCGTACAGCTGTGGCGATGGTGGTTGTTGCTTTGGTGCTTGCGATTGCACTGGTCGCCAGGCCCTCTCAAGTGGATTCCAGCAGTGAGCAGGCATCCAGCAGAGATATTGTGCTGTGCCTGGATGTATCCGGCTCCACGCTGCCGTATGACCGTGAAGTCATTGATACGTATCTGGAACTTATCAAGCATTTCCAAGGCGAACGTATCGGATTGAGCATTTTCAACTCCACTTCACGTACCGTGTTCCCGTTGACCGATGATTATGATTTGGTCACCGAACAGCTCACGGCAGCCAGTAAGGCGCTCAAGGGCGTGGAAACACAGGATGATATCGACAAGATGTCTGACGCCGACTACCAGAAGATCGCCGATTGGTTGGAAGGCACACAGAACAGGAAGGACGCCACCTCGCTGATTGGAGACGGCGTAGTGTCTTGCGCTGCCATGCTTCCCGGTTTCGCTTATGGTTCGGCCACTGAGGCGAATGCGGAGCGGCAGCGTGCGGCTTCCATCGTATTGGCCACCGATAATGTGGTGTCCGGCAAGCCTACCTATTCGCTTTCTGAGGCGCTTGACCTGACTCAGCAAACCAAGATTTCAGTGGATGGCTTGTATTCGGGGCCGCAGTCAAGCGAGAACGATCAGGCCACGTTGGATATGAAGTCGGCGATTGAATCTCATGGAGGCGTGTTCCTGACCCAGTCAAATGGACAGTCCGTCAATGAGCTGGTCAAGGATATCCAGTCGCGCAGGGATAGCGAATCGGCAAGTAAGGCGAAGGCTTCGATGTCTGATGCTCCCGGTTGGTGGACCTTGGCTTTGGTGGTGGCTCTTATTGCCGCTATGGCGTGTGCATGGAGGTTGAAGCGATGAGTGGATTCACCTTCTCCCCTGCTTTGGGTTGGATCGCAGGCGGCATTATTGCCGGCCTGCTGGTGGTGTTGGCCGTGGTCGAAGTCGTGCAGTTCGTACGGCGGAATAATGCTTATGCCACGGATGAAACCGTATGGGCGTGCGTGCGCCGAACCTTGATGCTGGTGGTAGCCGCATTAATGGTGCTGACCCCAAGCGTGGTGGCGCCTACCACATCGCGCGCCATTAACGCCACTGATGTGATCATCGCCGTTGACACCACTGGTTCTATGGCGGTATCTGATGCGCATTATGGCTCCGATGAGACCATCAGCCGTATTGAAGCCGCACGCAAGGCCGTCCATGATGTGACTGCATCGTACTCCGACGCGAGCTTCGCCGCTTTGCGGTTCGGCGCCTCCGGCACACTGGACGTACCGCTCACTCCCGATGCGCCGGCCATCGATAATTGGGCGGATACGTTGAGCGTGGAATCCACTTCCGTGTCTTCCGGTTCAAGCTTGGATGCACCGATTGATCAGCTGTTGGTTACGGCCAAATCGATTCGTGACGCGCATCCTGATGATGCCATCGTGTTGTATCTCATTACCGATGGCGAGCAAACATCGAATGTGGCCAGGCGTTCGTTCTCCTCTCTGAGGCAGTATGTGGATGATGGCTTCACCGTTGGCGTGGGTTCCACCCAAGGTGGCAAGATTCCGGTCATTGCCGATGGCGTTAGCGCCGGCGACTCCTCTACCACTGATCAATGGGTAACCGATCCGGACACCGGCGAACCAGGCATTTCCAAAATGGATGAGACCAATCTCAAGGATATTGCCGACGAAATCAGCGGTACTTATATTGCCGTGAACGAATCAAATACCCTGGCCGATCAGACTTCTGATAAGACTTCCGGGCAGTGGCGAGTCACTACCACTGCCAAGGAGCGCACCAGAACAACTGCAGTAGTCTGGCCTTTGGCCATAGTGATGGCTGTACTGTTGGCGTGTGAGCTTGGCGCTTGGATTGCCGCATCAAGGAGATTGCTATGACAACCGATGCAACAACCGTACATCATACGAAGCGTGCGCGAGTGCCGCTCGGCGTGCGCATCGCACTGATTGTCACTGCTGTGCTATTGCTGGCGGCAGCAGGCGTTACGGCGGTGAATCTTTCCGCTGCGCTCGCGTTCAACCAGGCCACGGCATCGTTGAGCGCGAATCTTAAAGCCGCACAGGATACATCCACTGATGTGACCACGCTGAACGCCCAACAGCAGCAAACCGATGCTCAGTTTGCGGAAGCCGGCCAGATGCGTGCAGTGTTGTTGCCTCAAATCCGTGATGCAATCGACACGAATGCTTCCATCTCTTCGGAGTTGACGAAAATCACATTGAAGCAGGCTGAAGTGCAGCAGAATGGTGAAAGCTCTCAAGCTCAAGCCGCGCAACAGTCGGATAGCTCTTCGAAGTCAAATGCCAAGAAGGGCGGAGCATTGACCGAAGAGCAGAAGAAGCAGGTGGAGGAGCTGATGAAGGCGAATCAGCAGTCCACTGACACGCAGTCCAATACCAAATCTGAACAGAAGACCTCACAGAACAAAGGCAACGGCACCACCAAACCGTGGTGATATGCATATCTGGCATCGCAGCCACTGTGAACAGTTTGACTTGAAGTATCGTTCAAGCATTCGGCAATACAGTAAAGGCATGATGCTGCCCTGACGATGCCAAGCAGGCTGGTTTATCCACATTTGTTGTGCATAAACCAGCCTTTTTTCAATAAGCTAGAACCACATAGGTCGATTGGGCTAGACAACTGAATCAGCTATCCCTTTAGCTGAGTACATGAGCACTTTTACTACGAATTCACAGCCTACTGCAGCCGCACCTCTTGACCATATCGGAGGGTTTGCCGGCAACACCGTGACACCGTTCGATTACGGTTCATGCCCCTGTCACAATGCTGTGGAGCGAAGCCGCAATCTTATAGGAGTTCAGCAAGCCGCCACCATCATGGTATGCGAACGTTCTGCTACGGCCTCAGCCTCAGCACACGATATTGTGTGGACCGGCAATGCCGCCAATCTCTTTAGAACCAAACTGAGCCGGATAGCACAGGCCTCTCAAACACTGGTGGATGACATAGCAACCACACACCGACTCGTCTGGGGATAATCATGGCTGAAACGCAATATTACTGGCAGGTTGAATCCTCGATTTACGGTGGTGTCGGTTATGCGCCGGCCACATTGGAGGAATATACGGCGATCGCCAAAGCCTTGGATGATGAGGCTGCAGGCTTCGACGCGCTTGCAACTTCATGGAGCAATGCCGCATTGCAATTGTCATCGCAGCGCACCAGCGCACCGATGTGCCCGGCATTATCCGGTGGAGATCCTCTCACAGCTCCGGCCGGGCACGATACGGTGGCGTTTGATGCTGTAGGCGAGCGCTGCCACGAACATGCACTGGCGTGCCGCAAACTCAGCATCGACTTATCTGCAACGGCAAGCCTGCTGATTCGAGCACATGCGCTGTATTCCGAAGCCGAACTATCCGTTCGTAGAACGTTTACCGAAGCGGTTCAAGCCGGCACTCAGTTCAAACCGGGACATGCCATCATCGGCACCGCGGCCGTGGCTCTTGGCGGCCTGATTTCCGGCTGGGTGGTTGAAGGCAAACCGAATGCTTCCTGGATGTCGACGTCCACGTATCCATTCCAAGAGGGGGTAATGAGTGGTATCGGCGCGTTGGCGGGCGGCATTGCCATTGGCAAAGGTGTGGCCCATACCGATGAAGTCAATAAGGGAGCCGGCAAGATTGCGAATGTTTCCGGGCCGGTGAAAGACATTATTCAGGGCAATCATATTGACGTCACTGAAGTGTACGCGCACAATGACGTGGTTCGCTCCAGCAACAGCGTGGGCAGTGCGATGGAGAATCTACGACGGTTGGCCGAAGAAAGATTGGGCAAAATCAATCTTGATAGCGGGCTTGACTATGGCACCATCGCCATTCAACGGTATGAGAAGTCAGATGGTTCCAGCGCATGGCTGGTCACCATTCCCGGCACGGACGGCAAAGCTGATTCCCCGTTCGGATGGGAGCAGAATGTGGAACTTATGAGTTCAGACAAGGAACGCCGTATGCGCGCGGACAGCGTACGCATGGTCACCGAAGCCATGCAACAGGCCGGCATCAGCAAGGATGAGCCAGTGGCTCTGATCGGGCATTCACAAGGCGGCATCGTTGCCGCAACCATTGCATCCGATTGGTCGGAGGATTACAACATCGAACATGTGGTTACCGCAGGTTCCCCGGTGGCTAATCATCCCATTCCATCCGATACGTGGGTGACCAGTGTGGAGATTGACGACGAATTGGTGGCGGCATTGGATGGGGCGGCGAATCCTCATACGAAAAATTGGCTGACGGTGCGAGGGCATGTATCCCCCGCTCCCACAGCCACACCCAATACCACCAACGCCGATGGATCCTGCTCCCCCGGCGCCACACCAATCTATGGGCAAACAGTATATGACGCCGCGCCTGTGGCGGGTGGAGCCACTGATGGGCGAGAAATCAGCCATTGGATCAAATATCATCAGGCCGCCTACCAGAACGCCACTGATCTGGGCTCTCCGGCATTGCAAAGGCATGAGTCTCATTTCCAAAGCGTCATCAGCGGCGATCTTAAGGAAACCCGATATTTCCAAGGGCGTATGACCTCAAGTACCACGCTGGCTCCCGCTGACTATTCAGCGCAAATCAATACGTTCCAGTGAAATAGCTATTACCACCATGTCAATAAGGCTAATCAGCCGCCCAACACAGACAACACTGCCGCTCAATTCGCCGGTTCACGGCTGGAAGTACCCTAGGAGACTATGAAGCTTACTGATATTTCCCCCGCCATCGCATTGACCCCGCTTGATGGTCGTTACCATAACGCCACCGCCCCGCTCGTGGAATATTTGAGCGAACCCGCCCTGAACCGCGAACGTATGCGCGTCGAGGTCGAGTGGATGATTCTTCTAGCCAACGGCTTTGAAGGCAACGGCAACCAGCCGATTGTGGACGGCGTCCACCCGTTCACCGAGGAGGAGAAGGCATTCCTGCGTTCCATTCCTGAGGATTTCGGCGCTGAAGGCATTGCTGCTCATGCCGCTCACGAGGCCGTGACCCACCACGATGTGAAGGCTGTGGAGTACTACATCGACGACCAGTTCGCCAAGGCTCCAGCTGACATGACGAACATCAACGATGCGTTGAAGACCCTCGTGCACTTCGCCTGCACCTCCGAAGACATCAACAACCTCTCCATCGCCCGCTGCGTGAAGAACGCAATGGAGAACGTCTGGACCCCGGCGTTCAAGGAAATCATCGATCACTTGGCTGAGAAGGCCGAGGAGTACAAGGACAAGGCGCTCCTTTCCCTCACCCACGGCCAGCCGGCCACCCCGACCACGCTCGGCAAGGAACTTGCCGTCTACGTGTACCGCCTGAACCGCCAGCTGAAGCACATTGAGAATCAGGAATACCTGGGCAAGATCAATGGCGCCACAGGTACGTTCGGCGCTCATCTGGCCGCGTGCCCGGATGTGGACTGGATTGCCGTCTCTCGCGAGTTCGTAACCAACCGTATGGGACTGACTTGGAATCCGCTGACCACGCAGATCGAATCCCACGACTGGCAGGCCGAACTGTACTCCACCGTTTCCCATGCGAACCGCATCATGCACAACCTGTGCGTGGACGTGTGGATGTACATCTCCCGTGGCGTGTTCGCCCAGGTTCCGGTCAAGGGTGCCACCGGCTCCTCCACCATGCCGCACAAGGTGAACCCGATTCGCTTCGAAAACGCCGAAGCCAACTTCGAGATTTCCTGCTCGCTGCTCGACACGCTCTCCGCCACCCTCGTGGAATCCCGTTGGCAGCGCGATCTGACCGACTCCACCACCCAGCGCAACATCGGCTCCGCACTCGGCTACTCCCAGCTGGCCCTGTACAACCTGATGGGCGGCTTGAAGTCCATCCATCCGAACGATCATGTGATCTCCCGCGAACTGGACGAGAACTGGGAGGTGCTTGGCGAGCCGATTCAGACCGCCATGCGCGCCTGCGAACTTCGCGGCCTGCCCGGCATGGACAAGCCGTATGAGAAGGTCAAGGAGCTGATGCGCGGCCATGAGATCAACAAGGAACAGGTCGAGGCTTTCATCGACCAGCAGTCCTTCGACCCCGAAACCGCTGCTCGTTTGAAGGCATTGACCCCGGCTACCTACACCGGTGTGGCTTCCAAGCTGGTAGCGTTTGACCGCTGATCGCATAAAGTCTTGATAAACACACACTAAGGCGCGTGCGCGATTGCGTACGCGCCTTACCATTAGAAGCACAATTCCCCTCATTTCAGCATCGAACAGGAGTTCAGGTGGCAGAACCGGTTATCGACGACGTAGCACCTCGTCGCACCCGCGATTTCGCAGATTTAACCAGAGCCGCAATGTCTCTGCTGACGGCGGCCATCGTTATGGTGTTCGCCGTATTCATGGGCGGCATTACCCGCGGCGTGGAATCCGATGCCCATACTGCGGCACAAGCCATCAATTGGCTTGCCAACTATCCTTCCACCGTGCTGACTCAATTGGTGACCATCATTATGGTGGTTATCGTACTGGCTCAGATTCTTGTTGCTCGAGAATGGCTGCAGGCCGCCGTTTCTGCTATCGCCATGCTTGCCGGCTACGGCACCGTATGGGTTATTTCAACGCTTATCAGCGGGCTTAACGATCAAACGCTCGCATTGGCACTGGTTTCCGCTGCCACCTCATATGGTTCGGGTCTTCTGCCGGACATGTATGCCGGCATGGCGGCTTTTCTGACGGCAGCCGGCCCTCGCCGCACTCGCTCCAGCGTGAAATGGAGTTGGAATATCCTGTACGTCACCGCAGTGGTGATGGTGGTGCTTTCCTGGCACTCTGTTACCGGCATGCTGGTTTCCATGACCGCAGGCCGTACGGTGGGCATGCTGATTCGGTTCATCGTTGGCACGCAGAACAAAGGCGTTTGGGGCATGCCGTTGGTTACGGCGCTCAAAGGCATAGGCCTTGAAACGGCTTCACTGATTCGGCATCAGGAACCGGTGATAGTTAAGCGCGGATCTTTGGCCGCCACATTGGAAGACGATCTGACCGCAGGTTCACGCCTTTATGACCTCGAAACCACCGATGGTCGTAAGTTCATTGTGTCGGTAATTGATGCCCAAACCCATACAGTTGGCTATCTCAAGCAGGTTTGGGATCAGATTCGTTTCACCAGCGTGTCCATTCGCCGAGACAAATCCGTGCGAGATGCCGTGCAGCATCATTTCTCCATGCTGTTGGGACTGCACAATATCAAACTGCCAGCCCCCTCCCCCTACGGCATCGCGGATACCGATGAATCCGCCATTCTGGTGTTGGACGCGCACACGATAGCCATGCCCGCCAATCTCAAAACATTGACCAAGGCTGATGCCGTGGCCTATATGCGGTACCTATCGGTGGCCAACCGTCGCGGATACACCCATCGCCGCATCACGCCGGACACCTTGGCCCGTCTTGAGGACGGCACTCCGGTCATCGCCGGATGGCTGAACGGCGATAATGCTTCCAGCTCTGCGAACACCGCACTGGATAAAGTACAGCTGCTCGCATTGCTCGCCGCATTGATTGGCGTAAAGCCGGCCATTGAGGCTGCCCGCGAGGCTTGGGGCGATTTGACGCTCGCCAGCATTGCCCCATTCATTCAAAAAGTGGCCGTCCCCTCCCCTACTCGCGCGTTGGATGCTTGGGATAAGCAACTGCTCAAATCCTTGCGCGGTAGTGTTGCCTCATTGTCTGACGACGATACTGCCGAGACCGCTGAACCGGTGACCTTGGCTCGTTTCTCTTGGCGTTCGATGATTACGATGCTGCTGGTGATTGTGGCCGTGATCGTGGTCTTCACCCAGCTCAAGCCAGAGGAAATCATTGATGCGCTCACCAACGCCAACCCTATTATGGCCGTAGTAACCCTTACTTTCGGCCTATGCGGTTGGATTGGCTCTTCCATTTCGCTGGGCGCGTTAATGAATCGCGGCAATCGCAACAATACCGGCGTATTTATGAGCCAGGTGGCAGGTGGTTTCGCCACCGTATCCATGCCTGCCGGCGTGGGGCCCTCCTTTGTGAACCTACAGTTCCTGAGGAAATCCGGGTATCGCAACACCACCGCCACCGCCATTATGAGCGCAGCCTTGGTGGTGTATTACATGGTGTACTTTGCCATGCTGGTGCTCATTGGTATGTTTACCGGCCGCAACATGCTCTCCGGTGCAATCCCCACCAATACATTGGTGATTGTGCTTGGCGCAGTGGTTGTGGTGATCTCCATCGCCATGATGATTCCTCCTGTGCGCCACTGGGTTATGCAGCAGCTCATGCCATTGGCCAAAACCTATATCAACCAACTGTTTGATGTACTGTCTCAACCAAGGCAGCTGGCCATCAGCTGCGCAGGCGCACTGTTCCAGAACATCACCACCGGTCTTGCGTTCTGGGCCGCATTACAGGCATTCGGATACTCCACGAATCCCGTGGAGACCACGTTCGTGTTTATGCTAGCCTATGCGCTGGGTTCCGCAGTGCCCACCCCGGGTGGCTTGGGCGGTGTGGAAGCAGCGTTGACGTTCGCATTCGTCGCCGTGGGTGTTCCTCAGGCCGTGGCATTGTCCGCGACGTTACTACACCGTGTGGTGTTCTACTGGCTCCGTATTCCTCTGGGCGCCGCCGCAATGAAATGGTTGGATCAGCATAATCTGGTGTAGCGGCTCAGAAACCGTTGTTTTTTGAGCTTTTACGGGCCGGTAATATGCCAAAAACAGCCGAATCGTCAATAAATCCGCGCGTGAGAGCCTCCCATATTGGGCGAACTTCCATGTAGTGAGCGAATTTAGCCGAAAAACGCGGAAAAAAGATGTGAAAAGCCTTATAAAATGCGGGTTTAGGCAGGTCTATGCGCTATCATCATGTGATGAACACGGACAGGCAACCGTGCCTGCCCACTGACTCAAGAAGGATGCTTTATGGCATACAACAAGTCTGATCTCGTCTCGAAGATTGCCCAGAAGTCCAACCTGACCAAGGCCCAGGCCGAGGCTGCTGTTAACGCCTTCCAGGATGTGTTCGTCGAGGCTATGAAGTCCGGCGAAGGCCTGAAGCTCACCGGTCTCTTCTCTGCTGAGCGCGTCAAGCGCGCTGCTCGCACTGGCCGCAACCCGCGCACCGGCGAGACCATCAACATCCCGGCTTCCTACGGCGTGCGCATCTCCGCTGGCTCCCTGCTGAAGAAGGCTGTCACCGAGTGACCCTCCGCTCCTAGCGAGCCTTTACGCATCAAGCGAGATAGAAAACCCCGACCATGATGGTCGGGGTTTCGCTTATTTCAGGGATTCCATCAACGCCGCAAATTCCGGAGTGGGTTTGAACGCAAACGGGTCAAGAAGTACGGCTTCATGGCGTTCCGGAGCGGTTACGGTCAGGTGGGTCCAGTCAGCGGAGAATTGTGATCCTGAGGCGAGGGCCGCTTCCACGAAGCGTCCACGCAAGGCGGCACGAGTGTCCTGCGGGGCCTCGTGAACCGCATGTTCGACCTCGTCAGCGGCCAGCAATTGCTTCATCTGGCCTCGCATAGTAAGCGAACCATACAGGCGACCATTGGCAATGTCGTGGTAATCCAATTCAAGTTGCTCCAATTGAGCTAGCGAGATATCTGGCTTACGACGGCGCATCGCATCGAAGACGCGCTTCTTTGCCGCCCAATCCACGCGGTCGGCAAGCGCATCATAATCGCCTTGCGCCAACGTGTCCAATGCTCGGTTCCACTCCCCCAAAACCACTGCTGTTGGCAAGTCCGCAGTGGCATCTTCCGAATGTTCCGTAACCGACGCACCGGCAGTAAACGCAGCGTCCATCGCTTCCCGATGAGCGGCCACAAATGATTCGGCTGCAGCATAGTATCGACGTTGCAACGCCAGCGCACTCACTGACTCACCCGATGCAAGCGCCAGTGCGGCATTCGGCTCATCCAAGAATCGGCTCACTGCACGGTTGGCAGCAGCCGGGTCGGCAAACGCCCATTCTTCGAAGCCGGATGGCTCACCACGGCGGAATGACTCCTCAATCACGCACAGCACCAGATGGGTTACGGCAAGTTTCATCCACGTAGCCCACTGCGAACGGTTCGAGTCACCGATGATTACATGCAGACGGCGGAATGAATCCGGGTCGGCATGTGGCTCGTCACGCGTATTGACCATTGGACGCGAACGCGTGGTGGCCGAAGAAACAGCCTCATCCAAGAAGTCTGCTCGCTGTGTGATTTGGAAGCCATCCTGGGCCATGCGTCCGGCACCGGTGAATAGCTGGCGGGTAATTAGGAATGGCAGCAGTTGATGTTCGATGGTTTCCAATGGTACGAAGCGACGGACCAGATAATTTTCGTGGCATCCGAAAGCATGGCCTGCGGAATCGACATTGTTTTTGAATACGTGAATCGTGGCCTGCTCGCCATAGGATTCACGCAGTTTAGCCTGGGCTTTTAATGCCAGATGGCGCATCACCCGTTCGCCGGCCAAATCCTGAGCCAATGCCTCACGAGGGTCACGCGCCTCGGCGGTGGCATATTCGGGATGTGAGCCGACATCGAGGTAGAGGCGTGAACCATTGGCCAGATAGGTGTTGGTGGATCGGGAGCGGGAAACGATGGGCTGGAACATGGTCATGGCCACTTGGCCCGCATCCACTGGCTTATTGGCTCCGGTTACCGCCACACCATATTCGGTTTCCACGCCGAAAATACGGCAGAACCCGTCCATCTCAGCGGATGGCACGGGTTCTGTAGCGTGGAGGGTACGAGTACCGCTATCACGCAATTGGGGCATCACTCGCCGCCTTTTTGCACGAAGCTATTGACGTATTCCTCAGCATTGGTCTCGAGCGTGGACTCGATGTCGTCCAGAATGCTGTCCAACACATCGGACTGGTCTTCGTTCTGCTGCTGCGCATTGCTCTCAGTAGCAGCGAGGATGTCCTCTTCATGAGTTTCCTGCGGCTGAGATTGCGGTTGTTCGAATTGCTGCGGCATGATTTGTGTCCTTTTCGACTCCCCTCCGTGTACGCAGCCATAAAATACACGTTCACGAAGGGCAGTCATCATTCAAGGTTTATGCAGATTGATTATGAAGTGTGGTGAACAATATGCCCAAATGTATTTCAGAGGTTTACAGCATGCTGAGATACCGCATGAGCTCGCGTGAAATGAGACCGTTCGTGGCCACCACGTCGTTGTCATGACGCCAATGGATGCGATCGCCATCCCAACGGCTCAATGTACCTTGGGCTTCCCATACCACCACGGTGCCCGCGGCAATAGCAGGAATATCCCACACATGCAGCATCGGCTCAAAGTAGGCATCGTACGTACCATCCGCCACCTTGCACAAGTCCAAGGATGCCGGACCGACGCGCTTAATATCGGCGGGACGACCCGCCAACGCCGATGCTACATCCAACGCACGTTGGGATTCCTTAGGGATGAACGACATACCGTAGCTCAGTACGGAACCATCCAACGAAGAAGTCATGGATGGCACTACCTTGTCTCGCTTCTCTCCGACCGCAGTCTTATGAATGCGCACCGCACCCGCACCCTTGGCTGCCAAATAGGTCAGACCCAACGCCGGGGCATGCACTACGCCCAGAATCGGCTTCGGCTCATTGTTCTCATCGAATTCGAACAATGCCGCAGTCAATGTCCATTCGCTCATTCGGCGAACATAGTTAATTACGCCGTCGATCTTGCCGATATACCAGTATCGCTGGCCTGGACGGCTTTTAGCGGGTCGTGTAGACCAGAAGCCATCGAAATGAGCGATATCGGCCAGACGCGTACTCATAAAGCGCAGGATTTTACCGTCGGTTTCGAGCTTGTAGCGATTACCGTTACCGGACTGGTCGGCATCTACCGACTGCACGATATTGCGAGGATTAATCTGATCATGGAGGGCATGCTTGCCGGCCTCTTCAAGGAGAGCGGCTACCGTGAGCGCAAGACTGCGCAGTTCCTGTGGACTCTGTGTCTTTGTGTCTTCCATAACTGTCTAGTCTAACCTTCCGTGGTGATGGCCAAAGCCTTCAGCAGATCAATGGCGTGTTCCGCCGCATCAAGCTTGGTTTGGCAATCCTGTTTGGTGAATCGCAATGGATTGGAGATATCCAAGGAAAACAGGTTTGCGGATGAGGAGGCAGCATGACTGGCGTTACCGTAGAATTCGGCAGAGTCATCCGCGGATACAGTTTGCGGATCTCGCGCAGTCAGTTTGGACCAGCTGACAGCGGCGACTTCACTACCAAACTTGCTGACCAGCTTGCCTCTCAGCCATGCGCGGGTATGTTCGGGAGGCTCTGTTGCTGCCTGCGCAACGTCTTCTGCACGCACCACACGCTCAGTTCGCGATTCCAATTTGGCGAACACGCTGGTTTTCGAATCCAATGCAGCCCAAGACAAATCAATGACCTTGAGCTTCGGACTATCCCAGCCAAACAATGGGTTTGCCGCAGCCGCAGCCGATGCAGCAGCAATCTTGCGACGCATTTTCTCCAATAACTGCCATTTGAACAGCCATTCCACACGGCTGGCTTCATTGCTCAGCGTCAGTCGCGCATCATCATTGTCGGCATGACGAATGGCGGCAACATCGGCGAGCGCCTGCCCCCACATCGCCATGACCGAGGTGGTGGACTTATCAGGCCAGGCTGGTTCGCCCGTGGTATCCGTGCCGTCAATCAGCGCCGCCACCTGATAGACAGCCTGACGCAATTTCAGCTGAATCAACCAAGCGTTGGTTTCCCCGCCGTGCTCGAGCTCGAGCGGAGCGGCAAGCGTTAAATCATGCGAGACCGTGTGCATGGCTTCCACCGGGTCTGCTAGTTCCAGCTCATCGAGGAATGCATCGATATCAAAATCCGCTTCCTCGGCATGTTCCAGCAGCCATAGCAGCATGCTGGTGGTGCCGAGTTTCAATACCTGCGGCACTTGCATGCGGTTGGCGTCGCCTACGATCACATGGAGACGGCGGAATTCGTCGGTGGAATGGGATTCATCACGCGTGTTGACGATGGGGCGCTCAAACGTGGTTTGCAAGCCGACTTTGGAATGAATGTAGTCGGCGCGCTGACTCAATTGGAAGCCGGCCGTCTCACTGTGTTCGCCAATCCCCACGCGCCCTGAACCGGCGTAAATCTGGCGGGTGACGAAGTGCAGGGTCATGAGCCGAGCTACCTGGCTGAATGGCACACTGCGCAGCATCATGTAGTTTTCATGCGTACCCCAGCTTGAGCCTTTGCCGTCCACATTATTGCGATGTAGCACAATCGGAGTTCCAGTGGCTTCGGAGGCGCGCTCAGCGGCGGCTTGCATGATGAGGTCGCCAGCATGGTCGTAGCGTACGGCTTCGAACGGGTCTGTGGTTTCCGGAGCGGAGTATTCGGGGTGTGCATGATCCACGTATACACGGCCACCGTTAGGCGCAATCACGTTCGTGATGTTGAGCTGCGGAGAGTCGGTCAACATGTCCGGTCGGGCGGCGGCTCGTTCAAGACGGGTACCACGCGCATCGTTGACCGGATCCTCCTGACGGTAGTCCCAACGAATCGACTTGCTGTGCTGATTTGCCGCCCCATTGACTACGTCGAAGGAAAGCTGCACCGGATTATAGTGACCACCTGCGGCTTTCAGCGAGACTGCATATTCAGTCTCGGTACCCATCACTCGTTGCACGCTCATGTCTGCTCCTAACTCCGTGCTCCCGATCATCGCGAAACCGTAGGATGGCGAAGCCTCTGTTCCTCATCCTGCTGATTTGTCCCACCGACTGTAGGTTTTTCTACATTGACTGTAGGTTTCCTGACATTGACTGTCGGTTTTTCTACATTGACTGTAGGTTTTCCAACAAAATACGTTCAAAAACCTACAGTCAGTGTTAGGAAACCTACAGTCAGTGTTAGAAATCCTACAGTGAAGTGGTAGTAGGAACATGATTAAACATCATGACACCGCACGAATACGGCGAACCGGGTCCATACCGTTGATGCGAGACCATTGTTCAGGATCCACATCCGCCATAGAATCCCGGGTCTCCCGGAATTCGTCTTCCACGGCGGCGGCCAACAACGGTATGGTCAACGCCACATCCTCGCCGGATTCAATCGACTGTTTGACAGCACGCGTTTTGGCTCGGTCCACAATGTTTTTCAGCATTGCGCCAGAAACCACATCGGCCAGGAACAATGCGGACCACTGACCGGATTCACCTTGCACATCGCAAATATGCCGACGTTCCGAAGTCTCGTAGATATCACGCACCAGCACTACGGAAAGCGCATGGGCATCCACACCGGATTCCAACGGCAGATCGTCGGTCAGGTAATGGCCGACAATGGCCACAGCTTGATCCCTCTGAGGCCTACCAACACGGATTTTCACATCGAGTCGGCCAGGACGCAGCACAGCCGGGTCAATCATGTCCACACGGTTGGAAGCGCCGATTACCATCACATTATCCAACGATTCCACACCGTCGAGTTCGGAAAGGAATTGTGGCACAATCGTGGTCTCCACGTCCGAGGAGACACCGGAACCGCGGGTGCGCAGCAGCGAGTCCATCTCATCGATGAACACCACCACTGGCCGACCTTCGGCGGCACGTTCGCGGGCACGTTGGAAAATCAACCGAATCAAACGCTCGGATTCGCCCACGTACTTGTTGAGCAGTTCCGGACCTTTAACGGAAAGGAATACGCCTTTGACCATGCGTTCGGTGTCATCCACCGTACCGTTGCCATCCATATCGTATCCACTTTCGCACAGCGCATTGGCCACGGCTTTGGCGATCATCGTCTTGCCATTGCCAGGCGGACCATACAGCAGCACGCCCTTCGGCGGCTTCAAATCGTAACGCTCGAACAGAGCACGATGCTGGAATGGCAGCTGCACGGCATCGCGAATACGACTGATTTCAGCATCAAGGCCACCGATATCCGCGAAGCTGACATCCGGGGTCTCCTCTAGCACCAGATCCTTATCGCCTTCCACCGGCAGCACTTCCAACGCCAAGCGCACGGATGGGTCCACAATCAATCGATCACCTTGGTTGATGGCCGTATGCGCCAATGCTCCCGCCCTACGAATCAACGTAGGATTGCCAGAAGCGTCGGCTACCACCAAACGCCCATCATCAAGCGCTTCCTTGACTGTACGCATCTGACCAACGGTATCATTGTCGCGCTGTTCGACCAAGACCAGCTTCTCGTTCAACATCACCGTGGCGCCGGAAGTCAGTCGAGCCGCATTCACGTTGGCTGCGACCGGCACCACCATGCGGCGAGTACCGGCAATCACTTCAGCCGAGGCATGCTGCACACCATCAGCATCGATATGCGAGGAATCAACCTTGACCATTGTGGCGAAAGTCAGCGGAGGCTGAGCCAATTGCGCCAACTGTGATTTGGCTTTGGTCAGTTCCTTGCCCGCGCGAGACAATGCCTCGGCGAGCGCATGATTACGCGCCATCAACCGATCATTCAATGCGGCAAGATCTTCTGCTTCGCTCATTCGACTTCCTTGACTGCACGCGAACAATGCTTCGTGCGGCTCGGCTTATTGTTGTTTTCGACTACGCACCACACTACGCACTTTGCGTGCCGCGAACCAAACGATGACCACAATCACCGCGGCAATAACCACATCTTCGAACACGCCAAGCGCACCTTGAATCGAACACCATTGGTCGCCCAGCAGGTATCCGGCAGACACCAGAATCGTGTTCCAGATGGCGGAGCCAAGCAACGTCCAACCGGTGAATTGCAGGAAATTCATGCGATTGAATCCAGCGGGAATCGAGATCAGCGAGCGCACCACGGGAATCACACGGCCAATCAGTACTGACCATGTGCCGTACTTGGTGAACCAGTCATTCGCTTTGCTTACATCATTGCGGCTGACACCGGGAATCTTGTCCGCGGCGCGGTTGATGCGATGTAATCCAACCCAGCGGGCAATGCCGTATAGCGCCCATGCGCCGAGCACGGATCCGATGGTCGCCCAGATGATAGCGCCAGGCAAGCTCAGAGTTCCGCGTGCAGCCGTGAAGCCTGCGAGTGGCAGAATCACTTCGGAAGGAATAGGAGGGAACACGGATTCGAGGGCGATGGCAAGCGCCACACCAACGCCACCGATGGTTTCCATTACGGCGATGAGCCATTCGGTGATGGCACCAATCAATCCGCCATCGGATGCAGTACAGATAGGGGTAGGGTCTGCCGCGAGAGTGACGACAAGCTCAGGGGAAAAACTCATAGCGGGTATTGTCCCAAGGTTTTTCGACAATCTAAGGCATGACTGCAGAAGATGTGCACTTTGTTAACAAGTCCGATGAGACTGAGGCTGGGGATGTCTCGATGGATTTCGCGTGCCCTACGTTAAGCAAGCCAGGTCTGCTGGTGATGGATGTGGACTCCACGCTGATTGATGAAGAGGTCATCGATGAGTTGGGTGAGGCAGCCGGTAAGGGCGAGGAAATCTCTGAAGTGACGGAACGCGCCATGCGTGGCGAGTTGGAATTCTGCGATGCTCTGCGCGCCCGCGTGGCATTGCTGAAGGGGCTTCCGGTTTCGGTGTTCGACACTGTGCACGATAAGCTGCATTTCACTAATGGCGCATTGGAATTGATTGACACGTTGCATGCGCATGGTTGGAAGGTCGGCGTGGTGTCTGGCGGCTTCCATGAGGTTGTGGACAGGCTTGCCGCTGAAGGCAATATTGATTTGTGGATTGCAAATCGTCTGGAAACTGCGGATGGTCAGCTTACCGGCAATGTGCTTGGTGAGATTGTCTGCAAAACCGTGAAACTGCACGCGCTGAAGGCTTGGGCTGAGCGTCTTGGTGTGCCGATGAGCCAAACAGTGGCTGTTGGCGATGGCGCGAATGATATTCCGATGATTCAGGCTGCAGGTCTTGGTTTGGCGTTCTGTGCCAAGCCGAAAACACAGCTTGCCGCCGATGAGGCCATCAATACGCGCGATTTGCGTCTGGTACTTGACTACCTGAGGTAAATATTTTCCCTCCCTACAAACCACGCTTATAGTGGTGCCATGACTTTTGAGGGTGCTGAACAGTTGGCGTTTGCGGGGCTTGCCCCACGCAAACGCCGCAAACGTGCGCCCGCAGAGCATACGCCTGCCGAACATCATCCCATTGCCCAAGTGGTGTTGGAAGTGCAGGCTCTGCATTTAGGGCAGACATTCGATTACCTCATTGATGAGAAAGACAGTGATGCCGCACAGCCCGGCGTATTGGTTCGCGTGCGGTTCGGCGGGCAACGCGTCAATGGCATTATCTGGGATCGTGTGCCCACCAGTGCTACGCCGCGTTCTTCTTTGCGCTATCTGGAACGCGTGATGAGTCCGGATGTGCTGGTTCCTGCTTCAATGCGGGAGGATATTGCGCTTATCGCCAAGGCATACGGCGGCACTCGTGCGAATATTCTGCGCTTCGCTGTGCCTCCGCGCGTGGCCAAAGTCGAAGCGGAGCAACGGCTGGCTGCATCGTTCGCTCGTCAGCTTGGCCCGCAGGTTGTCAAAGGTGCTGAACAGGGGTACAAGCGGATTAGCACTCATTATGGCGATGCGCATGTGCTGCAGGAATCGCTGATCGGTAATCGATTCCAATCGTTTGTATTTGATCTGATGCCCGGCGCGCAGGAATGGCAGAAGGATATGGCGTGGATGGTGGCCACAGCGTTGAGCGCGGGCAAGTGTGCCGTCGTGGAGTTGCCGACCATGCGGGAAGTGAACGATCTGCTTGCCGTGCTGCGCAATTATGGTTTGATGCCGTTTGCCCCGGCTGCGAACGGCGGCTGGGTGGGCGATGTGGCCGTGCTCAATGCCGAGGCAATGCCCGCATCCGACCGGTACCGTACCTATCTGGCGGTGGCATTGGGCCAAGTCAAAGTGGTGATTGGTACGCGCGCCGTAGCGTATGCACCGGTTGAGGGACCTGCACTGTTTGCGATTCTTGAGGATGCCGCTTATCAAAACATGGATGGCATGATGCCGTATCCGCAGGCTCGTGGTGTGATGCGATTGCGAGCCAAGGCTCACGGTGGCGTGTTCGTGGCTATGGCCAATGCTCGTACACCGCAAAGCCACTGGGAAAATACCGGGCCGGATACGGTGGAAACCCCGGTGAGCGGATTTTCCACGGCAATTCACCCGTTGGCTTCTCCACTGAAGGATGCGACGCCGTGGGTACGTTGGCTAAACCGTGAGGAATTGACTCGACTTGCTGACCCCACTATCGGGGCACGCGTGCCGCATACCGCCGTACGTGTGCTCAGCAAGGCTTTGGAAAGTGGCCCCGTGCTGCTTTCCATTCCGCAGGACAGCATGAGCGAGACCTTAAGCTGCGCAAAATGCCACCGGCAGGCTCGATGCCCGAAATGTGCCGGACCATTGCAATTACCGTCAGATCGGTCGGATAATACGCCGCGATGCCGTTGGTGTGGCGCTCCGACGTTGAATTGGGAGTGCCCGGCCTGCAAGCATGAGCATATGCGCGTGGTGCGCGTGGGCGCGGCCGGCACCGCACAGGAGCTCGCCGGCCTGTTCCGCGGTGTTCCGGTGGTGGTGTCCAGCAAAGCACGAGGCTTGGTGGCAGATGTGCCGGCCAAGCCGATGATCGTTATTGCAACCCCGGGATTCGAGCCACGCGTGCGCCCAGTGGAAGCTTCGCAAGGTGCGGCAGGGCGCGAATATCGTGCCGTGGCGATTCTCGACGCGTGGACGAGTCTGTATGCCTTAGGCGTGGATGCCCGCTTGGATACGCTGACCGCATGGATGCGTGCGGTTTCACTGTGCGCACCGAGGTCTCGTGAGGGCCAAGCGCTGATCCTGGGCGAAACGGATCCTGCGATAGCGCAATCGCTGATGGCGTGGGATTCACGTATTCTTGCCGCCAAAGATATGGAGGAACGCGTGGAGACAGGCATGCCACCTGCTGTGGCAGCGGCTTGCATATGGGGTCGGCGTGACGCGGTGATGACGCTGACGCAACGTATCGGTGCGCTCGGCAGCGATTGGGCTGTATGCGGTGAACTGCCCGGCATGTTGGGGCCGGTTCCTATTCCCCAGCCGGAAACCGTGGATGCTCGCGAATTGGAGGCCACAGCTGATCGGGTGAAAGCTGTGGTACGCGTGCCGCAAACCGAGCGCGCTGAACTTGCCGAACGCTTGCAGCGAGAAACGGCTCGTCATGTTGCGGCGCGCGAACCGGGCGAATTGCGATTCCGAGTCGATCCAAAGGATTTGATTTAAACGGTGGCGCAGCAGTCGCCTACACATGGAACCATAGAATCTGATACATATCCACTACCACAGGAAAGAGGCTGTAATGAAGGGTTGGCCCGGAGAGCCGGATATGGAATACGACGTGCTGGTTGCGGACGGCGAGGCAGCCGCGAACGCCGGCAAACCGATTACCGATGTGATCTTCGACTTCGGCAACGTACTGATTTACTGGGATCCGGCAGCTGTGCTCATCCCCCGCTACAGCCAGAAAACCATCGACGAATTCTTGGATAACGATATTTCCGGTTTCTACGATGTCAACGATCTGATGGACGGCGGCATGAGCACCGACGAGGCCATCGCCGTTATGCGCAAGGATAAAGGCGATAAGTGGGCGGACATGCTGCAGTACTACATCGATAACTTCCGTGATTCGCTGACCGGCATCGTGCCGGGAGCGCGCGTGCTGGTGAACGACTTGAAGACTGCCGGCATTGGCGTATGGGGCCTGAGCAACTGGGAAGCCAGCCTGTTCCATGTGGCTGAGGAGCAGTGTGATATTCTGCAACAGCTCGACGGCAAGCTGGTTTCCGGCTTTGTGAAGCTGCGCAAGCCGCATAAGGAGATTTATGAGGCCGCGTTGAAGGAGTTCGGTATCAAGGCAGAAGGTGCCGTGTTCATTGATGATAAGGCCATGAACATCGTGGGCTCTAACGCTGTGGGTATTCGTGGCGTGCGCTTCCAGGATCCGGTGAAGCTGCGCCAGCTGCTTATCGCCAACGGCGTCAACATTCCGAACGTTCAATAAACCATAAGGAGATTTATGCTGAAACTGGTGTTTGCGGGTACCCCTGATGTGGCTGTGCCTTCGCTGAAGGCGTTCGCCGCCGATTCACGTTTTGATGTGGTGGGCGTTATCACCCGTCCGGATGCGCCTACCGGTCGTGGCCGCAAACTGATGCCCAGCCCGGTTAAGGCAGCGGCTTTGGAACTAGGCCTGCCGATCATCGATTCCAAGCCGCGCTCCCCTGAGTTCTTGGATGCGCTCAACGCGCTCGGCGCGGATATCGCCGCCGTCATCGCATATGGCAATATTCTGCCGAAGAACGTGCTTGATGCGGTGCCGATGGGCTGGTATAACCTGCACTTCTCCAACCTGCCGAAGTGGCGTGGTGCGGCTCCCGCGCAACGTGCCATCTGGGCAGGAGACGCCACCACCGGCGCTGATGTGTTCAAAGTTGGCGAAGGCTTGGATGATGGCCCGATTGTAGCTTCGATGACGGTGGCGCTCACCGGTCGTGAGACTTCCGGTGAATTGCTTGATCGTCTGGCCGAAGAAGGTGCCCCCATGTATGTGGACGCACTGGCCGCCGTGGGCGATGGCACAGCCACGTTCACGCCGCAGCCTGCCGAAGGCCTGGAATACGCGCACAAAATCACCGTTGAGGATGCGCGCATCAGCTGGGCTGATTCAGCCGAGGCGATTGACCGTCAGATTCGCGCCTGCACCCCGCACCCCGGTGCTTGGACCAAATTGTATGCAGAAGGCTTGCCAGAAACCGCAGATATCGAATCTGCTGGGGCTGCCGCTCAGCCGCTCATGCTGCATGTGCTCGCCGCACAGCCGGCTGATAGTACCCATCCGAACACTCCCACCGACTTGCAGCCCGGTGAAATCAAGGCTGGCAAGAAGAACGTCTGGGTTGGCACTGGCACCACAGCCCTGGAACTCACTCAAGTCAAGGCGCAGGGCAAGAAGGCCATGCGCGCCGCCGACTGGGCCCGTGGCGCCCGCCTCAGCGAATCCGCCTGCGTACAGTAGGTAGTACTTTCGCCATATCGATGTACAGTCAAAGCGGTTACACATTTTCCACCGCTCTGACTGTACATTTTACGCCACTTTGGTTGTACATTTTCCACTGCTTTCCTTGACGCACTTGCTCAGGCTATGGGCAAACGCGCATCCGTCATCATCTCTTGATTGGTATTGTTTAGGCTCCTACTTCATTAGACATATCAACATCCTTACCCATCGATTTGCCTAATTCCGTACTGAAATAACGATGTACTTAACGGATGCGAAGTACCGCTTTGCAACAATCAGATCATCAATCATTATTGATGCTTGTCATGCTAAATTTATAGCACTATCTTTTTCCATTTTCTGATTTTTGTTCTAAAGGTTCCAAATGGTGCAACAGTATTCACATGTATGAACTTATAGACTTCCCATACTGCTGTTTTAGTTGCCTCATCAGCCCATTTTCTCATGTGTGGAGCAAATAATTCCTCTTCGCTCATCGAATCAATCAACGCATATAAAGAATTAACGTTTTCTTCTAATTGAGCTTTTAAAGCATTGAGTGAAAGATGAGCATACTCGTCATTAAACCACTGATATAGCTCACCAAGCTGATTCCATTTAAAATCATCCGATGGAGTGTGTACTTGGAGTCCGTTTCTTTCATCCTTTTCCCACTTAAGGACCAACGTCGTCCATCCAACCTGATAAGCGAGGTTCTCAGCCGGAGTCCTATCAACGTTATCGACTATCTTATCTTTCAAAGATTCCGGTATATTATCAAATTCCGAAATATATTTTTCAAATGATTTTTTTATTTCAGCTTTCAATTCCTCTTTATTTGCATATTTTCTCACATAATCACCCTTTACAAATTCATAGTCTCTTCAATATACGGTACAAAAATAGCCTTTCGCGACTTGGCGAAAGGCTATTTCAATGGAGCGTCACGCAGCTGAACTGCAACACGCTAAAGCTATCAGGCGAGACCGGAGAGCTTGTTAATCAGGTCAGGATCCCTAGTAGCGCCCTTATCGGCGGAGCGGGCGAAGGCGGCGTAGGCCTTCAGAGCCTGGGAGACCTTGCGGTCGCGGTGGGCCACGTAGCCGTCTCCGGCTTCGAGCTCGGCGCGGCGCTCGGCCAGCTGCTCGTCGGTCAGCTCCACGTTCACCGAACGGTTCTCAATATCGATGTTGATGATATCGCCGTTCTTGATGAGTGCGATCGGACCCTTGTTGGCAGCCTCAGGAGCGATGTGACCGATGGCCAGACCGGAGGAACCACCGGAGTAACGGCCGTCGGTGAGCATAGCCACCTGCTTACCGATGCCCTTGCCCTTGACGAAGGAGGTCGGGTACAGCATTTCCTGCATGCCCGGGCCGCCCTTCGGGCCTTCGTAACGAATCACCAGAGCCATACCGGGCTTGAGGGTGTCGTCCAGAATCACCTTGATGGCTTCCTCCTGGGATTCGACCACCAGAGCCGGGCCACGGAACTTCCAGATCTCCTGCGGCACGCCTGCGGTCTTCACCACGCAGCCGTCGGGAGCCAGGTTGCCACGCAGCACGGCGAGGCCGCCTTCGTGAATCTCCGGGTGGTTGATGTCGTGGATGGCACCGTTCTCACGGTCGGTGTCGAGCGTGTCGAACAGGGTGGTGTGCGTCCACGGTTCCGGGGAGATGATGTGGCCCGGAGCGGCCTTGTACATCTGCTTGGCTTCCTCGGTGCAGGTGTCGCGCATGATATCCCAATCGTTGAGCTTGTCCTCAAGGGTCGGGTAGTCGATGGAGTGCACGTTGCGGTGCAGCTTGCCGGCACGATCGAGCTCACCCAGAATACCGGTGATGCCACCTGCACGGTGAACATCGGAAATCTCCCACTTGCCGGACGGCGAAGCCTTGCAGATGCACGGCACAGTGTGAGAGATGCGCTCGATGTCATCCAGCGTGAAGTCCACGTCTGCGGACTGGGCCATTGCCAGGATGTGCAGCACGGTGTTGGTAGAACCGCCCATAGCCACATCCATAGTCATGGCGTTCTCGAAGGCTTCCTTGGTGGCGATGGAGCGCGGCAGCACGGAATCATCGTCATCGCGGTAGTACTGGTTAGCAATCTTGACCACCTGTTCGGCAGCACGCTTGAACAGGTCCTTACGGTAGGAGTGGGAAGCCAGGATCGTACCATTGCCCGGCAGTGCCAAGCCGATGGCTTCGGTTAGGCAGTTCATCGAGTTCGCGGTGAACATGCCGGCGCAGGAACCGCAGGTCGGGCAGACGGTCTTCTCATAGTTGAGCAGATCCTCTTCGGAGACGTTGTCGTCCGCGGAGGCGTACATCACGGAAATCAAATCCGTGTTCTTCTTGACTGTGCCGTCGGCCAGCACAGTGGTGCCGGCTTCCATCGGGCCACCGGACACGAATACGGTCGGGATGTTGAGTCGCAGTGCGGCCATCAGCATGCCCGGCACAACCTTGTCGCAGTTCGGGATGCAGATCAGAGCGTCAGCGCAGTGAGCGTTGCACTGGTATTCAACGGTGTCAGCGATGATATCGCGGGAAGGCAGGGAGTAGAGCATACCGGTGTGGCCCATGGCGATGCCATCGTCCACGGCCATCGTATTGAACTCGCGGGGGATGCCGCCAGCTTCTTTGATGGCTTCGGAAACGAGACGACCAACCTTGTTCAGGTGGACATGGCCAGGCAGGAACTCATCGAAGGAGTTCGCGATGGCGATGATGGGCTTCTTGCCCATGTCGTCGCCGCTGACGCCAGCGGCACGATACAGGGCGCGCGCGCCTGCGAAGACGCGGCCGGACATGAGTTTTGCAGATCGCATTTCAGTCATAACTCCATTCAAGCCCTTGCACGGGACACGTCACTTGTCAAGAGTCGAATAATGGAATTTTCGAAAATGTAACCTTTTTCACACCTCACCACGGCACTTCTTGCGTCATGCAATGGTAGGGAAAATCACAGCACCAAGCTCCTTACCTGCCGTAATCCTTCTGAAGTCCCGCCACAAGGCTACACTTCAATCGGTTGAGATAGATTTTCCAACGTTTGGAGACACATACTTATGGCAGAAGATACCGAGGTCAAGGGTAACGAGGCATTCGGCACTGACCCGCACCCCACCGGTCTTGCAAATCCGCCGATTGACGACCTGATGAAGCACGCCGACTCCAAGTACGCGCTGGCCATTTTCGCCGCCAAGCGTGCCCGTCAGATTAACTCCTACTTCACTCAGCTCAACGAAGGCCTGCTGCAGAACGTTGGCCCGCTGGTGGAATACCAGAACAACGAGAAGCCGCTGTCCATCGCTTTCCGCGAGATCGACGAAGGCCTGCTTGAGGAAACTCTGGGCGAGGACGACGTCAACGAAGGCAACTGATACCGGTTGTTTATCGAATCCGAGCGCTTGATTTGCCAGCATTTTTAGGCTATAAATCAAACTCAGGAGCAAACGTGTGAGAGGGCTCGCGCCACCACTCTGGTTGGCACGAGCCCTTTTGTATGTCTTCTCCCCTAATAATCACAATTCAACATCGACGTATCATTGTGCCTCGCATCCTGTGCGGGGCGATAAGTCCTCACATGAAAGGGATGATATGACTCAAGAGAAGCGGCTTATTTCCGCAGAATCCGTAACCGAAGGCCATCCGGACAAGGTTTGCGATCAAATCTCCGACGCCATTCTTGACGACCTGCTCACCCAGGACCCCACGAGCCACGTTGCCGTGGAGACTTCCGCCGCAACCGGCGTATTCCTGGTCTTTGGCGAGGTCAATTCGGAAGGATACTGCGACGTTCAGTCCAAAGTCCGCGAAACATTACGTAATATCGGCTATACCTCATCCGAAGTTGGCCTCGACGCCGATTCCTGCGGTGTGATCGTGGCCATTACCAATCAGAGTGCCGAAATCAACCAAGGCGTTTCCCGTCTTTCCGCCGCCGAGGAGACTGCCGCCAGCCGCGAAGAGCGTTACGAAGCGCAGGGCGCCGGCGATCAAGGTGTAATGTTCGGATACGCCACCGACGAGACCCCGGTACTGATGCCATTGCCGATCTATTTGGCTCACCGTCTCGCCTACCGCTTAACCGAGGTGCGCAAGTCCGGCGAAGTGCCGCATCTGCGCCCGGACGGCAAGACTCAGGTGACTGTGGAATATGATGACAACGACCAACCGGTTCGTTTGGATACCGTCCTGATCTCCACCCAGCATGATCCCGAAGTCAGCCAGGAATGGCTGAAGGCTCAGCTCAAGGAGCATGTCATCGACCCGGTGCTTGGGGAGGTGCTGGGAGACAAGGTGCCGTATGAAGGCTACCGTGAACTGGTTAACCCCACTGGTTCGTTCGTTCTTGGCGGCCCTGCTGCCGACTCGGGTCTGACCGGTCGCAAGATCATCGTGGATACCTACGGTGGTGCGGCTCATCATGGTGGCGGCGCGTTCTCCGGCAAGGATCCGTCCAAGGTGGATCGTTCCGCTGCCTACGCAACCCGCTGGGTGGCGAAGAATATCGTGGCCGCAGGTTTGGCGCACAAGGCTGAGGTTCAGGTTGCCTATGCCATCGGTGTGGCCGATCCGGTGTCCATCAATGTGGAGACCTTCGGCACCGAGCAGGGTGTGACCCGCGGCCAGATCGCCGCCGCAGTGCGTAAGGTGTTCGATCTGCGCCCGGCAGCCATCATCGATGAGCTTGATTTGAAGCGCCCGATCTATCTGGCCACCGCCGCCTACGGTCACTTCGGCCGTACCGATGTTCAGTTCCCTTGGGAGCAGACCAACAAGGTCGAGGAGCTCAAGGCCGCCATCGCCGAGGCGTGAGACGGTTCTCTAGCTGAGATGACTCCCCTCGGTCAGCTTCGCTGACAGCCCCCTCTCGCGCTGCCTGTGCACAGCTCACTGCTAGTGCCACGGCAATCCCCTCAGGGGGGAAGCCAAGCAAGGCTTGCTCTCGTCGTTTCCGGCGAAAGCAAGCCTTGTTCATTTGTTGACTACTTCGCGCCCTTGCACCCACACAGTACGGATGTTTTCCGGCACAACAAGATTGACGATCTTCTGGAAGATATCCGATGCCGGTTCAGCCTCCCCGAAAATAGGCAGGCGAGCGCTCGGGTACTTGGCATCCACCACTTGGGCATCCCACGCATAGCCGGCTTCCAAGCGCCCGATCGGCAGACCGAGTGATTCTCCGCCGCCAGCCGTGGCCAGATAGAACGCGTTGTTCAGAGTCAGGGCGCTATTCGCTACTCCCCTCTCCCCTGCCGGCGCATCGCGGTTCACGCCGGTTTCCAACATGCGTGAAGATGTGACCGCCTGGCGAATCGCGCCATACAGGTCAGGATTGTAACCACCGGAGATATCACTGCCCAACGCCACGTGCATGCCGGCGTCCATGAATCGGCGAATCGGCGCCACCGCACCGGCGAAGAACGCGTTCGACAATGGACAGTGCACGGCAATCGCCCCGGTTTCCGCGAAAACGCGCATATCCTCTTCGCTGGGATACACACTGTGAGCCAGAATGCTGCGCTCGGTGAATAATCCAAATTCACGGAGCATCTGGGTGTCACTTCGCCCATACCGCTCGTAGGCATATCCATGTTCCCAATCGCTTTCGCTGCAATGGGTTTGGATATAGGCGTAATCCTGGTATCGCGCGGCCAATTCTCCGAGCCCACGCAACGCCTCGTCGCTGCAGCTGGGTATGAAGCGCGGGGTAATCACCGGGTAGATGCCCTGTGCACTGTGCTCATTGAGTTCGGCGACCTCGTTGATGAATCGCTCGGTTTCCCGGACGGCAGCCTGAGCGGAAGCGTCACGATAGTAATCCGGATTCGCTTCCTTATCATCCATGACTACCTTGCCCACCAGCGCGCGCTGTCCCAATCGATTGGCCTCCTGCGCCAGAACCAAGGAACCTTGACGGTCGACCGTGGCGTAATACGATGCCGTGGTGGTGCCGGTGGACAGCATACGAGACACCAAATCCCCATACACCATATGCGCATAGGTCTCATCTGAGAATTTGGATTCCGTGGGGAAGGTGTATTTGCCGAGCCAGACTTCCAGCGGTTCATCCAGACCGGTGCCATCCTGCGCCCATTGCGGGGCATGCACATGCAGGTCGATGAAACCAGGCAGCAGATACGAGCCCTCGGCAATGGCTTGATAGATGCCGCGTTCCTGCGCTTGAGTCTTTTCGGCATCATACTGTTCATCATCACTCTGAAGCACGGATTGAATCATGCCGTGCTCATCAATCAGGAACAGTGCACGCTCGAAGTAGCGTACCTCGTCGCGAGATTGCGAAGTAAAGCCTGAACCTTCAATCGCTAAGGTAATGGTCATCAATAATCTCCTTTATTGCTCGTCTCAGATGGAAAAGGCTCGCACACCACTGGAGAACCGGTGAATATGCGAGCCTTCAATCAACCGAACAATCAGTTCTGGCTGTAGATCTTCTTGCGGAAGAGGAGGAACACGATCAGGCCGAGCAGAATCACGCCACCGCCGATGAGCAGCAGGTTGGAGTAGCCTGCAGCGGCATCGGTGGCACCAGTGATAGACGAGCCGGCCAGAGCCTGCGAGCCCATCAGACCACCGATAACGGTGATGCCGATGGATGCGGTGACGTTCATCACCAGATCGTTCATGCCCACACCACGACCGGATTCGGACTGCGGCAGCGTGTCAATCACCGTGGAGACCACCGGGGAATACAGCAGACCCACGCCGCAGTAGAACACGCAAGCGGTAAGCGTCAGCACCAAGAAGCCAGCGTTGACAGCGAAGGCAGCACCCACGAAGCCTGCAACCATCAGGCAGGCTGCAATGATCAGCGCAGTCTGGCGGCCAATCTTGCCGATAATCCAGCCGGAGGAGGTGCCCAGCACTGCGGCGCACACGAAGGCCCACACAATATAGGTGGAGACCTGAGCGGTGGTCATGCCGTAGATGGAGGTACCAATGGCGTTGAACAGCGGGGAGATGCAGTAGTTGGTGAAGTAGAACACCAGAATCAGACTGATGGCTGCCAACCAACGCGTGTTCTTGAAGAAGTCAGGTGTAATGAACGGGTTGGAAGCCTTGTGAATGTACACGGCGAAGATGACGAACAATGCCACGGCCACACCGAGCATCCACCATGCCATGTAGGAGAAGAACAGGGTGAGGAAGGCGCTGGCGAAACCAAAGATCGTGAAGCCGATCCAATCAACGTACTCGTTACCACCCTGGCGACCAGGCAGGTTCTTCAGCAGCGTCGGCAGGAAGAAGATCGTCACCACGGGGATGAGGAACAGGTACTGCCAGGCGATGGAACTCAGGATGCCTGCCGCGAACACGCCGATGGATGCGGACAGCTGGTATGCGGCAGTGTACAGACCGAAGAAGATGACCTTGAGCGACGGCTTCAGGTACTTGGTGGCAATGACCAGGAACACGGAGCCGGCCACCTGCTCACCTGCAGTCTGCAGCACGCGGGCGATGATCACGGTCCAAATGTTCGCGGTAAAGAAGAAGTTCGCCACGAAGCCGAAGATGGAGCCGACCAGCAGGGTGACCAGACCGGCAACGACCAAGCGCTTCAAAGAAACGAAGTCGCCAAGCGAGCCGTAGATGAAGCACACGATGCCGAGCACCAGCGAGGGGAACGCGGTAATCAGTGAAGCCTGAGCCGGAGCGCCGACGTCTTCACCAACCTGAGTGAACACCAAATTGAAGCCCTGCAGGCACAAGGTGCCGAGGATGAAGGTGATGAGCAACAGAATCAGGGCCTTGATGGCCATCTTGTTGCTGGTTTCCGGATCGGTCCACGGATCGGCAACCGGAGTTGCTGTGGTTTGTGTCATTATTATTCCTTTATTTCTTTCTCTCTTTTGGGGAAAAATGGAAAATCTATTGGAAGCCTTGACGGACGGCTTACTGCGCGTTCTTGGCAAGTCCCGTGATACGGGTCATGAATTCGTCGAGGAAGCGCGGCACGTCCACCTGGACGGCGGCCTGCATGGTTTTCACCGGATCGTTCAGGCGCGTGTTGTCGCCGATGGTGCGGCCGCGGGTCGGGCCTTCTACATCCACCTTCAGGTTGACGGGCAGCGCGGTGATCAGCGTGGGATCGACGGCAACGCCGACCGCGAGCGGATCGTGCAGGCCGCAGCCGCCCAGATGCGGGGACGTGGTCTCATATGCCTTGATGTAGTAGTCGGTCATGTCCGCGAGGAAGGCGCCGGCCTTGGTGCCGAGATCGCGCCAGGTCTGGGTTTCCTTGTAGGTGAGCAGCGTCTGCAGGGTGACATCGAGGCCCACCATGGTTGCCGGGGCGCCGGAGCGGAACAGATAATCCGCGGCATCCGGATCCTGGGAGATATTAGCCTCCTCCCAAGCGTTCACGTTGCCGCATACGGTAAGAGCTCCGCCCATGAGCACAATCTTGCCGATTTCGTCCTTGATTTCGGGCGCTTTCTTCAGAGCGGCGGCAATGTTGGTCATCGGGCCAGTCGGCACATAGATCAAATCCTTGCCATAGGTTTTAACCGCATCGATGATGAAGTCCACCGCGGATTCGGTTTCCGGCTCACGGTTGGAATCCGGAATATCCACATCGCCAATGCCGTTCTTACCATGGATGAACGCGGAAATATCCAGCACCTCGAAGGAATCGGTGGTGCTGGAATGCGGAAGGCCCTTATAAACCTTGACTTCAGGATGGCCGAGCAGGTCGGTGATGGCCAAGGAGTTGCGCACGCCCTGATCAAGCAGCACATTGCCATACGTACCAGTGATGCCGATAAGCTCCACTTCCGGGCTGCCAAGCGCATATGAGATGGCGAGGGCGTCATCCACACCGGTATCGAGATCAAGAATCAGTTTCTTAGTCATGCAAGTGCCTTCCTATGCTTGTCGATCATGGTCAGGATGGCCATTGATTTACCTTGTTAATAGTAACGAGAGCGTCGCATTCTTGCCGAATTGCTGGGCGTGGCTTGACTGTGCGCTGCCGTCGATGGGAACGCGATAGATGTACTGCCGAATGCGCTACCGCACGCAGCAATAGGAAAACCCGCAACCTCAATAAGGCTGCGGGTTTGGTGATGTTGGATTACGCTATGGCGCGAATCCAGGTTTGCTTGGGATTAGTTTTCGTCTGCGGCAACACGGGAGCGGCTGTAAATCATCTTCATGGAGCAGATGAAGATGACCAGAGCACCCAGAATGATGATGCCGCCGATCATGAAGACATTGGCGTAAGTGGAAGCCGGACCGGCGTCAGTGCCGAACAGCGAGCCGCCGCTCATGGCGCCATTGGCCATGAGCTGGCCAAAGATCGCCACACCCACAGAACCGGTGATGGCCTGCATCAGATCGTTGAAGCCCAATGCACGTCCGGATTCCTCGGCTTCCACGGTCAGCGTTGCGGTGTCCACAATCGGCTGGTAGAAGAAGGAAGTACCGAAGTAGTAGATGCACGGGGCCACGGCAAGAGCCCAAATCTGGCCCATCGGGATGAGGAACGCCACGGCGATCAGACCGCCGCCCATGCAGGCGAGAGCCAGAATGATAGAGGCCTTGCGGCCAATCTTCTGGATGATGGGTCCTGCGGCAAAGCCCATGATGGCTGCGAGGATAATCGACCACACGAGCAGGTTGGAGACCTGGGAGGAGTCGATGCCGTACACGTTCAGACCGATGGCATTGCAACCAGCGTTTAGGGTGTAGCTGAAGAAGTAGCCGACGAAGATGACGATCATGGTCATGGCGAAGGCCGGGTTGGTAAGCATCTTCGGGGTGATGAACGGGTCAGTGGCCTTGTTGATGTAAACCACGAATGCCACGCCGGTGATCAGTACAGCAGCCCCCCAGAAGATATTCATATCGGTGAAGAACATGGTCACGGAACCGGCGAACAGGCCGATGAGGGTGAAACCGATCACATCGATGCGAGCGCCCTTGGCGTGCTCATCCGGCAGGTTCTTGGCAAGAATCGGAATGAAGAAGATTGCGATAATGCCGATACCGAAGAGGATGCGCCAATCAACGAGGGTCATGTAGCCGGCGAGGAAGACGCCCAATGCCGCGGCGATGCGGAAGACTGCGACGAACACGCCATACCAGATGACTCGCTTCTTCTTCTCGATGTACTTGGAGACGAGAACCAGGAAGATGGAACCGGAGACCTGCCAGCCTGCGGACTGCACGGTACGCGCGGCGATAACGATCCAGATGCTCAGATCGCCGAAGCAGCCGAGAATCGAACCGAGGACGAACACTATCGTGCCGAGAATCATCATCTTCTTCAAGGACACGAAGTCGCCGAGCGAGCCGTAGACGACGCACACGATGCCGAGCACGATGCCCGGAATCGAGGTGATCAGCGGGGCGAGATTAGCCTGGCCGAGCTGGTCACCGATATTGACGTAGATCATGCCGAAGGCCTGCTGCTGCAGCACGCCCATAGTGAAGATGATCAGCACGATCGGGATGGCTACCTTTGCCATCTTGTTCATACGGGCGAATTCCTCGGTACCTTCCTCGGGCACCGGGATGCCGTTCGCCTTCTCCTTGACAGCGGTTTCTGCCATGGTAATTCCTTTCTATTGATTGCAACATGTAATGCAACGAATGGATTGTTTTATGAGCGCATGCTCGGAGTAAAACCAGCAACCTCCTCTCGCATGGGGATTGAAGGCGCTGCGCCTTTTTTCGACACCGCAAGAGCAGATGCGCGTGCGGCGAAGTCCAGTGCATGAGCGATAGGTTCACCGCCCGCCAAATCGGCAAGTAGGTATCCAGTGAAGGTGTCACCAGCCGCCGTGGTGTCGACGGTTTCCACAAGGTATGCGCGCTGAGCGAGAACCTCGTCGCCGCGCATATACATCGATCCGTCTTCGCCTAAGGTGAGCACTATCTGCGCATGGGGGAAACGCAGATGCATGGCATTGAGAAGATGCTCGCCATCACCGTTGGTTCCCGTCAGCGCAGCCGCTTCGCCTTCGTTCAGCACAAAACAGTCGATGGCATCAAGATCCACGCCGTCGAGCAATGCATCGGCCGGCGAGGGATTGAGTACAATAACCATGCCACGCGCCTTGGCACAGGAGACGATATACGGCAGTTCGCTGATTTCATTCTGCAACAGCAGCCAATCACCTTGGCCGTATTCGGCAAGCGCCTGATCGACGAAATCACGGTCGATGGCACGATTCGCCCCCGGATACAGCACGATGCAGTTGTCTCCCTCGGCATCATTCTGAATGATGGCATTACCGCTGCGTACATCGTCACGAACCTTCACCGATTCGACGCCCACCCCACAGGATTCAAGCAGTTCACGAAGGAACACACCATCTTGGCCAACTTGGCCGGCATGATGCACATCGGCGCCGGCCCGGGCCAATGCAATCGACTGGTTCAGCCCTTTTCCGCCCGGAAACACGTCAAGCGAACGAGATGTGATGGTCTGCCCTTTGGCGGCAAATCGATCAACACCATAGACATAGTCAATGTTCAACGATCCAAAGTTCAATATGCGCATCAGGACTCCTTTCCTTGAGCGGTTTTTCCCGCCGCCATTTCATAGATGGAACGACAGTCGGCACGATTCAGATGGGCGATGGAGCCGATGGTGTTGTCCGGACCATAGAAATCGATGTTGTCGAGCATCTGTTCGATACCATCGGTCGGTAGGTTGAAATCAGCAAAACTGATGGGCATATCAAGCGACTGGAAAAACGCTTCGGTTGCACGGATGCCGCGTTCGGCAAGTTCGGCTTCGCTCAACGAACCGGCTTCAATACCGAATACTTCGCTGGCATAGCGGGCAAAGCGCATGGGTGCGCGCTCAGATGCCACGCGCATCCACGATCCCATAATGATTGACAACGTCGCACCATGAGGGGTGTCATACAGTGCGCTTAATTCGTTGGCGATCAGATGGGTGGACCAATCCTGTTCCCTACCTACGCCCAAGGTGTTGTTTTGTGCGATGGTGGAAATCCACATGATCTGCGCCCTCAGATCGTAGTCGGCAAGATTGGCCAGCGACTTTGGGCCGATATCGACCAGTGTGCGCAGCGCACCTTCGGCCATGCGATCGATAACGCCGATCTCCTCGTCAGCGCTGAAATATCGTTCGCAAATATGGGAGAACATGTCTACGATGCCGCAAGCTGTGGGGAATGCAGGCACTGTGGTGCTGAGTGCAGGGTTCATGAAGGCGAACGCCGGGCGAAGAGGAGGCTCGCTTAAGGTGATTTTGACGTGGTCCTGTTCGTTATTGATCACGGTGACTTGGCTTGACTCGCTACCGGACGCAGGGCATGTCAGCACCACGGCAACGGGCAGTGTACGTTCCACTGGTGCCATGCCAGTAAAGTAGTCCCATACCTCGTGTTCGCCGGCGGCTCCCAAAGCGATGGCTTTGGCTGAATCGATAACGCTGCCGCCGCCTATGGCCACGACTGCGTCAACATTGAAGGCTTTGGCGATGGCGATGCCCTTGCGCACCAATGCCAGTCTGGGATTAGGCTCCACGCCACCAAGTTCCGTATAGGCGATGCCTGCTGCATCAAGGCTTTTGCGCACAGTATCGAGTAGCCCGTTTGTCTCAAGATAGGCTCCGCCATCGTGGTGGATCAGCACATGGGTGATGCCCTTCGCGCCGAGTGAGGCACCGATTTTCGTTTCGGCATCATGGCCGAATACGAATGTGGTGCCGATGCAAATGGTGAAATCGCGCATATCATGCTCCTTTGCGCATAACGACATCGTTGATGATGTCATGCAATTGGGTGACGTCACGTGCCACATAAACGGGCCCGCTGTTGAGCAGTGCCATTTCGTCACCGTCTCCGTAAGCAACCGCAATTGACGCGACGCCGTTGTCCCGCGCCGCCTCGACATCACTGAAGGTGTCCCCCACATACAGGCATTGTCGTGGCGTAATGCCGTGCTTCGTCAGCATCTGCGCAATCATGTCGGTTTTGTTCGTCTCATTACCAGATGTGGAATCCGGGCAAATCCAATCGTCGAATAAGTCCGTCCAGCCTTTATTGCCAAGAACGCGCGTCAACGCACGTTCCGGCTTATTGGTGACAATGGCGTTACGAATACCCTGCTCAAGCAATTCATCCAATATGAGTCGAATTCCCGGGTAGAACTCGGTGTGTGAAAAATCATTGATGGTGCGGTAGTGCACTCGCACGTCCTCGTCGAATGTCTCCAGATACGCATCCCCGGGATAAGGATGCACATGCTGGATGATTTCCGCCATGGAATCGGCTAGGTTGGCGTCATCGCGCATGTAGGAATCTTCCATTACTCCACCTGAACGTTGCGCGGCATACACAAGTGAAGCCCATACGTCATGGCTGGTGTCGGCGAGGGTACCGTCGAAATCCCATAGCACATATCGGCAATCCATGAGGTGCTCCTTTCGCGTGTTCATCGTGTTGTAGTGGAGTGGGAAAGCGCAGCCGGCCGATACAGGGTTGGATGCGTCGACCGGCGGCGCAGAGGGGGAATTCAGAGGGGTAAGACTTAGTCGTAGTTTTCGAGCGTGCTGTTCAGCAGGTCGACGAAACCGGGGAAATCGAGTTCCAACGCGGCCTCTGCATTCGGTTGCTCACCGCGGTATCCCATGGTTGGGGTTCGTTCGAGATCCACAGCCGGCTTGGTGCCGCGCAGGTGGCGGTAATCGCATACGGTCATGCCACGAGTGAGGGCGCCGTGCAATTCCACATCGATGTGCATCGGCACTGCGGTGATCAGCTTGGGATCGATGATCCAGGCCACGGCGCATGCATCGTGCATGGTAGCACCGGTCAGCTCGGATTCCTCCTCGCATGCCCCGATGAAGAAATCGGTCAGATCTGCGGCAAGGTTCGCCGCCTTGGTACCGATTTCGCGGAACTTGGCCACATGCTTGGCAGTCAGTTCGCATTGACGGGTCAGGTTGATGCCGGTCATCTTTACATGCATACCAGAATTGAAGACGCGGGATGCAGCCTCGGGATCGACGAAAATGTTGAATTCGGCGGCAGGCGTCCAGTTGCCGTAGGTCACAGAACCGCCCATGATGCACAGTTCCTTGACACGATCGACAATACGCGGTTCACGGTTGATGGCGGCAGCGATATTGGTCAGCGGCCCGGTTGCGATCAGAGTCACGTCGTCGGTGTTCATCACCGTGTCCACGATGAAATCGACCGCATGCTTGTTTTGCGGCGCATGCGTGGGTTCGGGCAACACCGGGCCGTCAAGTCCGGTCTCACCATGGAATTGTGGTGCCGTGACCAATGGTGCCACCATCGGGCAGCTGTGCCCCGGATACACACCGATGCGATCGGCGGCACCGAGCACTTCCAAGACTTTGATAGCGTTGCGCGTCACGTTCTCCAATGTGCAATTGCCACCGATAGTCGTAATGCCCAGCACGTCGAGATGCTGCACGGCAAGCATGATGCCGAACGCATCATCGTGCCCGGGATCACAGTCGAGAATGACTTTTTTCTTATTTTCCATGGTGTTACCTCCGTTGGTTGTTTTCCTTGGGTTGCAAGTATTTGGGTTACGATCGCTCAGACGGCATGTTCGGCGAGGAATGCATCCAGCTGAACGCTATCAGGCGAGGAACGAGCTCCGCGACGAGCCACTTTGTAGGCGGAGACGGCATTGCCTTCGCACAGCGATTCAGCCAATGAGCGCCCGGCAAGTCTTGCTGCGATAAAGCCCGCGTTGTAGACGTCTCCCGCACCAATGGTGTCTTCGACATCCACGTGGAAAGCGGCGCTTTCCGTGCGATCATCCCGAGTGAGCGAAACCGAACCGCGAGCGCCGTCTCGAACGATGACGGTTCGTCCATCTGCTGCATAAGCCGCGGCATTGCTCATCATGTCGCCATCACCGAGATAGGCGAATTCATCCGGCCCTGATCCCAGCAAATAGTCGACGTTCGGTATGATGCGCTCAAGTGCACTCGCGAAATCGGGGTCGAGTACGCCGTTATCGACGCGCAGGTTCAGGTCGAAGGAGGTGGGAACCCCGGCTTCATGAGCCTCACGGAAGATGTCGATGATCGTTTCCCTGGCACTGGTGTCATGGACCAGGCACATGCCTGAAGAGTGCACCCAGTCGGCTTCGCGAATCATATGCATCGGCACCAAGTCCTCATCGAGTACCGCGAACGACTGGCGTTCGCGGGGCCAACCCCACAGGTATCGTTCGCCATGCTCGTCAACAAAGGCGAATACGCCGACCGTGTTCAAGGTGGAGTCCGATACCAGACCGGTTACGTCGATGCCCTTGTCTTTGAAATCCTGGATGACGAAACGTCCATACTGGTCATCGCCCACAGTGCCGACGAACGAAACATCCACGCCGAGTTTGGATAATGCCACCGCCGTATTCGCCGAGGTGCCGCCTCCTTCAATGGAGATCTGCGGATACTCGACCCGTGTGCGTTGCTCATTGAGAAAGCGCGGGTATGGCACGATGATGTCCACATTGGCATCACCGACAACAACGACCTTAGGCATCTTTAGCCGCCTTGATGAAGGCTTCCACCTTGGCCGGGTCCTTGCATCGATCCGTGTTGGCGCGCTCATCGTCATAGTTGGTCAGCGAGAAGGAATCGACGCCATACGGATGGGTGTCGTAGATTGCCTCGGCCACGTTGGATGCGTCCAATCCGCCTGCGATGATGCATGGCACATCGGTGGATTCGATGATGTCACGGTCAATGGCACGGTCATGGGTCAGTCCGGTTGCCCCGATATCGCCTGCGGCTGGAGCCTTGGTGTCGATGAGGAAGAAGTCAGAAACGGATTCGTAGTCCTTCACATACTGCATGACCTTCTGCTCTTCGAGCGGCACACCGGCCAGTACCGGAATGGCCTGCATGATTTTGAGCCCGGGGAACCGGCTTTTGAGCTCCGCAACCTCAGCGGGAGAGATGCCCTCGATATCTCCTGACAGGTGCAGCACATCGGGCATTGCCTCGCGCAGGTTCTCGCTGATTTCATCGATGTCTTCAGCAACGGTCAGACCGATGCGCACGGCTTCAGGCTGTACGCCTTCGAAAATCTCCTTTGCTCGTGCACAATCCAGCTGGCCTGGCGTACGCTTGATTTTGCCGTAGGAGACCCCGATATGTTCGCCGCCCAAATCAATCACCATGCGCGCATCCTCGACGTTCCTTATTCCATAGATTTGAGCAATGACATCAGCCACGATGGTTCCTTTCCTGAGTAATGGCGTTGATGAACGCGGGGACGGAGAACACCGTCTCCTTGAGGCCCGCACCCTGGGCAACCCGGGTGACGGGCGGCGGCGTCACAAAGGAACGCCGAAGTTGATCGGTTTGGGCAAACACGTCGGTGCTCGGGCCGTCCAACAGCACACGGCCGTGACACATCACGATGACACGGGAGAAGTTCGCAGTGACGAATTTCATATCGTGCGAGATGGTGATGCACAGCTTGCCCTGCTCTTTCAGCTGCTCGATGATGTGCGCAAGACGGGTATTGCCCACACGGTCCTGGCCACAGGTCGGTTCGTCGAAAATCACCACTGACGGATCCATCATGATGACGGCTCCGATAGTGCAGAATTTCTTTTCGGTGGGCGTTAGGTCGAACGGATGCACGTCGAGTTTTTTCGTGAGCCCTACGAGCTCGGCTATGGCGTCCACACGTTTCCCGATGGTCTGATCATCCATGCCGATCTGACGCGGACCGAATTCGAATTCTTTGCGAACGCTTTCCAAAAACAGCTGGTCATCGGGGTTCTGGAACACGTACCCAACGCTTTTGGACCATTCGGCGGTGCTGCGCTCGTTGATGTTCACGCCATCCACCAGTACTTCGCCGCCCGTCGGTCGCAAAATACCATTGAAATGCTTGACCAACGTGGTCTTGCCAGCACCGTTCTGCCCGATGATCGCCACCGGCTCATTGCCCTCAAGTGTCAGATTCACGCCATCAAGGGCTTTATCCGATCCGGAATAGACGTGCTCCAGCGCCTTCAGCTCGATTTTCATGAGAGCGCCTCCTTGGCCATACGGATAGTGGGCTCCTCGGTCACCGTAATCGGACCGCCGAGCGCACGGGAGAGCCGAACGTAATCGGGAACATCCACACCGCGCTCCTCGATTGCGGGGTCAGAGAACACCTCCATCGGCGTGCCAATGGATACGACCGCTCCCTTTTCGAGCACCATGACGGTGTCTGCGTAACGAGCCACACGTTCCATATCGTGGTCGACCATAATCACAGTGACGCCATCCGCGTTGAGCTGCTTGACGATATCGAAAATCTCTTCACTGCCCAGTGGATCAAGTTGCGTGGTGCATTCGTCCAGCACCAGGATGCGAGGCTCCATAATGAACGTCGATCCGAAGGCCACACGTTGCACCTGTCCGCCGGAAAGTTCCAATGGATTTTTGTCGAGAATATGATCAATGCGCATCAGTTTTGCCACGGCTTCGACACGTTCGATCATCTGCTCCCTGGGTACACCGTGATTGCCCAAGCCATAGGCCAGTTCCTCGGCAACGGTTCCCGCCGTGTAGGACAGCTGATTGAACGGGTTCTGGAATACCAGACCGATGGTTTTCGACAGTTCGGCAATGGTCGAATCGGCGACATCGATGCCATTGACCATGATCTTTCCAGCTCTGGCGCCGACAAAATAGTGCGGGATCAAGCCAACGAGCGCATTACACAATGTGGATTTGCCTGAACCGTTCGCACCGATGATGGTGAAGAAGCTGCCTTCCTCAACTTGGAAACTCACATGTTTTACTGCTCTACGCTTGGTGTCACGATATTTGAAGGAGAAATCCTTCACTTCCACTATCGAGCTCATTTACTGGCCTCCCCACACTATCGGCGATTGAAGTACGCCGACGCGGATGCATACGGATACGGCGACCACGGCAATCAACATCACCGCGAATATCCAGTTAAGGATTTTGTCGATGGTGTGCCAGGTGACCTGCACATAACTGGTCTGTTTGACACCGACGATGCCGAATCCACGGGTTTCAAGGGTCATGCCGCGCTCTTGCGCATCGGTCAGGGAAGACATGACCACCGGACCAAGCAGAGGAACATACGCTTTGATGCGGGAGATGATCCCACCTGACGAATCGAGCCCTCGTGCGGATTGCGCCTCCTGTATCACCGCCATACGCCGTTGCATCTGAGGTACAACGTTCAAGCTGGCCAGCACCAGATAACCGACTTTGGCGCTCAGACCCACCGAGGTGAGCGCAGCCACCATGGAGCCGACATACGTGGTTTTGTTCATGATGTAGAAGCTGCCGAGGAACACCAGCAGGCTGACCACCACTTTGGCCGCGTACAGCACTCCCTCAAGCCCTAACTGTGCAAAGCCAAAATCCATCAAAACGGTATGGTTTTTGGGACTGTACAGTCCTTGGATGAACATCAGCATGATGGTGACGGGAATGCCGAAGCCGAACATGATTTTGGCGAAATCAGTTTGAATCCGCGCCAGAACAGCGGCTACAAATAACAGCACCACAAGAATCAGGCCGAGCGTGAAATCCGGCCACGCCAGTGCACAAAGCCCTAAGGCGAACACCGCCACGATTTTGGTGATCGGATTGAGTCTGCCGATGATTGTGTCATTGGTTGCGGGCATATGCATTGCCATAGCTCACTCTTCTTCATCGTCATCATCGTCGCTCAACGTTTCCTCGGCATCGCCGCCCATGGCGTCCGCGGCATACTGGCTTAAGAAACGACGAGGAATCTTCTGCACAATCACCCAAGCGATTGCCACGGTAATGCCCTTGTCAACAAGGTTTTCTATCAACGACGAGGAGATGACGGAAGCCAGAATATCCTTCATAGCCACCACCAACGTTGCCGTGAGCACCGAAGTTCCGTTGACTCCTGTGGCACCGCCGTACACGAATGTGGTAATCAGTGAAGCGGAAATGGCATTGACGAGCGTGCACACCAGCCAGATGACCACAACGCCCCATTTTTTGCGGAACAAACCGGCCTTGACCATATATCCGACGACCAGACCGCAGAGCACGGATACCACGGCGTAAGGCAGGTACACCGGATTGGCCACCAACGCCAGGAAAAGGTTGGTGAGCAAGCCGGTCAGCGCGGCAACCCACGGGCCGGAGAGGCATGCGACGACGATGGTGCCGATCATGTCGAGGAACAATGGCAATTTCAGCGCCGAGCACAGCGTTCCGCCGATGAGGTTAATACCCACCGCGATAGGAATCAGCACCAGCGATTTCGTTGAGAACTGCGCCTTGATCCCTTCCCAGAACGATAGCTTCCTTGTCATTTCGGCCCTCCTTATTCCAACCCTTGGCCTTTGCGGTTTGAGCGTCGCTGCTCGCCCGCCCCATCTTAAGAAAATGATTTCCTAAAATGTTTTCTTAAGGCTAGATTAATCACATGAACCAATATCGTCAAACCGGCGGGTCGAAATCACCAAGACCATGGGGACACATGCCAGAACCATGAACGGCCAATGCTTTGAACGCTTGTACACTAATAGCAAGCCACGCAAGCAGGAGGGGGACATGAACATCAAAGACATCGCCCGAATCGCGGGCGTCTCCACCTCAACGGTCTCAAAAATCGTCAATGGCAAAGATTCCAGCATCAGCAAGGAAACCCGCAGGAAAGTCCTGAAGATCGTCAAGGAATACCATTACAAGCCGTATGCCGCCGCTTCGCAACGCACGCGTAGTTATACCATCGGAGTGCTCCTACGCTCCCCCATCTCCTTTGACAGCACGCTCGACGGTATTATTCAGGCCGCGCAAAATGCCGGCTATGCGACGGCCGCCTACAACAGCTACTCCGACCCGGAGCGCGAATTAAAAAACATTGCGGCGGTATGTGGGCGCAACGTTGATGGCGTTATCTGGGAACCCGCCACAGCGGATAGCCTGGACTACGCCTCATACTTCCCCGAAGGCACACCGTTGCTCACCATAGGCCCCAATGGAGGAGACCAATCACTGTTGCTGCCATACAAAGAAGCAGCCTACAAACTTACCAACGAACTCATCGAACATGGGCACCGCCATATCGCCTGTCTGATGACTCAGGGAAGACGCACCCACGATTTCCTTGAGGGGTTCCGAACCTGCCTGTTTGACCATCAACTACCCTACAGCGACGATCTGGTCTATTACGATCTCGACGAATCGTTGTCCAGTAAAATCGGCAGCCGAACCATCACCGGCTTCGTATCATCGCATTATCGGCGAGCGCTTGAATTCACCCAAATGATCCGCCCGTTACACTACCGCCTGCCCGAAGACGCTTCGCTGGTCTCCATCAAAAACGACACCGCCGAAGCATTGGCATACCCCGGCAATGCGGAAATCTCCACCTATACCATTCGTAACGCGGATTTCGGTGCCTATCTATGCAACAAACTCATCGCCGAAATTGAACATGACGACGAGAGTCACCCTTCGTTTGTGCAGGATTTCCGCCTCGACAACACCAGCACGCTTTCCAGTCCGCCAACCACTGCCGTCAAACACATTCTGGTGGTAGGCAGCATCAACATCGACCACTACCTATCCGTATCAAGACTGCCTCATACCGGAGGAACGGTATCCACCCAGTCGGCTACACGATATCCAGGCGGCAAAGGCGTCAATCAGGCCATCGGAGCCGCTAAACTCGGACACCGCGTAACCCTTATCGGCAACGTGGGCGTCGACAATGGGTCCGACTTCATTTTCAAAGCCATGGAGCAGCACGGGGTTAACACCGCTGGGGTCAAACGATGCAACGGCGAAGACACCGGATCGTCATTTATTTTCCTCGACCCCAGCGGAGAATCGATCATCGCCATTCTTTCCGGAGCGAACGCACAACTCACACCGGACGACATCAAGGCCAACGAGCAACTGTTCGACAATGCGGGATATTGCCTAATCCAGACGGAAATACCGCTGAAAACAGCCACAGCCGCAGCGCTGACCGCCCATCAGCACCATGTCAAAACCATTATCAAGCCTTCTTCATGCGATTACCTGCCCCAAGATCTTGTGGCCAATGCGGACATTCTGGTACCGAACGAGCATGAGCTGGCAGTAATCGAAACCGAGGGAAACACCCTAGAGGAAAAGGCCGATCATCTTATCAAACGCGGCGTCGGATGCGTCATCGTCACCAAAGGCGAGCATGGTTGCATCCTCTTCGGCCCAGACGGCAGGAAGACCTATCCGGCCACCGATTTCCCACCAGTGGATAGCACAGGCGCCGGCGACGCCTTCATCAGCGCGCTTGCCTCATATTTGATGTACGGGTACACCTTGCAGCAAGCCGTGAAGATAGCCACGTATGCCGCCAGCTACTCCATTGAGCGAAAAGGTGTTATCCCCTCGCTGATCGATCGGCTTTCACTCGACACATACGCGCATCAAGTCGAATAACAACGGCAGTACTATCGCACCACATAAGATAGAGAAACATCGCGAAAACAATTGGAGCCCCTTATCATAAGGGGCTCCAATGCAATGCACACAGACGTTCCGGCGAGTCGATCAACCACCGGCGACCGACTCAGGCCATCAGTTACTTACTCCAGTTCCACCGCTCCGGTGTACAGCTGGTAGTACTCGCCCTTGAGCGCAATCAGTTCATCATGCGAACCACGTTCGATGATGTTGCCATGATCGAGCACCATGATTACATCGGAGTTGCGCACGGTGGAGAGGCGGTGCGCAATCACGAACACCGTGCGCCCCTTCATCAGCGCATCCATACCGGCCTGCACCACTTCCTCGGTACGCGTATCGATCGAGGAGGTGGCCTCGTCGAGAATCAACGCCGGGGAATCGGCCACCGCGGCACGGGCGATGGAGATCAGCTGGCGCTGGCCTTGGGACAAGCCTGAACCATCGCCTTCCAGCACGGTCTGATAGCCCTGCGGCAGCATACGGATGAAGCCGTCCGCGTTCACCAGTTTGGCGGCCTCGATGCATTCCTCATCGGTGGCGTTCAATCGGCCGTATCGTATGTTGTCCATCACGGTACCGGTGAACAGGTTCACATCCTGCAGCACGATGCCGAGCGAACGACGCAGATCAGGCTTCTTGATGTTCTTCACATCGATGCCATCGTAGAGAATCTGGCCTTCCTGAATATCGTAGAAGCGATTAATCAGGTTGGTCACCGTGGTCTTGCCTGCGCCGGTGGCGCCTACAAGCGCCATCTTCTGGCCAGGCTTGGCGAACCAGGTGATATCGTGCAGCACGGGCTTGTCCGGATTGTATCCAAAGGTCACATTGGTGAAGCGCACATCGCCTTGCAGCAGGGTCAGGCGACCGTCCGACGAGGTGATTGCCTGCTCCTTGGCCTTCAGTGCCACTTCACGTGCGGCGCCATGCAGCTTTTCGGCGGCCTTCAACGAACGGGTGCCGTCATCGCCGGCCTCGCGCTTCCATGCCCAGTGGCCGGTTTCATAATCGACCTCACGCATCGTGCGGCCATCTTCACCCAGCTCCACGTTGACCAAGGTCACAGTGCCGTTATCGGATTCGACCGGCTCATCCATCAGAGCGAAGATTCGGGAGGCGCCGGCGAGCGCCATCATCACCATGTTGAGCTGCATGGAAACCTGACCCAGCGGGTTGATGAACGAGCGGGAGAGGGTCAGCAGGGAAATCAGCGTGCCGAGGGTCAGCGAGCCGAAGCCGCTCAAGCCAACATTGCCCACACCGGCGAGCGCCATGGCGCCTCCCACGATGGCGAGCAGAATGTAGAGCATGTAGCCCATGTTGCCCACCACCGGCATCGTGACGTTACCCCAGGTGTTGGCTTCCGCGGAGGCTTCGAAGAGTTCCTGGTTCTTCTCGTCGAAGGTTTTCTGCGTGGCGTCCTCGTGGTTGAAGACCTTGATGACCTTCTGGCCGTTCACGGATTCCTCCACGAAGGCGTTCACATCACCCAGCCACTGCTGCTGCTTGACGAAGAACCGGCCAGCACGGCCCACGATCTTCTTCACCACGAAGAACAGCAGCACGGTGAACAGCAGCACGAACACGGTGATTGGAATGGAGAGCCACAGCATCGAGATCACCGCGGCAATCGCGGAGATCGCGGAGGCGAACATCTGCGGGAATGACTGCGAAATGGCCTGACGCAGCGTATCCGTGTCGTTGGTGTAACGGCTCATGATGTCGCCGTGCTCGTTCGTATCGAAGTATCGAATCGGCAGGTACTGCTGATGGGCGAACATGTCGTCGCGAATCTTCTTCAGCGTACCCTGTTCCACGGTGACGATCAGCCACTGCCAGAGCCAGCTGGCCACGATGCCGGCCACATACAGGCATCCCATCAGCGTAATGGCTTGCAGCAACGGACCCCAGTCAGGGTTCTTGGCACCTACCATCGGCAAGATATAGGTGTCGATCAGGGACTGAAGGAAGAGCGCGGAACCGGCTTGTGCTGCGGCGCCGACGAGAATGCACACCACGATGGCTACCACACGCCACTTGTATTGCATGATGTAGCCGAAGATGCGCTTGATGGTGCCGGGCGCTGGCTTACCCATGGCGGGCTTGCGGTTCTTGAAGCTTTGCTTATCGCTCATCGTGCCTCTCCTTTCTCGGCTGCGTTCTTCATGTTCTCTGCTTCCTTGGCGGCGGCTTCAACGATTTCCGCCTGCCCTTGAGCGGTGTTCTTGGTCTGGGATTCGTAAATCGAACGGTATTCGTCGCAGGTCTTCAACAGCTCGTCGTGGGTGCCACGAGCCATGATGCGACCGTTATCCATCACAAGAATCATGTCGGATTCCTGCACCGAAGCCACGCGCTGGGCGATGATGATCTTGGTGGTGTCCGGAATCTCATGATGGAAGGCTTCACGAATCAGCTTGTCGGTTTTGGTGTCCACTGCGGAGGTGGAGTCATCCAGAATCAGAATCTTCGGCTTTTTCAGCAATGCGCGTGCGATGCACAGGCGCTGGCGCTGGCCACCAGAAACGTTGGTGCCACCCTGTTCGATATACGTATCGTACTTATCCGGGAATTCCTGGATGAAACCATCCGCCTGAGCGAGCTGGCATGCGTGACGAATCTCTTCATCGGTGGCATCCGGGTTGCCCCAGCGCAGGTTTTCGGCGATGGTCCCGGAGAACAGCACGTTCTTCTGCAGCACCATGGCCACCTGATCGCGCAGGACTTCGAGATCGTAGTCGCGCACGTCGAGGCCGCCGACCTTGAGCGAGCCTGCGGAGACATCGTAGAGCCTCGGGATAAGCTGCACCAGCGAGGATTTCGCGGAACCGGTACCGCCGACGATGCCGACTGTCGCGCCGGAGGGGATGGCAAGGTTGATGTCATCCAGCACTGGGCTTTCGGAGCTGTCGGAGTAACGGAAGGTGACATCATCGAATTCGATGGAGCCATCGGACACGGTTTTGACCGGGTGTTCCGGGTCGACCACAGTGCTCTTCTCCTGCAGCACCTGGCAGATTCGTTCGGCGGAAGCCTGGGAGATGATGAACATGACGAAGATCATCGACAGCATCATCATGGCCATCAGAATCTGCATGGCATAGGTGACCAGCGCGGTCAGGTCGCCGGTGGTCAAGCCCATTGCGGCATTGTTGCCGGAGGCCACAATCTGCTGGGCGCCCATCCAAGAGATGAGAATCATGGATGCGTAGATGCAGAACATCATGATCGGGCTGTTGAAGCTCATGATGCGCTCGGCGAGCGTGAAGTCTTTGAAGATGCGCTTGGAGATGCGATCGAACTTGTTGATTTCGAAGGATTCACGGTTGTAGGACTTCACCACGCGCACGCCCTGCAGGTTCTCGTCCACCACATTGTTCAACGCGTCATAGGTGTGGAACACGCGCTCGAACACCGGGTGCACGAGTACGGCCAGACCGCACAGGCCAATGGCCAAGATCGGGATGCAGGCAAGGAACACCATCGAAATCGACGGGCTGATGCGGAACGAGAAGATCCATGCCACAACCACCATGATTGGGGCACGCACGCCCATGCGCACCATCATGCCGTAGGCCATCTGCAGATTGGTCACATCAGTGGTGAGGCGGGTGATGATGGAGCCGGTGGAGAATCGGTCGATGTTAGTGAAGCTGAAGCGCTGCACCTGTTCAAACTGGTCGCGGCGCAGGTTCTTGGCGAAGCCGGCTGCGGCGATGGCAGCATACTTTCCGGCCAGGAAGCCGCAGGCCAGGGAGACCAGCGAGCAGACCAGCAGAATCAGGCCGAACTTGATGATGGCCGGCATGCTGCCACCGGTGATGCCCTGATCGATCAGGGTGGCCATCACCGTGGGAATCACGATTTCCAGAATGGCTTCGATGAACACGAACAGCGGGGCCAGCAGGCTTTCCCTGGTGTATTCACGCATCGATCCCAACAGTGTGCGGATGATGTGCTTCGGACGAGCCGGTTCCACGGCTTTACGCGAGCGTTCAATGGCTGCTTCAGTGGCAGCCGCGCTGTCTTCCACGGTCGCATTGCCAGCCGAAGCAACACGCTTGGTTGCGTTAGTGCTCATTTACTCTCCTCCTTCATATCCTGTTCGTATTCTCGTTGTGCGGCATCGATGTTCGCCCGCATGCGTCTGACACAATCACGCAAGGCGGCTTGTTCGCTATCCGTCAGGCCTTCAACCAGCAGATGTTCCACACGCTCACCATTGGCTTTCAGGTCGGCCACGATGGAATCCGCCTTGTCGGTCAAAACGATGCGTTTGAGTCTGGCATCATGGGCCACCGGCTCGCGCACAATCAGACCTTTCTTTTCCATCAGCGTCAATACGCGGGATGCAGTGGAACGCGTGATGCAGAATTTCTGCTCTATGGTGTGCTGGTAGATGTCGCGGTCGCGATTGCGCGCCAGAAAGATGATGATATGGGCGTTGCCACCGGTCGCGATACGCGCGGATTCCGGCATGCTTTCACCTAAATATCGATCTACGGCTTTGCTTAGTGAGCGCATTTCGATGCTGAGAGCATGATGATCCATATCGCTCCCCCATTCGATTGCCTTATTGTTTGTGATAGTTGCGCTGCATCTGCAACTGTTGTATATGCAACGAAACAGTGTAATGCGCACCACATACAACAGTTGCACATGCAACAATCAGCGTGTCGCAACAGCACAACGAAACACAGAGCAGAACAGAACAAAAGGCTCCCCTCAGCGAGGGGAGCCAAATCGTGCGTTCCTTACTTATTCAGTTCGGCGTAGCCGTTCAGCAGGAACTTGGTGACGTCCTTGCCGGCTTCACCCATCAGCGTGGGCAGCGAGTTAATCGGCATGGAGTTCAGGAACATGCGCATCATGGCGTTATCGGTGAGCTTCGGCAACTTGCCGGCCTCGCCTGCAGCGGTCAAGTCCTCGACCACCTTGGAGCCGACCGGATCGGCGGACCATTCGCCGAAGGTGGACCATTCGGTCAGCGGCTGGGTCTTGCCGTCGCCGTCGAGCTCCACGCTCACCGTTGCGGCGATGTCACGAGAGCTCGTGCCAATTTCGATGCCGTATTCGCCGGCTTCCACATGCCAGTCGTTGAACTTCTCGGACCAGTAGGCGAACGCGCGTTCGTCAAGGTCGATGGTCACGGTTGCGGATTCGCCGGCCTTCAGGAACACCTTCTTGAAGCCCTTGAGTTCGTGTACCGGGCGCGCAACGTCCGCCTTGCCGGGTGCCACGTAGACCTGCACGGTTTCGGCGGCATCCACCGCGGAGGTGTTGGTCACGGTGGCGGTTACGGACGCGGTGTTGGCGCCGGTCTTGGCGGCAGAGATATCGGAGACCTCGAAGGTGGCATAGCTCAGGCCGTAGCCGAACGGGTAATCGACGGCCTTCTTATAGGTGTCGTAGTAGCGGTAGCCCACGAACACGCCTTCGCCGTAGTCCACATGGCCTTCCTCGCCCGGCCAGTTGAGCATGCTCGGGTCATCATTGATGTCCAGCGGAATGGACTGGGCAAGCTTGCCGGAGGGGCTCACCTTGCCGAAGATCACATCGGCGAGCGCCGGGCCACCGGCCTGGCCGAGCAGCCAAGATTCCAGAATGCCCTTGGCATACTGGGCCCACGGGTGCACGGAGACCACGGAACCGTTGGAGAGCACCACGGCCACGTTCGGGTTCACTTCGGCAACGCGGCGCAGCAGTTCGATCTGCTTGGCCGGCATGTCGAGGTTTTCGCGGTCGAAGCCTTCGGATTCGGCGGCTTCCGGAAGCCCCAGGAACATGAGTACCTTGTCGGCGGTCTTGGCGGTTTCAATGGCTGCAGCTTCCAGCGCCGGGTCCGCAGGCTCAAGATCGAGCGTGAAGCCGGGGGCGAAGCTGGCCTCGATGCCGCGCTCGGCAAGCGTGTCAAGGAAGCTGGTCATCTTGGTGGGGGTGATGTGCGAAGAGCCACCGCCCTGGTAGCGCGGGGTGCGTGCGAATTCGCCGATGACCGCGATCTTCTCGCCTGCGCTCGGGTCGAGCGGCAGGATGGCTTCATCGTTCTTGAGCAGCACCATAGATTCCACGGCGGCCTGATGGGCCACTTCGTCGTGTGCATCCACGTCGAAACGGTAGCCGTCAATGCTCATGGCGGCACGGGCCTTGTTGGTCAGATCGATCATGCCCTGAGCCATACGGTCCAGTTGGGCCGGAGCGATGCGGCCGTCGCGGGCGGCGTATACCACCTGATCGTCGGTGTAGCTTGGCGGCATTTCAAGGTTCAGACCGGCGTTCAGGGAGGCCACGCGATCGTGGTCGGCGCCCCAGTCGGACATGACGATGCCTTCGAAGCCCCATTCGTCGCGCAGTACGTCGGTCAGCAGCCAATGGTTCTGAGAGGAGTGCACGCCATTGATACGGTTGTAGGAGCACATGATGGTCCACGGCTGAGCGGTTTTGACGATGTGCTCAAATGCCGGCAGGTAGATTTCACGCAGAGCGCGCTGGCTGATGCGAGCGTCCACGCGCAGACGGTCGGTCTCCTGATTGTTGGCTGCGAAGTGCTTCAGGGACGTGCCTACACCCTTGGATTGCACGCCGGCAACGATGCCGACCGCTTCATGGCCAGCCAAATACGGGTCTTCGGACCAGTATTCAAAGCAGCGGCCTCCGAGCGGGTTGCGCTTGATGTTCACACCGGGGCCGAGGATCACGGCCACCTTTTCTTGAATGCATTCCTCGGCCATTGCCTCGCCGACCTGATGAATGAGTTCCGGGTTCCATGAACTGGACAAGCCAGCGGCCGGAGGGAAGCAGGTGGCCGGCACGGAGTCATCCAGATCGGTTTCGCCGGTGCTGGAAGCCAGGGATTTGCGCAGACCGTGAGGGCCATCGGTAATCATGTAACCGGGGACGCCCTTGGACTCGACACCCTGCAGATGCCAAGCGTCACCGCCGGAGGTGAGGGATGCTTTCTCTTCGAGGGTCAGGTCCTTGACGGAAGGGTAGGTCTGCTCGCTCATGGGAACCTCTTTCTTTGAGTTGTGCGATATCAGTCAGTCCGTGCGGCCCGGAATCAAGCACCATTGCGCAGCGCTTAACTATCCGTGGTATTCACCCGTGGCAATCATCCATGAATCCCAGATGGTGAATTCCAGGTCGTTTTCTCTCGACCAACCGGTTGGTAGGTAGATTATCAAATTCAGAACCACAACACGCCAGAATCATTTGAAAACACTACTAACCAACCGTAAGGTTACCTTCATGAACAGTACCTCTCCCACTACGCAGACCGATGATCGCCGCAATGCCATCATCGAAGCCACCGTCGAATCATTCGGCAAACTCGGCTACTACGGCACTTCCCTGCAGCGCATCGCCACTGAAGTGGGACTCACCAAAGCCGGGGTATTGCATTATGTGGGCAGCAAGGAAGGCCTGCTCAGCCTGGTGCTCAGTGAAGTCTACGACAAGGAAACCGTTGCGCTTACCGCTGGCATGGTGACTGAAGAACACCCACTGATACCCGATATGTTGCGCCGCGTGGTGGCAGTCAATGCAAAGCGACCCTCACTGGTGCACATGTTCTCCACCTTGAGCGCCGAAGCATTGGACCCCGATCACCCTGCGCACGCCTACTTCGCCGATCGCGAACGGCAGACCGTGGCCAATGCGCAGAACATCAATTGGTTCGTGCCGGACAACGTGAACGTGGAGCATATTCTGCAGGCGAGCTTCGCCATGATGGATGGTATTCAGTTGCGCTGGCTGCGCTCCCCTGGGCAGGATCTCAATGCCATGTGGAGCGATTGCGAGGCGGTGCTATTCCCGCTGCCGCAATGGAACGGGTATCGGTAAACCGCAGCGCCCTAGCGGCAACCTTCCCATTCCGGCAATGGATAGAAGAAGTCCTCGCACACTTTCCAGTGCTGTTCCAAATCAAAATCATTCTCACCCAGCCAACGCATCTGCAGGCCATCAAGCGCACTACCCATCGTGAGGTACAAATCCACGATCGCCTTGGGATCGCGATACCGCTCCGGTACATTCCACTCAATGTTCGCCACATTATCGCGGCCCCTCAAACCACGTTGCGCAAAATAATCGTGGGCAGGATGCCGCGGATCCATAGCCTCGGCGCGCAGCACCAAATACAGTTGCGTCAGCCGCGGATTATCCAGCGCCTGCTTAACCGACGTGCGATAAATAGCGGGGAAAGATTGCGGCCGACCGGTCTCGCGATAATCGCTGAACATGGCTTCCAAGCATGCCTGCGTGGGATTATCGGATTCAAACTGCCCCAGTACCAGCAGCAATAGTTCATTCTTGTTCTTCACATGGCGAAGCATGCCGGCTTGGGTAATGCCGATGCCATCGGCGATCTCTTGCAGCGAGGCTCCATAGAATCCGCGCTCTGCAATGACTTTGGTTGCCTCGCGAATGATCTCCTGCCGTCGTTCATCACCACTCTTGCGTCGACGAATCGCGCGTCCGGTATCCGGAGAGGCAGCGGCAGCCATAATCACCCTTTCCCTGCATGAAATTTCACTCTCACGCCATCATAGCGGAGTCAGAAAACCCTTGCATAGCAACGGAACACGCCGACCACCGCAGTCTCATTGCCGAAAAGTGCGCCCCTCGCTATCATCTCCTTTTGTAAGTAAGTACTTACTTACTTGAGACAACGGGGTTCTCAAGTTTTACAAGGAGGTTCACAATGTCCACCAACGCACCAAAGACCAAGGCATGGAGGCCGTGGTTCGTATTCGCAGGCTGCTGCGTGCTCTCATTCATCGGCTTCGGCCTCATCGTCAACACCCAAGGTCTGTACTTCAACGCACTGTCCGCGGAATTCGGTGTCGGCCGTTCCCAGGTCTCCCTGCCGCTTTCCATTGAGCAGATCACCGCAGCCATCACCATGCTGTTCGCAGGCGCACTGCTCAAGAAAATCGACTCGCGCATCGTAATCAGCGTCTGCATCGCACTTGCCGGCGGCGTGTTCATCTTGGGCTCCACTTTCACCGCCATCTGGCAGTTTGATGTGGCCTTCGCCGTGCTCGGCGTCGCCTACGTGATTCCCATCGCTTTGACTCCGCCGGTACTGCTTTCGAACTGGTTCAACAAGAAGCTTGGTACGGTTATGGGTATCGGTATGGGCATCTCCGGCATCGGCGGCGCCATCTTCAACCCGGTCGTCTCCAACCTGATCACCGCCCAGGGCTGGCGTACCGCCTACCTCATCACCGGCATCGCCGTGCTCGTGTGCATTCTGCCGTTCTCCATCTTCGCGCTGAAGTTCGCTCCGGATCCAACCAAGGGTGAACTGCCGTACGGCTACGAGGAACAGGCCGGCAATGGTACCGCCACCAACACCGCCGCCCAGGGTCTCGACGCCAAGAAGGCCTTCATGACCCGCGCCTTTATCTTCCTGTCCATCGCCATCATCATCCAGCAGTTCTCCAACTCCCTGCTGCAGCACATCTCCGCTCACGAAGTGCAGTACGGCTTCACCCTCTCCCAGGGTGCACTGGTGATGACCGGCACCCTGCTCGGCGCCGCCACCGGAAAGATGCTCATCGGCATTCTGCTCGATCACCTGAAGCCGGCCGTCGTGGTCTCCCTGTTCACCTGCATCGGCATCCTCGGCTGGGGCGGTCTGCTGATCTCCCACATGCAAGCGCTGTCCATCGTGGCGGGTCTCTTCGCCGGCATCGGCCAGGGCTTCGTGCTGGTCGGCATCCCGTGGGTCATCCGCAACTCCTTCGGTCCGAAGGACTACAGCACCATCCTGTCCATCATCTCGATGTTCGGCTCCTTCGCCAACGCGGCATTCACCACGCTGCACGGTACGCTGTTCGACTCCACCGGCAGCTACGTGGTTTCCATCTCCGGCGGCATCGTCATCTACGTCATCGCAGCCGCACTGGTCATCGCCGCATACACCGGCCGCCCGTTCCGCGAGAACAAGGAACTAGCCGAAGCTCAGTAATGAGCCGCATGCATCCGCTCCACGAACTGTAACGTATTACTCAACGAACTGAAATATAAGGAATAACCATGATTGTCGATCGTCAGGAAGCCATTGATCTGCTGGCCGAACGCGCCGCGCTGATGGCCAAGAACGATGCGCCGCATCTTGCCGCTCAGATTCTGCCGGAAGGCATCGAATCCATTAAGGATCTCCCCTATTTAGAGGATGGCCTGTCCGATCACCTGCTGGATATCTACCGTCCGGAAGGCGCTGCCGAAGGCGAGCCGCTGCCCGTGTTCATCGATTTCCACGGCGGTGGCCTCTACTACGGCACCAAGGAGAACAACCTGTGCCGCGACATGATTCTGGCCGGCAAGGGCTTCGTGGTGGTCAACGCCAACTACCGCCTTGTGCCGCAGGTGAGCTTCTTCGACCAGATTGGCGACGCTCTGGCGGTCATGGCTTGGGTCAAGGATCATGTTGCCGAATATCAGGGCAACCCTGATCAGGTGTTCGTTACCGGTGATTCTGCAGGTGCCACACTGGCCATGTATGCACTGGCCGTCAACAATTCCAAGGTGGTGCGCCAGCGCTGGTTCATGCAGCCCAGCGGATTGGACGTTCGCGGCTTCGTGGCAACCTCCGGCATGTTCCGCCTGGAAGGTGGTGTCTATGAGCCGTTGATCAGCTATTACACCGCCGCCTACTTCACCAAGCCGAGCGAAATCATCGCCATCGCGCCATACAAGAACGATCTCGATCGCCTCATCGTGGACGGCAACCTGCCTCCCACCTATCTCATCACCAGTGATGAGGATGTGCTCGCCGACAATTCCCTGGAATTGGCCCGTATCATGGTGCACCGCAATCGCGATTGCGAGCTGCGCATGTGGCCGCTCGGCCAAGGTAAGGTTCTGGGCCATATCTTCAACGTGACCCAGGCCGGCGATGCTTCCAACGCCGAGGCTTTGGAAGTCATTGACGATATCGCTCGATTCGCACGGCGGTACCTGTGAGCGCCGCAGCATGCGGCATGAAAATCGCTAGCGCCACACCGCTTCCCCAAGCTGGTGTGGCGCTAGCCGCTTTTTCATACGGAAATCTTGCCGCTTCTCTACTGCCGGAATTCTGGTGGACTCCGATACATATTGTGAGCGCCATATTAGGTTTGATGCTGCTGATACCGGTATTAGCCAAACATTGCATAGCCATCCGCAGCACCACGGTACGCACCTGTCTAGCTACCGACTATCGCAATCCAATGATTGCGCCATTGACTACTACCATGCCGATGGCTCTTATTACTTTGGGAACGTACTTCGCTCACTTTGGTTCTTTTGGATTGCGCTGCGCACAAATCATCTGGTGGTGCGGGGTGCTGTGCATCGCTTCGCTAATGGTCTATTTTGCTTGGCGGTTCATAGTGCGTGAGTTCCATTTGACGTCTGTGTGCCCTGCATGGCTGGTTGGATTCGTTGGCATTCTGGTGGCCGCTGTGACTTCCGGAACCGTTGGACTCGCATGGGCAGGTCATAGTATTTTTGTCATCGGTTTCGTCATCGATATCATCATGCTGGTGTTGATTTCCAGCCGTATCGCCTGGCATGGTTTGCCAGCTGGCATCAGACCGACGATGACCATTTACAGTGCGCCCATCAGTCTTTTGGTTGCCTCGTATTACAGCACAAGTGCCACACATAATCCTATATTTATGCTGATGCTGCTCACTTGTTCGCAGTTCTTATTTGCATTCGTCGCGGTACTGCTGCCGTGGATGCTGGCCACTCCCCCATCTCCCGCGTATGCGGCGTTCACCTTCCCCTTAGTGATCACCGCCACTGCTCTGCAGGATGCGCTGCTTGTTTTTAAGCAGGCTGGTTGGCATGTACCACTGTGGGCACATGGGGTGCAGCTTGGTGAAACCGCTCTTGCCGGAGTCATGATCATCTTGGCAACGGTGGTATTTGTGCGCATAGGCAAACGCGCGGTGCTTTCGTGATGCGAGTCGCATATATATGATGATGCCCTGTTCCTTGATTAAGGAGCAGGGCATCATCATATCCGAGGATTCTCGGTGACTACTAGCCGATTGCTATGCCACGGTGAAGGTGGTGCGCTTCAGGTCTTCACGGCGGGATGAATGACCGATGAGCAGCTCGAATTCGCCGGGCTCCACAATGCGGTTGGCTTCGGAATCCACGATGGTGCAGTCGGCCACCGGGATATCGAAGGCAACGGTCTTGGTCTCGCCGGGTTCAAGTGCCACACGCTGGAAGGCCTTCAGTTCGCGGTCGGTCCAGCTGTAGGAAGTCACGATGTCGCCGATGTAGGACTGCACGACCTCGGTGCCGGCCACTTCACCCGTATTGGTCAGGGTGATTTCGGCGTGCACGGTATCGGTTTCGGTAAAGGTACCGTCTGCGTTGGATGCGCTACCCGTGATGGTTGGCTCGCCATATTCGAAGGTGGTGTAGCTCAGGCCTTCGCCGAATGCGAATGCCGGATCCTGGGTGAGGTCAGCGTAGCGATCGCCATGCTGGCCGCGCACCTGGTTGTAGTAGACGGGCAGCTGGCCGGCGTGACGCGGGAAGGTGACAGGCAGGCGGCCAGATGGGTTGGTAATGCCGAAGATGATTTCGGCGATGGCCTGACCACCCTTCATGCCCGGGTTAGCGGCCCACAGAATCGAGCCGGTGCCGGTTTCAGGGTCGCTCACACGCTTGGCGAACACACCGTTCTCCCCCACGATGGATGCAGGCAAGATCTGCGGCTTGGAGCTCACCAGCACGGTGACCATCGGCTTGCCGGTTTCCTTGGCCACAGCTGCAAGCGCGTTGAGCAGCGCGTTCTGGCCACCGAGCAGTTCGAGGGTGGCGGTGGAGCAGGTTTCGCCGGTGAGCTGCACGGTATCGCCCACCACGGCCACGATCAGGTCGGACTGGCGAGCGTTGGCCACGGCTTCGTCGAGCATTGCCTGATCGACTGCGGCGGAGACACCGATCTTCGGGCGAGGCTGCCCATCTGGGTAGAGTTCACCGGCCGGATCGGTAACGAGGTCCACGATGTTGGCGCCGCGGGAGTACACGACTTCAGTGTCTTCGCCGGCAAGCTGCTTGATGCCGTCGAGCACGGTGGTGATCATCTCGCGCGGCTGTCCGTCCGGCATCCAGGAGACCTGGCCGGAGTTGCCGGTCCAGTCGCCGAGCTGGTTTTGTGCGTCATCGGCCAGTGGGCCGACCACGGCGATGCGCTTGGCCTTGTTTGCAGCGAACGGCAAGTTGCCGTCGTTGCGCAGCAGTGCCACGGCTTCGCGAGCCAGTTCGAGGTTGATGCGCTGGTGTTCCTCGGAGCCGATGATGGTCTTGATGCGTTCGGCATCAGGCAAGCGCGGGTCCTCGAACAGGCCGAGGCGGAACTTCAGGGCAAGAATGCGGGCGACGGCTTCATCAATCAGGGATTCGTCCAGCAAGCCGGTCTTTACGGCTTCAATGGCACCCTCGTAGAACTGCGGGGTGGTCATGACCAGATCGTTGCCGGCCTTGACCGCGTCTGCGGCAGCGTGCACATAATCCGGCTTGACCTTCTGCTCCCAGACGGAGCGGCCGACGTTATCCCAGTCGGTGATCAACGTGCCGTTGTACTTCCATGCGCCGCGCAGCTTATCGGTCAGCAGCCACTTGTTGAAGGTGACCGGCACACCGTCGATGGATTCGTAGCCGAGCATGAAGGTGCCGCAGCCTTCCTTGGCCACACGCTCGAATGGCGGCAGGAACCAGGATTCGAGCTTGCGGTGAGACAGGTCAGCCTCGGAAGCATCGCGTCCGCCTTGGGTTTCGGAATAACCGGCGAAATGCTTGGCGCAGGCCAAAATCGCATCCTTCGGAAGCTTCTCGCCGGCCTTGGCGCCACCCTGATAGCCCTTGACCATAGCGGAGGCGAGCTCACCAATCAGCGTTGGATCCTCGCCGAAGGTTTCATCCACGCGGCCCCAGCGGGTGTCGCGGGCGATGCACAGCACTGGGGAGAAGGTCCAGTGCACACCGGTGCAGGAGACTTCCTCAGCGGTGGCGCGGCCTGCAGCACGCACCTTTTCAGCATCCCAGCTCAGTGCCATGCCGAGTTGCGAAGGGAAGATGGTGGCTCCAGGCCAGAAGGAGTAGCCGTGGATGCAGTCATCTCCGATGACCAGCGGGATGCCGAGGCGGGTTTTCTCGTTGACGGTTTTGACCGCGCGCGGCAGATCTTCCGGACTGGTGTGCAGGATGGAGCCGACGTGCTTATTGACGATGAGGTCATCCAGATCGCCACCGCGCGCGTCAAGCTGCATCATCTGGCCGACCTTCTCTTCCAGCGTCATGCGGGAGAGCAGGTCTGCGATGCGCTCGGACGCAGGCAGTTCAGGATTCTTGTAAGGCAAGGTTTCGGCGGTTGCGGTGTTTTCGGTCATGGCAGTTTCGCTTTCTTCGATGAAATCGAACATCTTTAATTACCGATTGGTAGTTTAACGCGATATGAGAAACAACACGCGGAAAATAGCGAAAGCTTTGCCCCAGGGAGGCATAACGAAGCAGTAACTGCGCGTAATCAGCGATAGCCGTCCCACAGGGGCGACGGGAACAGCAACGGCTCGAATTCAGCCCACTCCTCGTTCAGGTCAATGGCGGGTTCGCGCAGCCAGCGCAACTGGATGCCATCCATGACCTCCAGCGCTTTGCGCACCGTGGGGCGTACTTCATCGAACGAAGAGAATGATGGAGGAATGCGCCAGTCAAAGCCGGAATAGTACTCCCAAATCGAGTTCTGGCGATCGGCAAACTCCTCATGCAGCGGGTGATCGGGGTTAAAGGTTTCCACCTGCAGCACGGAAAATAGCTGCACCAGCATGCGACGCTGGGAATTGTAATGCACCAGATATCGCAGATAGGCCGGTAGACGAAGATCGTCAACAGTGGATCCCGGAAGCCCGGAAGACTTGAATTCGCTGACGTTGCCGCCCTCGTTATAGTTCTCGAGGTACACCATCGAAAGCATATTGTCTTTGCTGCCAATGTATCGCAGCACGCCCTGCTTGGTGACGCCTACTGCATCCGCCACATCCTGCACCGAAATGCCGTTGTACCCACGTTCAGAAATCAGGCGCACTGCGGCATCGAGAATCTCACGTTTGCGCTCAAGCGGCGATTTACGAACTCGTTTGTGATTGGAAGTGGTTTCTGCAGCCATAGCTGCCTAGTGTATCCCACTTCATTACCAAGCGGTAATGAAGGGCTCCCACTGCGAAATGCAATGGGAGCCTGCTTTAATGGTCATTAGATTGCCGCGGATTCGTCACACGGTGCGCAACAATGGCTCAGCCACGGCCTGAATCACTGAAATCGGCATATGCGAGTCATCGAAGTCGTGGCGAGGATGGCTGCTGGCCTTGCTTTCCAGCGTATGCAATGCCCCTAATGCCCCGGCACCGTTCTCGCGGATAAGCGAGTATGCACGCTCTTTGGTGAGGTAATCGATCTGCGCGTCGTACAGTACACGGAATGCGTCTTCGATGGCCGGATCTTCCGCAATGCTCAATGCGCCCGAAACCACAACCCGCGCAACGGTCGGAACATCGGTGAGGGTAACCGTCAGACCAAATGTATCCGCATCATACGAAGTCTGGATTTCAACAGGCTCACCATCTACAGTAACCACAAGATCAGCCTGCGCCACACCTTGGAAGGTGATGCTCCAGGCGCGATATTCGGGGACGGCTGCAGTATTGCCAGCCGCCGGCTCGATGACGAAACTGGAGAGACCATCAGCCTCATGCCAAGCAAAGGTCATGGCGGTGGCGGCCAATGCCGATTCGTCTGGGCGAGCCTGATTGGAGCCATCGTCTTCCTTGAGCGTAAACGCGCCAGAAGCACCAGGGAACACCAACACCTCGAGATGCACCGGATTATCGACGGAGTTCTCGCGACCATTCAGCTCATCCAGCTGCTGCAACGGCACGATGCCGCCCGCCTTGGCAAACACCGGCATACCATCAAGCCCGCGCCACACCTCGAATTTACGACCGTTGGCCGAACGGGATTCATAGCGACGCCCGGTAAAGAAGTCGAACCAGGTGCCCTGCGGCAACCAGACATCCGCTTTGGCCAACTGCACATCACGGTCGGCAGGCGTGACAATCGGAGCTACAACCAGTTCCGTACCGAAGCGGAATTCCTGCTCCACACCGTAGGCGTTCGCATTCTCAGGAGATTGCCAATACATCGGCTCAACCAGAGGGCGGCCTTCAGCCGCAGCACGCCAATTCATCGTGTACAAGTACGGCAGGAGCATGTGGCGAAGTCGCAGCGCCATATCCATTGCCGCTTCCGCCTCAGCATGGAAGTTCCAGGGTTCCTTGCCATTGAACGGCGAATCAGTGGAGTGAAGTCGGTTAATCGGGCTGAATGTGCCGAGCTGATACCAGCGGGCTTCGAGCTCCTCATCGCGGTAGCCGAACATGTGGCCGCCGATGTCGTGGCTCCACCAGCCATAGCCGATGTTGGATGCGGTGGAGGTGAAGTACGGCTGGAATTTCAGCGATTCCCAGGTAACCACCGTGTCGCCGGAGAAACCGACCGGATAACGATGCGAGCCCGGGCCTGCGTAGCGGGAGAAGGTGAGCGGCCAATGGCCATCACGCCCAGAATCAAGGTAATGCATATGGTTAAGCATCCACAATGGATCCAAACCCTTTTGACGGGTCACACCGCCCTGCTGCCAGTCAAGCCACCAGAAATCGGTGCCCATGTTTTCAAGCTTATGATGCAGCCGGAAGTACGCATCCATGAATCGTGGGCTGGTCAAATCGAATTCCACCGGCTCTTCGCTCTTGGGGTCGATTCCCATATGCTCAGCCACTTCGGCGTAGCCATCTTCGAAAGCACGAATGCCATCGCGCGGATGAACGTTCAGCGTGGTTTTGAGGCCGTGCTCGTGCAGAGTGTGCTGGAATCGTTCGGGATCGGGGAAGAACTTGCGGTTCCAGGTGTATCCGGTCCAACCGGAACCGTATTTGGAATCCACGTCATCCACGAGATGCCAATCCATGTCGATAACGGCGGTGGTGAACGGCAAACCCTCCTGTTCGAAGCGATCTACCAGCTCCAGATATTCGGCCCCGGTGTAGCGATGGTAGCGGCTCCACCAGTTGCCAAGAGCGAAACGCGGCAACAGCGGAGTCGGACCGGTCAGGCGATAGAAATCCTGCACAGCTTCAATGAAATGGAGACCATAACCAAAGAAGTACAGGTCGATGCCATCGTTGTCACGCGGAACCACCCAAGTGCCGAACGGATTGGTCTCGCCTTTGACTTCGGCAGCCTCATCGCCATCAACGATGATGTTGGAAGCTGAGTCGTCGATAACCGCCCAGCCATCATGCGAGATCACGCCGAGGCCAAGCTCCGTCTCGCCATTCACTTCATCGAGCGTGCGAGCCGTTCCCCTTAAGTTACCGCGCTGCACATCCCCGTAATGCCAGGTGTTCATCTGGGAGTTGGACACGCCTTTGACCACAATGCTCAGGCCTTCCTTGCTGAAAGGCCGCATATCATAAGTCAAACGCAAAGACGGCGTATCAACGATAAGCAGCCCATCGCGAACGGCTTGAGTGAAGCATGGGGTCTCACCAGCAAAGTTACGGTCGACGACCATTTGCGTGGCATGATTCTCGAAGTGGCCGTCGCCTTGCCATTCGAGGCGGATAAGCGATTCCGTAAGGATGCCAATACGCCAGTGGTCACCTTGAATCACCGCAGCCTGGTTCATGCCGGGATTAGTCGCAAGTTTCGGAAAGGCCATGCCGAGCTCCTTCGCATAGTGACGCCTGAATTCATGACAACGATATCATTCACAGTCGCCAAATCATGGCATCAAACATATCGCGCAACAGTGCAACTCGATTATAAAGTTGTTCATCATATTGTTCAATTATCCTGCATATAGTAATATCAAATAATATATTTGACATTTTATAAAATCAGGAGGATAAAATGAATCAGCTCAATAACCCTATTACCCCTGGTTACATTCCCCGCCCGGATTTATTGAATCGAGTGCTCGCCCATCGAAACACACCGGATATCAAGGTCATTATCGGAGTCAGGCGCTGCGGTAAATCGACGGTGCTCGCCATGCTGGCCGACGCTTTGACTTCCGATGGCGTTCCGAGCCAAAACCTGTTCTACAAGCGATTCGACGCATTCGACATTCCTCTTGATTACGATGCCACAGATTTACATGAGGAACTTATCCAGGCGACCGAACGCGCCGATACAGCCTACCCCTTTACCGTAATGCTCGACGAAATCCAAGACGTCCCCGGATGGGAAAAGGTCGTCAGACGTCTGCATACGCGCGAAAACACTGACGTCTATATCACTGGATCCAATGCCAACCTGCTTTCCAGCGATCTGGCCACCTATCTCACCGGTCGATATATTGAAATTCCCACATTCCCTTTGTCGTTCAGCGAATACCTTGATTTCTCGCACAGCACCAAAGAAGCACAGGACCGTTCCCAAGACGATTTACTCGCCGACTACTTACTCTATGGCGGCATGCCAGGCCTCTTCGCACTGCGAGAAAGAACCACGGAATCCATAGGAGCCGAGCTACGCGATATCTATCAATCTATCTTGTTCAAAGACGTTGCCCAGCGATACAACATACGCGATCTTAATAGTCTAGAAAAACTGAGTCGGTTCTTGTTCTCCACCTCTGGTTCGCTATTTTCCGCGCGCAACGTGGCCAATACCATGACCAGTGCCGGACAGTCCATCAGCGCTGGAACCGTCATCACCCAAGTTGATGCTCTATGCCGCGCATTTCTGCTGTATCGGGCCAACCAAGAAGGCATGCAAGGTAAAACAGTGCTACGCCCGCTGAGCAAATACTACCCAGTCGATAATGGTTTCAGGGGACTCGCAACAGGATTCTCTCCACGCGATGTTGGCGCCCGTTTGGAATGTGCCGTGTACATGGAACTAATCCGCCGTGGATATACGGTCAGCATCGGGACCAGCGATACATCGGAAATCGACTTCATCGCATCGCGCATTGCATCAGGTGGCATGCAAAAGCAATATATTCAGGTCACCGCAAGTTTATTGGACGAAAACACCCGTGCACGTGAATTTGCCCCACTTGTATCCCTCACCGACGCCTTCCCCCGAATCATCATCACCCTTGACCCGTACTCGGCCGGAATCAGCGAGGAAGGCATCACCGTGGTCAACGCTAAAGATTGGCTACTCCGCGATTAGACAATATACACATACTGCCCATAAGAAACTGCGCCCTGATTGTTGGGTCGCAGTACTGCAACAACAATCAGGGCGCGGTTCATTCAGGATGCTGAAATCAATCAGTCAAGCACGAAGGTGTTGAAGGAGCGCGGAGCGAGCGTGACCTTGAGGCCGCGGGATGCGTCGGTCGGGTCGGCGAACTCGAACGGCATCTCGTTTTCGAGTGCGTTCTGGGCCACCACGACCACCGTGCCGTCCGGGTTGCGGAAAGCGATGGCCATTGAGTTGAAGTGGCCGGTGGTGCCGAGCAGCTTGGCGCCTGGACGCACGTACTTGGAGAAGTGGCGCATCACGTAGTATTCGGGGTTGCGGCGCACTTCGTGCGTGTCGGCGGTGATGGTGAACAGGGAGTTCTGCCACCAGCCCCAAGTGGAATCCTGATCGTCCAGGATCATGTTCCAGTAGGTGTATGCGGTGGCGCCGTTGCGGAAGTAGTGGTTGATCAGGTGGAATACGTATTCCGCGTACTCCCAAGTGTTCTGACCGTCGCCGCACTCGGATTCGGACTGGATGAGCTCAATCTCCGGCCAGGATTCGTGGGTGCGGGCGATGCAGTTCTGGCCAGCCCACTGGTAGGCAATGCCCTTGATGTAATGGCGGGCGCCGTCATCGAAGAGAATGTTGTCCACAAAGCGGTTGTAGTTGTTGAGGGCCATGCCGTAGCCGCCGCCGGTCCACTTCATGTCTTCCGGGCCGTTGAGGGTGCCCAGCCAGATGTCGGTGTCGAGGCCGGCTTCATCGAAAGCGGGGCCGAGGTAGTCGCGAATGAAGACCTTCAGGGCTTCAGCGTCCCACAGGGCGCTCGGGAACTTCTGGTCGGCAAACACCTCGTTCTGCACATGCAGCTGGTTCACGGTGATGCCGTGCTCGGCGTAGGCCTGAATGTACTTGACCAGGTACTTGGCGTAAGCCTTGAGGTTCTCCGGAGTCTGGATAAGGCGACCGTAGTTGTAGGCCTTCGGGCGCTTCATCCAGGTCGGCGGGGACCACGGGCTGGAGAACAGACGCATATCCGGCTGCCATTCCTGAGCACGGTGGATGTATGGAATCAGAGTTTCCTCGTCGCGCTCGACGGAGAAGTGCTCCATGCCATAATCACCTTCGACCTCGTCGTAGCTGTACCAGTGGTCAGCGAAGTCGTTGGCGGCCACGGGTGCGCGGTTGAACGTGAAGTTCATTTCTTCGGGGTCGAAGAGCTCCTTGATGATCTGATCGCGTTCAGCTTCGGTCACGGTCTGCAGCGGCAGCCAGCCGAGTTCGTTGAAGCAGCCGCCGAAGCCGCGCAGCGACTGGTATTCGTTGCCGTCGAGCTGCAAATCGGCAGCGGCAGTCGCACCAGTGGCTGCGACTTCGGCCGAACGATCCACAAGCTTGGCGTCCGGGGTGGTGGCGATCCATGTGGTCATGATGGATTTCCTTTCTTTGGATGGTTACGCGGTTATTCCAGCCGCGCTGCTCTTCATTGAGTTATGCTTCTTCGCCGTCAGGTGACTTCTTTATCTAACAGCTACTAGATATATGATAGCGCAAGGTACAACTAGGAAACACCAGCATGTCTTAATTATTGTGAATATCTTATGTTTTATTTATCTACCTTTTAGTAGTTATTAGACATCGCACACATTGCCGCACACAGCAAAAAGGCTCTCCTTCAATCGAAGGAGAGCCAAAAATCACAGGGACCAATCAATCATCAATCAATGATGATAGCCAGGTTCCAGCGCGGAATCGTCAGCTCCTCACCAACCTGAACGCTCTTGCCCGGACGAACGGCGAGCGCAGCGGAGGCCGCTTCATCCACAGTGCCATCCGAACCAATAACCTGAGGTGCCACGACCACCGAACCGGCCACCGGGCTGGGGAAGGTCACCGTATCGGCAGAATAATTGAGCAGGTAGGTCACGGTTTCGCTGGCCTGGTTCACACCTTGGCGCACGGTGATGGTGCCGGCGAGCGGCAGACCGACCGGACGGATACCAGCATGTTCCACAGCCTCGCGCACCACCGCACGCATGGTATCGGCATCCAGCAAGGTGCCGATCCATTCGGCGCTGCCCTGACCGAATTGATGACGGGTCACTGCCGCATAGGATTCCCATGCATAGTGGCCGTAGCGGGCAAGCACTTCGGTATTGGCGGCGGCATCTACCTTCAGCAGTTCGATCAATGCTTCGGCCTGAGCTGCCGCGGTGCCGGCCAGTGTGGCATCGTCTGCAAACTCAACGGCAACACGGTTCTTCGGGCGGGTGAACTGGTTGTAGGTCAGGCCGAATACGTCTGTCAGGTTGTGCGGTGCGCGATCATCCCAGACCGTGACCTCATCATCGGTGACGAACGAGCGCATCGTGGAAAGCAGATGGCCACCGTTCGCCACGAAGTCGCGCAGGCGCGCAATAGTCTCCTCCGGCGTGCAGTAGAGGGCCGGGGTCACAATCATGGCGTACTGCGCAAGACGCTCGGCGGGGGCGTCCACCGGCAGGAAGTCGCACTCCACGTTGAACTGGAAGAAGGCATCGTAGACGCGGCGCACAATGTCGTTGTAGTTGACGCCCACTCCATCCGGGAAACCGGTTTCCACACGGAACCATTCCAATGCGGAAAGCGACTCGTTGGAGACCATGATGGCCACCTTGTTGCGCTTGGCGAGATGCACTAGACGCCCGCCTACGGCAATGTCCGCAACCTCGCGGCCGAATACGCCGGCCTCTTCGTAGGTCGGGTTCGATTCCATGTCGTGGCTTAAGAGCCCCTTCCAATAGGTTTCGAAGGAGTTATGGATGGAGTGCCAATGCCAGTATTCCACCATATCCGCGCCGGATGCCAAGTGCGAGTAAGCCTGCAAGCGCAGCTGACCGGGGAACGGCACCCAGCCGTGCTGGCCTTGCGCCTCGGTCTCAAGCACCAGATAGTTGGCACCGTTCTTGGTGGAGCGGGTCACATCGCCGCCGAAAGCGATTTCGGTGCCGGTAAGCTCATCCTCGGTTGGATGGTAAATGTCCACGCCGGTGATGTCCACGGCCTTGGAAGCCTTGAAATGATCGACGGCCGGTTGGATGCCGTAGGAGTAGCCGCGCCATTCGAAGTCGAAGTTCTGGGTTACGAACTGGTCCTCGCGGGCGTATTCGCGCACGATATCCGCCTGCCATGCGAGGAATTCAGCCACCTGCGCACGGCGGAAACGGTCGAATTCGCCGCGCAACGATTGGTTGATCGTATTGGTCACATCCGGGAAGTCCTCCCAAGCGTCCACACGGTTGGACCAATAGTCGAGCCCAAAGTGGGCGTTCAACGCACCCAGATCATCATGGAACTTGCCGCGCAGGTATTTGATGAACAACGCCTGCATATCAGGGCTTACGGAATCGTAATACTTGGTTTCGTTGTCCACCTGATAGCCGATGACCGCCGGATGGTTGGCTACATGCTCAATCAGGCGGCGAATCACGCGTTCGCCATAGTACCGGTAGGCAGGGTTGACGATATCCATGATCTGGCGCGGGCCGTACTTACCGGGTCCTGCCGGAGTCTCGGCCAGTACATCCGGGTGCATCTTAACCAACCATGAGGGCACCGCGTACGTGGGTGTGCCGACGATCACGCTGATGCCGTGGCGATGTGCGGCCTCCAGCGCACGGTCGACATGGCTGAAATCGAATACGCCCGGCTGTGGCTCGCAGGTGCTCCAGGTTGATTCGGCGATACGAATCACGTTGATGCCGGCCGCATCCATCATGCGCATATCGGTTTCGATACGGTCCTGCCCTGCGGGCATGTATTCGTCATAGTAGGCTGCGCCGAACAGGATGCGGTCAACGCTGGTCTTGCTCATCGTAAGGTCACTCCCCTGCTGTGGTTGGGTTTGATTTGATTTGGTTGTACGTAATGCTGACTGGAATGTATGGAAACGGCCGGTCCACTGGATTGATTCAAGCGGACCGGCCGCAGCCGAGAGGGTTATTGCATGGTTTCGCGTTCTACGCGAGGCTTACTTGACGCCCTTGATCATCATGATGAACACGCAGCCGAGCAGCGCGAACACGATGGAGATCGGGAAGGCGGCGGCGTAGCCGAGGGTCATGGTGATTACGGACATGAGCACCGGGCCGAGCATCTGGCCCAAGGTGGTGGCGAGGTTCAGCACACCGAGATCCTTGCCTGCCTCTTCCTTGTTCGGCAGCACGTCGACGTTCAGGGCCTGATCCACGGAGGAGTAGACACCGTAGCCGAGGCCAGCGATGCCGGCGTAGAGGAACATGCCCAGCGTGGTCGGCATGATCCACGGCATAGCCATACCGATGGCGAACAGCACGGAAGCGGCAACGACCGGAATCTTACGGCGGCCGATGAGGTCGGAGATCGGGCCGGCGACCACGGAACCGCCAAGGGAGACGACCATAGTGATCACGGACATGGTGGCCATTGCGGCACCGGCAGCGGTGTCATCAAGGCCGATGTACTTCTGGAAGATGAGCAGCTGGTAGACGGTGATCATCTGGTAGCTCAGCAGCATGCAGATACGGCCGGCGAATGCCTTGTAGAAGTCGTGAGCGGTGGAGAACTTCGGCGGAATGAAGCTGCGGAGCACGTCGGAGGCCTTGCCTTCATCCTTGGGCAGGAAGTCTGCGGAGGATTCCTTCGGCACGATGATCACGGCAACGATGCCGCCGAGGAACATCAGGATGCCGGCGAGAATGAAGCCCGGGAACGACTTCAGGATGAAAGCAGAACCGATAAGGGTACCGATCGGAGCACCGCAGGTCTGGCCGGCGCCGAAGAAAGCGGACATGGTGCCACGCACGTTCATCGGGATACGGTCGGAGATCATGGCGACCAGCGGGGCAATCATGGCGTTCAGACCGAACATGCACAGGCAGTAAATGATGGTGATGGCCACAGCGTTGGTGACCATGCCGGTCAGGAACAGGGTCACACCGCCGAGAATGGCGCCGAGCACGATGAACGGAGTACGGCGGCCCCACTTGGAGCGGGAACGATCGGACAGGGTGCCAAACAGCAGGTTGGAAACCAGGGAGGCGACTGCAGTGCAGGCGTTGATTACACCGGTCAGGCCTTCAACATCCGGGCCGAAGATGGACTGCAGGTGCTTGGTGAGCAGCACGGCGGAAACGATGGCCAGACCGCTCATCCACAACAGGCCGAAGACCAGGAAGCCGGCGCCGAAACGAATCAACGTGACCTTATCCATCTGCTTGCCGGTTTCGGGAGACAGCGACGGATCCTTGTCCGCCGCTTCGATATTCGCGTTAAAGGCCGCCAGACGCTCGTCTGCGGGGATTGCGGTTGAAGCACTCATCCTTGAACCTCGTGTTCCTTATTTCTTCAGTGTCTGCTTTGACATGTATCTAACATGCATTAGATATGCCATTAGCATAAACCTGAAAACATTCTTTGTCAAATTGTTATATAGCAGGTATTAGATAGCTAATAAACATTGCAATTCCAACGATTATCAACCAGTAAGCGCCTTTTGCGACACGCGGAAATGATTTTATCTAGTAAAGACTCTTCAGTAGAACAGCAGCATGAGCGGCGCCGCCAACACCATTGTTGACGGCATTCCACTCATCACAGCGTCAACGATAGTTATCCCAGAGGGGTGAAGGGAAAATCAGCGCTTCAAATTTCAGCCATTCATCATACAAATCCACGGGAGGCTGACGCATCCAACGCAGCTGAGTTCCATCCATAGCCTCAATGCACAGACGAACTATCGGCTTCATGGAATCCTCCCACGAGCCCAGTTGAGAAGGAATCACCCACGGATAACGGCAATAATGATCCCAAACCGCTTCCGGACGATTCTCGAAGTACTCGAACAACGGATGCTCGGGGCTGAACGCCTCGGATTCAAGGCTCATGTACAAGCGCACCAATTCGCGCCGCTGCGCGTTATACCGAACCAAATACCTCAGATATGAGGGGAATAGCAGACGATTGGGGTCACTGCCCGGCAATCCTGATTGCATAAAGTCGTCAGGCGTGCCATATGTATCGTAATTGTCGGTGATAAGCATCGACAGCAGGCCTTCTTTATTGCCGATATAATGCAACAGGCCCGGCTGGCTCATGCCTACCGCATCAGCCACGTCTTTTAGGGATGTGCCATAATAGCCCTTCTCCCCCACCAGACGTACTGCGGCTTGCGCAATCTCGCTGCGCCTTTCCTCGGGACTTTTACGCACCCTCTTCTGCTTCGCTGCTACCATGCGAGCCATTATATCGAATGTTTATTCGATAAGCGTCATTCTCTACAAAAAGATGTGGCTCTCCTTAGACCGAGGAGAGCCACAAAGTCAGCTTTCAATCGTCAACTACAGACGAACAAGCTCGCCACCGTCCGCCGCCTGTTTGACGGCGTTCAGCACTTCCAATGTTTTAATCGCATCCTCAGGAGTGACCAGCGGCTCCTCCTCTGCACGAATCACACGCTCGAAATGCTTCAGTTGCAAACGGTGCGGCAGTCCTTCGCGCACGCCCTGCACCTCGCATACGAACGGCTTGGTCCAATCGCTCACGCCACCGGCATGAGAGAACAGGTGCAAGCGCGGCAGGGAAAGCGAGGCCTTGGTGCCCATGATGTAGTAGGCGTCGGTGTCATATGGGGCAAAGAATGGATTCTCGCGCGCGGTGGATTCCCAATTCCACGGGCTGGCCGCCGAATCAGACAAGGTAATGGTACCCAATGTGCCGTTGGCGAATCGCACGGTGGCCACAGCGGAATCCTCCACTTCGAAGCCACGCGCCGAATTTGCGGACATGCCTTGGATTTTCACCGGCTCGCCGATGAGATAGCGCATGAGATCCACATCGTGCACCATGTTCACCAGAATCGGTCCCGCGCCTTTTTGCCTGCGCCACGGAATGTCATAGTAGGTATCCGGCTTGTACAGGTTGTACAGGATTGCAACGGTCACGATTGTGCCGAGTGCACCAGATTCGATGATTTCCTTGGCACGGCGAACCTTGGGATTATGGCGGCGATGCTGGCCCACCAGCACCGGTACGCCGGAGGCACGTGCTTCGTCGGCAAACGCGCGGGCGTCATCCAAATCATCGCTGATCGGCTTCTCCACCAAGGTCGGAATGCCACGCTTTACGGTTTCGCGGGCCATCGGCACATGCAGATGGTTCGGGGATGCGATGACCACACCATCCAGTGCGGTGCATTCCAGCATTTCCTTATAATCAGCGAACCACGGCACTCCGGCATCCTTGGCCACTTGCTCGGTGGCGGGTACCGGATCGGCGATAGCCACCAATCGCGCGTCGGCATCGTCCTGAATGTAACGGATATGGTCGCGTCCCATAGCGCCTGCGCCAATAACGGCCAGTCGAAGTTGTTCTGTCATCATTGCTCCTTAATTGACACTTCTTTACTTCCTCACCGGCATCATCGTGCCGGCTTTCTTAACGTGGGCGGCAAGCAGCAGCACAATCACCAAGCCAAGTACGGTGATGCCGGCAGCCGCATAGAACGCGATGCGGTATCCGTAAGCTTCGGAGTGCAGGCCGGTGGCTAAGCGGGGACCAATCCATGCGCCGAGCGCATAGCCGAGGAACATGATGCCGTAATTGACACCAAGATGCTTGGTACCGAAAGTTTCACCGGTCAACGGCGGATAGATCACCAGCAGTGCGCCGAATGCGAAGCCGAGCACAATCACGCAGATCATGAAGAACACAGCGTTATAGGCGAACGACATGGCAATCATGGCGAGCGCGGTGACTACCAGCATGAGCGATAGGCATTTGAATGCGCCGAACTTGTCATACAGTGCACCGAACGTCAGGCGGCCTAGGAAATTGGAGATGGTGGAGATGGATACAGCCATTGCGCCGAATGCGGCCGCGGTCATGGTACCCACAGCTCCAACATGCTCCTGTGAGATGGAGGAGACGGCACCCACGAGCATGGTGCCAGAGGATGCCGCCATAGCATAGACGGCGAGCAGAATGTAGAAGCGCGGCGAGGCGAGCATGGCTTTGAAATCAAAGCTTCCATCATCGCCGGCCTTGGTCGAAGCAGCAGCTGCCGGCTTGTCGGCGACTGGCGGCTCCCAACCCTTGGGGCGGTAGTCTGCCGGAGCTGGATGCACGAACAGCGAGCCCAAGGTGATGGTCACCCAGAAGGTGACGCCGAGAATCTTCAGCGCATTGGATACGCCGAATGCACTGGACAGGGCGTTGGCCACCGGAGCAAGCGTAGCCGGTCCGATGGCAGCTGCGGCCAAGAGGATGCCGGATGCTTTGCCTCGAATATCCGGGAACCAGCGCTGTGCGGTGGTGAGCGCCGGGTTGTACACCAAACCGTTGCCCACAGCTGCAATCAAACCGTGGCAGATATACAGCATTGGCAGACTGTCGGCAATGCCGGTCAGGAACCAACCGAGACCGAAGACGAAACCGCCGACGAGCATGACTGTACGCGGGCCGAATTTATCGGAGATGCGCCCGGAGAAGATGCCGGTGACGGCCATAACCGTCTGGAAAATAGAGTATGAGAGGCTGACTTCGGCGGGCGTCCACCCGTGTTGTTCGGAAAGCGGGTTCAGGAAGACACTGAACAGTGCAATGGAGGCCACGAAGAACATGACCACGAATGCGGCAGACAAGACGCCGTAACGGTTGGGCTCATGTTTGGCAGCCGCATTGGAGCCGGAAACTGCTGTAAGGGAAGTCATTAAACAATCCTTTCTGCGCTGTGGTGGAATTGCGATCCAAGCGTTGACTTTGGTGGGGTGGATTACAGCAGTCCGCGCTGCTTCAGGGAATTGATGGCGAACTGACGGCGGCCGCCCGGCTTGGGTGTGAGATCTCCCATCATGAGATGGAATCCGCCGTCTACGCTGATTTCATCGCCGTTGACGAAGTCGGAGCGCTTGGATGCGAGGAACGCCACTGCATTGGCGATATCCTGAACTTCGCCGATACGGCGGGATGCAATCAATCGTTCGCGCTCTTCGGTCACCTTGGGGTCGGCGTAGAAGGATGCGCTCATCGGCGTTTTAACGAAGCATGGGCATACGCAGTTGGAACGAATGCCAAACGGTCCCCATTCCGCGGCGATCATTTTTGAGAGCATGCCAAGGCCGGCTTTGGCGCATGAATAGGCACCGGAGAAGGTTTCCGGCGAATGCGAGGCCACGGTAGAGATGTGCACAATGCGTCCGGTCTTATGCTCCAGCATCACTTTGCCGAAGGCTTGCGAAAGAATGAATGCACCAGTCAGATTCACATTGATGACATCCTTCCAATCGGAAAGCGGCAGATCTTCCAACGGAGCGAAACGCAGAATACCAACCGTATTGACGAGCACATCTACAGTGCCGAAATCCTCAACGACCTTATTTTTAAGAATCTCCACATCATCGGCATCGGAAACGTCGCAACCGTAGCCTCGCGCTTCAACACCATATTCGTCGGCAAGTTGCGCTGCATATGCGGCAGTATGTTCTTCGCTGATATCAACCAATGTCAATCGGGCTCCGGCGTGAGCCAGCTCGGCTGCAATAGCGGTACCCATGCCGCCTACCGCTCCGATGACTACGCATACATCACCGGATAATCCCAGCCAACTATTGTCTTTGTGCTCCTCCATGAGCGAACCTCCTGTGTTCGATCACTGTTGTCAGCGCACGCCACCGTGCGCTTATGTGCCAGGCTCGGCCGCATCCTCATTGATACCGAGGTGCCTCATTTGAAAATGAGCGCGTAATCCGGAGTGGTGCCTCACCTGTGGTGAGCGTGAAATCCTAGTCCGCGTCGGCTTGTGGGGTTTCGTCGTCTTCCGGTTCGACGCCCGCGATCCGGGCGAGCGTCTTGTTCAAGTATGCCATGTCCGGGCCCATGCGTCTGGCCAGCCGCGCGGTGCGCGGTGCCGCCAGTGCTTCGAGCCGGTCCTGGATGTCGTGGATGCGGCGGACGAGCTCGGCCGGGTTCACGGTCGCGAGCGTGTGTTCGATCTCCTCTCGCTTGTCGTCGGGTATGAAGCCGGGGCCGCCGGCGGCCCT
>NZ_NMWV01000049.1 GCF_002860405.1 Bifidobacterium imperatoris | reverse complement strand
TCCAAACTGGACAGGGATTACGAGCGGCTGGAGTCATCGGAACGCGACCGCCGGCATTTACGGCTGGACGTGCTCCGCCTGGACCTGTTCGCGCATACCAGGAGCCGTACACAGCATGAACGTCAATTGGAGGCCGGCAAAGAATACATCGACCTGGGTGGCAACGGGTACGGGCACGCGCGCTACGAGGCGTTGAAGACCGACTACGTGCGCCGTGAGACCGCATGCGATTGGGAATACCAGCAGTAAGACAAGGAAAACCAAATGATCCTGAGGAGGAGATTATGACACAGGTGCATATCAGCATCAAGAAGGCGAACGCGGACGGTTCGCTGGAACCGGTGGGGGGCAAACTGCGTTTCCGTCCAGTCCGCCGTCATTTCGACACGGCCAAGAACCTGATCGTCGCGGAACCGTTCGAGGCGGCGCTCGCGGCTGACGGCACGGTGACGGTGACGCTCATGCCAACCACGCCCGCATACGTGTGGCAGATCGTCGAATTGGCGGACTCGCCGCTCGCGTATACGCGTTATGTGGAGGTGCCGGATTCGAAAACCACCGTCGAGTACGCGGATCTGGACGATGTGGATCCGGCCACGTTCCAACCGGATGCGGTTGCCGGCTCGCCGTTGGTGAATTGGATGGTCGTGGGCTCATTGACGGAGGCGGAGGCGCAGAGCGAAGCGTATCCGGCCCGTCTGGTCATCTATCCGGTGGACGCGACCGAGAGCCGGGCGCGTGAGATCATGGCCAGCCTCGAGCAGTTGCAGGCCGACGCGTCCACGGCCGCCGCGCGTACCAGCGCGTTGAAATCCCAGGCCGTGCAGGACGCGGGTATGGTGGCGGACGCGGCCAACGGTCTCGCCGCGGTGACCATCGCCGCCGATACGGCGCGCGAGTCCATCCGGGCGAAGAGCGATGAGGCGAGCGTGGCCATCGACGGCATCGTGCAAAGCGTGCAGGAAAAAGCGAACACGGGCATCGCGGACATCCAGCAGGCCGAGGATTCGGTCAAGGATGATTCCACCGTCCATGACGGTTCGATGCCGGGTGTCCAGACCGGTGACGGTTCGACCACGGATGTGACGGACGTGGATGCCGGCGGCACGCCCGTGGAGGAGTAGTCCCATGCCTGTGTATGTGAACGGCGTGGAAATCGGCCAGCCCTATCTGAACGGCCGATTGATGAACGCGCTTTACAACGGCCGCAAAGTCTGGGCGACTCCGGCCGACACGGTGACCGGCGTGGAAATCCTCGCATCGGATGGCAAGCCTGCCCCCACCACGTTGCCCATCAACGGGTCGGTGGAGTTGGCTGCCCGCGCCACGTATGCTGACGGGCATAAGAGCGAACTGTTGACCATGGAGCATGTGTTCTGGAAATCATTGGACGAATCGGTGGCCACGGTTTCGGGCAACACGGTCACGTGGGTGCATGGCGGCACTGCCATGATAACCGCGAAAATCGGCGGATTCACGTCCGCCGCGTTGTCGCTGGCGGCGGGTTATGAGCCTGAGTCCGTGAGCGTGTTGGATGATGCGGGCAAGCCGGTCGAATCAATCGCGTTGCGTGTGGGCGAGAGCGTGAATCTCAGGGTGCGTATCCTGCCCGAGGCGGCAGCGCAGGAGTTCACGGCCAGCATCAAGGACACGGCTATCGCTTCGACGGGCGCGGCCAAGCCGGCCGGCATCACCGTCACCCCGGAATCATTGACCCTGCGTGTGGGCGAGACCGCCAGCCTGAATGTCAGCATCCTGCCGGATTACGCGCCGCAGGAATACGAGGCCACCATCAAGAACATCGAAATCGCCACGGCAAGCAAGGAGGAATAATCATGGCGCTATCAATCACCGGCAAGGCTATGGGTTCGACGAGCCTGGACCTCAAGGCCGGCACCATCACGAAAACCATCCCCGTAAGCGTGAGATCCACGAACCTGCTCGCCTATGGTCCCGCGTCGGGCAACAACCTGAACGTCACCGTCGCCAAGGACGGTTCGCTCGACCTCGCCTCGACGGAGGCCATCGAGATCGGCAAGGGCGTGCAATGGCCCGCGTTGGACCTGAGCGAATACGTGGGCCGTACGCTCTGCCTCGGATTCGACGGCGACCTCGCGCCGCAGGCGCTCGTGATAGTCCTGCGCGACGCGAACGAGCAAAACGGTGTCGTCGTCTACACGGGCAACAACAACCAGACGTTCACCGTCACCGAAGCAAACAAGAACACGCTCATGCTCAAATTCGTGCGCGGCGGCGTCGATGCGGGCATCATGACCGGCAACATCAAAATCCGGCTCACCATCGGAGACACCCCGCAAACGTGGATGCGACCCGACGTGACGAATCTATCGGGGGGGGCATGAGCCTGCCTAACCTGTTCCCCGCATTGGATTCCGGCACCGTCAACGGCGTCACCTGCACCCGTGAGGGCGACTCGTACACGGTCGACGGCACACCCACCGCGTGGGGCGGCATCTACAAGAAGACCACCTTGCCTGCCGGCTACTACCGGCTCACCCAGTCGGGAGCGGACAAGCCCTCGGCCCGCTGCATCCTGCCCGATGCCACGCAGTACAGCGCGACCAGCGGTTTCACGCTCACCGAACCGATGGAATGCATCCTGCAACTCACACTGAACCCATCGGAAACCTACACCAACGCGACGGTCACACCGTACCTGCGCAGAATCAGCTGATCCAACCAAAGGAGCCATCATCATGAGCGAAACCATGAAATCGATGGGGGGGGTGAGCGTCACCGCGCTCACCGCGGGCACCACCAGCCTCACCATCAAAGCCGGGGACCTGACGAAAACCATCCCCGTCACGGTGAAACGCAACTACCTGCCTGAAAGCCCGGAGGGCACCAGGAACGGGGTGACCCTCAAACGCGAGGGCGGCGGCGTCACCATCACCGGGCAGACGCCCACGCAGTTCACCGCATGGGAGGTGGATTTCACTTTGGAGGCGGGCCGCTACCTGCTCGACGGTGACGGCCTCTTCGTCAAAATCAGCCCGAAAGGCAGCAACGCCGGTGTATTGGACACCCGCCACACGCTCGAGAAGACGTTGGAAGCGGGCGAATACACGATGAGCATCGGCCTCACCGCCAACCAGACCGTGCCAACAGGCGTGCGCCACCCCTATCTCGAAAAACTCGACTAACCAACCATCAAAAGGAGCAAACCATGAGCGACATCATGCAAAACCGTTTAGGGGGGGGTGAGCGTAACAGCGCTCACCCCGGGTGAAACCCAACTCACCATCCAAACCGGAGGTATCACGAAAACGGTTCCCGTCACCGTATACCCGGCCGGACTCTACCCGATACTCGACGATCAACTGCCCTACTCCAACAACGGGGTCACGTTCACGCGCGGCTCCACTCCCGGCAGCGTGCACGTGAAGGGAACCGCCACCAAGTGGGCCAGCATCTCCGTCAACATCACGTTGCAGGCGGGCGAATACACGCTCGCCTGCAAGGGAGCGAACAACTGGGACTACGGCGTACAAGTCGCGATACCGGGCGACAGCGCAAACAACCTCAAAGCCCCCAGCGACACGCAACCGGTCACCGGCACACTGGCGGCCGGCAAATACTACTGCGAACTATTCGTAAACGAAAACCGGACCGTGGACCTCGACCTGACGCCCACACTCACCAAAAACAACTAACCCAATGGACCCCGATACCCCTCACGGCATCGGGGTCTATCCATATGCAAGCCATCCCCATCAAAGCCCGAAACCCTCTGCGGTTCCGGGCTTTTTTCATACCCGAAAGGAGGAGTCGCCTTGAAGAATTGGGAAACCCTGGAAGCGGACGAGAACCTGATCCTCTCCAAGCATTACACGCCCGGCCGCGCCGGCCACACGATCAAAGGCGTCGCATTGCACCACAATGCGGGCAATCTGAACGCCCGGCAGATCTACAACGTGTGGCAGACCCGTCAAGCCAGCGCCCACTATCAGGTGGACGCGAACGGCCATATCAGCCAGCACGTGTGGGACACGGACACCGCATGGGCTTTGGGAAACTGGAACGCGAACCTCGACTACATCAGCATCGAGCACGCCGACATCAGCACAAGCCCGTGGGCCGTCAGCGACGCCACGTTGGACAACGGCGCCCACCTGACCGCCGCCATCTGCAAACACTACAAGCTCGGCCGACCCACGTGGAACGTGAACGTGTTCCCCCACAGCCGGTTCAGCCAAACCCAATGCCCGGCCTCATTGGCCGGCTCCCAGAACGCGGCCTACATGGCACGCGCCCAGCAATGGTACGACCACATGACGGGCGGATCGGCCGCACCGTCAACCAACACCACAACCAACACCAACGATGGAGGATTACCCATGGCATCTTGCATGATCCGTAACGACGATACCGGTTTGATCTATTACTGGAGCCCCGAATCCGGTCTTACCGGCCTGACTCACCCCGATCAGGCGAAGCTCCTGGAATTGGCCGGCGTGAAGACCGTGCACGGCAACAACGGCTGCCCGTGGTGGGGCCGCGCACAGGAGATCACCACCATGGTCCAGGCTCACACGCTCGCCTATGAGACCGCGCAGACCGCCGCATTGCAGGCCATCGCGAAGAACGCGGGAGCCGACGCGGAAGCCATCACGGCGGCGGTCAAAACCTCGGTGAACGCCGCATTGGCGAATTTGAGTATCACGCTCACCAACCAGGCCAAAACCACTGAAACCACTGAGTCCAAGGAGGAGAAATAACATGGCAGACAACACTCTCGACACTCAGCTCGAACAGGTCACCGCCCCGGTGAACACGCCCGGAGTCGCCGACCACAAGGCCCAAACGGAAACCACCACCGGCTACACGCCCGTATTCAACGACACGGTGCGCACCGTCATCTACATCGCGACCCTCGTGGCCGGCATCGTCGGCGCCGGCGTCA
>NZ_NMWV01000048.1 GCF_002860405.1 Bifidobacterium imperatoris | reverse complement strand
AGTTTGCCGAACAGGATATCGCGGTACAGCTCATTCGACGTGTATGCGCGGTCGGCAAACACCTGTGTTACCAACAATCCGGTGTCTCCCATATAGCATTTCATCGTGGAGTCCTCTTGATGCAAGCGTAGGCCCACATGTGGATCCGTGGCGTTCATGCAGCGGTTGATTAGGAACGATTCATCTAACCAGAAGAAAGCGTCGCCATATTCACGTTCGCGTGCGTTTTCGCCTAAAGACGACAGTGTGAACTTCTTTTCATGCTTGGAAAGCTGCCCCGGGATTTCATCGAAGATACGTTTGACCCGTTCTTTCGAATCGCCGCCGTATTTCTCGATGTCCTGAGCGTACAGACGTAAGATTTGACGCTTCACTCGGTCGACATTGCCCATATCGGATGTTTCCAGATAACGCTCTATGGCCTGTGGCATGCCTCCCACCAGCATGTATTCACGGAACAGGCGCTCCGCCTTGTTGTCCAGCAGCGGAGACATCGCCTGCCTGTCTGCGAAAGATTGCCGTATCGCATCAGCGAGTAATTCTTCTCCTCTGGCCCATAGAAATTCCTCAAAATCCATGGGAAACATGCTCACCGATTCTTCCTCGGAAGGAATCAAGATGTTTTCGACGTTCTTCTTAATGGAGATTAGGGAGCCGGTCTCCATGAAGTCATATCGGCCATCCGCAACGAGTTGTTTAACCGCGCTGCGGGCAAAGGGAAAGAGTTGTACCTCGTCGAAAATAAAGAGGGTGTCACGCTCATACAGACGTACGCCGTAGTAGACGGAAAGGTCCATGAACAGTGTGTCCAAATGATTCAGATTGTTGCGGAACGAGTCTCGCACTGCCTGCGGAGCCTTCTGCCAGTCAATAAGGATGTATGAACGGTATTCGTTTTTCGCGAATTCCTCGGCGATGGTGCTTTTGCCGACGCGGCGGGCTCCCTCGATCATCAGCGCAGTAGTTCCATTACTTTCGGACTTCCACTGCCGTAGACGGTTGTATATCTTCCTCTTATACATGACGAGCTCGCATTCCCAGTATTTTCAGGACTCTTCATGGTATTGTATCACGATTCCTAAGTTATAAAATGACGTTATGTACACGAATCCTAAGTTATGAAATGCTTGAATTCTCACGATTCCTAAGTTATGCATCAAATGGGGCAGGCCGGCATGTCTCCTTCCTCTCCTCTTCATCATGCCGTTGCGCACTATGATGTAAGGCTGAGATAAGTCTGAAGCAAGACGGGCGCAGGCCGATGCAGGCCGTCGCTCGCGGGGAGATGCGGATGCAATACATTGAGCGCGCAATCACTGGAATCGACGGCAGCGAGGCCCGATTCATCGGCTATGTTCCAGACAATAGCCCAGAAATGGATTCTGACCGACACCGCACTTCGATTCTGATTCTGCCCGGCGGCGGGTATGCCATGACGTCCGACCGTGAATCCGAACCAGTGGCTCTGCGATTTCTGGCCAAGGGCTTCAACGTGTTTATTCTGCGATACTCGGTGAAGCCGAGTCGATACCCGGTAGCGTTATTGGAAGCTGCCGAGGCGATGCGGCTTATCCGCGCACATGCCGACGAATGGCACGTAAAGCCCGAAGCAATTGCCATACTCGGCTTTTCTGCAGGCGGCCATCTGGCCGCTAACCTGGCCACCAGTGCTGGCGACGATACGATGCGCGCGCATAACGTCAACCCAGACGAAGTGCGACCAAACGCGCTGATGCTTGCCTACCCGGTAATCACTGCTGGCGAGTTCGCCCATCGCGGTAGCTTCCAATGCCTGCTTGGCCTGGAAGCTCATAATCCAGAGCTGCTTGACGAGCTCTCCATTGAGCGCCATATCGACGCCAAAACTCCACCGGTGTTCGTTTGGCACACTATGACCGACGCCACTGTGCCAGTGGAAAATACGCTGATGCTCATTCAAGCATGCCGCGCGGCGGGCGTGAGCGTGGAAGCGCATCTGTACCCGGAAGGCACGCATGGCTTGTCCCTCGCCAATGAGGAGACCGCGGGCGCCGGCAAATATGCGCACATAGTCGAATGCCTGCAATCCTGGCCCGAGCTGGCCGAAACGTGGTTGCGCCGCCTGTTTTAGTCAAAACGCATTACGCTGTACGCGAGGTGCCTCATTTGAAAATGAGCGCGTAATCCGGAGTGGTGCCTCACCTGTGGTGAGCGTGAAATCCTAGTCCGCGTCGGCTTGTGGGGTTTCGTCGTCTTCCGGTTCGACGCCCGCGATCCGGGCGAGCGTCTTGTTCAAGTATGCCATGTCCGGGCCCATGCGTCTGGCCAGCCGCGCGGTGCGCGGTGCCGCCAGTGCTTCGAGCCGGTCCTGGATGTCGTGGATGCGGCGGACGAGCTCGGCCGGGTTCACGGTCGCGAGCGTGTGTTCGATCTCCTCTCGCTTGTCGTCGGGTATGAAGCCGGGGCCGCCGGCGGCCCTGTCCGCCTCGTCGAACTCCTTGAGCCGCTCCCACGGGGTGCGTGGTGCGTCGTAGACGCGGCGGGGACGGCCGTCCCGGGTGCTTTCGCGCGCGACCGGCTTCTTGGACGGGGTGAACAGGTTGGCCTTGACGCGCACCAGCTCCCATAGCTCGTTGAGCAGGCCGAGCTCATCGACGGTGTACCGGTAGTA
>NZ_NMWV01000047.1 GCF_002860405.1 Bifidobacterium imperatoris | reverse complement strand
TCTACTACCGGTACACCGTCGATGAGCTCGGCCTGCTCAACGAGCTATGGGAGCTGGTGCGCGTCAAGGCCAACCTGTTCACCCCGTCCAAGAAGCCGGTCGCGCGCGAAAGCACCCGGGACGGCCGTCCCCGCCGCGTCTACGACGCACCACGCACCCCGTGGGAGCGGCTCAAGGAGTTCGACGAGGCGGACAGGGCCGCCGGCGGCCCCGGCTTCATACCCGACGACAAGCGAGAGGAGATCGAACACACGCTCGCGACCGTGAACCCGGCCGAGCTCGTCCGCCGCATCCACGACATCCAGGACCGGCTCGAAGCACTGGCGGCACCGCGCACCGCGCGGCTGGCCAGACGCATGGGCCCGGACATGGCATACTTGAACAAGACGCTCGCCCGGATCGCGGGCGTCGAACCGGAAGACGACGAAACCCCACAAGCCGACGCGGACTAGGATTTCACGCTCACCACAGGTGAGGCACCACTCCGGATTACGCGCTCATTTTCAAATGAGGCACCTCGATCGGGCGTATTGCGGCGTAGCCAACCTCCTAATACGCTGTCCCTGTTTACTGAATAAGCGCTGAGGGTATAGAAGCCGGCAATTGCTCCCTCTGCAGTGGTTGATATATAGGGCACTGCAGTACCGTGCTTTGCCGCGCCCAAGGCCCGCTTGTGAGCCCAATCGTCGATAAGCGGAATGCCGCAGGAGAAATCTTGTATATTGTCATCTTCTTCCATGCGTCGTGGTTTCAGGAAGGAATGTGTCAGGCCCATTGTGGGTCCCTCGCCATCAGTTCCTTGGCAGCGTCGGGTATAGGGTCATTCAGCGCGACCAAGAAAGCGTCGAATGAAGCATCATTCAGCCGCAGAGTTGTCTCCTTATCGATATCGCGACGCGCGGCTTCGATGAGGTGTTGTGCAGTCCATTGAGTGAGCGTCGAGCCGGTTAGCGAAGCTGCCCGCTCGATAAGCGCTCGTTGTTCTTCGGTGAGACGGATATCCAAACGTGATGATTTCTGTGTGATTGTTGCCATAGATTCAATTGTACGTCAAAAATACGTACATACTGTGGCAGCAAATCATCTTTATCGGTTTGGTTGCTGTGATTTGTCTTTGGGTCTGTTAGACCAAAGTGTGCATACGGTTATTGAGCCGGAATGGATTGAAGAGATAATCTGGTTTCATTCTCTTTTCGAGAATCTTGTTGATAGCCACCAGCTCCTCGTTCGACGGAGATTCCAGTCCCATAATGCGGTCAACAGCTTCAGCTGTTATGCTCTTCATTTTCCCAAGTCTCAGGCACATTTCGGATTGAGCGGGAATGTAATCATAACAATGGAAGTGAATGTGATTCCTATGATTGTCGTCCTCTACTTCAGAGAAGTTGAACGCCTGCTCCATGTAGTCATACAGCGGTGTTTGACAGATTAGAACAAGATGACGATTGAACGTCTCAAAGAGCTGCCCCTTCTGGACTATCTGCGTGAGAATCGTTTTGCCTGTCATTTTCCAGTTAATCGAGTATTCCTGCTTGTCCGTTTTCGGAGTATCGGACTGCATGTATCCAAGGTCGCATAGCAGACGTTGCCTGTTCGGCCACACCGATCCTGTGGTATCCAAAGTCTGGAGTTCTATACCCACGAAATCAACGGGATGGCCGTCTCTGAACGCCGCCAAGACATAGTCCAGTCTCCCTGCCGATGTCTTGACTTCCGGTATGAGATACAAGTCGCTTCCGGGGATGCTGGAGGAAATCAAATCAATGCAGTCAAGAAAAATACGATTCCCTTCGATTAACCGGTCCGGACATATGAGCATTGGCATATCTTCGTTGCTGACAGAATCCTTTGCCAGCACGCTACATGTCCCGATGGTCTCGTTAACGCTCTTACGCCGCTTTCCACAGCGTTTCCCGGTAAGAGGACAGATTTGGTTTGCCAGAGAATCCGTCAAATCGGGAGCATCGCTTCCGTTCACGTAGAGTCCGTACATCTCATTGACGCGATGTGCCATCACAACGCTCCTTCGCGAGTTTCAAATACTCGTCGGAAATATCGATGCCGATTGACTTGCGCCCCATTTCCGAGGCGACCTTACATGTGGTTCCCGTGCCGACGAATGGGTCCAGCACAACGCCGGAAGGAGGGCATGTCAGCGCTATCGGATTCTTGACCAGATCCTCCGGGTATGGGGCGTAGTGGTATTTGCGACCCTGAGTATCTTCGGGGATGATGTCCCATACGTCTGACATCTTTGCCCCCTGCTTGCTGTATTTCAAGAAGTAGAAGCCTTTATCCGCGAGTTCCTTGGCCCTGCCGGACAGCTTTGCGGAATTTCCGTGCGTGGTTCGGGTGGCACCGCGTATGACCATCCTGAAATCGGGTACCTCACCAGCCTCAACAAGCGCAAGCATATCGTCCAACGCCTTGAAGGCATTGCGCTTCTCTTCTTCCGACAGCTCAGTAGAAAGCTCGATTTTACGGCGGTACCTGACGCCGGATACGCCTGTGGCAGAGACCACGGCGCCATGTTTCACGCTTTTCGCCTTGCGTGGTTTGATGCGCGTTGCATCGATGTCGTAGTAATAGCCCTTCTCAGATTTCGTGAAATGGAACACCGGTTCCCAGAGGTTACGCAGCTTGTCCTTCGCGTTATCAGGCGCGCCCTTGAGCTTGTTCCACACAACTTCATTGCGGAGGATGAAACCAACTTCATCCGTCAGGCGGATGGCTACCCTGTTTGGAATCTGAAGAAGATGCTTGTTATGGTAGGAGTCCCCGATGTTCAGCCAGAAGGATCCGGATGGTTTCAGCACCCGGTAGACCTCGGAGCAAATGGCGCACAAATCAGAGATGTAGCTTTGGTACTTGTTTTCCAGTCCGATTCCTCCGCCCAAATACTCCCTTTTCATCCAGTACGGTGGAGACGTAATGGCGCAGTCGATGGAATCGTCGGGAATGATTCGCAGAACTTCCAGTGAATTCCCTAGAAGGAACTGCGGTTTTGTTGATTCAGAGGAAAGGTATGCCTCTACTCTCTCTCTCTCTCGGCGCTCACGCCTGATCCTCCTTGTTTCCGTGATTTCCGATTCGCATGTCTATCGGTAGCCCCTGTTCGCGCACGACGGCCTTGAGGAAGATGGTGACGGCTCCAGACAGACTCAAGCCGAGTTCGCCAAGCACCTTGTTGGCTTCGTCCTTGAGTTCGGGGTCGATTCTCATGGTGGTGGTCGGCACGCTCATAGGGTTGTCCTCCAATCGGATTGGTAGCTACATCGTAGCCCATCCGATTGATAAGGAGCATGCTATCACTTGTCATACGGGCATGGGCATGCGCACGTACATGCTGCGCGTGAGCCGGTACGCGCCGTTGCGGAGCTGGCGTCTGATGGTGCCCCGCTGCTTGGTGGGTCCGCTCTTGAACGCCTCAATCCACCGGAACCATGCGAGGTAGGACTGGAGGTGCTTCGTGGACACGCCCTTGAAACCGTGCATGAAGTCCTTGAGACGGGCGTGCAGGCTGTTGATGCGATTGATGGCGTGCTCGGTCGCGCCCGTGCGCTCCAATGTCGCGCCGAGCCGGTCGAGGACGGCGGGGTAGGCCCCGGCTTTTGTCGGTGACGACGAGAGCACCCTTGCCGATTCGCCCGTTGAGCGCCTTGTAGGCACGCTCCTTGCCGGGCATGCCGCGACCGGATACCACGAGGAAGGACGCGCCAGTGTCGTCGATGCCGGTGACGACGCACACCTGCTGCTTGCTCAGACCGCGTTTCGCTGCCTTCTTGCCGCTCTTGCGAGCGGGGCGCGGCATGGTGCCCTTGCGGTAGCCCTTGTAACTGTCGCGGAAGTACGTCTCGTCAATCTCCACCCGGTCGCCTGCGACCGCGTTGAACGAGGGATTGTAACGTTGGATGCATTCGATGATGCGGCGGCGCATGAACCATGCCGCGCGCAGGCCAACGCCGCACTTGTCCGTGCAATTCCGCAGCGACAGCTGGTCGATGAATGCCTCCACGTAGGTCATCCACGTCTCCACCGGCAGCTTGGACATGCCGAGTACGCGACCGACGTTGGCCGTGAACGTGCGCTTGCAATCTTTGCAGTACCAGCGCTGATTGCCCTTTACCGTCTTGCCGTTGCGCTTGATGGAGATAGAACCGCAATGCGGGCAAGCATCGGCAGGCAGCTCCCGAGAACCCGTGCATGTCCTCGTACACGATGGAACGCAACGCCTCAATCGTCCGACGACGCTCGTCGTCATCCAGCAGCGCGAGCCCGTCCCGGACCCGCTGACCAGTTTCGCTGCCTTGCTTCATTTGCTCATAATTCCATTGTAATTACTAAGTAATTACTTAGTAAATCAAAAACAATACTTTGGTCTAACAGACCCTTTGTTTTTGGGCTAGTGACTTGTGTTGTGCTCATAACCGCACAGTTATGAGCACAACACAAGTCATTGATTATTCTCCGATGATCCAGCGTCGTCGTCTCTGATATGCGATGGGATCGTCCCAGTCGCGCATATCGTAGCCGTTGTTGGCTGCGATGGCTGCGGCGTTGAGTGCTTCGCGAACGCGGTGGCTGGCTCCGTAATCGGGAATCCAGTCATCCTCAATCCAGCGATAGTCTCGTATGCGGCGTGCGGGAATGTGTACGTTGCGGCTAGTGGCATAAGCATATGACGTTACATCAGGTACAGGTTCTCGCGATGCGCTATAGGGGAGTATCCAGTATCTGTTGTGTGTATATCCCGCGCGCTTGGCTTCGGCCTCCATGATTCGGTATGGCCGGTCCTTCCATGTTCGAGACATGGTGATGTTCCTTTCAAACTAGGCAATAGTTGCTTAGTAGAAAGGCGCGGTGAATCCGTTAGTCATGGTTGTTCCTTTCGTATTTGGATGGTGCCGATTATGTTGGTGAGAGACTATCGGTTAATTGTCCGTTGATGGTTTTTCCGAGAGCATTGTACGGAAAAACTCCTCGTTGATAATCGGGTAGCCATCCTCATCCACTGGCTGCTCCTCAGGGAGAAAGAGAGGGGCAACGGGATTTGCTTCGCGTTCAGCTTTCTCGGCCTTCCATCGTTCCTCAAGTTCTTTCATTGCGGTGTCGAATGGTTTGAGCTGACGCTGTTTGTTGATATAGAGAAGTCGGCTGCTGCGTTCTTCCATGCACTCATCGCAGATGAGAGCGGCGACTTGTGTGCCGTCATCGCATGGGTCAAAGAATGTAGTGCCGTAATGTCCGTATGAGGTCATTTCAATAGCGCCCATTGGCAGCAAGTCGTTGTCATCATGGTTGAGAGGCAGATAGTCAACCTTGCCTATGTGGTGATTAATGCAGACTTCCGCAGTCAATGATTTGCCGCAAATCAGACATACAAGTTTGAATGGTGCGGTCTTATCGTTCATCATCGTCCTCCCGGTGATGTGTACAGGTCATCAATGGCCCGCTCAAGTCAGCCAACTTGGGAGAACCGCACCAGACTACAACATTGGAGAGCGAGGCGTCAATTTCGTCCGTTGAGTATAGCTCGATTACAGAATATATATTTGTTTCTTCGGCAGTCATTGCTCACTCAAATGCATATTTTCACGAGCGGGCATGGTGTGCTGACTTAATGCATGATGCAGGAGCAGTTAGTCTTTGGAGCGAGGTGCCTCATTTGAAAATGAGCGCGTAATCCGGAGTGGTGCCTCACCTGTGGTGAGCGTGAAATCCTAGTCCGCGTCGGCTTGTGGGGTTTCGTCGTCTTCCGGTTCGACGCCCGCGATCCGGGCGAGCGTCTTGTTCAAGTATGCCATGTCCGGGCCCATGCGTCTGGCCAGCCGCGCGGTGCGCGGTGCCGCCAGTGCTTCGAGCCGGTCCTGGATGTCGTGGATGCGGCGGACGAGCTCGGCCGGGTTCACGGTCGCGAGCGTGTGTTCGATCTCCTCTCGCTTGTCGTCGGGTATGAAGCCGGGGCCGCCGGCGGCCCTGTCCGCCTCGTCGAACTCCTTGAGCCGCTCCCACGGGGTGCGTGGTGCGTCGTAGACGCGGCGGGGACGGCCGTCCCGGGTGCTTTCGCGCGCGACCGGCTTCTTGGACGGGGTGAACAGGTTGGCCTTGACGCGCACCAGCTCCCATAGCTCGTTGAGCAGGCCGAGCTCATCG
>NZ_NMWV01000046.1 GCF_002860405.1 Bifidobacterium imperatoris | reverse complement strand
TCTGAACCTCAATACAGGCAAGGTCAAGGTCCGACGCGGATTGCAGTGGGTGGACGGACACGAGGTGATCGTGGAGCCGAAGACCGAGCTATCGCGCCGCACCGTCGTGCTCCCCAGATTCGCGGTATTGAGACTGCGCGAGATCAGACCGCATGAGGGCGGCCGTCTCATCGGCTTATTGAATCCAGGTCAGGTCGCCAGACGCTACGCCGCATGGTGCAGGTCACAGAACCTGCCGTATGTGCCACGCCGCAACCTGCGCCACAGTTGGGCCAGCACCGCGTTGGGCGCCGGCGTGGACGTGGCGGTGGTCAGCCGCGCGTTAGGTCACTCGTCAATCGCCACCACGGCCCGCTACTACCTACGCCCTGACAGCGAGATACTGCGCGAAGCCCAACGCGTATGGGAGCACGCCCTCATACGCTGAGGGATTCGCTAACCCAGCCGCTCAAATACGCGCGGTTCAGTATGCAGAACACGGGGAGTTTCCCACCTGACATGTATGGCGGCGGCATGCAGATCATCGTGGACGAGCGCAACCGTCTGCTCCACGTGGACCTGTCCGGCTTCCGCAGCACGGTCAACGTGGGCGACTACGGCGTGTTCCAGCACGCCTCCGGCGTGAAGCCCTCGAAACCCGTGTATCTCGGCTGCCTGTGGGCGATACCGTCCGGCAACTTCGGCAAGAAGGCCACCTGGAATGTGGACGGCAGCATCACCGTGGTCGGCTCCCTGACCAACGGGGACAGGTGCCTGCACACTCCCCGCAGCCTGCCGATACCGGACGGCGTGACCTTCGCCTAGGCGAGTTTGCCGTAGGCCACCGCGTACACGTGGCCCTCGATACCATTGGCTTGTTCACCGATGTTCTTGATTGCGATGGTGCAGCCGGTCGTGGTAACTGATGTGACGGAGCATGAATAAATGTTGTCGTTCGCATACCAGCCGACCACGGTGGGTATTTCCGCGAACGGCTTCGGCCATGCCGCCTGCTGGACCGTCACCGCGTTCGGCTGCAACACCCCACGGACCACGCCGCCATCGGCACGCTGGAAACCGTGATGGGTTAGCGAATCCCACACGCTGCTCAACGGCGCCAACACATTCACCAACACATCAACACCGGTGACGTTGATACCGTCGATGCTCACACGGCATAACGGCAGGTCGGAAGTGAGGGCGCCGCTGATGATGCTGCCCGTATTATAGGCGGGATCCACAGGGGAAGCTGCCGCGGTGCCTTTGATGGCGACCAGGTTCACCGCTTCGACGCCCGTGCTCGCGTTCATCGTGTAACGGACCACGATCAGGTCGCGACGTTTCACGCCCTGCGAACCGGATTGGATCGTCACATCGGTGGGCTGGTCGATCATGACCTGACGGCCTTCCATCACGATATCCCACGCGGGGATGGTGATGGTGTTCGAATTCTTCGCCGACGGCAATTGCGTCCAGTTGCGGGTCTGCAACAGGTAGCCGCCACGACCGAGCATGCCGGCATGTAGGAGACCGTCCTGCGCGCTGGTCACGTGGGGCTGGTCGCCTCCCAGTGATCCGGTTACCAGTACCGCGCCCATGTCACTTGCCTCCCTGCTGCATCCACAGGTCGAAATCCTTGTCCTGATTCTCGGCCAACTGCAGGTAGTCCTTGTAATCAGTGCCGCACAGGAGGAAATGCTTCTCGTTGCCGTTGCGGTCGATTCGGGTGAGTTCGTGCCAGTCGGGGGACGCGGTTTCGTTCGGTGAGACGTATTCCTTGATGGGGCATCCGGTGCGGTCGCACTCGTATTGGGTGATGTTCTCGTATTTCGGCATGGCGTTTATCCTTTCTAGGCTTCTTCCTGCGGCCAGTCGTATGAGCCGGTCTCATAGCTGACCTTGGGTATGCCGTTCTTGAGTTTCATGCTGATGCGCACGATGGGGGAGTCCACGCTGATGCCGGTCGTGGCATCATAGGCTCTCACATGGTCGTCCACATGCAGATTCAGATCGTCGGGCAGGTCGAGTTCCACGGTGCCCTGCGCCCATAGTTCCTTGAGCTTGTCGCGGGTCTTGTCCGCTAGTTCGCTGCCTTCGCTGGTGGTGAGCTCGTAGGTCTGGCAGATTTCCCGGCTGCCGGTGAGCGATTGGGTTTGGCTTATGTTGCCCTGCTCGTCCGCATACCAGTGGCTGACCGCACGGTCCTTCAGCTCGCCTTTGCCGAGGCCGATGAGATGGTTGACCTGCGTGTATGCGCGTTTGGCGGTGAAATCCACGCGCTGGTCGCTGTCCGCGCCGCCATACGTGGAGGATTTCACCGCCTCCAGCTGGCATGCGCCGTTGATGAATCTCATGTTCAACCGTGCCCCCACATTGGTGAGCATCATGCGCAACCCGTCCCATGCGGTGCAATACCGGTGGAACGCGTAGGCACTGACCGTGATTCCGCTATTCGTGGCGGGCACGGTGAACGTGTCCGTTAATCCGATTCGGCTGATGATGGTGCGGATGACGTTGTTCGCGTCTCCGGACAGTATGAGCCGGTTCATGCCCGAATCGGGTTGGATGATCTTGCCGGCGAGCATGCCATGCCAGGTGCGGCCCGTGGCTGTGTATTCGGAATGCCCGTCGCTCATCTCGACGCGAATGCCGTCCACACGGCCACCGTATTCGGCTCCCTCCACCCCGATCAGGCAACCGTCCGCCAGCACGACATCGCTGGTGGAGTGGGTGAGTTCGAAATCGTTGCCCTCGTCACCGTATTGGATATCCAATGCGGGGCTGACCAGCTCGCCCTGCGGCACATGGCTGGGATTCGTCCATATCACGTCCATGGCAGGCCGGTCCTCTCCATCCAATATTCGATGTCGAAGCTGAACGATTCATCCCAGCTGACCTGGCTGACGCCGGGCTGCAACGTGGCGAACGCGTATTCGTTGTTCGCCTGGTCTCTTCGCAGCTTGTCGAACACGTTCGTCTGGTCGCCGTTCGCGGCGGTCAATACGGCGGTTCGGGGCGACCCGGTGCCATCGATGATGAGATAGCCGCCGGAGGGGATGCTCACGTCGGCTATCACCTTATTGCCGCCGATGGTGATGGCGGGAGAAGTGGCGGCACCGTAGATGATGTATTTCACACGGCTCGGCAATGCGGAATCGTTCGACAATACTGCACTGGCACGGGTCGGCACGTAATCATATCGGTAGTCGTACGAATATCCCTTGCCGCTCGTATACCGTGCTGTGTTCCGGCTGAACTGGCGGGTCACCGGCTTGTGCCATACGCCGTCGAACAATGCGGCGGTGAATTCCACGCGCGTCAACTGGGGACTCACGTAATCGGGTTCCGCCTTGACGATGAGCGCGGTCTGCCGCCAGCCGTCCACCTCCAGCATGCCGGGTTTCACCTGCTCCTCCACATAGGCGCGCACATCCGCGTCGAACAGGCGTTCCGCCGCTTCCAACATGCTCTGACTGCGGCAGAGGGCCGTGAACTTCACGGTGCGGGCGGGCCGGTTCGCGGTCAGGCTCCGGTAGCCGAGCGTCCAATCCCATTGGCGGGTGCGCAGCTCCATGATCTGACCGACCAGCAGCCCCACCGGCTCATATAGGTTCACCGTGGAGCCGGTGGAACTGGTGTATGTGAAGGTTTTCACCGCAGTGCCTCCCGTGTGAGTCGTTGGAAGTCGCGTTTGCCGATCTGCGGCGCATACATGGCTATCAGCGGGCCGATGTCCTCGTGGAACGAGTCGATGGCGTTGATGACGGCCTGATTCGATTCGACCAGCATCGTGTTCGGCGTCGCATCCAGACTGGGTGCCGGCAGATACATGGTGCCCTGGTCGGGCTGGTAGCGCATTGTGTTCACGGAGTCCATGAAGCCGACGCCGTAATGGTCCACGGCGCGAGCCTTCATCATGTACTCGCCGCGTGATGCCCAGATGAGGTTCGAATCGCTGACCTTGCTGCCTACGCCGCCCAGCAGGCCGTAGCCGCCGGAAGCGTATTTCGGAATGCCGTCACGCCCCATGAGACCGCCCGAAGCGTAGCCGATGAGACCACCGTGAGCTTTCGCATCGCTGCCGATGTTGACCTTGAACACTTTGCCGAGAATGCCGTTGACGGTGCCCCAGAAACTGGAAGCATCGGCATCGACCTTCACGGTCTTGCCTGCGATCTTCTTGTTCTCCACGGCCTTGGCTGTTGATTGGAACGGGCCATCGTTGCCGGAGATGACTCCGGTCTTCGTGTCGATTTTCCAACCGTTGGCCTGCGCGACCTTGGCGAGCAGGTCACTGCCGTCACCGACCAGATAACCGGTTTTCTTGTCGATGGTCGCACCGTTCGCCAATGCCAACGCGATGTTGTACTGGCTGGAGTCCAGTGTGACGGTGCCGGTTTTCGAATCCACGGGCAATCCGTTGACCGCGGCTATCGCGGCGATGGCATCCGTGTTGTCTCCGCCGATCTTGACGGTGCCGTCCGGCAGGGTCTCCACGGTGACGCCCAACGCCTGCAATTGGCCTTCGGCTTCACCCGTGTCGGAGTTCACGTTGATGATCTTGCTGTCCGGGATGAGGCCGATGCTTTTCGCCAATCGTTCGAACTCGCTTGATGTGAGTCCGGCCGCGTTGGCGGCGGCTTCCGCATCCTCGGGCAGCATGCCCATCGCTTCGGCGGCTTTGATGTAGTTCTCTCGGGCCGTGTCCAACGTGCCGTTGATCTCATCCATGCTGCTGCCGTTTTTGGCTTGCGCTTCCGCCGCCTTCAACGCGCTGTCGGCGATATCGTTCAACGCGCTCTGGTTGCTGCGACCCTTCTCCGTGTTCAGGTCAAGAGTCTGACCGTTCTCCTGAGCCGCCTTGGTGGCCTTGTCGAACGCGTCATGCATGGAGATCAACGCATCCGAAGCGCTCGTGCTGAACCCGTAGTAGGTGCTGAGCGCGTCGGTGACCTCGCCCAATGCCGCGGCCTGCTCGTTGATGCCGTCGGTGGTGGCTCCGAAGTTGTTCGCGAGGATGCTAGCCGCGTCGGCGGCATCATCGGCGGCATTGGCTGTCTGGTTCAATCCGTCTGCCGCTTCTGTGCCTGATTCACCTAACTGTTCGTTGGCGTCGGCCAGTTCCTTCGTCTGCTCCTTGTTGG